>DATLOU010000018.1:0-137862 GCA_035536115.1 Rhizomicrobium sp.
GGCGCCATGCGCGAACAGCGCGCGCATGATGGTCTGCGGCACGAGCAGGAACGCCGCGGCAATGGGCAGCGTCAGGAAGAGACCGAGCGCCGCGGCATTGTTCTGCGCCGCGTCCGCGCCCTTGCGATCGTTTTCCGCCACGCGCCGTGACATCTCCGGAAGTAGGACTGTCGCGAGCGCGATTCCGAGCGTGCCGAGTGGCAGTTGGTTCACCCGGTCGGCGTAGTTGATGGCGGTCAGCACGCCTGCAGGAAGAAAACTGGCAATGATCGTGTCGACGAAAAGTCCGATCTGTACACTCGCCGAGCCAAGCGTGGCGGCGCCCAACGCCAGGAGGAACTCCTTCATCTGCGCACTCCAGCGCGGCCAGGCCAGGCGCAACGAAAGTCCGGCGCGCGCGGCAGCCCATACGATGAAGAAGAGTTGCAGGAACCCGGCGATCAAGACGCCCCAGGACGCTGCATAACCTGCATTTGTGAAGTGCCGCGAGAGGAGCAGCGTTCCGATCACGGCGAGGTTGAGGAAGATCGACCAGGCGGCGGCCGCCGCGAACTTCTCATGCGCGTTCAGCATCGCCGAAAGCTGCACGGCGACGACTGTCAGGATCAGGTAGGGAAACGTGATGCGCGAGAAATCGACCGCGAGCGCAACCTGCCCCGCATGCTGAGAAAATCCCGGCGCCATGACCGCCACGATTTGCGGCATGAAAACGAGAGCCGCGAGAAGCAGCGCAAGCTGCGCCGCCATCTGCCAGGAAAAAACCCGATCGGCGAAGCGAAAGGCCGCATCGTCGCCCTCGCGCGTGCGCAGCGCCGCATAGCGCGGAATGAACGCGACGTTGAAGGCGCCTTCGGCGAAGATGCCGCGAAAACTGTTGGGCAGGCGCAAAGCGACGAAATAGGCGTCGGATAACAGCCCGTCGCCCAGGATTGCCGCCATCACGATGTTCTGGATGAAGCCGGCGACGCGCGAAAGAAGCGTGAAGCCGCCGACCGAGAGAAGCCGCTTGAACATCTAGCGCTTCGCTTCCAGCACCAAGCGTTTCACGTAGGGCAGCATGCGGTCGGCGATGATCTTTACTCCGGCGGGATTGGGATGGATTCCGTCGGCCTGGTTGAGCTTCGGATCGGCGGCGACGCCATCCAGAATGAAGGGATAGAACAGCACATCGTACCGCTTGGCCAGCCGGGGATAGATTGCGTCGAATTGTGCGTCGTATTCCGGACCGAGATTGCGCGGCGCCTTCATGCCCGTCAGTAGGACGGCGACATGCGCGCTTTTGAGTCGCGTGAGAATCGCCGCGAGATTCCGTTCCGTTTCTGCCGGCGCCTGTCCGCGAAGCGCGTCGTTCGATCCCAATTCGATGATTGCGGCCTGCGGGCGGTCGGCCAACGACCAGTCGAGGCGCGCCAGTCCGCCGGCGCTGGTGTCGCCGGAGACGCCGGCGTTTATGAACTTCACATCGAGACCTGAAGCCTTGAGACGCGTTTCGAGCACCGCCGTGAGATCGAGTCCCGGCGGGACGCCCAACCCCTGAGTCAGGCTGGTGCCCAAGGCGAGAATCTTCACGGTCGCGGCATCCGCCGACGTCGCCGCCATGGCGAACGCGGCGATCATGCTAAGCATGCGCTTGAAGCGTGCGCCGTTCATCCCATATCGCCAGAGAGCTGCAGACCGAGTTACCGATGCACAATTCCGCAGTCGCCATCAATTTGGAAGACGTTACGCTTACACTGTCCAGCCTGGCCGGTCCTGTAAACATTCTGGCAGGCGTATCGCTGCGCGTCGCCGCGGGTGAAACCGTCGCACTTCTTGGGCCGTCGGGATCGGGGAAGTCGTCGCTTCTCATGGTCGCCGCCGGGCTCGAGGCCGTGACGTCGGGGCGAATTCAGATCGCTGGCACAGACATCACGTCGCTGGGCGAAGACGCGTTGGCGCGTTTCCGCCGAGGCCATGTCGGCATCGTCTTCCAGTCCTTCCATCTCATTCAGACGATGACGGCGCTGGAGAATGTCGCCGTGCCGCTCGAACTGGCGGGCATACGCGATGCGTTCGATCGCGCCGGCGCCGAACTCGAAGCCGTCGGTCTTAAGGCACGAATGGATCACTATCCCGGTCAGCTTTCCGGTGGCGAGCAGCAGCGCGTCGCGCTCGCCCGCGCGATCGCACCTCGTCCGGCCGTGCTCTTTGCCGATGAGCCGACCGGCAATCTGGATGGCCAGACCGGCGCCGACATTGCCGATCTTCTGTTCGCACTCCACGAGCGGACCAACGCGACATTGTTTCTCGTCACGCACGAAGAGAGTCTGGCGAAACGTTGCGGACGTATCGTGCGGTTGAACGATGGCCGCATCGTGGCGGATGATCGTTCCGCATGAGGCGGATTGCCCTCGCTCTTAAGCTCGCACGCCGCGAAATGCGCGGACGGCTCACGGGATTTCGCATTTTCTTTGCCTGTCTCGTTCTGGGGGTCGCCGCCATCTCCGGCGTGGAATCGCTTAGCGAGGCGTTCCTCACCGGGCTTGCCGAACAGGGCCGCACGCTCCTCGACGGCGACGTGGTGGTGCAGTTGGTTCATCGCACCACTACCAAAGCCGAGCATGATTTTCTCGCGCGCCACGGGCAGGTTTCCCGGACCGTCTCCCTTCGCGCAATGGCCTATGCCCTCAAGAACGGTACCGAAGCAGAGCGTCAATTGGTCGAACTCAAAGCCGTCGACCACGCCTATCCGTTCTTCGGATCCGTCGCGCTCGCTCCGACGACGCAGAGTCTCGCGCAAGCGCTTCGTTGCGACGCGCAAGTCTGCGGTGCCGTCGCCGAGCAAACGTTGCTGGACCGGCTGCATCTTGCGTCGGGCGGCCTGCTGAAAATTGGCACTCAGGTCTTTCGAGTCAGCGCCGCTTTACGGAGCGAACCGGACAGGATTTCGGCAGGGTTTAGTCTGGGTCCTCATGTCATTATCGGCGATGGAGCTCTGGCACGAACGGGTCTCGTCACGCTCGGGAGCCTGATCAACTACAACTACCACGTCGTGCTCGCCCCTAGCGAAACCATCGCCACATTCAAGAACCAGGCGAACGCGGCGTTTCCCGACGGCGGCTGGGAGATCCGCGACCGCAACGATGCCGCGCCGGGCATCAGACGGTTCGTCGAGCAGGTCACGAGTTTCCTGACGCTCGTCGGTCTCACTGCCTTGGCCGTTGGTGGCGTGGGCGCAGGCCAGGCGATCACGGCCTTTCTCGACCGCAAGAAGGAAGAGATCGCGACGCTCAAATCGCTCGGTGCCGATGGCGGTTTGATCTTCCTGGTCTACTTCATCCAAGTCATAGCGATCGCACTTGCCGCCGTCATCGCGGGCATAGCGATCGGCGCTCTGCTCCCATTTGCCGTGCAGTATTTCTATAGCGACAAGATTCCGGCTCCTGCTCACTTCGCGCTCTATTTTAGACCACTGCTGCTCGGCGCGGTGTTTGGACTGCTTTCAGCCGTTGCATTCTCCGTGCCGCCCCTTGCGCGCGCGCGTCTGATTGCGCCCGCCAGCCTGTTTCGCGATATCGTGGCACCTGCTGATGCACGCGGCGCCCTGCCCTACCTCGTTCTTGCGGCACTCGCCGCAATCCTGGTCGTCGCCCTTGCCCTCGTTCTTGCGCCATCGCCCGTGTTCGCCGTTGAATTTCTCGGCGGTACAGCGGCGGGATTGGCAGTGTTGCGCCTGATCGCAGAGGGATTTCGCTTTGGTCTGAAACGACTGCCCCGCCCGCACTCGCCGGCACCACGTCTCGCACTCGCCAATCTCACGCGTCCGGGAGCAGCGGCGACGGGAGTCATTACGGCGCTTGGCCTCGGCCTGACGCTGCTTGCCACCGTTTCGCTCCTCGATCGCACGATTTCGCAGCAAGTCGAAAACCGCTTGCCCGGCACCGCGCCGAGCTTCTTCTTCGTCGACATCCAGCCGGACGAGACGGCGCGCTTCGACAGAACGGTCAAAAGTTTCGCTTCAGCCTCGGACTATCGCCGCACGCCGATGATCCGTGGACGGATCGTCGCGATCAAGGGCGTGGCGGCAAAGGACGCCGTCATCGCGCCGGGCGCGAGATGGGCCGTCAACGGCGATCGCGGAATCACCTATGCCGCAACACCGCCCGAAGGCAGCGTCATCACCCAGGGCCATTGGTGGCCGGCGAACTACGCCGGGCCGCCGCTTGTTTCGTTCGACCAGGCTCTCGCAGAGGGAATGGGCCTCAAACTCGGCGACCACCTGACGCTGAACGTGTTGGGGCGTGAAATCGACGCCACGATCGCCAGTTTTCGCAAAGTGGATTTCTCGACGGGAAACCAGAACTTCATCATCGTCATGTCGCCCGGCCTAATCGATCACGCGCCGCATTCGTTCCTGGCAACTGTCCGAGTCGCGCCGAGCGAGGAGGAACGGCTGTTTCGCGCCGTCACGGATGCGTTTCCCAACATCTCGACAATCCGGGTGAAAGACGCGATCGCCCAGGTCAACGCGCTGCTGCAAGAGTTGGCTGCCGGTGTGCGCGCCGCGAGCTTGCTTACGATTTTGTCAGGATTGCTGGTCCTTGCAGGCGCCATCGCCGCGGGGAGCCGATCGCGCCTTTATGACGCCACAGTCTTGAAGGTTCTTGGCGCAACACGACTGCGTATCGCGTTCATTTACGTCATCGAATATGGCGCGCTGGGAGTGCTCTCGGGTGCTTTGGCGCTTGCAGTCGGTACTTTCGCTGCGGATCTCATCTGTCGTGAGGTTCTGGAAGTGCCACTCGACTTCGATATTGGTGTCGCCGCTTCCACGGTTCTCGGTGGTGCGGCCGTAACCTTGCTTTTCGGCCTAGTCGGCGCCTGGACCGCGCTCTCCGCCCGCGCCGCGACGCAATTGCGCAGTCCTTGATAAGGGGCAGCCGAAGCCCGATATTATGCGCGAACCGGCCGTCTGCGCCGGAAAGGAGAAATTGAATGGCTGACTATGACAACCGAGCACTACGCGGCCAGACGGGCGCTGTTGCTGGTATCGACGCCGGTCTGCGCAGTTACATGCTGCGAATTTACAACTACATGTTCGCCGGCCTGGCGCTGACGGGCGTTGCCGCGTTCGGCGCCTACCTGGCGACAGTAACGAGCGATCCCAGCGCGGCGGTTGCACGCCTGCCGAATGGTGTTCTGCTCACAAGCTTCGGCGTGATGCTTGCTGGACCTTTCATGTGGATCCTGCTTCTCGCGTCGTTCGGATTGGTCATGTTCCTCAGTTTTCGCATCAACAAGATGAGCGTGGGCGCCGCGCAGATCAGCTTTTTGGGTTACGCCGCGCTGGTCGGTGTCACATTGGCGCCTCTCTTCATCATCTATACCCAGACCAGCATCGCACAAGTGTTCTTCATCACGGCAGCGACCTTCGGCGCGATGAGCCTTTGGGGCTATACGACCCGGACCGATCTGACAGGTTTCGGCTCGTTCCTCTTCATGGGACTGATCGGCATCATCATCGCTTCCGTCGTCAGCTTCTTCGTGCAGTCGACGATGCTGACCTGGGTGATCTCGGTCGCCGGTGTCCTGATTTTCACCGGACTGACCGCCTATGACACGCAGTGGATCAAGAACAACTATGTGGAATCCGACGACAGCACGGTTGCGGGCAGGAAGGCGATCTTCGGCGCGCTCAAGCTGTATCTCGACTTCCTCAACCTGTTCCTGATGCTGCTTCGCCTGATGGGAAACCGCAGGTAACGTCGCACACGAACGACACCAAGGGCTCCGCCGGCGACAGCGGGGCCCTTTTTGCTTGTGGCCCGCATCCCTGCTGCTAGGCTCCGCATCGAAAACGGAGAGCGAAATGCACTTTGAAACGATCCTGTTCGACAAGCGCGAACATGTGGCGATCATCACATTGAATCGGCCGGATCGGCTGAACGCCATTTCCACGCAGCTGCGCAGTGAAGTTGCGGCAGCCGTCAAGGATGCACATGACGATGACGGAATTCGCGCGCTGATCGTCACCGGCATGGGTCGCGGCTTCTGCTCCGGCGCCGATCTCTCCGCTGTCGCGTCGGGAGTCCGAGGCACACTCCCCGAGCCGACGACCCAAGGCGGTAGACTGGACGAAGACGGCTGGGTCGGGCGCTGGGCCAAGATGTTTCACCATTTCGACAAGCCGGTCATCGCCGCCGTCAACGGCATCGCCGCGGGCGCCGGCATGAGCACGGCACTCGCCGCCGACCTGCGCGTCGGTTCGGAATTCGCGCGCTTCAAGACCGTGTTCATCGAGCGCAGCCTGTCGCCGGATTCCGGCTTGAGCTACTTCTTGCCGCGGGTCGTCGGTTATGCCCGCGCCGCGGACCTCATTTTCACCAGTCGAACGGTCGATGCGCAGGAGGCTTATCGCCTCGGCCTGCTCGACCGGCTGGTGGCGCACGACCAGCTGCTGGAAGAGGCGATCAAACTCGCGAATGAAATGACTCAATGGCCACCATTGGCGCTGCGCATGTCGAAGCGCGTTCTGCAGCACAATTTCGAAGCCGATATCGACGATGCCATGCGCTATGAAACAGTCGGCCTCGCCATGGGCCGGCGGGCCACCAACGACGCAAAGGAAGCGATGCTGGCGTTCAGCGAGAAGCGCAAACCGAAATACACGGGCAGCTGATCAGCCCTGAAACGCCAGCGCCTTCATCAGCGTCTTGTCGAACACGCGCAGAACTTGCGCCAGTTCATGGCCACGCTTGAGCACGTGTCCTGATGCGGAAATGACGGCATACATTCCCTGCTTGGCACGGAGCTTCGGGCGTTTCTCAACTCTGAAGAGCGGCATCTCGCTGGTGCGGCGGAAGATCGAGAACACCGCGACCTCATCGAGGAAATCGATGGCATAGTCGCGCCATTCGCCGGCAGAGACCATGCGACCATAGAGAGTGAGAATGCGGTTCAACTCGGCCCGCTCGAAGCGAACCTGCGCGGCCGTGAAGCCATGTCCGCCTGAATAAATCGTCCGCGCGGCAGGCGACGGAGCCGCGCGGAGAAACGCTATGGGTTCTTCCGCCATTGCGCGAAGTGTGGGCCCGTGCGCGTGCCCTCGCAAGCCATTTTTCGTGAAGGACCTAGCGCTTGCGCGCCAGCATGACGCCGTCGCCGACGGTCGCCAGTGCCATGTCGACACGGGGATCGGCATGGATCTTGGCGTTCAGAGCACGAAGCGCACTGGTATCGGCATCGCTGATCTTGGGATCGGCGACCGTTCCGCTCCACAGCATGTTGTCGAGCGCGACGAGACCGCCCGCGCGCAACAGCTTCAGCACGCGCTCATAGTAGCCGTCATAGTTGGTCTTGTCGGCGTCAATGAAGGCGAGGTCGAACGGCCCTTCGCCGGACTGAATCATCTTATCCAGCGCATCGAGTCCGGGACCCAGCCGCAAGTCGATCTTTCCGTCGACTCCAGCTTCCTTCCAGTAGCCACGCGCGCGATCTGTGAACTCCTTGCTGACATCGAGGGCCACGACTCTTCCGTCCGCGGGCATGGCAAGTGCAACGCTGAGCGCGCTGTAGCCGGTAAACGTTCCGATCTCGACATAATGCCGTGCGTTGGTGAGCCGGCCGAGCAGCGCCAGGAACGCGCCCTGCTCCGGAGCGATCTGCATCATGCCCATGGGCAACTTCTGCGTATCTTCGCGGCAGTGGATCTGAGCTGCCACCTCGCGTGCTCCGACACGGCTGAGATATTCCATCAATGTATCGGTCGCCTTGACAAATCTGCCCATCGAATTCTCCCAAACTGGCCGAGCCACGAAAGCGCCGCGATCCAACCACCGCAAAGCCGCGTTCCGATGCGATAGTGATGTCCCGGCCGCACCGAGTTGACGGGCCGCGCGAAGACGAATCAACCCCCTCCTTCGTCTTCTCTACCGCCCCGATCGGTCGGCCGGTTTTTTCTGATCTCGCTTGCCGAGGCGGCTGAGCTGGATCGATGTCAGGCGTTCAGATTGCGGATACTGGCCGCCATCTGGCCGAACAGTCCGCCGATCGCGCCGACCAGGACGACGATGACAGAACCGATCGCCAACGCGATCAATGGCACGTCGCCCAGAATGTTGGCGGCGCAAAGACCGATGATTCCGCAGGCTCCGCCGACGATCGCCCCGCCCAGCGCACCCTTGGCATAGCCTTTGGCAAAGTCGCGCGCGTAGAGCAGCCCCGCGACTCCGGCGATCATCATGCCGCCGAACTCATAAGCGTTCTCGCGCACCCAGCCCACATAGTGGCCGATGACCACGAGAGTGATCTGCAGGATGATCCCCGTGCCTGCCGCACGCTGAATGAGCTTTCCGTCGTACACGTCAACTCCGGCGATTCGCCGGAAAGAGCGCCGGCAGGTGAAGTTCAGCAACTGGACATCGCCAGATGGCAAATTTTTGACCGCCTTGTGCTGCGGAGTCCCGTCCTAAGGGAATCGAACAATTCCTTACACAAGGAAAACTTGCGGCTGAGGGGCGATTTCTCTAAGCAAAACCGCTTTCCGACACTGGGCGACATGATCGAAATCGAGGGACTGACCAAACGCTTCGGCCCCCTTACGGCCGTCAACGACCTCAGCCTGCGCGTGGCAAAGGGCGAAGTGCTGGGCTTCCTCGGCCCGAATGGTGCCGGTAAGTCCACAACGATGAAGATGATTACGGGATACCTCGCACCGACGTCTGGACGCGCACGGGTGTGCGGACATGACGTCGAGACGGACGCGATCGCGGCGCGATCCTGCATCGGCTATCTGCCCGAGGGCGCGCCCGCCTATGGCGACATGACGGCGCGCGACTTTCTCTATTTCATCGCAGGCGTCCGCGGCTTCAAGTCCAACGCGGCGAAGCAGCGCGTCGACGCCGTGGTCGCGAAGACCGAGCTGGACACGGTCCTCGACCAGACCATCGAAACCTTATCAAAGGGCTTCAAGCGCCGGGTGGGCCTTGCGCAGGCGATTCTCCACGATCCGCCCGTGCTGATCATGGACGAACCGACAGACGGGCTCGATCCCAATCAGAAACACTCTGTGCGCGCGCTCCTGCGGGCCATGGCAGCCGAGAAGGCGATCATCGTCTCAACCCACCTGCTCGAGGAGGTGGAAGCAATTTGCACGCGCGCAGTGATCATTGATCGGGGTCAGATCGTCGCCGACGGAACGCCCGATCAACTATTGGCGCGCTCGCGTTATCACAACGCGGTCTTGATCACGGTGCCTGAGTCACACCGCGACGCGGTCCTGGCACGGCTCAAAGCGCTACCGGATGTCGCGAGTGTCGAAGTTCAAAGACGAGAGGCAGGATTGGTCCTGATGACGGCCTTCCCGCGGAAAAATGCACTCCTCATCGAAGAGGTCAGCGCTCTCGTCATACGGGAAAAATGGGACGTTCGCGAGCTTCATTCCGACGCGGGCCGGCTCGACGAAGTCTTCCGCTCCATCACCACGCCGGACTCGGCGCGCGCCAAGGCGAACGCCGCATGAAATACATCCTGCCGATCTTCAAGCGCGAGTTCGCGGCCTACTTCGCAACCCCCCTGGCCTATGTCTTCATCGTGATTTTTCTGCTCGCGATGGGCGCCTTCACATTTTACGTCGGGCGCTTTTTCGACAACGGCGTGGCCGACCTCTCCGTGTTCTTTGGCTATCACCCTTGGCTCTATCTCTTCCTGGTGCCCGCAATCGCCATGCGCTTGTGGGCCGAGGAACGCCGCACCGGTACCATGGAGTTGATCCTGACCCTGCCCGTCCCGCTCTGGGCGACGGTAACCGGCAAGTTTCTCGCGGCATGGGCGTTCATCGCCATTGCACTCGCGCTGACGTTTCCGATTTGGCTGACGGTCAACTATCTCGGAAATCCCGACAATGGCGTGATCGCCGCAGCCTATGTCGGCAGCCTGCTCATGGCCGGCGCTTATCTCGCGATCGGCGCATGCATCTCGGCGACCACGCAAAACCAGGTGATCGCTTTCGTCGTGACGGTAGTGGTGTGCTTTCTATTTACGGTTTCCGGCGCCCCACTCGTCCTCGACTTCTTCCGCAGCTGGGCGCCGCTCCCCCTCATCAGCGCGATTTCGTCCTTCAGCTTTCTCACGCATTTTTCCGCGATCTCGGCCGGCGTCATCGATGTGCGGGACCTGATCTTCTTCTTCTCGCTGATCGCGCTGTTCCTGACGGCCAACACCGTCGTCGTCGACCTGAAGCGAAGCGGCTGAACGATGAAACCGTTGTCGCGAAGGCTCTACGCAGTTTCGGTCCTGGTGCTTGCCACGATACTTTTCGTCGCGATCAACATTGCCGCCGACGCGTGGATCACTACGGCACGACTCGATTTGACGCAAACCGCGCGATTCACGCTGGCGGACGGAACGCGCAACATCATCCGCAAGATCCCGGAACCCATCACGTTGAAATTCTACTACTCCAAGAATGTGGCCGCGGACTACGCGCAGACGGCCGCTTATGCCAAGCGGGTGCTGGATTTGCTCAAGGAATATGCCTCGCTCAGCGACGGCAAGATCGTCCTTCAGGAAGTCGATCCTGAGCCGTTCACCGCGGCGGAAGACCAGGCAACCGCGAACGGGTTGAGCGGAGCGGCGACGGACTCCGGCGACACGGTTTACTTCGGTCTCGTCGGGACTAACCGCATCGACGGCAAGGAAGTCATTCCCTATTTCACCTCGGAGCGCGAACCCTATCTCGAATACGATCTCTCCTCGCTGCTCTACCGTCTGTCGACGCCGGCAAAACCGGTGCTCGGCATTATCTCGAGCCTTCCGCTCGATACCGGAACAGGCGGGATGGCAGCGGCGCTTCAGGGCAATAGCCAGCCTTACGCGATCTATTCGGAGTTGAGCCAATCCTATGCGACGCAGATTCTCGATCCCGGCCTCGCGCGCGTGCCCGCCAACGTCGCTGTTCTCATGGTCGTACATCCGACAAATCTGAGCGCGGCGCAGCTTTATGCCATCGACCAATTCGTGCTCGGCGGCGGACGCGCGCTCATCTTCGTCGATCCCAATTCGGAGTTGGCGCAGGCCGGCGGCGGCCTCGACCCTCGCGCCGGCGGAGCCCCCATGTCGGACCTGCCGAAGCTGTTCCAGGCCTGGGGCGTGTCTTTCAACGACGGCAAGGTCGTCGCCGACAAAGCGCTCGCCCAGCGCGTGCAGCTTTCGAGCGACCCGCGCAATCCAGTCGCGAGCTATCCCATTTGGCTGCATCTGACTTCGCCGCAGTTTGCGAAAGGCGACACCATCACCGCGAACTTACAATCCGTAAATCTGGCGAGTGCTGGCGCGCTGTACCCCGAGAAACAGGCGACGACACATTTCACGCCTTTGGTTTCTTCATCGACCGAAGCCCAACTCGTCGATAGCGAACAGGTCCGATTCAATCCCAGACCGCAGGATCTGATGTCCCAAATTCGGCCAAGCGGCCAGGCTTTTACGATTGCGGCACGGCTTTCCGGCCCTGCGAAGACGGCATTTCCCGCCGGTCCGCCAGCGGCGATAACAAGCTCGGGCCGCGCGCCCATACCGCTTCCGCCCCAAATCACAAAGTCCGCCGGCCCCATAAACGTCGTCATCATGGCCGACAGCGACATCTTCGATGACCGCTTCTGGGTGCGTGTCGAGAATCTCTATGGCAAGCGCATCGCGACTCCTTTCGCCGACAATGGCGCCTTCGTCCTGAACGCGGTTGAAAATCTGATGGGATCCGGCGATCTGATTTCGCTTCGCACGCGTGCAAGCAACGACCGGCCCTTTACTGTCGTCAAGGAGCTCCAAGCCGATGCGCAGGCGCAATTCCAGCAAGAGGCCGAAGCGCTTCAGGCCCGGGTCACAGCCGTTCAACAGCGACTTCACGAACTCGAACAGGGCGGAAGCACGAACGGCCGCCCCAACACGAGCCAGGCGCTCACAGCGGAACAGCAGGCCGAGATCGATCGCTTCAAGCGGGTGCTGATCGAAACGCGCGCTTCGCTGCGCGAAGTGCAGCACAATCTGCGCAAGGATATCGATGCCTTGGGCGACTTCCTCGCCTTCGTGAACATCGCCGTCGTTCCCATCTTTGTCGCCGGATTTGCCTTGCTTGTCGCGTTTTTGCGCCGCCGTCGGCGGGCGCGCGCCTTGCGAGCGTGAGGCGTCCATGGCTGAGAGCGCGATCTTGACCGACCCCAGGCGCCGAACTCTGGCAATCCTTGGAGCCGTGACGCTCGTCGCCGTGTTGCTGGCGCTCGGCGCGATCTGGCAGCAAGCCGAACTTGGGCGTTCGGCGTACGCTCCGGAACAATTCTTCCCCGGCCTGGCCAGACAAGTGCGCAACGCGACGACGATTCACATCGCGTCAAGAGCGAGTGCGCCATTCGACGTCGTCTTCATTCCGGACAAGGGCTGGGTGCTGCCCGCGCGAAGCGATTTTCCCGCTTCCTTCGACTTGGTACGCCGCACTCTGGTCGGACTCGCCGCACTGCAGACGATCGAACCGAAAACCGCGCGCGCCGATTGGTTGCGTTATCTCGGCCTTGATGCGCCTCCCAAGGGCGATGGGATCGAGATCACAGTTCGAGACGACAAGGGCCGCGTGCTGGCATCGCTGATTGCGGGCAAGAGCGAAGACATTGGCGACGCGACGGGCGCGACGGGACTCTTCGTGCGCCGGCCGAATGAACTCCAGAGCTGGCTGACGCGATCGGTCCTCGATCCGCGCGCATCGCTCTCCGATTGGCTCGACAAGACGGTCATGGATATCGATCGCGCCCGCGTCCAGGAAGCCGATGTCGATCCGGCCGGCGGTACGTCCTTCATGGTGCGGCGGGAGAAGCCGAGCGATCCCGATTTCACGCTTTCGCCGCTGCCGGTCGGAAAGTCTCCCTCTGATCCCACTGCGCCAGATGGCGTCGCCGCGGCGATCACGGGCTTCGGATTCGATGACGTGCGCCCGGCGCGCGACTTGGACTTCAGCAATCAGAATCTGACGTCTCGTGTCATCACAAAAACCTTTGACGGCCTCAAAGTGACCGTGAATGTCCAACGCCAGGGTGCCGACTATTGGGCCACGGTGTCGGCCGAAGCGATGAACCCGCGCAGTCCGGCGCTGGCCGAGGCCGCCGCCATCAATGCACACGCATCCGGATGGGCGTATAAGTTGCCGGCCTACAAGGGGCAGCTCTTCATGACCACGCTCGACAGCCTGCTCAAGGCTCCGGACGCGCCGCGATGACCGTCGAGACGACCGTCCTGTCCGAGGACAGCTCGGTTCCGCTGTTTCTACGCGACAGCTGGTATCTCGGCGCTCATTCCGCGAACATCCGAAAAGGAACGCTGAAGCGCGAACTGATGCTCGGCGAGCCGGTTCTGATCGGGCGCATGCGGACCGGTCAGGCTTTCGCATTGCGCGATATCTGCCCGCATCGTGGCGTGCCGCTTTCCGCCGGACGGGTCCTGGCAGAGAACACCGTCGAATGCCCCTATCACGGCTGGCAGTTCAACAAAGAAGGCGTCTGCACGCATATTCCTTCGTTGGTGGATGGCCAGGCACTTGATCCATCCAACATCCGCGTGCGTTCGTATCCGGTTTGCGAACAGGATGGACTGATTTGGGTTTATGTCGCGGCGAATCCGCGCGACGGCACGGCGCCGCGAACTGGGCCGCCAAAAGTGTCGCTGCCGAATTCACGGCCAAGGTGGGTCGAGAGTCAGTTGTTCCACTGCGACATCGATCATGCCGTGATTGGGTTGATGGACCCGGCGCATGCTGCCTATGTGCATGGACGCTGGTGGTGGAAAGTCCGCCCCAAGGAAAAGACCAAGCACTATGCGCCGCTGCCGACCGGCTTCGTCATGACCCGGCACCGGCCTTCGAAACCGGCCTATGAGATATTTGGGGCCGACGTATCCACCGAAATCACCTTCGAGCTTCCGAGCACCCGGTTCGAAAACATCCGCGGTCGGGTGTTCGGCCGACAGGTCGACGTGATCGGTTTGACGACCTGTACGCCGCGCGATGCCGAAACGACGCAGGTCACGCAGACCTTCTATTGGCCGTCCTGGCTCGGCTTCATCAAGCCTTTCTTCATGGCGCTTGGGCCGACATTCCTAGCGGATGATCGAAAGATTGTGGAACTCCAGCGCGAGGGACTTAAATTCAGCCCATCGCTGATGCTAATTCAGGACTCCGATGTGCCGGCGATGTGGTACCACCGCCTCAAGAAGGCATGGGCCGAATCGATCCGGACGGGAAACCCGTTCGTCAATCCGGTGCAGGAGAAGACGTTACGATGGCGGAGTTGAGGTTCGGACAGGTTTAGGGCCCTCCCGGCAACCGGCGAGGGCTTTTTTATGAATGGTGGGTCGTGCCGCGCAGAAATGACATTCATACGGTTCTGATCATCGGCGCCGGACCGATCGTGATCGGTCAGGCCTGCGAGTTCGACTATTCCGGCGCGCAAGCGTGCAAGGCGCTGCGGGCCGAGGGCTACCGCGTCGTGCTGGTGAACTCTAACCCGGCGACCATCATGACCGATCCTGGCATGGCGGACGCGACCTACATCGAGCCGATCACGCCCGAATTCGTCGAGAAGATCATCGCGCGTGAGCGACCGAATGTCCCGCCCGGAAAGGTGTTCGCTCTGCTTCCCACGATGGGCGGACAGACGGCTCTCAATACGGCGCTCAGTCTGCGCAAGCGCGGCACGCTGGAGAAGTACGACGTCGAACTGATCGGCGCGAGCGCGGACGCCATCGACAAGGCCGAAGACCGCGAGTTGTTCCGCCGCTCCATGTTGAAGATCGGCCTCGAGGTACCCAAGGGCGTCACGCTGAAGGGCGAATTGCGCCACAAGAAGGACGCGGACGGCGAGTTCATGTACGACAATCGCGGCAACGCGATCATGGAACTGGCGGCGGAATCGCAAAGCCGCGTCAAGGATGCGCTTGGACTCGTCGGATTGCCGGCGGTCATCCGGCCGAGCTTCACGCTCGGCGGCACGGGTGGCGGCATCGCCTACAACAAGGAAGAGTTCACCGAGATCGTCGAGCGTGGGCTCGACGCCTCACCGACCAACGAAGTGCTGATCGAGGAATCGGTTCTCGGCTGGAAGGAATATGAAATGGAAGTCGTGCGCGACCGCGCCGACAACGCCATCATCATCTGCTCCATCGAAAACGTGGACCCGATGGGCGTGCATACCGGTGACTCGATCACCGTCGCCCCTGCGCTCACCCTGACCGACAAGGAATTTCAACGCATGCGCGGCGCCAGCATCGCGGTGCTGCGTGAGATCGGCGTGGAAACCGGCGGATCGAACGTGCAGTTCGCTGTCAACCCGGCCGACGGCCGCATGGTGATCATCGAGATGAATCCGCGCGTTTCGCGCTCTTCGGCGCTGGCCTCCAAGGCGACCGGATTTCCCATTGCCAAGGTCGCCGCCAAGCTCGCGGTCGGCTACACGCTCGACGAACTCAGCAACGACATCACGAAAGTCACACCGGCTTCGTTCGAGCCGGCGATCGATTATGTCGTCACGAAAATCCCGCGCTTTGCCTTCGAAAAATTCCCGGGCGCCGAACCTCTGCTGACGACGTCGATGAAATCTGTCGGCGAGGCCATGGCGATCGGCCGGACCTTTGCGGAGTCTCTGCAAAAAGCGCTGCGCTCGATGGAAACCGGGATCAGCGGTTTCGACGAGATCGAACTGCCCTCCGACAAGAACAAGATCCGCGCCGCTCTCGCACGCCCCACGCCGGATCGGCTGCGTCTGGTTGCACAAGCGATGCGCCTCGGCTTTCCAACGCCGGATATTCAGGCCATCACGAAATTCGATCCTTGGTTTCTCAGCGAAATCGAGAATCTCATTGCCATCGAGGGGACAGTAGCGAAGAACGGTCTGCCGAAGGATGCGGCGGGCCTGCGCCGCCTCAAGGCGATGGGATTTTCCGACGCGCGGCTTGCCAAGCTTGCCGGCGTTACCGAAAAGGAAATCCGTGCCAGGCGCGCCGCACTCGGCGTGCGCCCTGTCTTCAAGCGTATCGATACCTGTTCCGCCGAATTCGCGGCGCTCACGCCCTACATGTATTCGTCGTACGAGACCCCTTTTGGCGCCGCGGCCGAGTGCGAAAGCAAACCCACGAACAAGAAGAAGATCATCATTCTCGGTGGCGGGCCCAACCGCATCGGCCAAGGCATCGAATTCGACTATTGCTGTTGCCACGCGGCCTTCTCGCTGTCGGAGCAGGGCTTCGAAACGATCATGGTCAATTGCAATCCCGAGACGGTTTCGACCGACTACGACACCTCCGACCGCCTTTATTTCGAACCTCTGACGACGGAAGACGTTCTCGAAATTGTAGGCGTCGAACAAGGAAACGGAACGCTGGCTGGCGTCATCGTCCAGTTCGGCGGCCAGACGCCGCTCAAACTCGCAAACACGCTTGTCGCTGAAGGCGTGCCAATTTTGGGCACGAGCGCCGACGCCATCGACCTTGCGGAAGACCGCAAACGCTTTCAGCGGTTGCTGAACGAACTTGGACTCAAGCAGCCGCGCAACGCGACCGCCATGACAGCCGAACAAACCATCGCCGCAGCGCGCGAAATCGGCTACCCGGTGATCCTGCGTCCCTCCTATGTGTTGGGCGGACGCGGCATGGTGGTGTGCGCCGACGAGGCGCATCTGATTTCCCAGGTCCAGTCGGGCGAGCTCTTTCGCATTTCCGGCGACAACCCGGTTCTGATCGACGGGTTTCTGCACCACGCCATCGAAGTCGACGTCGACGCGATTTGCGACAGCGCGCAGGACGTCTTTGTCGCCGGCATCATGGAGCATATCGAGGAAGCCGGCGTGCACTCGGGCGACTCCGCCTGCGCAATACCGCCGCACTCGCTCAAGCCGGCGACGATCAAGGAGATCGAGCGCCAGACCATAGCGCTTGCCAGGGCTCTCAAGGTTCGCGGCTTGATGAATGTCCAATTCGCGGTTCAGGGCGAGGACATCTATGTGCTCGAGGTCAATCCGCGCGCCAGCCGAACCGTGCCCTTCGTCGCCAAGGCGGTGGGCCTGGCCATCGCGGCGATTGCCGCGCGCGTGATGTCAGGCGAGTTGCTGAAGACCTTCGAACTCGCGCCCTCGCTCTCCCCGCACATCTCGGTCAAGGAGGCCGTGATGCCGTTCGCACGCTTTCCGGGCGTCGACACCGTCCTTGGTCCTGAAATGCGCTCGACAGGCGAAGTCATGGGACTGGACCGCAACTTTGGCCGCGCTTTCGCCAAAAGCCAGATCGGCGCCGGATTGAGGCTGCCTCTCTCGGGCAACGTCTTCATCTCCGTGAAGGACGCCGACAAGGAAGAGGTTGTCGCCTCGGCCCGCGAACTGATCGGCATGGGATTCGAATTGATCGCGACACGGGGCACCGCACTCGCCCTCGAAGCCAAGGGCATTCCCGTCCGCTTCATCAACAAGGTCATGGAGGGACGTCCTCACGTCGTCGACGCGCTCAAGAACGGCGAGATCCATCTTGTGTTCAACACGACCGAGGGCGCCGTCGCGCTGACGGACTCACTTTCGATTCGCCGAACCGCTTTGACCTTGAAGGTGCCCTACTACACGACCATCGCGGGCGCCGCGGCGGCGACCCAAGCGATCGCCGCTCTGCAGGCCGGCTCCCTTGAAGTCGCACCCCTGCAGTCTTACTCTTGGTAGCTGGCGCCCCCGAAGGGACAAAGAAAGTCCAGGCGTAACAAGTATTTAAGGAAAACACCGCAATAATCTGCATCCGGCCAGACCGCCAAGCGGGGCCGCATGGAACAGCTTTGCTGAAGACAGGATTCGAATGCCATGGAACGTATTCCCATGACCGCCGCAGGGTTCAAGTCGCTTGAAGACGAAGTGAACCACCTCAAGAACGTCGAACGCCACGAGATCATCAAGGCGATTGCCGACGCGCGCGCGCATGGCGATCTTTCCGAGAACGCCGAGTACCATGCTGCGAAGGAACGCCAAGGCTTCATCGAGGGCCGCGTCCTGGAGCTCGAGGACCAGATCGGCCGCGCCGAAGTCATCGACGTGTCTAAGCTCTCAGGCAGCACGGTCAAATTCGGAGCGACGGTCACACTGGTCGACGAGGACACCGACGAAAAACGCAAGTACCAGATCGTCGGCGATGTCGAGAGCGACGCCAAACACGGCAGGATTTCGCTGTCGTCGCCGATCGCCCGCGCCCTGATCGGCAAGGGCAAGGGCGATACGGTGGAAGTGACCACGCCGGGCGGCGCCCGTTCGTATGAAATCCTCAAGGTCGAGTTCATCTGACAGATTTGACGCGAATCAGGCGCCGACGAGCACGCCGGCCACGACGGCTTTGCTTTGCCGGACGCGGCCTTATACTGCGTCGCGCTGATTGGGGCGGGAATCATGGCCAACATTGCGCTCGTCGATGATGACAAGAACATCCTGGCGTCGGTGACCATGCTCCTGGAGCAGGAGGGCTATCATGTGCGTTCCTTCGCGGACGGCGCCTCGGCTCTCACTGCGCTGACCGCGACGCCTCCGGACCTCGCAATCCTCGACATCAAGATGCCGCGCATGGACGGCTTGGAGCTTTTGCGCCGCCTGCGGCAAAGCGCCGATCTTCCAGTGATCTTCCTTACATCGAAGGACGAGGAGATCGACGAACTCATGGGTCTCAACGCCGGCGCCGACGATTATATCCGCAAGCCCTTCTCGCAACGCTTGCTGCTCGAGCGCGTCAGAGCGGTCCTGCGCCGCGCCGATCCGCATCGCGGCGGCGCGCCCGGCGAAGGCAAGAAGGAAGCGCTGGTTCGCGGCAAGCTGGCCCTCGATCCGCAGCGCCACGAATGCACCTGGGACAGCAAGCCGGTGCGCCTCACCGTCACCGAGTTCCTCATCCTGCAAGCCCTGGCGCAGCGGCCGGGCTTCGTGAAGAGCCGCGACAGCCTGATGGACGCGGCTTATGACGACCAAGTCTATGTCGACGATCGCACGATCGACAGTCACATCAAGCGCCTGCGCAAGAAGTTCAAGGTCGTCGACGACGACTTCGAAGCGATCGAAACGCTCTATGGTGTAGGCTATCGCTATCGTGAGGCGTAGCACCCGAAGACGGTCGTAGCGATGGCGGGCGTGCAACGTCGTCCGGGATTTTCCGCGCTTTCGCGCCGCATCATCCTGTTCAACGCGTTCGCGCTCGTGGTGTTGATCGCGGGTGTCATCGCCGTGCAGGCGAACCGCGTCGGACTTGTCGACGAACGGCTTTCCGGCATTCAGGAACAGGCGCAGATCGTCGCCAGCACCTTGGCCGAATACACCACCGACGAGGACACGCACGGTATCCAGGTCAGCCAGGCCAAGCCGCTCCTGCGCCAGCTCATCGCACCGACCCGCCTTCGCGCCCGACTCTACGACACGAATGGACGCCTTCTGATCGACACGCGCTATCTTCTCGCGCGCAACGTGGTTCAGGTGCGGGACCTGCCGCCGATCGACTGGTGGCACCGCTTCAACGCGGATGCCTCGCGCATCTATGACGGCGTGATGGGCGTTCGCCCGCTCTCCAGCCTTGCGCCCTATTTCGAAGCCGGCGAGAACGGCCGCGTCTATGGCGAAGTGACGACTGCGCTCGCGGGCGATATCGGGACGGCAGAGCGGGTCGATCAGTTGAACAAGCTCGTACTGTCCGTCGCCATTCCGATCCAGCGCTTCAAAGCCATCTATGGCGTGCTTCTGGTGTCGACCGAAGGAGGCGACATCGACGACATCCTGCGCGAGGAACGAGCGACACTCATCCAGGTCTTCCTGGTCGCTGTCGGCGTGATGGTGATTTCGTCGTTGTTTCTCGCGCGGTTCATCGCCGAACCGGTGCAGCGGCTCGCACGCGCGGCGGACGAAGTTCGGGGCGGCCACACCGGACGCGCGACCATTCCGAGAATGGAGGAACGGCGCGACGAAATCGGGGACCTGGCGTCCAGCCTGTCGGCCATGACCCGCGCGCTCTATGATCGCATCGATGCGATCGAACGGTTCGCGGCCGACGTCGCGCACGAGTTGAAGAACCCGCTTACGTCGCTCAAGAGCGCAGTGGAAATGCTGACGCGGGCGGGCAGCGACGAATCGCGCTCCAAGCTGATGGAGATCGTCCGCAACGACGTGAAGCGCATCGATCGGCTGATCTCGGACATTTCCGATGCCTCGCGGCTGGACGCGGAACTGAGCCGCGAAACCAGCGAACGCGTGGATCTTGCCCACCTCCTGGAAACGATCGTGGAGATTTATCGTATGACCGATTCCGCGCACGCCATCGACATCAGGCTCGATGTTCGCCTGCCGCCGCAGGCGCGAGTCTTGGCGCGCGACGAACGTCTGGGTCAGGTGTTCCGCAACCTGATCGACAATGCGGTGTCGTTCAGTCCGGACGGCGGGACGGTGTCCATCGCAGCGAGTGCGGAAGCAGGTCGCGCGCGTGTCAGCGTCGAGGATGACGGTCCGGGAATCCCACCGGAAAATCTCGAAACGATCTTCGAGCGCTTCTATACCGAACGGCCGCACGATCATTTCGGCAAGAATTCCGGACTTGGACTCTCGATCGCGCGACAGATCACCGAGAGCGCCGGCGGCCGCGTGTGGGCGGAAAATCGCGATGGCGGCGGTGCGCGCTTCATCGTCGAGCTGCCCTTGGCACGCGGATGAGCGCGCGCGTGAACATCCATGCGAGCTGCGTTCGGATTGCCGAAGCAGGCATGCGGTTCGACGCGCCTTCATCTGCGGGCGTGTTGTTGATTGGAAAAAGTGGCGCGGGTAAATCCGACCTTGCGCTCAGGCTGATAGGCCGTGGCGCGTTGCTCGTTTCCGACGATCGCACCGATCTTTTCGTGCGCCGCGGAAAGCTCATGGCAAGCGCGCCGCGAAGCCTTGCCGGACTGCTCGAAATTCGCGGCGCGGGAATCGTGGAACTGCCGCACGCGCGAGACGCAGCTGTCGTGCTGGTCCTCGATCTGTCGGGAACTGTCGCGCGTTTACCAAGTCGGCGCTCTTTTTCGCCGCCGAAAGCGCTCGCAATGCCGCAAAAAAATCGCCCGCCTCTGCTCCTTTTGTCGGCGCTTGAGGATTCCGCTCCCGACAAGGTTCTTGCGGCGGTTGCGGCGCTGCACAACCGCACTTTCCGCGAAACTGTCAAGCGCAATTGAGGGCTTTTACCTCTCTCGAACCTTGCTATCGTGCCACCATATTCGAGGCAGCTCATGATCGGCATCGTACTCGTCACCCACGGCCGTTTGGCGCAGGAATTCATCTCGGCAATGGAGCATATGGTGGGGCCGCAGACGCATCTGCGCGCCGTCTGCATCGGCCCTGAAGACGATATCGAACGGCGCCAACGCGAAATCGCGGCCGCCGCCAAATCGGTCGATATGGGCCGCGGCGTCGTCATCGCAACCGACATGTTCGGCGGCACGCCGTGCAATCTCGCTCTGACAATTCTGGAGCGCGGCAAGATCGAAGTGCTTGCCGGCGTCAATCTTCCCAGCCTCATCAAACTGATCGATGTGCGCACCAAGCTCTCGCTCGACCAGGCGGTCAAGGAAGCGATCGATGCCGGGCGGAAATATATGCGCGCCGGCTCCGCTGATCTCGCGGGCGTCTCCAGGGAATGAGCCAAGCCACGCGGCGAAGCGCGATCGCCAGGATCACCAACAAACGCGGATTGCATGCGCGCGCAGCGGCGAAAATCGTCGAGGCCGCGGCGCGCTTCAAATCGGAGATCGTCGTCAAGCGCGACGGGCAGTCGGTCAACGCCCGCTCCATCATGGGTTTGATGATGCTCGCCGCCAGCACCGGAGCCGATGTGGAAGTCTCGGCAGAGGGCGAAGATTGCGGCGAAGCGTTGACCGCGATCATCGCATTGATCGAGGCGAAGTTCGGCGAGGAATAGGATCGCTGCTACTCCAAGCGCTTCGCCAGCTCGTTATGGCCGCGCTCGCGCGCCAAGTCCGCAGCGCTTTTTCCTTCGGCCTGCTTGAGCGTGCAATCAGCGCCCGCCGCCAGCAGAACGTCCACCGCATCGACGAAGCCGTTCCCCGCCGCGATCATGAGGGGCGTGTAGCCCTGTTTCTGCGGCGCGTTCGGATCGCCTGTGGCGGCGACAAGCTTTGCGAACACAGCCTTGCCGAGCCTTCGTCCGGCGCAAGCTGCATGCACGGCGAGATTCTGTTCGAAAGCCCGTCCCATGATCCGGGCGCTGGCACCGCGGGCCAAGAGGGCGTCTGCGGCTGCGTCCTTTCCGACGAAGGCGGCAAGATGCAGCGCGGTCCACCCGTCGGGCGACAGCAGGTCGACCGCCCAGGGTGCAGCATCGAGCAAGACGGCGACACGCCCGGCGTCGCCTGCGAGCGCGGCATCGTGCAGCGGCAGCGCGCCATGCCGCTCGAGCGCGGCGGCGCATTTGGCATGACCGTGAAAGAGTGCGAAGCGATACAAAGACTCACCGGCCTCGTTGTGAATCCGCGCGAGATCGATATCCCCAAGCGCCTTCGATAGCCCGTCCGCGTCGTCGGCAGTCGCGAGGGCAAAGAGTGCGTTCGCGTCAGTCATCACTTGTCCCCTCTCGGATTTTTCTTGCCTGTCCTGAGTTTGTTTCCGGTTTCGCGCTTGATACGCGCCGCGAGCCTCGTGTCGTGCTTTCGCAGAAAGGCGCGGACGGCCGCGGCGTCGTGCGTCGAGAGCACGCGCAGCGCCCAGCTCAGTGCCTTCACCACCATGTCCTCGTGATCGTCGACCAGGCGCGCGCAGATCGCGAGCGTGCGCCGCGTGTCGCCCTCGCCGCCGTCGCTTTTCATGTTCAGCGCGATCGTGCTGACGAGCGCAAGGCGGCGAAGCCAAAGATCGCGCGAGCGCGACCAGCGATCAATCAACGCGTCGGAAGCCCTCCCCTGCGCCCAGGCCGGGCCCGACAAGATCCGTCCGAAGGCGTCGACGCTGTCCCAACTGTCGAGTCCCTTGGCCAGACGAGCCAGGAACCGATCGTCGAGCGCGTGAAACGCGCCGTGGTGAAAACGAATGAGTTCGTAGGCGAACCAACGCTCCCAGCGATGCTGCCGGTTGGTGGCGAGTGCTAGAGCCACCCCCGCCACGAATTCGGGCGAGGCAGTCTTCCAAGCTCGCGAGCGGCCGCGCCTGACGGCACGGATGTGCGGCGTATAAAGACTTGGCAGCCCGCGAACCTCGTCCACGAACGCCTGCGCCGCTTGCCGGGCATTGGCCGTTTCAGAGCTTGCTCGCCCGTTTGCGCGATTTTCGCTCATTTTTTGTATTTCAATTCCTGCTTTAATACATTGATCTAACTTAGACTTCTGAAAACGCCTCGCCGACCACGATCTTGCGCGCTAGGATTTCATACCAACACATATAGGATTATTATCCATGCTGTCAAGACCTGGCTCCCGCTCCAGTCATAATAGACCCAGTAAATCGATCAGGTGACTTATGACGCGACCGGACTTCATCGCCCATTGGAGGGCACTCGAAGAGTCAGAACCCAGCCAATATCGTGGTGACGACGAACAGATGGGCTTCGACGCACCGCTCGGTGAGAAACTTGGACTGACCCGCATCGGCATCCACCATGTGCGCGTGCCGCCGGGGCGACGCATCAGCTACCCGCACGCTGAGAGTGCGGAGGAGGAATTCGTCTTCGTCATTGAAGGAAAGCCCGATGCCTGGATCGACGGCGTCCTGCACGCGCTCGAGCCGGGCGACAGCGTCGGCTTCCCGGCCGCTACTGGGATCTGTCACACCTTCCTGAACAACACGAAGGAAGAGGTCAGACTGATCGTTGTCGGTGAGAAGCCGAAACCCGAAAACCAGATCCATTATCCGCTGAACGAAGCACATGAGCGTACGCGCGAAGACCGCTGGATCGATCCGCCGAAGCGCACCTTCGGACCGCATGATGGCCGCGCACGGGCGGGCAGCAAGCGTTAGACGCGCAAACGGCTCATCTCCAACGGCAGCGATACGTCGGTGATCACCCGCGCGACTTTGCCGCCCGCCAACCCCTTCAGGATACGGGCCAAGCAAAGGATTTGGCCTCTGAAAACCCTGTCAAATAAAGATATGCGTATTTCTTTATATCATTCTTGTCAGGGGCCGGACCGGCTGCTATATCCGGCGCGCTTTCCCAAAGGACCGCGCCCCATGGCCGAACATCACGATTACGTCGTCAAGGACATCACGCTTGCCGATTGGGGCCGCAAGGAAATCGCCATCGCCGAAGTGGAGATGCCCGGGTTGATGGCGACCCGCGAGGAGTTCTCCCGCTCGAAGCCGCTCACGGGCGCGCGCATTGCCGGCTCGCTGCACATGACGATCCAGACGGCGGTGTTGATCGAGACGCTGAAGGCACTCGGCGCCGACGTGCGCTGGGCGTCGTGCAACATCTATTCGACGCAGGATCATGCAGCCGCCGCGATTGCCGCCGGTGGGACGCCCGTGTTCGCGGTCAAGGGCGAGAGCCTCAAGGACTATTGGGACTACACCCGCAGGATTCTGGAATGGGACGACGGCGGCACGCCCAACCTGATCCTCGACGATGGCGGCGACGCGACCATGCTGGTTCACCATGGCCTGCGCGCAGAAAAAGGCGACACCGCCTTTCTCGCCAAGCCTGGAAACGAGGAAGAGGAAGTCTTCTTCGCTCTCATCAAGCGCACGCTCAAGGAAAAGCCAGGCTGGTTCGCCGAACTTGCCAAGAACATTCGCGGTGTTTCGGAGGAAACAACGACCGGCGTGCACCGGCTCTACATCATGGAGAAGGAAGGAAAGCTCCTCTTCCCGGCGATCAACGTCAATGACAGCGTGACCAAGTCCAAATTCGACAACCTCTATGGCTGCCGCGAGTCCTTGGTCGACGGCATCCGCCGCGGTACCGACGTGATGATGGCGGGCAAGATCGCGATGGTGGCCGGTTTCGGCGATGTCGGCAAAGGTTCCGCCGCGTCGCTCCGCCAGGCGGGCTGCCGGGTGATGGTGAGCGAAGTCGATCCGATCTGCGCGCTGCAGGCTGCGATGGAAGGCTATGAAGTCACCACGATGGAAGACGCCGCACCGCGCGCCGACATCTTCGTCACTGCCACCGGCAACGTCGATGTGCTGACGATCGACCATATGCGCGCGATGAAGGACCGCGCCATCGTCTGCAACATCGGCCACTTCGATTCCGAGATCCAGGTCGCCGCCTTGCGCAATTTCCGTTGGCACAACGTCAAGCCGCAAGTCGACGAAGTCGAGTTTCCGGACGGAAAACGCATCATCCTGTTGTCCGAGGGGCGGCTGGTGAATCTCGGCAACGCGATGGGCCATCCATCCTTCGTGATGAGTGCATCCTTCACCAACCAGACGCTGGCGCAGATGGAATTGTTCGGCAATCCCGGCAAGTACCAGAAGAAGGTCTATACTCTGCCCAAACATCTCGACGAGAAGGTGGCGCGGCTACATCTCGCAAAGATCGGCGTCAAGCTCACCCAGCTGACGCAGAAGCAGTCGGACTATATCAGCGTGCCGCAGTCCGGCCCGTTCAAGCCTGATCATTACCGCTATTGACTGAGCTGCATGACTGTTCGCTTGCGCCGCGCCACGCTCGATGACATCGACACCACCGTCGAGCTTTTCCGCGAATACGCCGCGGGGCTCGATGTCGATTTGAGTTATCAGGGCTTCGAGGAGGAACTTGAGTCCCTGCCCGGCGCCTATGCGCCGCCGAAAGGCGCCTTGCTGCTGGCCGAGATCGACGGCAGACCGGTCGGCTGCGTCGCGGTTCGCGCGCTGCATGCCACCAATTTCTGCGAGATGAAGCGACTCTATGTTCGAAGCGCCGCACGCGGCACCGGCGCGGGCCGCATCCTGGCCGAAGCTGCCGTCGCAGAAGGCCGGCGCATGGGTTACGCCGCCATGCGCCTCGACACGCTCTCGACCATGAAGACAGCCCTCTCGCTCTATCGCGCGCTCGGTTTCAAGGAGATAGCGGCGTATTACGAAACGCCGATCGCCGGCACCGTATTCATGCATAAGGACTTGGCTTAGGGTTGTCGGGCGAATGAGAGGATCACCATGTCGAAGCCGTCTTACATGCCCGAGAGTGCGGGTGAAGCGTTCAAGCACATCAACGCGGTCACCCACCCGACGCTCGATGATCTGAAGTTGATGGTCTATCTCGAAGCTTCGGGACAGGTCGGCTATGGCGATCTGGCGCGCGGTGCGCCGAGTGCGGATATCGCCGCGCTCCTCAATGCCAATGGCCGCGAAGAAGTGGCGCATGCGCACCGCGTGGCGAAGGCGATCCGCGCCATCCATGGCGAAGACTTTGCGGTCCCCGCGCCCGAAGACAATCCGTACGCCAAGTCGGCGGTGCGCAAGCTCGACCGTGCGATCCTGGAAGGGCTCGTCAAAGCCGAGAACGGCGGCAAGACGCTCTACGACACCTGGGCCGACAACACGACGAACGCCGAGGCCGCCGCCCTCTTCCGGCAAAACGGAATCGAGGAAGCGAAGCACGGCGCGCGCGCCCAGGAAGCGATCGGGTTGCTGGACGCGTGATACGATGACCACGCGCGTCGCCTCGTGCAGCTGCGGCCAATTGCGTGCGGTCTGCGAGGGTGAGCCAGTGCGCATCTCGATGTGCCATTGTCTCGCCTGTCAGATGAGAACCGGCAGCACGTTCGGCGCTCAGGCCCGCTTTCCGCGCGACAAGATCAGCATCGCAGGAGAATCGACGGTCTATGTGCGGATCGCCGACAGCGGCAACCGCGTGACGTTTCACTTCTGTCCGAAATGCGGCGCAACCGTCACCTATCGCATCGACAACATGCCCGATGTTGTGGCCGTCCCCATCGGCGCCTTCGCCGATCCAATGTTTCCCGCTCCCAAATTCTCGGTCTACGAGTCGCGCAAGCATGCCTGGACGGGAATTCCCGCCGACGCACAACATTTCGACTAGGCCGACGCCGCACGACTCAAGAAAACGCAGATTCGCCGCCAGATCTTGTCTTGTCATCGAGATGTAGTTTTTTACTTTTTCTTAACTACATTCCCTTGCGGCTGTGGATAGCACCCGTATCATGTTGATTCCACAGTGATTCGTCGCTGTGGCGCGAATCGGGGGCAGCCGGGAGATGCGTCCCACGGAGGGGCCGAAGAATAACCCTGGCCTCAGGGAAGGCGTTGCGGGTTTACGGGCCATCGGGCTCGTCGCCGCGGCACTGCTGCTTTTGCCAATGCCAGCTTTCGCGGCCGAAGACATGGCGACCGAACAATTTCTCGTTCTCTTCGGCGTCGCCACGGGTGCGGTGTCGCTCGCCATTGCCGCGTCGCTCTGGGCTTTGTCGGAACAGAAAGCGGCAGGCAGGCTTCGCCGTATCCTGCGCGTCACCGGTGCGCGCGTGCGCGCCGCCATCGGTGAACGCGATGCGCTTCTCTCATCCGGACGCGACGCGCTGGTGGTCTGGGGCCGCGACGATAGCGCGCCGTTGAGCTATGCCGGCGGCGAAGCCGTGCTCGACGCCTGTCTCGCCGGCGCCGAGGCAAAGGAGTTGTCGTCGGCTCTCGACGCTCTGAGCGACCGCGGCACCGGGTTCACGCTCGCAGTTCACGACAAGAATGCACGCCCATTCACGGTGCGTGGTCGCGCCGTCGGCGGCATGGCCGCCGTCTGGATGGAGCCGGTTCAGGCGGCCGCGCAGGCGCGCCCGACGCATTTCCGCGAGATTCTCGATCTTCTGCCGCTGCCGGTTTGGGTTCGCGATGCCAGGCTGTCGCTCGTCTGGGGCAATCGGGCCTATCTGAGCGCGACGACGACGCCGACGATCGATGCACTGCGCGCCAACCAGCCGATGCTGGAAAAATCGGAACGCGATCTCGCCGGATCCGCGAGAACGCAGAAGGCCGTGCTCGAAGCCAGACGCTTTGCGATCGTCGGCGGGCATCGCCGCGCGTTGGCGCTGACCGAATCTCCGCTCGATGGTTTCGGCGTGGTGGGCAGCGCCATCGACGTGACCGACGTCTCGGTCGCGCAATCGGAGTTGCAGCAGCATATCGACGCCCACGCCGATACACTCGATAAGCTCGCAACGGCGGTCGCGATCTTCGGGCGCGACCAGAAGCTCACATTCTACAATCGCGCCTTTTCGCGGCTGTGGGAGCTGTCGGAGAATTGGCTCGATACCCATCCCGCCGACGGCGAGATCCTCGACCGGCTGCGCGAGGGGCGCAGACTGCCCGAGCAGCGCGACTATCAATCCTGGAAGCGCCAGCGCCTGGCGTTCTATGACAACCCGTTGGAGCACTCTTCGGAGGAATTGTGGCATGTCCCGAGCGGCAAGACGCTGCGGGTCGTAGCGCAGCCCCATCCCTTTGGCGGCCTCACCTACCTCTACGAGGACGTGACCGAGCGGCTGACGCTCGAAAGCAACTACAACACGCTGATCAAGGTGCAATCGGCGACGCTCGACACGCTGCAGGAAGGCGTCGCGGTGTTCGGGCCCGACGGCAAGCTGAAGCTGCACAATGCCGCTTTCACGAAGATCTGGAAATTGTCGCCCAGAGATGTCGCGGGCGAACCACATGTGCGCACCATCGCCGCGGCCTGCGCCGACAAGTTCGGCGACGAAGCCCTGTGGGAACGGCTCATCCAGTCCATCGTGTCGGGGGCGCCCACCCGGCGCGATTGGGGTGAAATCGAGCGTAACGACCGCACGATCCTATCGCTCTCTCTTTCGCCTCTGCCGGACGGGGCGACCTTGGTGACGTTCGCCGACGTCACCGACCGCTTCCGCATCGAAAGCGCTCTGCGCGAGCGGAACGACGCCCTCGAAGCCGCCGACAACCTCAAGTCGGACTTCATCAAGCATGTCTCCTACGAGCTGCGCACGCCGCTCAACACGATCCTGGGGTTCGCCGAGCATCTCGCCAGCGGTATTCCGGGCGAACTCAATCGCGCACAGACAAGCTACCTGCAGGATATCATCAGCGGTTCGAATACGCTGAAGGACCTGATCAACAACATCCTCGATCTGTCGCTGATCGAATCCGGCGCCTTGCGGCTGGAGCTGGCGCGCATCGATCTCTACGAACTCCTGAGCGGCGTCGCCAATACGGCGCGCGAGTGGGCGGCGAAAGTCAGTCTCGAACTAATCCTCGACTGCGCGCCGGACGCCGGCCGATTCCTGGGCGACGAACGGCGCATCCAACAGGTCGTGTTCAATCTTCTCTCCAACGCCCTCAAATACACGCCGGGCGGCGGCACGATCACGCTGAGCGGCGCGATCGTCGGCGAAGATGTGCAGATCTCGGTCGCCGACACCGGCCCCGGTATTGCACCGGAAGTCAGGGCCAACGTTTTCGAGCGCTTCTCGGCCAAGAGCCGCTCGGGTCAGCGTGCCGGCGCCGGACTTGGGCTCGCGCTCGTCAACCGTTTCGTCGAGCTGCACAATGGCTGGGTCGAGATCGAAAGCCAGAACGGAACGCTGGTGCGCTGCCATTTCCCGCGACGCCTGCATGAACAAGGCCCCGGCAAACCGGAAGAAGAGCAAAAGACCGCCTGATACTCATGGCTGCTTCGACCGCGCGCGATGCGGTCAAACTAGTGCGCAGGCGCTAGACTTCGCTGCGAACGCCTCCGGAGGATCCGATGACTGTTGCGTCGCCCATCACACTTCTATTTGTCGCGCTGCTCGCAACCCCTGCGCTTGCCGGCACCGTCGTGCAAGTCGGACCGTTCAACCGCATCGCGCTCAACGGCGGCGGCGAAGTGATCCTGAAGCATGGCGCAACGCAGCGCGTTACACTCATCAAGGGCAGCACGGCGCATACGTCATTCACGGTGCGCAACGACGGCGAACTCGACATCGATGCCTGCAACGTGTCGTGTCCGCACCAGTACGATCTGACGATCGAGATCGTGACGCCGAACCTTCGCGGTGCTGCCATAGATGGCGGCGGCGAGATTCACACCGACGGTGCTTTTCCAGCCCAGCCAGACTTTGCCGCTGCGATCAACGGCGGCGGCGAGATCGACGTGCGCGCCATTCGTGCCGGCAAGGGCGAGGCATCCATCCAAGGCGGCGGCAAGATCATGCTGACCGCCTCGAGCGCGCTGGCGGCATCGGTATCCGGCGGCGGCGAGATCGTCTATCGCGGGAACCCAGAGGTCACCCAGTCGATCCAGGGCGGCGGCGAGGTCGATCACGAAAACGAGTAGGCCGGGCTCGCTCCACGAGCGCCGGATTGCAAGCCTCAGGAAGCTGAGCCAGCATGGGCGCCCAGCGGATGCTGGCTTCCTGCCGGACATCGCGATCATGTCAAGGTGTGCGATGGACGACAGCATGACGGCGGCAGCGGAGCGCAGCGACACCGCGTTCATCGGTCACCCGGCGGGCCTCGGCTGGCTCGCCTTCAGCGAATTGTGGGAACGTTTTTCCTACTACGGCATGACGGCGCTTTTGGTGCTGTACATGACGCACAGCCTGCTTCAGCCGGGGCATATCGAACACATACTCGGCTTCGGTCCGTTTCAGTCGCTGATTGCACACCTCTATGGGCCGGCCGCCGGTCAGGCTTTGGCCTCGCATGTCTTCGGCTTTTACACGGCCTTCGTGTATCTGACGCCGCTCGCCGGCGGTTATCTCGCCGACCGCTATATCGGCCGCACCAACGCTGTCACGATCGGCGCGAGCCTGATGGCCATGGGCCACTTTCTGATGGCGTTCGACGCGACGTTCTTGATCGCGTTGACGTGTCTTTTGCTCGGAGTCGGGTGCTTCAAAGGCAATATCGCCAGCCAAGTCGGCGCGCTCTACAAGGACGGCGATCCGCGGCGTGCCGACGCCTATCAGATCTTCCTGTTCTTCGTGCAAATCGCGGTCATCGCTTCGCCGTTCGTCTGTGGCCGCCTGGCCGACCGGTACGGCTGGCACTACGGCTTTGGCGCCGCCGGAGTGGGGATGCTGATCGGGCTCACGACCTATCTTCTCGGCCGTCGAACTCTGCCGCCCGAAGCGCCAAGAACCAGCGCGGCGAACGTCGCCCCGCCGCGCCCGCCCTTCACGCGCAACGATTGGATCAAGACGATTTTGCTGCTGGCCTTGTTGCCGGTTCTCGCCGTCTCCATCGTCGGCAACAATCAGATCTTCAATGCCTATCTGGTGTGGGGCGAAGCAAACTACCAACTGACCATATTCGGCATGCACATGCCGATCACCGATCTCCTCGCCTATGGTTCGATCATCAGCGCCGGGACCATCGCGTTTTCGGTCGCATTCTGGCGCTGGTGGGCGACGCGTCTGCCCGAGCCCGACGAGATCACCAAGATGGCCATCGGCGTCGCGCTCAGCGCCGGCGCGCCGCTCCTGCTTGTTCTGGCCTCGATGATCATCGCCGCGCACGGCGGCCGCGTCAGTCTTTGGTGGGCCATTGGTTTCGAACTGGTCAATGATCTCGGCTTTGCCAACGTCGTGCCTGTCGGCCTCGCACTTTATTCCCGTGCCGCACCGAAAGGCATGACCAGCGTCTTCATCGGCTTTTATTACCTGCACCTGTTCATGGGCAATTTCTTCGTCGGCTGGGTCGGTGGATTGCTCGGCACGATGTCGGCGACGTCTTTCTGGCTGTTGCATGTCGCGCTGATCCTCGGCGCAGCCGCGGTGCTGATCGTCGTCAAACTCGCGTTCGGAAAAATCCTCAGCCCGGCCTACGGCATGCCGCTCGGCGAACTGGCGAAGCTCGAAGCCTAGTGCTGGCTCTTGGGCATCCGCACGACGAAGCCGTCGAGTTCGGGGGTCACCTTGATCTGACAGGATAGCCGGCTGTTCGCGGCCATGTCGGGGGCGAAATCGAGCATCGTCTCCTCCATGTCTTCCTTTGCGGGCAGCTTCTCGAGCCAGGCCTGATCGACAAAGACATGACAGGTGGCGCAGGCACAGGCGCCGCCGCAATCGGCATCGATGCCGGGAATGAGATTCTTCACCGCACCTTCCATCACGGACCAGCCGACGGGAACCTCGACCTCATGTTCTTTGCCGCTGTGCTCGACGTACTTGATCTTGGGCATGGATGCTCCGTGTCAGGCGATGGTTTTCATGGGGACGGTCGTGTCGGCGAGTCGTTCGGGCGCGATCTTCTTGCCTTCCGCAATCAGCTTCTTGCCGACGAGATATTCCGGCGCCGCGTTCACCGCTTCGACGGCGGCGATGGCTCCATCGCGCAGATGGAACACTGCGAATTTGCGCGAGTCCGGATTGCCGCGAAGCACGAGTTGGTCTGTCGGGCGCGCCAGCCCGGCGATTTGCAGCTTGAGGTCGTACTGGTCCGACCAGAACCACGGCACTTCCTGATAGACGCTGGGCTTGCCGAGCATGGAGAGCGCGGCATGCTTGGCCTGATCGATCGCGTTCTGGACGCATTCGAGGCGAAGCGCCGTGCCTTCGCGTCCGATGTGCCGCGTACAATCGCCGGCTGCGAAAATCATGGGATCGCCGGTCGCGGCGCTGCGCTCATTCACGACGATCCCGTCGTCGCAGCCCAGTCCCGCCTCGCGCGCCAGTTCGACGTTCGGGATGATGCCGATGCCGACCAATGCGACGTCCGCCGGATAGGATTTGCCGCCGGCGCGGATCGCCTCGAGCTTGCCCTGCCCTTCGAAGGCCTCGACGCTCGTATCCAGCAGAACCGTCACGCCCGCGGCGCGGTGCACCTTGGCATAGAAGTCGGAAACCGGAACCGACACGGCGCGCGCCATGAGGCGATCGAGTGCTTCGAAGACAGTGACCTCGACGCCGCGCTTGGCCGCGACCGCAGCAACTTCCAAACCGATATAGCCGCCGCCGACGATGGCCAGCTTCTTGCCTTGCCCGACCAATTCGCGCAGAGCGTCGACATCGGCAATGCCGCGCAGATAGTGGATGCCGGGAAGCTCGGAGCCGGGACATTTGATCGGGCGCACGCGCGAACCGGTGGCGAGGAGCAACTTGTCGTAAGCGAGCGCACGACCGTCGGCGAGAAACACTTTGCGAGCATCGCGGTCGATCTTGGTCGCGGCAACGCCGAGGATCATTTCGCATCTGGCTTCCCGGTAGAAAGCGTCCGGCTTCAAAAAGAGCCGGTCGCGCTCCATCGTGCCCATCAGATAAGCCTTGGACAGCGGCGGCCGCTGGTAGGGCGCATAAGGCTCGTCGCCGACAAGCGTGATATCGCCCGCAAAGCCCTCGGACCTGAGGGTCGCGACGGCCTGCGCGCCGGACTGTCCGGCGCCTATGATGACGATGCGTTCCTGCATGGATTGTCCGATCCCGCGCCCGCCGGACCTTCGGCCGAAGCGGGCGTAAGATGTCCGAAGCACCTACTGTAATCAACCGTTTAGCGGCGTTGAGAGGTGCGGCGCGCCGGGCTAGAACTGTCGCCATGCACAAGGATTCTCAAGGGTTTCAACAGAGCTTTGCGCTTGTCGACCTTGCCGCGACCGAGGCTTTGGGCGCGCGGATTGCCGCATCCTTGAGAATAGGCGACGTCGTCGCCTTGAACGGCGATCTCGGCTCGGGAAAAACCACGCTGGCGCGTGCGATTCTGCGCGCGCTCGGCGTGAGCGAGGCCGTGCCGAGCCCGACCTTCACCTTGGTACAGGCTTACGAAACGGCGAGGCTCGCAGTGCGCCACTACGATCTCTATCGCGTCGACGACGTCTCAGACATGGACGAGCTCGGGCTCGACGAGGCCTTGGAGGAAGGCGCGGCGCTGATCGAGTGGCCGGAGCATGCCGGCGCGCGCCTGCCGCCCGATGCGCTCCATGTCGCGCTGACGTTCGATGCACGCGGGCGGCTTGCGCTGATCTCGGGATCGCAGCGCTGGGCCAGGGCCTTTGGCGAGACGCAACATGCCGGCTGAGCGCGCCGCCGAAATCGAATCCTTTCTGGCGGCGAATGGATGGGGCGCGGCCAAGCGCACGCCCATCACCGGCGATGCGTCGACCCGACGCTATATCCGGCTGGCGCAAGGTGGGCGCAAGGCGATTTTGATGGACCAACCGCAGAATGCCGAGGCGCCGGCGGCGCCGGCGGGCGCCACGCCAGAGGACCGCCGCGCACTCGGTTACAACGCCGTCGCGCGTCTCGCCGGCGCCGACGTGGCGCGCTTCGTCGCGGCGGCGAATTATCTGCGGGGCTGCGGTCTGAGCGCGCCCGAAATCTTCGCCGCCGATCCCGCGCAGGGCTTTGCGATCATCGAAGACCTGGGCGATGCGCTCTATAGCGATGTCGCGAACGCGAAAAACGAGCAGGACCTTTACAAAGCCGCCGCCGAAGTTCTCGCGACACTCCATGCGCGGACCGCGCCGCAGCACCTGCCGCCCGACAAGGAACTGCATCCCTATGACGAGGTCGCGCTCCTGGCGGAGATCGATCTCCTCACCGATTGGTTCATGCCGGTCGCGCTCGGGCGTCCGGCAACGACGGACGAAGTCGCCGAGCATCGCGCTCTCTGGCGCCTGGTGTTGCGTGAGGCTCTGACCGCGCCTGCGGTTTTCGTGCATCGTGACTATCACGCGCAAAATCTTCTGTGGATGCCGAGCCGCTCCGGGCTGGCGCGCGTCGGCCTGATCGATTTCCAGGACGCGGTCGCGGGCTCCAGCGCCTACGACCTCATCTCGCTGGTCGAGGACGCACGGCGCGATGTGGCGCCCGAAGTCGCAGACGCGACGACGCGGCACTATCTCGCGGCGATGCGCGCGCAAGGAAGCGCAATCGACGAGCGCAGCTATCGCAGCCAGATGGCCGTCATGGCGGCGCAGCGCAACGCCAAGATCGCAGGCATATTCGCACGGTTGTACAAGCGCGATGGCAAGCCGCGCTATCTGGGCTACCTGCCGCGCGTCTGGGGATATCTCAATCGCGACCTGGATGATCCCGCGCTCAGCCGACTGAAGGCATGGTATGACCGCGCCATCCCGCGCGAAAAGCGCGGCCGACCGCAAGGAGTCGAACCGTGAGCGGACCCACGCGCGCAATGATCATGGCCGCTGGTCTGGGCACGCGCATGCGACCTTTGACCGACGACCGGCCGAAGCCTCTGGTGACGGTCGCCGGCAAGACGTTGATCGACCACGCGCTCGACAGGCTGGTCGCGGCCGGCGTCACATTGGCCGTGGTGAATGTCCACTACATGGCCGACATGGTGAAGGCCCACCTCGCCAAGCGAAGCGACATCGAAATCCGCTATTCCGAGGAAAGCGACGCGCTTCTCGGCACGGGCGGCGGCGTCGTCAAGGCGATGCCGCATTTCGGCAATGAGCCATTCTTCATCATCAACTCCGACACCATCTGGGTCGAAGGCTTCGGCCGCGCCCTCGAGCGCATGAAGGCGCGGTGGAATCCGGAAACGATGGACGGCTTGCTGCTGCTGGCGTCGATGGTGACCGCCATCGGCTTCGAAGGCGCCGGCGACTTCAACATGGATCCAGACGGGCACCTCACGCGGCCGGCCGAATTGCGGCTTTCGCCTTATGCCTATCCCGGCGTTCAGATCGTCCATCCCCGGTTGTTCGATAGCGCGCCGAGCGGCACGTTTTCGACGAACCTCGTCTGGGATGTCGCGATCGCGGCGAAGCGTCTCTACGGGATCCGTCTCGATGGCGTGTGGATCCATGTCGGCACGCCCGGGGCGGTCAAGGAAGGCGAAGCTCTGCTCGCCGATCTGCCTGCGGCCCGATAAGCGTGGCGGCGAACGTCTTCACGATTCCCGCAAGCGCGCCGTTCGCCGAGACGCTGGCCTTGGGACTTGTCGAACGCCTCGGCAGTACGCCTTTCGCACTCGCCGATAGCACAATCTATCTGCCGACGCGGCGCGCAGCGCGCACCTTCGGCGAAGCTTTCGCGCGCGTGCTGGGCGGCGCGACGCTCTTGCCGCAATTCAAGGCACTCGGCGACGTCGATGACGAGGAGCTCCTGTTCGACGCCGGCGAAGACGAGCTGGACCTTGCGCCGGCGATCGCGCCCATCCGCCGCCGCCTGTTGTTGACGACGGTGATCCACCGCTGGCGGTCCGAGTTGAGCTACGCACAGGCGTCGTCGCTTGCGGCGAGTCTTGCGCGCGTGATGGACGAACTTGAAACGCAGAACGCGAAGTTCGAAGATTTGTCGCGCGAAATCCCGGCCGCACTCGCCGGACACTGGTCCAAAGTCCACGAATTCCTCGCGCTGCTGCACACCGAATGGCCGAAGCTGCTGGCTGCGGAAGGCACAATCAATCCGGCGACGCGGCGAAATCTGGCCCTTCAGGCCCTGGCCGCACGCCTTGTCGAAAAGCCGCCAAACGGCATGGTCGTCGCAGCCGGCTCAACCGGCAGCATTCCGGCAACTGCGGAGCTGATGCGCGCCATCGCGAGTCTTCCACGCGGCGCAGTCGTCTTGCCCGGCCTTGATCGCGCGCTCGACGAGCCGAGTTGGAACGGACTCGACCCCGGTCATCCGCAATTCGGCCTCAAGCAGTTGCTGGAGCGGATCGGCGTCGCACGCGCGCAGGTGACGGAGTGGAACGATGCGCGCGACGGCAGCCGCGAACGCGCCCTTCGCGAAGTGCTGCGCCCCGCGCCGACCACGGACGCGTGGCGCCTGCTGGTCGAACGCGGCGACGCCGGCGAGATCGAGCGCGGTCTCGAAGGGCTGTCGCTGGTCGAAGCCGACGATCCATCGGAGGAGGCGCTCGTCGTCGCGCTCATTCTTCGCGAGGCGCTGGAAGACGTCGGGAAGACCGCGGCGCTGGTGACGCCCGATCGCACCTTGGCGCGGCGCGTCGCAAGCGAACTCGCACGTTGGAATGTGGAGGTCGACGATTCCGCCGGACGGCCCTTGTCGCACACGCCGCCCGGCACGTTTCTCTGCCTGCTGGCCGAGGCGGCGGACGCGTCCTTTGCACCCATCCCCCTGCTCGCGTTGTTGAAGCACCCCTTGTGCACGTTCGGGCAAGAACGTGGCGCATTCCGCTACCAGGCTCGCTTTCTCGATCGCCAGCTGCGCGGTCCGAGACCCGATGCCGGACTCGACGGCATTCGCATCGCCCTCGAACGTCGCCGTCACGACGCCGACGAAGGCGCACAAGCGAGCCTTTCGGAACTGCAATATTGGTTTGCCGAACTTGCCGCCGCGTTGCGACCGTTCGAGCGTGTCCTGGCCGGAAGACATGTCGATTTGGCCGAGGCTCTGGAAACGCATCTTGCCACTGCAGGCAGATTCGCCGGTGATGAATTGTGGTCTGGAGAAGCTGGCGAAAGTGCGGCCCAGTTCGTCGATGAGATGCGCGGCGCCGTGCACGCGCTGACGCCGATCGAACCCGGAGGCTACGCGGCCTTGTTTCGTGCCTTGGCCGAGGCCAAGTCCGTGCGGCAGACTCGCGAACGCCATCCCCGCATTTCCATTCTCGGGCTACTCGAAGCGCGACTGCAAAGTTTCGACACGCTCGTCATGGCTGGCTTAAATGAGGGAACCTGGCCACGCACCGCCGGCGCCGATCCGTGGTTTTCCAGACCGATGCGGCGCGCTATCGGATTGGAACAACCCGAGCGCGGCGTTGGTCAGGCGGCGCACGACTTTTCAATGCTTGCCGCGGGAAAGCGCGTCGTCCTGACGCGCGCATCGAAATCCGAAGGCGTGCCGACCGTTGCATCGCGCTGGCTGCAGCGACTGCAGCAGCTGACCAGTGGTCTCAATCTGAACGCGGCGTTGGCGCCGAGATGCGACTATATCGCCATCGCCAAAGCGCTGCTCAGCCCGGGCCAGGTGCAGCGCATGAAGCGTCCCGCGCCAACACCACCGGTCGAAGCACGGCCGCGCGAACTCCCGATCACCGATATTGAAACCTGGGTGCGCGATCCGTATGCGATCTACGCCAAACGGATCCTGAGACTGCGCACGCTCGATCCGCTCGATGCCGAGATCGGGGCGCCCGAGCGCGGCAGCGCGGTACACAAGGCGCTGGAACTCTTCCTGCAACGTTTTCCAGGCGAGCTGCCGAACGATGCGGCCTTGCAGCTCATCGCGATCGCCGACGAAGTCTTTGCCGCACAGGGCACGCCGAAGGCGGCGCTGGCGCTGTGGCGGCCGCGCTTCGCCAACGCAGCCGTCTGGTTCGTCAACGAGGAACGAAAACGGCGGCAAACCATCGTCAAGTCCTACGCCGAGATCGAAGGTCGCCTTGCGGTCGGCGACACGTTCGCCATTCATGGCCGTGCCGACCGGATCGACATTCTCGACGACAATGGCGCCGTGATTCTCGACTACAAGACCGGCGAGCCGCCATCGGGCGCGCAGATCGGCGCGTTTCTGGCACCGCAGTTGCTGCTCGAAGGCGCGATGATCCGCGATGGCGGGTTCGGCGACCTTGGCAAGCGCCATGTCGCGGATCTTCTCTATCTTCGGTTCGGCGGCGGCAGAGAGCCGGGAGAGATTCGCCCGGTGAACATCGCGCTGATCGACGAAGCCGTTGCGCGATTGCACCGGCGCGTCAGCGACTTCTCCATGCAAGCGATGCCATACCTGCCGCGCGTCAAGCCGTATCGCGTCGAGCTCCCCGGCGACTATGACCATCTGAGCCGCGTGCGCGAATGGTCGCTGAGTGGTTGGGAAGACGAGGACGAATGAGCGCGCCGCACGATCCCTCTGTCGCGGCTGCCGATCCAGGACGATCGGCCTGGGTTGCGGCGCATGCAGGTGCGGGAAAAACGCACACGCTTGCCAATCGCGTGACGCGCCTGCTTTTGGCCGATGCGGATCCGGCGAAAATTCTCTGCCTGACTTTCACCAAGGCCGCAGCCGCGGAAATGCAGCACCGCCTTTTCCGTCAGCTTGGCGAATGGTCCATGCTCGGCGACGAAGAATTGGCCCGCAAGATCGCAGCCATTGGCGCCGAACTTGGCGGTCCCGACGAGTTGAAGAAAGCGCGGCGTCTGTTTGCCAAAGCGCTCGAGGCGCCGGGCGGTCTCAAGATCCTGACCATTCATGCCTTCTGCCAGAACCTGTTGGCGCGGTTTCCGCTCGAAGCCGACGTGCCGGCATCGTTCCATGTCCTGGACGAGCAGACCGCGCGCGAATTGTTGGCGCAAGCGCGCAACCGCGTGCTCGAACGGGCCGGTGAAGGCGACGCTCCGAGGGCCGCGGCTCTGGCTCATCTCCTGACCGAAACGGGCGAAGCGCGCCTGCAATCCGTGCTCGACGCCGCCCTTGGGACCGATCGGCGAAAGCTCGACCGTTACCTGGAGTCGCTCGGTGGCGAACCGGACGCGATGAGGCGCTCGCTCCGGCTGGCGCATGGCGCCGTGCCGACTGTGAGTGTCGCCGACATCATGGCTTCATTCTGCACCGGCATCCGTCCGGACGCGCAACTCCTGCGCGCCGCCGTCGCCCTGCTGATGGGCGGCGGTGTTTCCGACGTTGCGCGCGCCGACGATTTGAAGCGCGCGCTGGAGCGCGACTTCACGGTCGAAGCCTATGCCCATTTTCGCGATTTCTTCCTGACCGGAAAAGGCGAGCCACGCACGCGTCTCGTGACCAAAAAAATATCCGATGCGCAGCCTGCCCTCTTCGCGCAAATCAACGCATGGGCGGTGCGCTTCATGGAATTCGAGGAGAAGCGGCGCGCTGTCTATGCCGCGGGTCTGGCAGAAGCGGCGCTCGTCGTCGCCGATGCGGTGCGCCGCGAATACGCACGATTGAAGCGCAACCGGGGCGCTCTCGACTATGACGATCTGATCGACGAGACGCTGAAGCTTCTCAAGCGCAGCGACGCGGCGCTTTGGGTTCTCTACAAGCTCGATGGCGGCATCGATCATATCCTGATCGACGAGGCCCAGGACACCAGCCCTGCGCAATGGGAGATCGTGCGCAAGCTGAGCGAAGAGTTCTTTGCCGGAGAAGGCAGGGAACGTTCACCCCGAACGGTGTTCGCCGTGGGAGACGAAAAGCAGTCGATCTTCAGCTTTCAGGGCGCCGATCCTCGACAATTCGACGTCAATCGACGGTATTTCAGCGAACGTGCTCAGGCAGCAGGCCGGATACTCGCGGACGAACCCTTGACGACGTCGCGCCGTTCTGCGCCGGAAGTCCTCACCTTCGTCGACACCGTCTTCTCGCCACCCGCCGCGCGCGCCGGGCTGACGTCGGACGGCAGCGCGTTGCATCATTCAGCGCTCCGCGACACTGCGAAAGGGCGCGTCGAACTCTGGCAGACATTCAAGCCATCGAATGAGCCCGAACCCGACTACTGGCACCCGGTCGATATCGAATCCGAGACAAGCCCCGTTGTGAGACTCGCGGCGCAACTTGCGCGCCAGATCGAGCAATGGATCGGCAAGATGAAGCTTCCGGGCCACAGCGAAGCGGTCAAAGCGGGCGACATCATGATCCTTCTGCCGCGGCGCGAACCCTTCGGCAGCGAGATCATCCGGCAATTGAAGGAGCGTCGGGTACCTGTGGCCGGAGCGGACCGGATTCGTCTCACCGACCAGATCGCCATCATGGATCTGATTGCGCTCGGACGGTTCGTGCTCCTGCCCGAGGACAACTACAACCTCGCGGCCCTGCTCCGTTCGCCCCTTTGCGATATCAGCGAGGACGAGTTGTTCGCGCTGAGCTTCGGGCGCAAAGGAACGCTGTGGTCGACGCTCAGGCAGCGCCAGGACGAGACCGCCGCGTTTGCTTCTTCCCACGCGTTCCTGAGCGCGATGTTCAAAAAAGCCGACTTTGCGCCGCCGTTCGAGTTTTATTCGCACGCCCTGATCGTTTGCGGCATGCGGCAGAAATTGCTGCGGCGTCTCGGGCACGAGGCGATCGACGCGATCGACGAATTTCTCGCGCTGTCCTTCACCTATGAATCCGCCAACACCCCGTCGCTGGAGGGCTTTCTGCACTGGGTCGAACGCGGCGGCGCCGAAATCAAGCGCGACATGGAACGCGGCCGCGACGAGGTGCGCGTGATGACGGTGCATGGCGCAAAGGGGCTTGAAGCGGACATTGTGGTGCTTCCCGACACCACTTCGATCCCCGAACCGGTCGGCAAGAAAGGACATCTTCTGTTTATGGAGGATGGTGTCGTCTTCCCGATCGTCGATCATCTGGCGCCGGACGCGGTGAAGGCGGCGAAAGCCGCGGCGCAGGCGCGCGCGATGGAGGAGAACCGCCGCCTGCTTTATGTCGCGCTGACGCGCGCCAAGGACCGGCTCTATGTCTGCGGCTTCGAGGGCAAGAAGGGTGTCCGGCCGGGATCCTGGTATGAACTGGCGAGCGACGCGGCGCGCAAAATCGGCGTGGATCTCGCGCGTGGCGACAGCGTGGTCAAAGTGGTTGGCGATCCCGGCGACGACGTGGCCGCTCCCGATGTGCAGGCCCGCGCCCAAGCAGTCGCGTTGCCCGATTGGCTCGCGCGCCCGGCACCGAGCGATGCGCCTGTGCCGCGACTGATCCGCCCCTTCGACGCGGCTGACTCCGACGAGCCTGCCGTTTTTTCGCCGCTCGAACGCAACCGGCGGTTTCGCCGCGGTCTTCTCGTGCATGCACTTCTGGCACATCTGCCGCAGATCGAGCCTTCCAAGCGCGTCGCGAAAGCGCAACGTTATCTGCAGGCACAAAACTTTCCGCCGGATGAGATCACCGACTTGATTGGCGAAATTCTGGCCGTGCTCGACGATCCGATTTTTGCGCCGGCCTTCGCGCCGCAAAGCCGCTCCGAAGTCGCGATCGTCGCCGATCTTCCCGAGCTTGGCGCGGCGGCACGCGTCAATGGACGCATCGACCGTCTGAGCGAGACCGACGACGAAGTCCTGATCGTCGATTTCAAGACCAACCGGCCACCACCCAAGAACGAGACCAGTGTTCCTCCGCTATACGTCGCGCAGATGAGCCTCTATCGGGCTGCCGCCACGAAGATCTTTCCTCACAAACGAATCGTTTGCGGGCTCTTGTGGACGGACGGTCCCACACTGATGAAACTGTCCAATGAGCTCCTGGACCGCGAACTGAGGCGAATCGGCGCGCGCCTTGACCCTGAGGGTCGGCATTCCTAGATTCAGGGACAGTTCGCAACCAAAGGACAGTCATGTCATCGCCAATCAAAGTCTCGGACGCGTCTTTCCAGGCCGATGTTCTCAATTCCAAGAATCCGGTCGTTGTCGATTTCTGGGCCGAATGGTGCGGACCATGCCGCATGATCGCGCCGGCGCTCGAGGAACTTGCAGGTGAATTGAGCGGCAAGGTGACGATCGCCAAGATCAATATCGACGAAAATCCCCATGTTCCGCAAAAATACGGCGTCCGCGGCATACCCACGATGATGATTTTCAGCCAGGGCCAGGTTGCGGCCACGAAGGTCGGCGCCTTGCCCAAATCCAAGATCAAGGAATGGATCGAATCTTCGGTCTGATCCGCTAAGCGTTTTCCCGAAGCACCACGCCCGCAAGATAGAGCGAGCCGCAAATCAGAATGCGCGGCGGCGGCTCTTTCGGATGTGCGCGCGACCAAGCCTGCAGTTGCAGCATGGCGTCCTCGAGGTCTTCGGCCGGCGCTGCGTCGAGCCCGGCCTGTTTTGCCTGGTCGTAAAGCGCACCGGCCCCCAGGCTCGCCGCCTCGCCCGGAATCGTCACGGTCACGACGTGCCGCGCAAGACCGCGGAACACGGACAAAAAACCGGCGGCGTCCTTGCTCTTCAGCATCCCGCAGATGAGATAGAGCGGGCGATCGGACTTTTCTTCGAGGTCGGCGATGGCGCGAGAGACCGCAGCCGCACAATGGGGATTGTGTCCGCCGTCGAGCCAAACTTCCGCCCCTCTTGGTGCGGCCGCAAGGAGGGGACCTTTCGTGATGCGTTGCAGTCTCGCCGGCCACTCTACCGCGCGCAAACCCTGCTCGATCGCCAAATCGTCGTTCCAGTCCATGTTGGCATGGCGAAGCGCCGCGATGGCGACGGCCGCATTTTCGATCTGATGACGACCGATGAGTCTGGGGAGCGGAAGGTCGAGCAACCCTCTCTCGTCTTGATAGACCATGCGCCCATGCTCCTGATGCGCGGAGAAATCCTGGCCGAAGACATAAGCCGGCGCGCTCAGTTGATCCGCATGGGAGAGGATCACGTCGAGCGCGGCGTCTTCTTGCGGCCCGATCACCACGGGTGTCCCAGGCTTGATGATCCCGGCCTTCTCGGCGGCGATAGTGCGAAGATCAGATCCCAGAAATTCCAGATGGTCGAGGCCGACCGGCTGGATGATCGTCATCACCGGCTTCTTGACGACGTTGGTCGCGTCATACCGGCCCCCCAGGCCCACTTCCAGCACGACCGCGTCGGCGCGATGGCGCGAAAAGGCCAGGAACATCGCCGCATTGGTGATCTCGAAATAGGTGATCGGACGGCCCGCATTCACGCGCTCGACCTCTTCCAGAGTCGCAGTGAGCTCGGCTTCGGAAATAAGTTCGCCGGCGATGCGAATGCGTTCGTGAAAGCGCACGAGGTGCGGCGAGATGTGGACGTGCACGCGCAAGCCCTGCGCTTCCAGCATGGCGCGCGAAAAGGCGCACACCGAACCCTTGCCGTTCGTGCCAGCGACATGGATGACGGGCGCCAGCTTTTTCTCGGGATTGCCGAGGTCGTCGAGCAGGCGTTGGATGCGATCGAGCGCGAGATCGATTTTCTTGGGATGAAGTCTCAGCAGGCGTTCGAGAACCGCTGTGCTCTTGCTGTCGTCGATGTCCTGATGCAGCGCGCTCATTCGGCGGCTTTGGAGCCGACAATGGCGGAGGCTTCCGGAACGATGCGTGTCGCCGTTGCGGTCACGACCGGCGGCACGGCCACCGGGCGCGCACGCGGCCGCGACCGTTTCATGACGAGATGGACGAGCTTCGAAAGCGCCGGACGCAACTCGTGGCGATGCACGACCATGTCGATCATGCCGTGCTCGAGCAGATATTCGGCGCGCTGAAATCCCTCCGGCAGCCGCTCGCGGATCGTCTGTGCATTGACGCGCGGACCGGCAAAGCCGATCTGCGCGCCAGGCTCTGCGATGTGGATGTCGCCGAGCATGGCGTATGATGCGCTGACGCCGCCATACGTCGGATCGGTGAGCACGACCAGGTAGGGCAGCCCTGCCTCGTGCAGAAGGTCGACGCAGATCGTCACGCGCGGCATCTGCATGAGCGAGAGAATGCCCTCCTGCATGCGGGCGCCGCCCGACGAGACGAAGAGGATGAAGGGTCGCTTCTCGGCGACAGCGGCTTCCATCGCGCTGACGAGACCTTCGCCGACCCCCATCGACAGCGATCCGCCGAGGAAGTCGAACGGCTGCACCGCGATCATCACCGGCATGCCTTCGATGGTGCCGCGTGCAGCCGTCAAGGCTTCGGGACGAGATGTCTTGGCGCGCGAAGCCTTCAGTTCGTCGACATAGCGTTTTTCGCCACGAAACTTCAGCGGATCGCTCGGCACCTCAGGTTGCGGCAGGACTTCAAAATCGCCGGCATCGAAGATCGCGGCGAAGCGTTCCGCCGGCCCGATCCGCATATGAAATCCGCACTGCGGACAGACATTTTGCGCCAGCGCAAGATCGCGGTGGAAAATCATTTCGCCGCACGACGCGCATTTCTTCCAGAGATTCTCCGGAGTCTCGGCGCGCGCGCTCGAACCCATCAAGCTCTTGATGCGCGGGCGCACGAAATTGGCGATCCAGTTCATGGCTCAACCTAGCACAGAAGCCGATGCCGCCGCATGCACCGATTTTGCAAGGGAAGCGCAGAATTCCAACACGTCCGAAACCAACGCCGCGCGTCCCGACCCGGCCAGGGCACTCTTTTCGACACGTGTCACGATTGCGGAGCCAACCACGGCGCCGTCGGCGATGCCCGCAATGGCACCTGCTTGCTCCGGCGTCTTGATGCCAAAGCCGACGACGCACGGAAGACTCGTCGCGCGGCGAATGCGCAGTATCGACGCGCGCACGTCCGACTCGGCATAGCTCTTCGTGCCGGTGATGCCGGTGATCGAGGCATAATACAAATATCCCGTCGCGCCATCCAGCACGACCTTGAGCCGCGCGTCATCGGTCGTCGGCGCAAGAAATCGAATCATGTCGATGCCGTGACTTGTTGCAGGTAATCGCAAAACATCGTCTTCCTCGGCAGGCAAATCGACGATGAGGAGCCCATCAACTCCCGCTTCGGCGGCGTCACGTGCGAAGCGCGCCGTGCCGTACGCGTGGATCGGATTGTAGGCGCCCATCAAAACTATGGGCGTTTTGTCGTCGCCTTTGCGAAAGCGGCGCGTGAGATCAAGAATCTTGGCAAGCGTCATGCCGCTTTTCAGCGCGCGGAGATAGGACGCCTGGTTTATCGGCCCGTCGGCCATCGGATCCGAGAACGGAATGCCAAGTTCGATGATGTCAGCACCGGCAGCCGGCAACTTCTGAATGAGCTCGAACGACGTCTCCAGATCCGGATCACCCGCAGTAAGGAACGGAACGAACGCCGAGCGCCGGCTCTTGCGAAGGTCAGCAAACTTGGCAGCGATGCGACTCATATCGTTTCGCCCAGCGCGGCAGCGGCTGAAACAACATCCTTGTCGCCTCGGCCGGACAGGCACACCACGATGATCTTGTCCTTCTCCATCTGTGCAGCGATGCGCATGACATGGGCGATGGCGTGCGCCGATTCAAGCGCCGGAATGATGCCTTCGAGCTTGGACAGCAGCACGAATGCCTCGAGTGCTTCCTTGTCCGTGGCCGAAAAATACTTCACGCGGCCCATATCCTTCAGCCAGGCGTGTTCCGGGCCAACGCCCGGATAGTCGAGACCGGCGGAAATGGAATGCGCTTCGAGAACCTGACCGTCGCGGTCCTGCAGCAGATAGGATCGTGCGCCGTGCAGAACACCGGGCGCTCCCATCGAGAGCGTCGCGGCGTGGCGTGCCGTATCGACACCGTCACCGGAGGCTTCGACACCGTGCAACTCGACCGTCGTTTCGTCGAGAAAGGGATGGAACATGCCGATGGCATTCGACCCGCCGCCGACGCAAGCGACGACGAGGTCAGGCAGCCGACCCTCCCGCTCAAGGAGTTGCGCGCGCGTCTCGTTGCCGATCACGGTTTGGAAGTCGCGCACCATGGCGGGATACGGATGCGGACCGGCCGCGGAGCCGATGATATAGAAGGTGTCGTAAACGTTCGCGACCCAATCGCGCAGCGCCTCGTTCATCGCATCCTTGAGCGTGCGCGAACCCGATGTAACCGGACGCACTTCGGCGCCGAGCAATTTCATGCGGAAGACATTGGGCTTCTGGCGCTCGATGTCGACCTCGCCCATATAGACCACGCACGGAAGTCCGAAACGCGCGGCAACGGTCGCGGTGGCGACGCCATGCTGGCCCGCTCCGGTTTCTGCGATGATGCGGGTCTTTCCCATGCGCAGCGCCAAAAGGATCTGGCCAAGACAATTGTTGATCTTGTGCGCGCCCGTGTGATTGAGGTCTTCGCGCTTGAGATAGATCTTCGCCCCGCCGAGTTTCTCGGTCAGGCGCTGCGCGAAATAGAGCGGACTTTCACGGCCGACGTAATGCTTCAGCAAGCCGTCGAGCTCCGCCTGGAACGAAGAATCGCGTTTGGCGGCCTCGTAGGCCTTTTCGAGAGCCAGCACGGGCGGCATGAGCGTCTCCGCCACAAAGCGTCCGCCATAGGCGCCAAAATGACCGCGCATATCGGGACCTGAACGCAGCGAGTTCGGCTTGGTCATTACCCCGCCTCGCCGACGAATTCGGCGCCGCGCGCATGCGCGATGAATTGCGCGATGAGATCCGCATTCTTGTGACCGGGGAAATCTTCCACTCCGGACGACACGTCGACTCCAGGCGCTTCGCTGCTGCGGATGGCGCGGGCGACATTTTGAGGATCGAGACCGCCCGCAAGGAGCCACGGACGATGGAATTTCCGGCCGCGCAACAACTGCCAGTCGAAGACGCGCCCATGACCGCCCTCGCGGTCCGCGCCAGCGGGCGGCTTCGCATCGAACATCAACATGTCAGCGCAGTCTTCAAATTGCGCCGCTTTATCGAGATCGGAGGCATCCGACACCGCAAAGGCCTTGATGACGGCGACGCCAAATCTTGCCCGCACGGCCGCCACGCGTTCGGGTGTCTCCGAGCCGTGCAGCTGGACGAAGTCGGGTTTCACCGCTGTGAGCGCAGCGACCAGGGCCTCGTCGGCCGGGTCGGGAGGGACAAGGACCACCACTTTCAACCGTCCCCGCAAGCGGGTGGCCAAGGCCGCGGCCTGTTCGGGTTGAAGGTTTCGCGGTGATCGGGGATGGAGCACCAATCCTGCCAAATCGGCGCCGGCGCGTACTGCCGCGTCGGCAGCTTCGACGCTGTTTATGCCGCAGATTTTTACCAGGAGTCCCATGGGGCGGGCCTTATGGACGCCCCTTCCTTCGAAATCAAGCAAGGCATGAGGCTCGGTAATTCTTTCCAAGCACTATAATTTCGCCCGTACGATTCAAGGTCTTCCGAGGAGTACACCCGATGGATACGACCCCTTTGCCCCTCTCGCTCGCCGCGGCGCGCAATCTCAAGTGGCAACCGGGCCGCTCGGCGGAAGCCTTCATCGATGGCGACCTCGAAGTGCGTTTTACGCCTGGGCCTAGCAGAGGTCCGCAGGTCCCCCATGACCGCGATGAACTCTACATTGTGGCCGCAGGCTCGGGGCGCTTCCGCGTCGGAGACGAGGTGACGGCGGTTGGGACGGGCGACCTGCTATTCGCGGCCGCCCATGTCGCGCACGGCTTCGAGGACTTCAGCGACGACTTCGCCGTCTGGATCATTTTTTATGGACCTATCAAGAAGAAATAGTAGTGATTTCAAATAATTACCCACGCCCTGCCAATTCGGCTGCGATGGCGCGCGCGGCTGTGGCGGGGTCGGATGCCGAGGTAATGGGTCGGCCGACGACCAGAATGTCGGCGCCCGCAGCATAGGCTTCGCCGGGCGTCATCACACGTCGCTGATCGTCCAGATTGGCCCCGGCGGGACGGATGCCTGGAACCACGAGGCAAAACTTGTCTCCGCACGCTTCGCGCAGCGGCGCGATCTCATGCGCCGAACAGACCACGCCATCGAGACCGGACTGTTTGGCCAACTTGGCGAGGCGCAGCACCTGCTCGGCGGCGGGGCCGCGCTGGCCCACGGCGTTCAAAAGCGAATCATCGATGCTCGTCAGCACGGTCACGCCGAGTACCTTCACATCGGGGTCGATCGCATGCGCCGCCGTGGCCGCTTCGCGCATCATGACTTCGCCGCCCGACGCATGAATGTTGAACATCTTAGCGCCGAGGCGCGCGAGCTCGCGCGATGCGGCCGCAACTGTGTTGGGAATGTCGTGAAACTTCACATCGGCAAATACCGGCAGACCAATATCGACAATTCGCTTCACGCCGTCAGGTCCGCAAGCGGTAATGAATTCGAGTCCGACTTTCAGACCGCCAACGTAACTGCGCACCGCGCGAGAGAGCGTGAGCGCTCGCTCTAGATCGGGTGTATCAAGCGCGACGAAGACCGGATTGGGTCGCATGCGGGCGCGGTCTTAGTCCGCTGGACGTTTGCGCGCAAGCGATTCGCGGCTTCGGTGTGTCGCTTTGCATAAAAACCCTGCAAATAGCGGCTTATCTGCGCCTCGCGCAGCAACCGCGAATGCGATGCGGGTTTCGCCGGCGCATTGCCGGACGAGAGAGACCGATTAAGTCTTTGCCGCCGAATTGTTATTGAGACGTTCGCGCAATTCCTTTCCGGTGCGGAAGAATGGCGCGCGTTTTTCGCCGACGGAGACAGGTTCTCCCGTGCGCGGATTGCGCCCTTGTCGTGCCGGGCGGACTTTGACGGAGAACGCGCCGAAGCCGCGGAGCTCGACGCGATGACCTGACGCCAGTGCCTTGGTGATCTCGTCCAACATGGTTGAGACGATGCGCTCGATATCGCGGTGATAGAGATGCGGATAGCGTGCGGTTAAGCGTGCAACCAACTCGGACTTGATCATCCCCGGCCCCTGAGGGAAATCTCCTCGACCGGAAAGCAGATCCCCCGCCCCGGCAAGGTGAACTGTGACAAAAGCACGGCATCGCGTCAACCGAAGTCACTGAAACGTCAGCGTTTTTTTGCTGGCATAGATGTGCTCCAGCACCCCGCAAGGCCTGCTTGAATAAGCCCCTTGCGAACAAGACGCGCCACTTGACCCTATGGAACGTGGTTAATCGGCAAGATCGCGGCGCGCGGCCGTCGAGACTCAGGCGGCGGCCGCCTGTGCGACGGCGAGTGGAATGGTGACCGTCACGGTCGTCCCCGCGCCCAGCGTGCTCTCGACGGTCAGGGTCCCGCCATGCATCTCGGATAGCGCCCGGACCAACGCGAGGCCAAGGCCGGTGCCGGGTTTGTTGGCGTCATTCTTGCCAAGCTGGACGAACGGGTTTCCCAGACGGTGCAGGTCGGCCGCGGCGATGCCGACGCCCGTATCGGCGACCGACAAGGCGCAGAAAGACCCGGCCGGTCGCGCAGCAATCGTGATCGATCCGCCCGATGGCGTGAACTTGATCGCGTTCGACAGCAGATTGAGCAGAATCTGCTTTAGGGCCCTGCGATCGGCGTCGACGGCGCGCGGCGCGCCGACGGTATCGACGCGCAAGGTCACGCCGGCGCTCGCGGCACGTTCTTCCAGAAGTTCGACGCAATCGTGCACGATCCTGACGGTCGCTACGGATTCCTTGTTCAGCTCCAGCTTGCCCGCTTCAATCTTCGACATATCGAGAACGTCGGTGATCAAATCGAGCAGGTGGCTGCCGGCGCCGTGGATGAGACCGGCATATTCGCGGTACCTGGTGTCGCCGATCGGTCCGAAATATTCGTTCTTGATCAGTTCGGAGAACCCCATCACCGCATTCAACGGCGTTCTGAGTTCGTGGCTCATGTTGGCGAGGAACGTCGATTTTGCCGTGCTGGCCCGCTCGGCGACTTCCTTGGCGAGCAGAGCTTCCTCGCGCGAGGCCTCGGAGCGTTTGACTGCGGTGGCGAGCCCGCGCTCGAGCTTGCGCCGCTCGTCCAAATTCGCCCCTGCCATCATGAGCGTGAAGCCGATCACGGCATAGTAGAATTGCACGATGGCGATCTGCTGAGCGATCGGGTACGCCGCGACGACGGGCGACGTGCGATGCGCGAAGACCAGCGTGAAGGAGGCCGTCGCCGCAATGGCGAGTCCGACTGCTCCACCGGCGAGGCCGCGCTGGAACGTCAGAAGCATCAGCACGGGGAAATACAGAAATCCCGACGCATTCCTGGGATCGACGACGTTCATCACAGTGATGGCGAGTACGCAGGCCAGGATCAGCGCCGAGCCGAACACCTGGTCGCGCCCGAACATCTCTTTGACAGCAGCGGGCTTCACGCTCATCAGGAACGGAACCAAGAGGCAAAGCCCAAGCCCATCGGCGCCATACCAGCTGCGCGCCACCGCCATCACCGGCGTATGGATCGAATAATGAAGCGTGATTCCGGCAATGGCCGCCGACACGGGTGAGGCGCAGATGAGAACAAGAGCGTAGAAGAAGAGGAGCACCTCGGTACGACTGAACACCTTGTCGAAGCCAAGCCGTCTGAGCGGCACGGCGACGATCAGAACTTCGGTGATGTTCCCGAACATGATGCCCGCCGCTGTCAGCAGTTCGTCGCGCGAGGCCAAGTTGGCGCAGAAATAGGCGAGCGCGGCGACGCCAATCATTCGCGGCCAATCGCGCCCCGACCGCTTCAGCAGGCTCGCAACGAGAATCGAATTGGCGACCCAGATCGCAGCAATTCTTCCCGTGTATGCGGTAAGGATAACGCATCCCCAGTCGGTGACGAAAATCAGCGCCGCCAGAAGAGCGAGATCGAAATATGACACGCTTCGCCACGCCGAGTCGCTCCCGCCGGAGGGCCCATTCGACACAGACAATCCTTGAAACAGTGTCTTGGACATTGTCTCAAGGATATGACCGGCCCAGATAATGAGGCGTTAAGTGACTGCGCAGCGCCCAAGAATCCCCACGGATTAGCAACCTGCCGCGATTGCTTAAGAGTTTCGATAAATTCGATGAACTCGGAGTGCGCAGCTTCTTGATCGACCAAGCCGGGATTTCGCAGCCGTCAGGACCGCGGAAAGAAATCGGCGCTCGCCGGGGAAGGCGAGTGGCGGCTGGCGCCCGTCGTCAAACCGCCGCCGAGCTCGGTGCCGTCGAAGCTGGTGCCGTCCGGGCCGGTGTTCGCGAGGGTCCAGCCGAAAATGGCGGCAAACGTCTTCGTTCCGGCGAGATCGCGAACCTTGAACGCGACGTGATCGGGTTGATCGGTCTCTGCCGCACCGACTGCGGTCAAGGTTGCGAGCAGAAAACCGACGATCATTGCTGTGTATCTCATGCCTCTCTCCATCTGGACCGAGACGTTAATCCAGGGCTACTGCCACGGTTATGTCAGCAGGATGACAGGAGAACAGACATGCGAAAAAGGCGCGCATTTCTGCGCGCCTTCTACGGGTCCCTGCGTGAGGGCTTGAACTACTCCTCGCCCTTCTCGTCCTTCTTGCCGCCGCGCTTCTTGAGTGCCGCGCCGAGGATGTCACCGAGTGAGGCGCCCGAGTCGGAGGAGCCATATTGCGCCACAGCCTCCTTCTCCTCGGCGATTTCACGCGCTTTGATCGACACCGAGACTTTCCGGCTCGCTTTGTCCACCTGCGTGACGAGAACGTCGACCTTGGTGCCCGTCTGGAAGCGCTCGGGCCGCTGGTCGTTGCGGTCGCGTGCCAGGTCGGAGCGGCGGATGAACGACTTGATGCCGTCGGCCAGTTGGACTTCGATACCGCCGTCATTGACTTCGGTGACAGTGACGGTGATGACCTGGTTTTTCTTCAGTGCGCCGCCACCTGCCCCGGCCTTCTCGATCGGATCGTCTCCGAGCTGCTTGATGCCGAGGCTGACGCGTTCCTTTTCCGCATCGACATCGAGCACCTTTGCCGACACCACCTGGCCCTTCTCATAGTCCTTGACCGCCTCGTCGCCAGCCTTGGACCAGCTGAGATCGGAAAGATGGACCATGCCGTCGATCTCGCCGCCGAGCCCGATGAAAAGACCGAATTCGGTAATCGACTTGATCTCGCCTTCGATCGTACTGCCGACCGGATGATCGCGGACGAAGGCTTCCCACGGATTGTCTTGCGTTTGCTTGAGGCCAAGCGAAATGCGGCGCTTATTGGAATCGACCTCGAGAACCTGAACCTCGACTTCCGTGCCCGGCACGACGATCTTGGATGGCGCGACGTTTTTCTTAACCCACGACATTTCCGAAACGTGCACGAGACCCTCGACGCCCGGTTCGAGTTCGACGAACGCGCCATAGTCGGTCACGTTGGTCACCTTGCCGGTGAATTTCGCGCCGACCGGATATTTGACGCTCACGCCTTCCCACGGATCGGTCTGCAGTTGCTTCATGCCGAGGCTGATGCGCTGCGTCTCGTGATTGATCTTGATGATCTGCACCGTGACGGTCTGCCCGACCGACAGGACTTCGGTCGGATGACTGACGCGGCGCCAGGCAATGTCGGTGACGTGCAGGAGCCCGTCGACGCCGCCGAGATCCACGAATGCACCATAGTCGGTGATGTTCTTGACTACGCCCTCGACCATCTGCTTTTCCTGCAGGCTGGCGACCAGCGAGGTGCGCTCTTCAGCGCGACGCTCTTCGAGCACCGCACGGCGTGAAACCACGATGTTGCCGCGGCGGCGATCCATTTTCAGAATCTGGAATGGCTGGGGCTGATTCATCAGGGGACCGACGTCGCGCATCGGGCGCACGTCGACCTGGCTGCCCGGTAGGAACGCGACGGCGCCGTCGAGATCGACCGTGAAGCCGCCCTTGACGCGGCCGAAGATCACGCCGGTGACGCGGGTCTGCTCGTTGAACGCGCGCTCGAGCTTGATCCAGCTTTCTTCGCGACGCGCCTTGTCGCGCGACAGGACAGCCTCACCCAGCGCGTTTTCCACGCGCTCAAGATAGACCTCGACCTGATCGCCCACGGCAATGCTCGGTGGCACGCCGGGCATGGAGAATTCCTTGAGCGAGACGCGGCCCTCGGTCTTCAGGCCGACATCGACGACAGCAAAGTCGTTCTCAATCGCGACCACGGTTCCCGTGATGACGGCGCCCTCTTGCGGCGACTGGGTCTCGAAGCTCGCTTCGAGCATGGCCGCGAAGTCATCGCGGCTCGGAGAAGAAATGGCATTGGCGTGTTCGTGAACTTTGGTCGTGGTCGCGTGGCGAGCCATTCAGATTATTTCCAATTCGTACATTTGTGCCGATCGACGTTTCGCCGATGGACTTCCCGGTCGGATGCATTCCGCACGGGCGGTTGGGTTGTTGGTCAAGTTCGCGGTGGCTCGATGAGGCGGCCGGGTCTCCTAACCCCTGTGGCCGGCCTTGAGCGCGCTTGTCACCTTGGGTTCAACCAGGGCAAGTGCCGCCGCGAACGCGGCGTCTATACCCAAAGTGCTGGTGTCGAGCAAGCTGGCGTCCGGAGCCTGCTTCAAGGGCGAGATGGCACGCGTGCGATCCGCATGGTCGCGGGCAATGATTTCGGCCAGCAATTCCGCTTCTTTGCGCTCGATTCCCAGGCTTTTCAGTTCGAGCCAACGACGGTTAGCACGTATTTCAGGTTTGGCATCGACGAACAATTTGGCATTCGCGGAGGGTGCGATCACCGTGCCGATGTCGCGGCCGTCCATCACGGCGCCACGGCTGTTTCCTGGCGGATGCGCGAGAAACGCCTTCTGGAAATCGAGCAGCGCCAGGCGCACAGCCGGGATTGCCGCAACCTTGGACGAAGCTTGGCCGATTTTGTCGCTGCGGATCACGGGATCACCGGCGCGCGCCAAATCGATCGTTCTCGCACCCATGACAGCATCGGCTTCATTTGACGGATCGCCATGTTGATCCAGGACCGCAAGCGCCGTCAGACGATAGAGCGCACCGGAATCCATATGGGCAAAATTGAAATGGCGGGCGAGTTTCTTGGCCAGCGTACCCTTGCCCGACGCCGCGGTGCCATCGACGGCGATGATGACGCTCACGCGTTCACCGCCTGCAGGTCTGCGCCGAGGTCGCGCATCAACTTCTCAAACTCGGGAAAACTGGTCGCAATCATCGAAGTATCGTCGACGGATACCGGGTTCTTTGAACCGAGACCCATCGCCAAGAAGGACATGGCGATGCGATGATCGCGCTGGGTTGCGACGCGTGCGCCGCCCGGCACACCGTCGATGCCCCTGCCCTCTATCGTCAGCGAATCCGAAGTTTCGGACACAATAAGCCCGTTTGCGCTCAGGCCCGCCGCGATCGCGGCAAGCCGGTCGCTTTCCTTCACACGCAGCTCGTCGAGACCATGCATTTCGGTCTTGCCCTCGGCGAACGCGGCCGCGACCGCAAGGATCGGATATTCGTCGATCATGGATGGCGCGCGGTCGGGAGGCACTTCGACGCCGCGAAGCGGGGAAGCGCGCACCCGAAGATCGCCGATCGTTTCGCCGCCGCTTTCATGCTCATTCTCGATCACGATGTCCGCGCCCATCTCGATCAGAGTTTTAATGAGACCCGTGCGGCGCGAATTCAAAAGTATCGACGGAATGTTCACTACCGATCCGGGGACGATCAGGCCGGCGACAATCGCAAACGCGGCCGACGATGGATCGCGCGGAACCTCGACGTTGCACGGCACGAGTTCGACTTCGCCCGTTACTTGGATGGCCTCGCCTTTGTCGAGAGGCTCGATCGAGACATCCGCACCGAACGCCGCCAGCATTTTTTCGGTGTGATCGCGGGTCAACGTGTCCTGGACAATGCGCGAACGGCCGGGCGCGCCAAGAGCCGCCAGCAGCAGCGCCGACTTCACTTGCGCCGAAGCGACCGCGACTTTGTGATCGATGCAAATTGCTTGCGCCGCCCCCCTTAGCGTGACGGGCATCAACCCGCCGTCGCGTGCCGTATAGCTCGCACCGTACTTGCAGAGCGGTTCCAGCACGCGCGCCATCGGCCGGGCGCGCAGTGAGTTGTCGCCTGTGAAGACGGCGGTAATGGGCGTCGTCGCCATGGCACCCATGACGAGACGCGAGCCGGTTCCGGAATTTCCAAAATCGAGAACATTCGAAGGCTCGGCCCAGCCGCCGACGCCGGTCCCCCAGACTGACCATCGGCCGATATCGTGCCGCGTGAAGTGGGCCCCGAATGAGCTTAGTGCTTCGGCCGTATCAAGGACGTCTTGGGCTTCCAGAAGCCCGGTTATCCGGGTTTGTCCGACGGTGAGCGCGCCAAGGATCAGAGCGCGATGCGACACGGATTTGTCGCCGGGAATGGCGACCGTGCCGTGCAGCGGGCCGCAACGGCGCGATTTCAGCGGTCTGGCGGCGGAACCCTGCATTTCTCAAGCCCAAAAGTCTCTTTGACAGGCCGCCCTCGGCGTGGCAAACGACCCCCCTTCCAACACAACCCTTTCTTTATGGGAAGCAAGAGCTTGGTCAAGGCAGATCTAGGACTGAAACGCGTGTGCCCCAACTGTAGCGCGCGCTTTTACGACCTGCAGAAGCGGCCCATCGATTGCCCGAAGTGCCACTTCACGTTTGAGCCCGAGGCGCTCTACAAGCAGCGCCGCCCGCGCCAACCCGAACCGGTAGCCGCCCAACCCGTGCCCGCGGATACCGACGACGAGGAAACGGAGAGCGAGGACGAGGAGAGCGAGGACGCCGAGGAGATCGTCGAGCCGGTGCCGGATGAGGCGCCGCTGGTCGTCGCGGCAACCGGCGAAGACGAGGAAGAAGAAGAGCCTGCTGAAGAGACCGAGACAGAAGGAACCGGAATGCAGGTCGTCGACGAGGACGACATCGAAGATATCGTTGTCGAGGATGACGACGAAGAAGAAGACGACAGCTTGTTGGAAGACGACGAAGACGAAAATGACGATGTCAGCGGCATCATCGACGCCGACATCGAGAAGGATGAGCGCTAGCAGGTATCAGGGATCAGATCGCTGATCCCCGCCACCCAGATTTTCCGATACCTGATGCCGATACCTGTTCACTGGAACGGGGCCATAGCTCAGCTGGGAGAGCGCCTGCATGGCATGCAGGAGGTCAGCGGTTCGATCCCGCTTGGCTCCACCAGGAAATATCCGTTCTCAGACGGATCCCTACTGTAAATCTGATCCGCGTCGTGCCCAGGCGAGGCAATCGGCATAGACCGAATCGTACACCGCACGCGCGACATCCGCGTCGTATCCTTCCGCGAGCACATCGGACGACCGGTCGCTCGCGACGTCCCGGCATTTCGGATTCAGTTGGGCCGGAATGGGCGCTTGCGGGGCGGGCTCGGACTCGTCGCCGAAGGGCGAATTGGCTTCGAAGAAGGCATCAAGATGGGCCCGCTCACGCGCGGTGCAGCCGCCCGTGGCCAACACCAAGACCAATGCAAGAAGTGCGCGCATTCTTGTCTTCAAATTCCGATTCCAGGAGGACGCGGATAGTCGCGGTAATGTGGAACACAAGCAAGAGCTTGAGCATTCAGGTCTGCACCGGCGTCAATGGCAGGACCGCGCCATCTCGTCTATGGCTGCGGCAAGTTGAATTCCGCGACAATTGCGACAAGACACGGTCGGGTCATCCCTATACCGTGACGGCGACAGTTGACGGAAAATCCCGCTTTGAGCGCGTTCATTGATGCCCGGGCCATTCCGTCGGGCACGATCCTGCAACCAGACGTGGCGATCATCGGCGGCGGGCCCGCTGGGATCACGTTGGCGCTCGCTCTCGCCCAGACGCGGCTCAAAGTCATGCTGTTCGAGAGCGGCGGAATGGATTTCGACGCGAAGACGCAAGCCCTTTACGGCGGCAAAGTCGCGGGCGTGTCATATCTTCCGCTCGACGCGTCACGCATGCGCTATCTCGGCGGCGGCAGCAACCACTGGGGCGGCTGGTGTCGGCCGCTCGATCCGATCGATTTCGAACAACGTCCGTGGGTGCGCCACTCAGGCTGGCCGTTCGGCATCAAGGAATTGCAACCCTATTTCAAGCGCGCCCAAACGCTCGTCGAAGCCGGCCCCTGGAGCTACGACCGCTCGACAAAACCGATGGCAGAGGTGGCCGAACCATTGGAGCTCGGGAGTGGCGGCGTCTACACGAGCTGGTTCCAGTTCAGCAGGCAGCGCGACAGCGTTCTGCCGACGCATTTCGGCGAGCGCTATGCCGCCGACTTGAAACGCGTTGCAAATTTGAAACTCTTCCTGCACGGCAATGCGACGCATCTGAGCATCGCGGCCAACGCCGCCAATTTGGATCACTTCGAGATTTCGACTTTCAACGGACGAAAATTCTCGGTGAAGGCAAAGACCACCGTGCTTGCGCTGGGCGCGGTCGAAAACGCGCGGCTGATGCTCGCATCACGCGATGTGGCGTCTGCCGGCGTCGGCAACGGCAACGATCTGGTCGGGCGATTCTTTGCCGATCATCCGATCCCGCGCGACACGGCGACGCTGGTTTCGTTCGCCGGCGACATCCCCGGCTATTATTTCAATGCCTACGACCTGAACGGCGCCTTGGTGCGTCCGGCGTTTGCCCCGCGCGACGACTTCAAGCGCAACAGCAAGGTTCTTGGCTCGCTTACGACCGTGGAAAACGCAGTCGAACTCGACGACCTAGGCAAGGCCGCCGTCGTCACGACGGCACTTGCGCTCGGCGTCGACGCGAGCAATGCAAAGGCCTATTCGGTCGGGTGTGGGCTCGAACTCGAACCGGATCCCGAGCGGCGCCTCACCTTGACGGACGAGCGCGACTCGCTCGGACTTCCGCGGCTCAAGCTCAGCAATCGAGTTTCGGATTCCGACTTCGCTCGCTACCGGCTGACGATGCGCGAACTCGGACGGCAATTGCTGGCCGCCCGCAGCGGGATGATGCGTCTCAACCTCAAATCGCGCGAGAGCTGGCTGGCGGCACTGGACTGGGGCGATCATCATCTGGGCACGACCCGCATGCATGTCGATCCCAAGCAAGGCGTCGTCGACGCCAACTTGAAAGTCCACGGACTCTCCAACCTTTATGTTGCCGGCAGTGGCGTGTTCCCGACCTACAGCGCATCAAATCCGACCATGAATCTCGTGGCATTGACGCTGCGCCTGGCGGATCATCTGAAGGGGATCATGCGATGAAGCAACCGCGGCTTTCGCGTCGAACGATGGTGGCCGGCGGCGGCGTTGCCGCGGCGCTCGGCGCGACGGCGCTTGGCCTGACGCTGCCGCGCTGGCTTGGCCGCCGCCATGCACCGACGCCCTATGACGACTTGCTCGCGACGCTGGTTGATCGCGAGCAGGCGGCGCGCCTGGGAGAAGTGGCGCGGTCGGCGCTCCCCACGTTCAGCGCGCGGGCTGCCGCGCGAGAGCTGCGTCAGCGTTTCGAGCGGCGCAATCTTGCCGAAGTCCTCGACGCGGATATTCGCGAAGGTCGCATCGCCGAAGTCGGCGGCTGGCTGTTGCCGGATTCGCTCGCACAACTCTGCACGCTGGCAACATATTGAACCGCTCAGCCGCCGTCGAAGAGCAATGACGAGCGAAGAAGCTGCGCCCTGATCAGGCCGCGCAGGGAATTGCCAAGAAAGACGTCGCCCGTCAGGTCGGCCGGCGTCAGCACGGCTTCTATGCATTCGCCCGTTTCGATCAGTTCGCGGCGAAGAATGCCGTCAAGCAGGCCCGACGAAAGGGGCGGCGTCACAAGTTTCCCGCCGCGCGACACAAAGATATTGGTGCGACTGCCTTCGCATACTTCACCACGCTCGTTCTGGAATACGACTTCGTCAGAGCCTGCCACGCGCGACAGACGCGATTGTTCGTCGTCATGGAATTCGCGCCAGCTCGTCTTGTGACGCAACAAGACGTCGCGGCTGTCAACGCGATAGGGAGAAAGCGCAAAGCGCCATTGCGTGTGGCTGCCGCCCAAGGACGCGGCCTCGCATGCGAAAACGCCATCCTCGTCGAGGGTCAGTCGAACCCGAAGCGGTCCCGCAGCGCCGACGACCACACGACCAAGCGCGGCCGCCGCGGCTGTGCGGTCGAAGGGCAGACCCAGGAATGCAGCAGACTTTCGCAGGCGCTCGAGGTGACGCTCCAGCCGGACAAAAACTCCGTCATATCTGAGCGTCTCAATCAGAGCGATCGGTCGCCGTGCCGTTTCGAAGTATCGCGCTTTCAAAAGACACTCGTCATATTCGGCATCCGCGCGGGAATCCTGAACGACCGCGCCGCCTACGCCCAATTCACCATTGTGGCCCTCGATCGTGATGGTGCGGATCGCGACATTGAATTTGGCGGCGCCATCGGGCGCAAAGAAACCAATGGCGCCGCAGTAAACGCCCCGCAAGCTCGATTCCAACTCGCGAATGACTTCCATGGCGCGGATCTTCGGCGCCCCGGTGATCGAACCGCAGGGAAAAAGTGCCCGCACGATCGCCGCCGCGCGCACCGCTGGTTTCAGCTGGGCCGTCACCGTGGAGACCATCGTGTGCAATGTCGGATAGGTTTCCACGGAATAAAGCTCTGGCACTGCCACGCTGCCGATCAGCGCCAGCCGGCCGATGTCGTTGCGCAGGAGATCGACGATCATCAGGTTTTCCGCGCGATCCTTGGCCGAAGCCGCCAGAGCGGCTTTGGCACGCGCATCGGACAGCTCATCCGTACCTCGCGCCCAAGTCCCTTTCATCGGACGCGCCGTGATCTTTCCACCTCCATCGATCGCGAAGAACAATTCCGGCGACAGACTCAAAATTTGGCGCGTGCCGTCGTCGACGAATGCGCCATGGGCCGCCGCTGCGCGGTCGTGAAGCTGCAGGAAGAGCGCCAGTGGATCTCCCGCGAAGTGAAAGCGCGAGCGAAAGCTCACATTTGCTTGGTAGATGTCGCCTGCTTCGATGTAGTCGTGAACCCGCTTGAACCTTTCGCGATAGGTCTCGCGGTTCCATTCGTGTTGCAGACGACCGGCATAGGCCCTTCCCTCGCCGCTCAGATCGGCGCGCGCGATTTCCCGCGGCGCATCGAATACGCCGAACCAACATAGCGGGTGGCTATTGCTCGCCGGCAGGAGCGCGGCAAGTCGTGGTTCCAGGGCATAGCCAAGCTCGTACGCCATCCAGCCCGCCACATGCCATCCCGCGGCGAGCGCCTTCTCCACAGCGCTCAGCGCCGTCGAGACCTCGCTTGGGCGGTGGGCGGTAATCACCTGAAAAGGTTGACTGAAGTGCAATAGCCGCGCGTCACTGGAGGTTGCGTCGTCGAGCAGAACAAAAGGTGTTTCCAAGGAAGCAACCCACGGTTAAAGCAACACTTTCCGGGACCTTGATTTCGCCCGGTCCCACCCCACATTCTTACCAGAAGGTGACGCCCTCTGGCGGGGTCACCGAAGAGACACCGGCAGCCCGTTTGCGGGGCCACTGAGTACCCAAAGCCGCTTGAAGGAGGGCTTTGAAATGAACCGAACCGTCTATTTCAACAGTCCCTTTCTGCTCGGTTTTGAGCATCTCGAGCGCCTTTTGGAGCGCACGGCCAAGACGGCAGCGGACGGCTACCCGCCCTATAACATCGAGCAACCGGAAGAAGAGAAGCTGCGCATCACGCTGGCCGTTGCAGGCTTTGGCCGCGACGAATTGAACGTCACGGTCGAGGGCCGCCAGCTCGTCGTTCGGGGCAAACAGACCGAACCCTCGGAGAAACAATTCCTGCATCGCGGCATCGCAGCACGACAGTTCCAGCGTGCGTTTGTGCTTGCGGAAGGGATCGAAGTGACGGGTGCCGCGTTGGAGAATGGACTGCTTACGATCGAACTCGCCAGGCCGAAAGCCGAAAGCGTCATACGAACGATTGCGATCCGCACGAAGTCCGGCAAGACGAATGGGATGGGCGAAGGAGATCTGTCATGAACAGCGATGAACTGAATAGCAAGAAAACGCCTTCCTTCGATGCGGGTCGTATTGCCTACATCAAGCCGACGGGCGACGAGGAAGCTCATCGTTTGGGTCTGATTCCTGCGGGCATCACCTTGCCGCCTGGCGTGAAACTATACGTTCTGCATGCCGTGGATGGCACCGTACTCGGTTACACCGACGCCTATGACAGCGCTTATGGTGCGGCGGTGCAGAACGAACTGACTCCTGTGTCCGTGCATTAGCCCCCCTCCTGCGCGGATCGGTTCAACGGGAGAAGCCGGCGGTCAGAAATGGCCGTCGGCTTTTTTATCCCGTGTGGGACAACGCCTCACCCGCAAGCTGACTGGACAACCGGGCTGCCGGACCGGAAGCTGGCGCGGGCTTTTGCGGAGAAGCGAAATGGATCCGGTGAAAAAACTAAGCCGCTCTGTGCGCGGACTATCGGTGCTTGTAACCGGCGCAGCGAGCGGCATGGGGCGGGCGACGGCTCATGCCTTCGCAGACGAAGGCGCCAGGGTCGCGGTCACCGATTTGAGCGAGGACAGCGCCGAGGCGGTTGCCAAAGAAATTCGCGATGGCGGCGGCGACGCCAAAGCCTGGGCATTGGACGTCGGCGACGCGGAGGCGATCACCCGCGTCGTCGATGACGTCGCCAAGGCGCTCAATGGTCTCGACGTGCTCATCAACAATGCCGGCATACCCGCCGGCGTGCCGGTCGACCACGCCCGCTACGACGATATCTGGGCGCGCGCGCTTTCGGTCTTGTTGACCGCGCACCAACGCACGGTTCGCGCCTCCCTACCCTATCTGCGCAAATCGGCGAGCCCGCGCATCGTCAACATCGCATCGACCGAGGCCTTGGGCGCGACGGCACGCGACACACCCTACTCCGCCGCCAAAGCCGGCGTCGCCGGCCTAACCCGCGCACTTGCCGTCGAGCTGGGGCCGGAGGGCATCACCGTAAACTGCATTTGCCCGGGTCCAATTCGAACGGCGATGACCGCGCCGATTCCCGAGGAGGACAAGACCATCTACGCCAAGCGCCGCACGGCACTGCGCCGATATGGAGATCCCGAAGAGGTTGCGCACATGACGCTGAGCCTCTGCCTGCCGGCGGCCTCGTTCCTGACAGGTACGGTGATACCGGTCGACGGCGGACTTATGGCGCGAAACGCTTGACCCGATTTACGCCGCCTGGGCGCCGGCGAGGCCCGTCGTATCGGTGAGAATGGCATAGAGCGCTTCCGCCGATTTGGCAGCGCGCAGCTTCTCGGTTGCCGCCTGATTGCGCAAAAGGCGCGAGACGCGCGCCAAGGCCTTGAGATGATCGGCTCCAGCGCCTTCGGGCGCCAGAAGCATGAAGACAAGATCGACGGGCTGATTGTCGACGGCATCGTAGTCGATCGGCGTTTCCAGCCTGGCGAACACGCCCGCAATTTCGTCGATATCGCCTAGCCGTCCATGCGGAATGGCGATGCCTTGCCCGACGCCTGTCGTGCCCAGGCGTTCACGCTCCATCAACGTTTCGAAGATCTTGCGCTCCGGCAGACGCGTCACCTGTGCGGCCCGGGCAGACAACTCCTGCAGAAGGTGTTTCTTGCCCTGAACTTTGAGCGAAGAGATGACGGCGGCTGGTTTGAGCAGATCGGAAATGTTCATCGACAACCTATGATTTGCGGTCAGCCTGCGACGCGCGTACGCGTGCGGACCTTGGCGTGATGATTCCTCAGCTTGCGTTTATATCTTCGCAGCTGCACTTCCATGTGAGCGCAGGCTTTATCGAACGCCTGACGCGCGTCCTGGCCTTCACCCTCCGACTTGAAAACAGTATGCGAATCCAGGTGCAACGTGCAGTCGGCGCGGTAGAACGGACCGTTGTAGGAGAACACGACATTCGCCTCCGCTCCGCCGTCGAAATGCTTGCCGACAACATCTTCCAGACGGGTGCGCACGCCGACAGGAAGCGTCTCGCCGATCTGGACCTGTTTACCTGAAACCCGAACCCGCATGGCCTTCTTCTGTTATGGCCTGAACGCGCTTTGCAGCCCAAAAGTTCCGCTGTTTTCGACACGCCCCGTTCGAAGGCGCGGGTGTTTAGGCCCGCCCATCCGGAATGTCAACGCTTGCATTTAGTGAAGGTTGGCGTCCGCGGATTCGTCCATTGACTTTAGTCTCCGGCGTTCGACGGATGAGGGAATCCGCATGGCTTCACGATATTTTGCGACGGTTCGTCGGGCGATATTGACGCCGTCGGCGGTGAGCAAAGCAACGATCCTGTCATCTGACAGAATCTCGACCGCATCTTCGTTCTGGATCAGTTCTCTTATCCGGTCGCGAACCGCTTCGGCCGAATGGGCTTCGGCGCCGTTCACAGCCTGAATCGAAGCGGTGAAGAAGTATTTGAGTTCGAACATGCCGCGCGGCGTGGAGATGAATTTGTTCGAGGTCACGCGGCTGACGGTCGACTCATGCATCGAGATCGCGTCGGCGATAGTGCGCAGATTGAGAGGCCGAAGGTGCCGCACACCATAGGTAAGAAAGGAATCCTGCTGGCGAACGATCTCCGTCGCGACCTTCAAAATCGTGCGCGCGCGCTGGTCGAGACTCTTCACCAGCCAGTTGGCGGTATTGAGACAGTCGGTGAGATAGGTCCTGGAATCCTTGTCGCGGGCGCCCTTTGAAACCTGCGAATAGTAACGGCTGTTCACCAGCAGCCTCGGCAGCGTGTCGGCGTTGAGTTCGACATGCCAACCGCCGTCGGGACCGATCCGCACGAAGACGTCAGGCACAACCGCCTGGACAGGTTCGGTGCTGAACGCGAGGCCGGGCTTGGGCGTCAGGCGGCGAATTTCGGCGATCATGTCCTGAACATCGGCAGCATCCACGCCGCAAAGTTCAGTCAATGCAGCCGTGTCGCGGCGCGCCACTAGATCAAGTCGGCTCAGCAGCGCCGCGATGGCGGGGTCGTAGCGGTCCTGCGCCTTGAGCTGAATCGCCAGGCATTCGGCGACATCGCGCGCACCGACGCCGCTCGGTTCAAAGCCCTGCACGACGCGCAAAACCTCCTCGACGATGTCGACTTCGATCCCCAGCCGTTCGGCGAGTTCCTTGAGATCCGCGCGCAGATATCCCGCTTCGTCGATGGAATCGATGAGGGTGAGACCGATCAGTCGCTTGTCTGGCGACAACGCTGCAATCGTCAGCTGGTCCTGCAGATGATCTTTCAGAGTGCCGCCGCCAGCGACGGTTGATTCTAGCAGATCCTCGTCGCCATCGAGGCTGTTGCCGGATTTGACCGTCGACCAGTCGCTCAGCGGCGTGCCTTGCTGCGGCGCCGTCGGTTGTGGAATGTCGCCGTCGTAGAGATTTTCCTGTCCTGAATCGAGGTCAACGACCTTGGAAAAATCTTCGCGCGCGAGTTCGGCGTCGAGTGCTTCGGGCTTCGTGTCCGCGACGGGGAGTTCGGCTTGCGGATCGGCCGGACCGTCGTCTCGCTCGAGTAGCGGATTGCGCTCCAATTCCTGTTCGCAATATTCCGCAAGTTCGACATTCGACAGTTGCAGCAGCTTGATGGCCTGCTGCAGCTGCGGTGTCATGACAAGGCCGAGGCCTTGCCGGATTTCCAGCTTCTGTCCTACGCCGGCCATGCTGGCACCCGGGTCATGGCTAGAGCGAGAACCTCTCGCCCAGATAGACGCGGCGGACGTCGCGATCGCCGACGATTTCCGCAGGCGTTCCTTCTTTCAGCACGAGGCCGTCGTGAAGAATGTAGGCGCGGTCGATGATGTCGAGAGCGTCGCGCACATTGTGGTCGGTGATGAGGACGCCGATGCCGCGATCCTTGAGATGAACGACCAGATCGCGAATCTCACCCACCGCGATGGGATCGATGCCGGCCAGCGGTTCGTCGAGCAGGATGTAAGAGGGATGTGTCGCCAATGCGCGCGCAATTTCGACGCGGCGCCGCTCGCCGCCCGACAATGCAATCGCCGGCGTGTGCCTGACATGCGTGATGCCGAATTCGGCGAGCAACTCTTCGACCATCGCGCTCAGGCGGTTGGGATCCGGCTCGACCAGTTCGGCGGCGGCACGGATGTTCTCCTCCGCCGTCAAGCCGCGAAAGATCGACGCTTCCTGCGGCAGATAGCCGATGCCGAGACGGGCGCGGCGATACATCGGAAGTCGCGTGACGTCGGTTCCGTCGACTTCGATCGTGCCGGCGTCGCCGGGGATGAGCCCGGTGATCATGTAGAAGCACGTCGTCTTGCCGGCACCGTTCGGTCCGAGCAGGCCGACGACTTCGCCGCGCTTGAGCGAGAGAGAGACGGAGCGCACGACCGGACGGCGGTTGTAGCTCTTGGCGATGCGCGTCACGACGAGCCCCTTGCCCCCCTCAATCACGCGCGGACGCGTCGAAAGCTCGATCTCTTCGTCGATTTCTCTGCCGTTTGTCTTCATGCGCAAGAACCATGCCCAGTCGTGTTTAAAGAAGGATGAAACCAATCACTTGCTGCCAGATTGCGGTGGCGGCGTGAACAGCCCCTGAACCCTGCCATGCGTACCATTGGCGCCACCGCCAAGCTGCGCGATTCCGGTGACAAGATTGACCGTGAGTTGCGCGCCGCGCATGACGTTCTTCTCCTTGGTCAGCACGACATGTCCGGTCAACGTGACGAGACGGGGCACGACGTCATAAACGCCTGCGTCGCCCGTCGCTGTTCCCGATGGGGAATTCACCACCACGTTGCCGTTGAAGAATATTTTCTGCGGCTTGTCGTTCACGACCAATATCCGCACGGTATCCGAGCGCATCTTGTTGTCGCCCTGAACGATGATGACGTTTCCGGAGTATGTGCCGGTGATACCGCCGGCTGTGGCAGGATTTTTCTCGGCGACGAAGTTGTCCGACGAGACATGGATCGGCTGGTTGGCATCGCGCGGCGATAGCGGCGATGTCGCAGCAGCGGCCGACGTGGGCGCCAGAAGTGCCGCAAGGATGAGCGCGCGCTTCATGGCTTGCGTGCCTGTGTCGGGACAATTGTCATCTGCACGTGCCCATGAAGCATGATCTGTTTCGAGGCGCGGTCGAGCTCGAACGTGTCGGCGCGCAGTGTTCCCATGGGTCCCTGCCCTGTCACTTCGCCGGGACCGTGGAAAATGCCTTTCTTGAGATCGACGTTGGCGCGCTCGGTGTGAAGCTCGTAGCCATCGTCCGAAAACACCGCAATTCCGCCTGTCAGTATGAGGGCGTTCTTCTCCATATCGACGAAACCTTGCATGGCACTGGCATTCAGCCAGCGGTTTTTGTCGAAGGTAAGGTCCGCTTCGACTTTTTTCAGCAAGACCTTGCGCGTGTTCGCACCCTGCTGAATTGCGGCGTCGGCGGTGATGACGAAGGGATTGCCCGACTGGTCGCTCCCGGTGAGGCGCGGCTTCAGCATGGCGAGATCGTTTTCGATACGCCCCATGCGCTCATAGGCGAATGAAACTTTGTCCGTCTGGCGCGGCAGCAGCGCAAAGATAAGCACGACAGCGATGAGCGCGCCTGCCGCGATCGGCAAGGCCCGCTTCATCACGCCGACAAAACGCGAATAGCGGAGCGCATGGAACGCCGTGTCGCGCGTGCGCGCAGTCCAGTCGCGGCGCGCCCGCGCCGTGGCGCTGCCGATGGTCTGGACGACAGCTTCCGTCATGTTTGAGCGCCGCGTCATTCAGGACAATCCCGCGCGCAGGCAGTCGTACATGAAAATGATGCCTTGTGGTTTTTTCTTCCTGTCGCTCGGCTCGACGACAAACAGGCGGGCGATTCCCTTGTCGTTCATGATCGCCAGCGCCTCGGCTGCGAGCATTGACGGTGGAACCGTCTTGGGATTTCGGCTCATCACGTCGCGTGCGACGCGGTCCAGGAGGCCGCGCTCCATGTGCCGCCGCAGGTCGCCGTCGGTAATGATTCCAACAAGGCCGCCCTTGCCGTCGACGATACCGACGACTCCTGCGAAACCCTGACCGGCAGCGGTCATTGCGATGAGGACATCCTTCATGGAGGTGTCCTGCCCGACCAGCGGCACGTCCTTGCCCTTGTGCATGATGTCGCTGACGCGGATGAGCTTCTTGCCGAGCGAGCCGCCGGGATGAAAATCGCGATACTGCTCGGCGGAAAAGCCACGCCTTTCCATCAGCGCCACCGCGAGCGCATCGCCGAGCGCCAGCATCATCGTCGTGGATGTGGTGGGCGCCAGACCCATCGGGCAGGCCTCCTGCGCCTTGGGCAGTAGCAGCGCGACATCGGACGCCTGCAGGAGCCTGGACTCCGCGTTGTTTGCGACGCCGATCAGCGGAATGGAGAGACGCTTGCCGTACGTGATGAGATCGGCGAGTTCGGCGGTCTCGCCCGAGTTGGAGAGCATCAAGAGAGCGTCAGCGCGCGTGACCATGCCCAGATCGCCATGGCTCGCTTCCGCCGGGTGGAGAAAGAGTGCCGGCGTGCCGGTCGATGCAAGTGTGGCGGCAATCTTGCGGCCGACATGGCCCGACTTGCCCATGCCGCTGACGATGATCCTGCCGTTCACGGCAAGGATCGTGTCGATCGCGCGCGAGAAGTCTCCATTGAGCGAGGATCCCAGGGCGCCGATCGCGTCGGCAGCATGTTTCAAAACCCGGCGCGCCGCCGCGAGGTCACGCTCGAGCCCCTGTGCGGGCTTGATCGGCTTGATCTTGGCGGTTGCCATGAGTTCCCTTAATTGCTGACGGTCTTCAAGGACTTGTGGCTCATTCGCGGCGCGCGCCAATCTTCATTCAGCCGGACACGCGAAAATCGTGCCAAGTCTGAACCAGCCCGGCATTCCGTTCAAGTTACAATATTGCGCAGGGTTAAGACCGTCCGCGTTTGAACCTCAAGGCCAGTCTCGGCCGCTAGTGCTCGAAGATGTCGATGCCGTCCCATCCGGCGAGATCAAGCTGGGCGCGCGTCGGCAGAAAATCGAAACAGGCCTGAGCCAGGGCGGTGCGATGCTCACGCGCCAGCATGCCATCGAGCGCGTCCTTCAGCCGGTGAAGATAGGCAACGTCGTTCGCGGCATAGGCGAGCTGTTTCTCGCTGAGCTCCGGCGCGCCCCAGTCCGAACTCTGCTGCTCCTTCGAGAGATCGACGCCGAGCAACTCCTTCACCAGGTCCTTCAATCCATGCTTGTCGGTATAGGTGCGCACGAGTTTGGAGGCGATCTTGGTGCAATAGATCGGCGCCGTGGTGACACCGAGATAGCGCTGGAACATCGCCACATCGAAGCGCGCGAAGTGAAACATCTTCGTCACCTTCGGATCGACGAGCATCTTCTTGAGATTCGGCGCTGCATAGGAGTCCGGCGCAAATTGGACGGCGTGACAGATCCCGTCGCCGGCGGACAGTTGCACCAGGCATAACCGATCGCGCATCGGATTGAGACCAAGCGTCTCACTGTCGACGGCGACCAGCGAACCAAGGTCGACTGTGCCAGGCAGATCACCTCTGTGCAGCTTGATCTTCATGCGCCTCACTGACCGTCTCACGAACCCCGACGGAACGGTACAGCCTCCAATACAAAACCGTGACGGATATGGAAAGAATCTCCGCAGTAAGCAAGGCATAGCGTGGGCCGATCCGATCGGCCAGTGCGCCGATGGCGAAAACCGCCACCGCAAACAGGAGATTGCCGCCCAGGGCAATCAACGATCCCATCGTGGCGCGCTGCTTATCGCTGAATGCCTTCTGCATCAGGCTGCCCTGTGCCACCACGCTCGGCCCGAATGGAAACGAGTTCAGCGAGGAAATCACCGGACTGGCGGCGGTCGGGACCGCGACCGCGCCAACGCCAAGCGTAATAGCCGTGACATTGGACCACAAAAGAACCGGAAATTCGCGAAAGCGCCTGATCAGCCCGCCCGCGGCGCGAAAGCCGAGCGCCGCAAACCCGTGGACGAGCATACCGGCCACGCCGAGCGCCCAGGCAGGCCAGAGCAGCGCGAAGAAGGCGGGATAGAACATGTGTTTGGCCTCGCCCAAGGCAAAGCCGAGGATGGACGCGATGCTGAGGTCGCGCAGGCGCACATCGCGCACGAAGCCGGCAAATGCTTCGGACACATGCGCGAAAACATTCGCTTCGAAGCGGCGATCGTGCTGCGCCGGCTCGTAGAAAAACAGCGCCACGGCCAAAGCGGCGAGTTGCGGGACCAGCGAGAGCACGAAGAGCATCCGCATGCCAGCCCATCCCAGCACGAGCGCGGCCAGGAGAGCCGAGACTGCAAGCGCGATCTGGAACATTGAACTCGCCCGGCCTTGATATTCGGCATAGTGCGCCTCTTGCCGCTCCTCCTTGAGCGTGTCGTAAAGGAACGCTTCGTTGTTGCCGCTGAAGCAGGAAAAAGCGAGACCTTCGAATACGGCGCCCACGGCCAAAATGGAAAAGTCGCCGGCGGCGGCGTACGAGGCGATGCTGGCGAGACCCGCAAACTGTCCCACGACCATCGTGATCTTGCGTCCGGCGAAATCCGAAAACACCCCGGTCGGCACTTCGAAAATTGTCGACGCGATCTTGGCGAGGGAAAAGATGAGCACCGCCAGCGCGTACGAGCCGGTGATGTGCGCGAAATACACAACCGCAATCGGCGCATAGATGCGAAAGTCCAGGCAGAAGTTGAAAATGCCGAGCAGCCGGACGTTTCGCAGCGCGGGCGCTCTCATGAGCGCACCAAGGTGAAACGCTGACGCGTGCCGCCTTCCGGTCCGCGCGGCAACATTTCGGCGGCGACGAATCCGAGGCGCAGATAAAGCGCGCGCGCCGGCTTGCCCTGCACATTGTCGGCGCCGAATGTTGCGAGCGAAATCGTGCAAGGGGCCGTGCAGCGCGCCAATGCGGCCTCGACCAATGCTTTGCCGTTGCCCTGCCCCCGAGCCATTCGTCGCACCGCCAGCCAGCGGATCCAATGGTCAGGTGCCTCGCCGCCCAGCAGCAAGCCACCGCTTACGCCGCCTGCTCCATCGTCGGCGCACAAAGCTGTGCCTCGCGCGATATTGTCTTTGAGCGTGACGTCGAACAGCGGCATCGATCCGAACAAGGGCTCGACCTCGCGTGCGATTTCCAGCCACGCATCGATATCGGCGATTGTTGCAAGTCGGACTGTGGGCCGCATTGCCTACTGGTGAAGCGGGGCGGAGCCTGCGTCAACCGTGCATCTCTTTTCGCCGGTGACGGGTGTCCAACTCGGAGGATCGCTGGCCGGAAAGCTCGCGTCTGAGGATTCGTCGACGACGTCGCGCTTCTTCTTGCGAAGTCCCGCTTTGCCCGCAGGCAATTTTTTGGACCTCGCCCTTCGCACCGGCTTTCTCTTGGCCATCGCTGCCTCTTCACCGGAAGGAGTTCAGAGCCGATTCTTGTTGCGAAATGGTGCCCAGAAGAGGACTCGAACCTCCACGCCTTGCAGCGCTAGTACCTGAAACTAGTGCGTCTACCAATTCCGCCATCTGGGCCGATGGGCGGCGATGTTTAGTGGCGCTTGACCGGGGTGTCAACGAAGACGGGCGGCCCGCAATTTCTGCTAGACTTCACCCGTCGTCAGAAAAGCGGGGAGACGGAAATGCTCGTGACCACGACGGAAAACATACCAGGCCAACGCCGCAAACAGACTCTCGGCGAAGTGTTCGGCGTCGTCGTGCGTTCGCGCGGGCTTGGCGGCAACATCATGGCGGGCTTGCGCTCCATTGTCGGCGGCGAGATCCACGAATACACGCAATTGCTGGAGGAGACACGGCGTCAGGCGATCGACCGCATGGTCAAGAACGCAACCGTGATGGGTGCCACCGCCGTCGTCATGATGCGGTTCGACTCGTCCGAGATCGGACAGACGATGAGTGAAATCGTCGCCTACGGCACGGCCGTCATTCTCGAGCCGGACAATTGAGCGTGCTGCGCGGATTTCTGATCGCGGTCGCCATCGTCTGCATCCTGTGCGGTTTGGTGGCTCTGGCGACCGGCACGTTTCCGCCGGCGGCGATATTCTCGTTCTGGGGAGTCCTTCTCGTGGCCGGCACCGTATTCGAACGGGTGATTTACAAACCAACGATCGCTCGCCCGCCTGGCAACGGCTGGGTTCGCACCACGGAACGCTTCATCGACGATACGACCGGCAAGGCGATAACGGTCTATGTCGAGCCCGCGACGGGCGAGCGCCAATACATCGAAGAATAGCATGGGCGCCGCTGAGCCCTTTTCCTCAGCTTCGGCCTTGGCTATGTAGCAACTGATGACCAACACCTTGATCACGGTTTTCGGCGGCACGGGATTTCTCGGCCGTCATACGGTTCGCGCATTGGCGCGAGCGGGCTTTCGCGTGCGCGTCGCCGTGCGCCATCCGAACGCGGGCTTCTTCCTGTTGCCCATGGGACACGTCGGCCAGATCGCCTTGTTCAAATGCAATGTGCGAAATGCCAAGCAGGTTGCCGCCGCCGTTCATGGCGCCAGCGGTGTCGTCAACCTTACGGGCATCCTTTTTTCGCGTGGCCGCCAGAATTTCAATGCTGTGCATGTCGAGGGTGCGGCTGCAATCGCCGATGCCGCGCGCGCCGGCGGCGCCGCGTCGCTTGTGCACATTTCCTCGATCGGCGCGAACAGCGATGCCGAAAGCAGCTACGCCGCCAGCAAAGGTGAAGGTGAGCAGCGCGTGCGCGAAGCATTCCCCGATGCGACGATCCTGCGTCCCTCGATCGTCTTCGGCCCCGAGGATGATTTCTTCAATCGCTTCGCCGCGCTTGCCCGCATTCTTCCCGTACTACCCTTGATCGGTGGCGGTCACACCAGGTTCCAACCGGTGTTTGTCGGCGATGTTGCCTCGGCGGTGCTGCGCGCACTGCGCGACCCATCGGCGCGCGGCAAGACCTACGAATTGGGCGGTCCGACGGTTTATTCCTTCAAGGAATTGATGCAGGTGATCTTGCGCGAAACCTGCCGCAAGCGGCTCCTGCTGCCTGTTCCTTTTTCCGTCGCGAGCTTCCAGGCCTTCTTTCTGCAATTTCTGCCAAAGCCTCTGCTGACACCGGACCAGGTGACGCTGCTCAAGTCGGACAACGTCGTCGCCGCGCCAGACACGCTCGCATCGCTCGGGATCGAACCGACTTCGGTCGAGGCTGAAGTTCCGACTTACTTGTCGCGCTTTCGGCCGAAGGGTCAGTTTGACGAGCTCGCGCGCGAGCGCGTCAGCGCAAAGCCAGCGCCGCGATAATCCCCGCTCCTGCAACGAGGCGATACCAGCCGAAGGGCTTCAGACCATATCGTCCGATGAAGCCGATGAATGTCCGCACGACGAACAGCGCCACGACAAAGGACACGACAAATCCGATCGCAATATCGACCCCTGCATCGAAGTTCAGGATCGACCTATTCTTCCACAGGTCAAATACGGTTGCGCCGAACATGGTGGGGACGGCGAGATAGAAAGTGAACAGGGCGCCGGCTTTGCGATCGACTCCGATCAACTCGCCGCCGAGGATGGTGGCACCCGAGCGCGACACTCCGGGTATGATCGCCAAGACTTGGAATACCCCGATCCAGAACATCCTGGCGAGCGGCAGCTTGTCGCCGTCCATGTATCGCGGCGGCGGCGCGAGCCTTTCGAAGATGAGAATCAGGATTCCGCCCAGGATGAGCGTCGTCGCGATCACTTTCGGCGCGACGTCCGGCGCGAAGAGAACGCTTTTGATGAAACCATGCAGCGCCGCGCCGAACACGGCAGCCGGAAGAAATGCCAGGACAATGCCAAGCGCAAAACGTCGGGAGTCTCTGGACGCCGGCAGAGTCACGAGCACGTCCCAGAACCGTCGCCAGTACACTGCGACCACTGCGAGAATTGCGCCGAATTGGATAACGATTGGGAAAACTTCGCCGGGCGGCTGAAAGCCTAACAAATCCTGAACGATCAGGAGGTGGGCCGTCGACGATACCGGGAGGAATTCCGTGAAGCCTTCGACGATCCCTAGGATCACATCGTTAAAAAGATTGTGCATACCGTGATCCTTCGTCGTGCGGGCGGCCCGCCCAATGAAGCGGTACGTACGGGATTCGAGAATTGCCTCGCATTTGAGGGAAATTCAATTCGAATCGACCTGGCTTCTGTAAATAAAAATCAATGGGCGTCGCGCACCCTCGCGCCGCGCAAATTGGCGCGGAACCATTAACTTGCTTCCGAGGGGAGCTGCCCATGCTGAGTCTTGTTAAGAACTTCTCCCGCCACGAGGGTGGCGCAACCGCAATCGAGTATGGCCTGATCGCGGCGCTGATCGCCGTCGTCATCATTGGTGCTGTGACCGCGGTCGGTACCAGCTTGTCGACTACATTCACGACGGTTTCCGGCTCGCTCAAATAAGCGTCCTCGTCCCGCGTTGCGCCAGCATGGCGTAGCCTTGCTATGCTGCGCGCATGGGACAAAACAGAATCAGGAGTGGAAGCGGTGCGCATCAGCACGAACGCGAACCTCTCCTTCGTCGGCTTTGGCATGGACGTGTGGGCGGCAGGATACCCTGGCTGCGGCGCATATTGTCCGTGCTCTTTTTTTTCGCCTTGCCGGCGCCTGTCATACTTCTTCTGATCTTCCGGTTCCTGCCGGTCCCTTTCACCCCCCAGATGGCGATCCATCTGATCACACTCAATCCCGTGCACCACTCGTGGCGGGAAATGAGCGCCATTTCGCCCTATCTGCAGCGTGCAGTCATCGGCTCGGAGGACCAGAATTTCTGCAACCATCACGGCTTCGATTGGAAGGAGATGGACGACGCCTGGAACGACTACACCAAACGGCACAAACCCTTGCGCGGCGCGAGCACGTTGAGCCAGCAGACCGCGCGCGAGCTGTTCCTCACTCCGGTGCGCAGTTATGTCCGAAAGGCCATCGAGGCGTGGTTGACGGTCCTGATCGAAGCGCTATGGCCCAAGGAGCGGATCCTGACCGCCTATCTCAACGTCGTCGATTGGGGCCATGGCAACTTCGGCGCAGAGGCCGCCGCCGAAAGCTATTTCGGTGTGACGGCGGCCGAGTTGACGCAGGCGCAAGCGGCGCGACTTGCGGCCGTGTTGCCCAATCCGCAGCGCCTGAAGGCCGATCGCCCCGGCCGCTATATTCGTCGGCGTACTGGAACTTTGGTCTCGCGCCAACATCAGGTCGTTCGTGATGCCCTGGACTGGTGTCTGAAGTAGCGGTGCGTGCCCGCCTCGACTAGATTGCGATCACGATGCGCAAATTGATTCACCTCACCCTCTCGCCGGCATCACGTCTTGCCCGACTTATGGCCGGCGAAAAGCGGCTGACTTGCGATCCAGTTCTTTCGGACGATCCGGGCGCCCATCTTCCGGTCTTCGTCGAACTCGATGGCACCAAAAGCGAGGGCTTGTGGGCAATCGTCGATCATCTCGAAGGCAACTATCCGGAACATCCGCTCACGCCGGAAGATCCGGTGCGGCGCGCGGAAGTCCTGCGCTGGCTCGATTGGGCCATGGGCCCCCTGCACGACCAGGTGACGCGGCGAATCGTGTTCGAAAAAGGTGCCCAGCGCTTCACGGGGACGGTGTCGCGGAGCGCGCCCGATATGAATGTCATCCGTCAGGGCCGCGAAGCGTTGCGCGTCGTGCTCAAAACCGTCGGTCAGGCGTCGGAAGCGAATGGCAATCTCGCGATGCGCGAGTGCACGCTCGCCGATCTCGCAGTGGCGGCGCACATTTCGGCACTCGATTATTTCGGAGAAATTCCGTGGTCGGAGTTTTCGCCGGCCGCCGAATGGTACGTCCGAGTCAAATCCCGACCCTCATTTCGCACGTTGCTGTCCGACCGCGTGCCGGGCCAGCCGCCGGCATCGACCTATGCCGAACTCGATTTCTAGCGACGAAACGCGCGACTCGATCGCGGCGAGCGCAATGGCCGAAGGCTTCGACGTCGTGAAGTTTGCCCGCGCGGTCGCGCCGTCGAAAGCGGGAGTACGCCTCGATCAATTCCTCGCGGATCGCCGTCACGGCACAATGGAATGGATGGAGCGCAACGCCGAGCGCCGCAGCGATCCGCTCATCCTTTGGCCCAAGGCAATGAGCATCATCGTGCTGGGCGTGAACTATGCGCCTGATCACGATCCGCTCGCTGCGCTTGAGCGGCGCGATCGCGGCGTGATTTCCGTTTACGCCCAGGGCGACGACTATCACGACGTCATCAAGAGGAAACTCAAGCGACTTGCGGCGAAAATCGCAAAAGACCATCGCGCGGAGGTCAAGGTGTTCGTCGATACGGCGCCTGTCATGGAAAAGCCGATCGCCCACGCCGCAGGCGTCGGTTGGCAGGGCAAGCACACCAATCTGGTCAGCCGTGAATTCGGTTCATGGCTTTTTCTCGCATCCATATTCACGACACTCGAAATCGAACCGGACGCGGCGGACGACGACCACTGCGGCCAGTGTCGGCGCTGTCTCGATGTCTGTCCGACGCACGCATTTCCAGCGCCCTATGAGCTCGATGCGAGCCGCTGCATTTCTTATCTGACGATCGAGCACAAGGGACATATCCCGCGCGAATTCCGCAAGGCGATCGGAAACCGCATCTATGGATGCGACGATTGCCTGGCCGTCTGTCCGTGGAACAAATTCGCGCAGGCCGCGCGTGAATCGCAGTTCCATCCGCGCGAGGAATTGAAACACGCCCGGCTGGCCGAATTGGTGCGGCTCGACGATGAATCGTTCCGCGCCCTGTTCCGAAAATCGCCGATCAAGCGCATCGGTCGCGACCGTTTCGTTCGCAATGTTCTGATCGCGATCGGAAATTCACACGACTCCTCACTGGCGCCGGAAGCGACGCGTTTGCTGAGCGATCCCTCGCCGCTCGTGCGCGCGATGGCGGTCTGGGCGCTGGCGCAACTGGGCGCGTTGCCGCCCTTTCGCCGCGATGACGATCCGGCCGTGGCATCGGAATGGTCTAAAGCGGCCGTGGCGCTTTAGAGTTCAGTTATCGCGCCTTCGGCGCAGGCTTCGGTTTCTTGCCGACTGGCTTGGCCGCGGCTTCGATCTCCTGGAGATGTCGCCGCGCCGCCTCGCCGGCAACAGTACCGGGCGCCGCCGCCACAACCTGGCTCCAGTCGGCACGTGCACCGGCGACGTCGCCGGATTCCAGTTTCATCATGCCGCGTTCCACAAGCGCGTCGGCGAGTCCAGGACGAACCTTCAACGCGCCTTCGAAGTCGGCGCGCGCTTCGGCCTTGCGTCCCATGGCGTGGCGCGCGCTGCCGCGCAGGACGAGCAGATCGGCGCGGTCCGGATCGACGAGCAGTGCCGCGCTCAGATCGGAGTCGGCGCGAGCCCAGAGCTTCTTCACCGCATTGGCGCGGGCGCGGTCGGCGAGCAGGTCCGCATCGGACGGGTCGATTGCCAGCGCAGCGGTGAACGATGTGATGGCGCTATCCGGATTGTCGGCCAGGAGCCAGGCGTTTCCCGCCTGATCGAAGAGCGCCGCACGCATGGCAGGATCGCTCGCAAACCCGCCACGTGCGAGCGCATCGAGCTTGGTGGCTGCTTCGCCATAGCGATGCAGCGTCACCAGCGCGACCGCCATGCAGTGGTCAGCGGCCGGACCGCCGCCAGACTCTTGCCACAGAGTCGCTTCGCGCAAGGCATCGTTGCCATTGGTCGCGGCGCGCGCCAGGCAATGGTCATACTGCGCCTTGGCGCTCGGCGGCGCCGCGAAAACAGGCGCGGCGAAGGCGAGCATCGCTCCGCCGACCAGGACGTCTCGAAATACCCGCACTCTAAACATCATCGACCGCGGCAAGGCCCGCTAAGACTTGTTCAATCAGTGCAATCTCATGAGGCTTCGAGAGGCGATGGTCGCCGCTCTTGACCAGAGTCAGTTGCGTGTCGGGGCCGAGGACCTCGACGAGCTTCAGCGCATGCGTCCACGGCACGTCGGGATCGACCATGCCCTGTACGATGCGAACGGGACAGGTCAGCGCGATTGGGTGGCCGAGAAGCAGGTGCTTGCGTCCGTCTTCGATCAGCGCGCGCGTGATGGGATAAGGCTCGGCGTCATAGAGTGTGGGGCGCAGCCACTCGCCCTTGGTCAAGATTTCGCTTCGCACTGTCGCGTCCAATCTGTTCCACAAGAGCGACTCGGTGAAGTCGACCGCCGGAGCGATGAGCAGAAGCGCAGCGACGCGTTGCGGGCGCGCCAATGCGGCCAGCAGAGCCAGCCAGGCGCCCATGCTCGAACCGACGAGAATTTGCCGGCCCGTCGTCAACGCATCGATGATTGCCAATGCATCGCCACGCCAGCCCGTGACCGTCCCGTCGCGAAAATCTCCCGACGATGCACCGTGTCCGAAATAGTCGAAACGAACAAACGCATGTCCGGTCCGGCTGGCCCAGCCGTCGAGCGCGGTTGCTTTCGTTGCCCTCATCTCCGACTTGAAGCCGCCGAGCCAAATGATGCCGGGCGCTGAACCGGCGCGTTTCAAATAAGCGATGTTCGCGCCGTCGCGCGACAGCGTACCTTCACTCGTTCCCGTCATACGTGACGCTTAGCGCATCGTTGTGCGGCGGACAAACCCGCAAAGCATCTGATAGGGTCGCGCGCGGAGGATGTCATGAAATTCACGTCGATTCTGATCGCAGCGCTGGCGTTTTTCGCATGCGTGGCGCTCGGCCCGTCGCTTGCGCAGCCTGCCGGACCCTCCGCAGCACCGACCGCAGCGGTGACCGTGCACAATCTCCCACCTCTCGGCTCGAACCGGCCGTTCGATCCGCACAAGGCTACAGACGCCTACCTTGCGCAGGTGAGCGGCGCAGCACGCGCCCGATCGGATTCCTATTTCGAGGGCGGCTATGTCTTGCTGTTTGTCAACGCTTTTTATGCGGTCGCCGTATCGGCGCTGCTGCTCTGGTTGAAGATTTCTGCGCGCATGCGCGATCTTGCGCAACGCTGGACGCCCTCGCGCTTCTGGCAGGTGCCGATCTATGCCGCGCAATATATCGCGTTGACGACCATTCTGACGCTGCCACTCACGATCTACGAAGGCTTTTTCCGCGAGCGCTTCTATGGCCTTATGAATCAGACGTTCCTCGCATGGTCTGGCGATCAGACAATCGTGTTCGGCCTCTCGTTGGTGGCGGGCATGATCGTCTTGACGCTCATCTATGCCGCTATCCGCTTTACGCCGCGCAACTGGTGGCTTTGGGGCACGGGCATCGCCACGATTTATCTGACAATACTTTTCATCATCGGGCCGGTTTTCATTGCACCGCTGTTCAATCATTTTTCGCAGATGCCGTCAGGCCCGTTGAAGAGCGATGTTCTTGCACTGGCGCGAGCCAATGGTATTCCAGCGGACAATGTCTACGTGTCGGACGCTTCGCGGCAATCCGATCGCATCTCGGCCAACGTCTCGGGCTTTCTCGGAACGACGCGGATCACTCTCAACGACAATCTTCTGCACAAGGGAACGCATGACGAAGTATTGGCGGTACTCGGCCACGAGATGGGGCACTATGTGGCTGACGACGCTTTCCGCCTCCTGCTGCTTATCGCGCTCGTCTATCTGGCGGGATTCGCCTTTGTGAACTCGGGCTTTAGCTGGCTGACCGGCATATTCGGCGGCAGTTGGCACATCCGAATGATTGACGATCCGGCCGGGTTGCCGGTGCTTGCCGCCCTGGCGACGATTTTTTCGTTGCTCGCAACTCCCGTGACCAACGCCATTTCGCGAACGACCGAGATCCACGCGGACATGTTCGGCATCAACGCGACGCGCAAACCCGACGCGTTCGCCACGGCAGTGCTGAAGCTCAGCACTTATCGAAAGCTCGATCCGAGCCCATGGGAGGAAGCCATCTTCTATGATCATCCGTCGGGTCGCACCCGCATCTGGGAAGCGATGCGTTGGAAGGCGGAGCATCTGAATGATCCCGACATCAAGGCCGGACCGCAGTCGCCGCAATGACCGGGTTCGAAAAGACGTTCGGCCAAGCGGATGCGCCACTGCATTGCGCAGCACACAGCCATCATCCGTGGCCCGATGTCTCGTTCGACGCGCAACTCCAGGCATGGACGGACTCCGCGCGTCTCCTGGATCACAAATGGGATTACATCTTTGCCGACGTCATTCCGCGCGCCCAGGCGCATGTTGCGCGCCAACTTGCGCTTCCCGATTCAACCAGCATTGCGTTCGGGCCGAACACGCACGCGTTCGTCCTGCGCATACTCTCGTGCTTGCCGCAAAGTCGTCCGATCCGCGTGCTGACGACGACCGGCGAGTTCATGAGCTTCTCTCGCCAAATCACGCGGCTTGAAGAGGAAGGTTTGGCCGATGTCACCCGCGTTCCGACCGAACCGTTTCCGACGTTCGAGGAACGCTTCGCAGCAGAAGCCGCCGGGAGCGCTTTCGACCTGGTGTTCCTCAGCCAGGTCTTTTTCGATTCAGGTTATGCCGTACTTGATCTCTCGGAGGTGGTCGGCGCGGTACGAGATCCTGCGACTTATGTCGTGATCGACGGCTATCACGGCTTCATGGCGGTTCCGACCGATCTCAGGACTGTCGCCGATCGCGTTTTCTACCTCGCCGGCGGCTACAAATACGCCATGGCCGGCGAAGGCGTCTGCTTCCTGCACTGTCCCCCGGGCTTCGGCCCTCGCCCGCGCGACACGGGATGGTACGCAGGCTTTTCGGCACTCGAGTCCCAAGATTCCGCAGTTCAATTTGCACGTGACGGGAGTCGCTTCATGGGCGCGACGTTCGACGCCACGTGCTTGTATCGCTTCAATGCGGTGCAGGATTGGCTGCGCAAAAAAAGGTGGACGGTAGAGAGCGTGCTGCGACATGTGCGCGAAATCGAGCGCGCGTTCCTCTCTGCGAGCCGCTCGGCTGATGTGAACACCGCCACGCTGATCGTGTCCGACGAAAGAAGGCGCGGCCGTTTCCTGACCTTTCGCACGGCAAAAGCCAGCGTCATTGTCGAGCAATTGGCAGCCAAGAATATCATTGTCGACCATCGCGGCGATCGCTTGCGGATCGGCTTCGGGATCTATCACAACAAAAGCGATGCGCTGCGCTTGGCCGAAGCGCTGAGTTAGGCGAGCGCCGCGACAAGACCCGCATAAAGCGGATTGGCCGTGTCGAAGACATAGTCTGCGTCTTGCGTTGTGGCGGGAGCGTGACAACCCTGCCGGCGTAGCGACGCGATCGCTTCCATCAGGTTCGAACGCGGGCAAAGGATGGAATACTCGCCGTTGGGGTCGGTGGGTCGCGACAGCACGGATGCGCCCAAATCCTGCGCCAGCGTCGCGAGAATCGCGTCTGAGTTCTGATCAAGCCGGACGCGCAGAATCTGCGAAGTTTTGGCGCGTTCGCGCGCACCCAGGCGTGCAAGCAGTGACTCGGCCGCGGCGCGGGCTTCCTTGTTCCAATCGGCGTGGAGCGAAGCCGCGAGCTGAGCCTGACTTTCCAGGATCGTGCCGTCTTCCACCACCTTCAACCCATTGGCCGCAAGCGTTGCACCCGTCGTCGTGATGTCAACGATGGCTTCCGCCGTTCCCGCCGCCGGCGCGCCTTCGGTCGCGCCCGCGCTCTCGACGATGCGATAATCCGAGATTCCCATGTGCGCGAAGAAGCTTCGTGTCATCTGAATGTACTTCGTCGCAATGCGCAGGCGCCGGCGGTGCTTCTGAACGAAGGCGGCACAGACATCGTCAAGGTCCGCCATGGTCGACACATCGATCCAATATTGCGGTACCGCCACGACGACGTTTGCAAACCCGAAACCGAGCGGCTTGACGAGATGGATACGGCCTGCGAGCTCGGGCGCCTGCTCGCGCAGCAGGTCTTCGCCTGTGACTCCCAGATGCACATCGCCCGATATCAGCGACGACGCGATCTCGGAGGCCGATAGCAGCATCACGTCGATATCCGGAAGTCCCGAAAGCGTCGCGCGATAGCCGCGTGCGCCAGCGGACTGAATCAGCGTTGCGCCGGCATCGACGAAATAGTCGCTGACCTGTTCCTGCAGGCGTCCCTTGGATGGAACGGCGAGCGTCAGGGCCGCCATCACGCCGCTCCCGCGAAACGGCATGCCGCCAGGATGCGTTCGGTTCGCAGCGTGAATCCGATCGCCGAGATTGCGCGCTTGGCGCCCAATGCTTCGAGAAGCGTGTCGTAGCGCCCGCCACCCGCGATCTGAACCTTGCCCTCGGCATCGCGCGACCAAAGCTCGAACACAAAGCCGGTGTAATATTCCATGTTGCGGCCGAAACGTGCCGCGAACGCGACACGCGAAGGATCGATGCCAAGCGACTTGAGCGCGGCGAGGCGTGCCTCCATTGCCGCAAGCGGTACGTCCAACTCGATGCCGGCATTCTTGGTCAAGGTTTGGATTTCACCCAGCGCCGCCTGGGCCGTCCCGGATATGTTGAGCAGGCTTGTGATCACACGTGCGATTTTTGGATCGAGCCTGAGCGCCGCAGCATCCGCCGCCTGCTCCATCAAGCGTTCGACGATTTCCTCGCGCGTGCGCGCGCCTTGTGGCGCGTCCGCCACCATGTCCATCAAGCCCTCGATCGCGGCGCGCGACTCCGCCGCGCTGAGGCCGCCGAGCGAACCCAGCAGGCGCTGTGTGTCCGTCGCCGCACCATGGGTCAAGCGATTAAGCAATGCCTCGAAATAACCCGCGCGCCAGAAGTGCCGCTTCAGCCTGGCGCGCCACTGGGCCGGTACGTCGAGGGCGTCGACCAACGCGCCGAACAGCGCAAGATCTCCGATCTTCATCTCGAAATCCTTGAGGCCCGCCGCGTGCAGCGCTTCGACGGCAAGCGACAGGATCTCGATTTCACCGGCCGCACGATCCTCCAGGCCCAGCAATTCCGCGCCAGCCTGGAAAAACTGCGTCGGACGCTGCGGTTCGTTCGGCTGATGGCGGAAGACGAGGCCATTGTAGGAAATACGCTGCGGATACCTGGCATCCGAATCCACCGCCATCTTGCAGATGGGGATGGTGAGATCGGGCCGCAGGCACAGTTCGCGGCCCGATGGGTCGGTCAGCGTGAAGGTGCGGCGGCGAATCTCCTCGCCTGAGCGGTCGAGGAAGATGTCGGCGGGCTGCAGCACGCTCGGTTCCTGTCGCGCATAACCGCGTGCCGCGAAGCATTGAAGAATCGCATCCGCCTGCTTGTTCAGAGCGGCGATCGACTTCGTGTCGTAATGCGGGAAAGCAGGCACGGTCAGCGGCCGCGGGCGAGAAGCTCTCGCACCTTTTCGACCAGAGCCGAACGCTCGACCAGGACTTCAGCCTTCCGATTGGCGATCCACTCCGCTCTGCTCTCCACCGACTTTGCGAGTTCCGCGCCGAGCGCCAGGTCCTTGATCTTGACCATGCCGGCCTTGCTTTCATCCGGACCTTCGATGACCGCAAGCGCCGCGCCACGCTTGTCGGCATATTTGAACTGATCGCCGAGCTTGCCGGTCCCGACATAGGCTTCGGCCCTGACGTTCGCGGCGCGCAATTCGCGCACCATCTCAAACGCGCGGGAGGCATCGCTTCTGTCGAACACAGTGACAACGACGAGCGGCATGGTTGTTGCGGCTGAGGCCTTGCGCATTTCGAGAGCCGTCAGCAGCCGGCTCACGCCGATGGAGAATCCGACCGCGGGTGTCTTCTGTCCGGTGAAGCGCGCGACGAGATCGTCATAGCGGCCACCGCCGCCGACGGAGCCGAACACAACGTCCTGCCCCTTTTCATTCTTCACAGGGAAGGTGAGCTGCGCTTCGAACACTGGGCCGGTGTAGTAGTCGAGGCCGCGCACAGTTCCGGAATCGAGTTGAACGCGCTCCGAGTATCTGCATTTGTCGACGATCTCGAGAATCGCTTCGAGCTCGCCGACACCTATCGCGCCGACAGTACCCGGACCCTGCTGAGGTGCGATGTCGTTCCACCAACGCATGAGTTCATTCGAACCAGCAAGGCTCGGCGGCGATGTCATGAACTTGATGATGGTGTCGATCTGTCCGGGAGCAAGTTCGGCGCCCTTCGTGAAATCGCCTGACTCATCCTTGCGCCCTGCTCCGAGCAGGGCACGGACTCCCGCCGAACCAACGCGATCAAGCTTGTCCATCGCTCGCAGCACAGTGCCGCGGCGATCGCGGTCGTCGAGCGACAGGCCAGCAGCTTCCAACACGCCATCGAGCAGCTTTCGGCTGTTCAGCTTGATCACATACTCGCTGCGCTTGAGCCCCAGAGCTTCGAGCGTGTCCGCGAACATCATCACCATCTCGGCATCGGCGGCGGGCGACGAGGTGCCGACGGTATCGGCGTCGCACTGGATGAATTCGCGAAAACGACCCGGTCCCGGCTTGTCGTTGCGAAAGACAGTTCCGATCTGATAGCGACGGAAGGGCCGCGGCAGAGACTGTTGGTTTTCGGCGACATAGCGCGCCAGCGGCGCCGTCAGGTCGTAGCGCAGCGACACCCATTGCTCATCATCGTCGCGGAACGAGAATACGCCGGCGTTCGGTCGGTCGACGTCGGGAAGAAACTTGCCGAGCGCATCGGTGTACTCGACAAACGGCGTTTCGAGCGCGTCGAAGCCGTAGCTTTCGAACGTTCGCCGGATGATGTCGAGCATCGCCCGTTCGGCCGCAAGTTCGCTTTGGGCGCGGTCGCGAAAACCGCGTACCGTCCGTGCCTTGGGCCGGGATTGCTTGCCGTCTGCCATGAAACGCCCTGCTGTCGAGGCGGCCTTGTAGAGGGTGATGCTCTCAAATTCCACCCTCCCCGCCTCAAGGCCCTGAATCCCTGAAACATGTTAAACAAATCCCATGGCGACTCCGCAGAAGCGCAAGATGGCCATCGTGTGGCGGGGCGACCCCGCGATACAGGCCGCTCGCGTGCCCGAGAATTCGCGCCTCTTTCCCGTTGCGCAGGCGCTGGAGGCGCGCGATTTCGCGGTCGAGCCAATGGTCTACTCCGAGGCCGCGACCGGTGAGATTCGCGAGCGCCTGTTGTCGTGCGACGGCGTGCTTGTTTGGGTCGATCCGCTCGACGGCGGCAGAGATCGCAGCGACCTCGATTCGATTCTGCGGCACGTCGCGTCGAAGGGCGTCTGGGTCGGCTCTCACCCTGACGTCATCCTCAAAATGGGAACCAAGGAAGTTCTTTACCGCACGCGCGATGTCGGATGGGGCGCCGATACGTACCTGTATGAGACGTTCGAAGAGTTCCGTCGGGGCTTTCCCGAACGACTCCGGTCGTCCGGCACCCGCGTCTTGAAACGGTATCGTGGCAACGGCGGCCAGGGCGTCTGGAAGGTGACGCTGCTTCCCGGCGAGCTCGTTTCGATCCAGCAGGCGACCGATCGCGACGGCAGGACGTCGCAAGCCAAGCTCGCCGAGTTCATCGCAAGCTGCGAAACCTACTTCGGAGGAGCCGGCAAGCTCATCGACCAGCCGTTCCAGCCGCGTATCGTCGAAGGCATGGTGCGTTGCTATCTCTGCGCGGACGAAGTCATTGGCTTCGCCCGGCAATATGCGCCGGGTCACGCAGAAGGGACGCCCGATCCGAATACCTTCGGCCTTCCGGCCGCGAAAACCATGTTTCCACCGACCGAGACGCAATTTGCAGGCTTGCGCCAAAATCTCGAACGCGGATGGGTCCCCAAAATGATGACGACGCTCGCCCTCGAACGCTCGAGACTGCCCGTGCTTTGGGACGCCGATTTTCTCTTCGGCCCCAAGAACGCAGACGGCGAGGACACTTATGTTCTATGCGAGATCAACGCGAGCTGCATCACGCCGTTTCCGCCAGAGGCGCCGGCCAAGATCGCCGAACATGCTGCGCGCGTCCTGGCCATGAGGCGATGAACCGATGCTCTACCTTGTTCTGAAGGCGTTGCTTTCCGGCGTGATCATCATGGCGGTGTCGGAAATAGCCAGGCGCAGTCCGGCCTTCGGCGCCCTCGTCGCATCGCTCCCACTCGTCTCCCTCCTCGCTATCATCTGGCTGTGGCGCGACACCGGCGACACCAAGCGGATCGCCGATCATGCCGAGGCGACGTTCTGGTACGTCCTGCCGTCGCTGCCGATGTTCCTCGCACTCCCCGGCATGTTGAGAAACGGCGTTCCGTTCTGGTGGGCGCTTCTTTCGTCCTGCGTGCTGACTTTCGTTCTCTATTTAGGCACAGTCATCGTCGCCGCAAGTTTCGGGGTTCGCCTTTAGCTACGCGCCTTCGAGCGCCGCCTTCATCGCCTTCGCGCCTTCGCTCATCTGCGAGTCGATGTAAGGCGCAAGTTCGTCTGGCAGGACATCCGTCGTCCAGACGAAGCGGCAGCGGTCCTTTCCATCCGCGATGATCTCGGCGGATGCGTTGTGATGGCTGATGCGCTCGCTTGTCACGAAATAGACAAGGCGGTGCCGATCCTTTTCCAGCGTGACCAGCGTTTCCTTGACGATCGAGCCGTTCGCGAACCTGATGGTGCGCACATTGTCGCCGTCCGGCTTGCTGTCGACGACAAAACCGGGTGCGAGCCGCGTATGCACGTGCTGGAAATCCGCGAGCGCGCTCCACACTTTCTCGGTCGGGGCATTCAGGTGCATCTCCTTGCGAATGGTCGCCATTTTCGTTTCTCCGCTTTGACACCCCGATATGCCAAATTTTGCCATTTTGCGCTGGCCGGATTCGGACGCCATAGGCATCCCGCAAGCGCCCGATTTCATGGAGAAATACGGCAAGCCGCTCGCATGGTAATACGTCGTATATTTAATATTTACATGCCGGTTCCAGTATAGGCGCATGGACACGCGTCTAAGCCAAATTGCCGACCGGCTCATGGAATTCAGAGCGGCGAAAGATGTGAACCCGCGCGCGATCGGGGCCACGTTGCTGCCGCATCTGTTTGTGCTCGGCATCGAGAAACACAACAACGCGACGCGCCTGCGCGTGCGCCTCATCGGAACGGCGCTGCATCAATTCTTCGGACGCAACCTGCGCGGCCACTACCTGGAAGATTTTATCCATGGGCCGCGGGCGGCAGAGGTCGTCGCTGGATTCCATGACGTTGCGCATTCGCATTCGCCGCTTTGGATGCGTCAGCTCGTACGGGTGGCGGACAAGGCGCCACGCTGTGTCGAAGGCGTGGTCGTCTATTTGTCACCGGCGCGGCTTTATGGCGGTCTGGTCGCAGGCGAACTTGCGACGTATCCCAGTCTGGATTCCTCGCCAGGCGCGATCTTTGAACGTCGCACATTGGCCGCCGAAAATGTGGCGCTCTGAACATCACGACAGCTGCTTGCGATAAACCAGAAAGCCCGAACGGTCCGCGACCTGGTTGTAGAGCACCATCGCGCGCGCATTGCTCTCGTGCGTTTGCCAATAGACCCGGGTCGCGCCGGCACGGCGCGCTTCTTCATACACGGCTTCGATCAAGGCACGGCCGACGCCCTTGCCGCGACAGGATTCATCCGTGAACAAGTCTTGCAGGTAGCAGATGTCGGTCAGCATGGTCGTGTGACGGTGGAAGAGGTAGTGCACCAAACCGACCAGGCGGCTTTCGTTCTCCGCGACGAGTGCATGCATGGGCTCGCGCGGATCGAAAAAACGGCGCCAAGTCGATCGCGTCACGTCGAGGGGCAGCGCCGTCGCGTCGAAGCGGCCATAGAAACGATTGTATCCGTCCCAGAGCGGGAGCCACTGGTCATGGTCTTCCTGGCGTGCAAAACGAATGTTGGTCATGAGCCGCTCTCGATCAGTTTGAGATGAATGCATAAGGGCCACCATCGCTGGCGGCCCTCGCCAATGACTCACTCGCAGGTTCTGTTCAAGTCGGCGGCTTGTATTGGTCGGTCTGCGCCTTCTTCATGGCGTCCATGGCTTCGGCAACAGTGAGCAGCACCGTCGTGCTCACCTGTTTCAGTGCGCCTGACGCATCTGCCGACAGCGACAATGCCGCAGCAGCCTTGTTGTCTGGCAACTCGGCAATGCCGACCGCATCGTACTGACCAAAGCAGTAGAAGAAGTGGTGCAGTTTTCCGCCGAGCGCTTGACAGGACTTCTGCAACGCTTCCTCGCGGTGTTGCGGATGTTGCACCAGATGTGCGGCGCCCGCAGGGCTATAGCTTGCTTGTAGGAGATAGAATGGCATGTCGAACCTCCCTTGCATTGTTCTGCGCGTTCGAACTCTCGCGACAGCGTGGCGTTGTTTTAATCCGCGCGCGCCGCTGAGTCCTCCGCCAACTCCAGGGGCCTGCGCGACGCGGCGCCATGCCGGTTTGCCGAGCGCGCAGCAACGCATTGATGTAACTGATTGAATTTGCGCAGTGGCAGCGCTCAAGCCAGGCGGCTGGCGATGGCTTTCAATACGGCGCTCGTACGGTCGCGAGCGTCGAGCTTCATCAGCAGGCGCGAAACATAATTCTTCACCGTGCCCTCGCTCAGCCCGAGCATCTCTCCGATTTCGCGGTTGCCAAAGCCGCCGGCCATGAGGCGGATGACGTCACGCTCACGCTCCGTCAAGGGTTCGACATCGTCGAGCTTCGACTCGCTGCGGCCTTGGAGGCTTCGGAGCAGGGTTTCGGTAATCGAAGGCTGCAGAATCAGGCGTCCTTCCGCGACCGATGCAATCGCAGAGGCCAGTTGCTCGAGCGAGACATCCTTGAGCAGAAATCCCCGCGCACCGGCCTTGCAGCCCTCAAGCAAGACGTCTGAGTCGTCGAAGGTCGTCAGGATGATGAAATGGGGCGCTCGGCCCGGCTGAACCAAGGCGCGCAACACGTCGAGCCCGTCCATTTCCGGCATGCGGATGTCGAGAAGCACGACGTCAGGCGCGGCGGCCGGTATGAGGCGCAGCGCCTCGCGGCCATCGACGGCTTCGCCTGCAATCTCGATATCGGGCAATAGGGAGAGAAGGCTGCGGATGCCTTTGCGGACGAGCGTCTGGTCGTCCACGAGGAAAACGCGCGTCATGGGTGGGAGATGCGCGTTGGAATCCAGCCGATCACCCGAAAGCCGTTGCCGCGCGCGCTTTCGAATGCGATTTCACCTCCCTGTTGCTGAAATCGTTCGCACAAACCCTTGAGCCCATGGCCAAGGCGCAGCTCGTCGGTTCCCTCGCCGTCGTCATGACTGTCAAGGCGAACACATCCCTCGTCGGTCCGCACAGCAAGCCAGAGATTGCGTGCCCGCGCGTGACGCAGCGTGTTGGTGATGATCTCTTGTGCCGAGCACATGATGGTCTGCGTGGCTTCGGCCGACTGAAGCGCGACCGTTTCGGGGATGTCGAGATGGACCTTCAACTGCGGCGTACCCATCGCCAGCGCTTCGAGGACGGGCTTAATGTCGTGGCCGTCGTAGCGACGCAGCGTGCCGACGACATCGCGCACCTTGGCGAGCAGCGATCTTGCCAGATCGCGTGCCTCGACCACGATCGCCCGTCCCTGCTCCGGTGGGACGTGACTCGCATATTCAAGTTGCAGGCTGAGTGCGGTGAGATCATGCCCCCAAGCATCATGCAGGTCACGCGAGATGCGTGATCGTTCCTCCCTGGCGGCGCTTTCTGCAAGGAGCGCTTGCGTCGCGCGCAATTCCGCATTGGCGCGACCGAGCGCAAGGCTTGCCTCGGCTTCGAGGCGTACCACCTGAACGACGCCGACCGCGATCAATTGGCCGGAGACGTCGAGCCCAAGATAGACCCAGCTCATGAGATCGTCCCTGAGATCCCAGAGTCCCAATCTGAGCAGGATTGAATTCACCACCACACAGATAAGCGCGTTGCGCGTGCCGAATAGCAGTGCGACTTGCAGCGCGATGGGCGTCAGCAGCGGTCCCGGTGAACCGCGATTGGTCAGACCCATGGCGACCACGGACAGGGCCTCGATCGCGATCAGCGCGCATTGCGCCATCCGCGAGCGTTGACCGACCAAGATCGAGCCGACGAGCGCAGCCGAAAAGCCGCCGAATAGGACAATCCAGACCGAAGCAGACGTTCGGGCGTCGCGGTCCGGCAGTGCCAGCGCCATCGCGACACAACCCACCGCGATCCAAATCGTGATCGCGACCGCCAAGATCAGCCAATGATAGCGATGCTGCAGCCTCATGGCCCGATCATAGCATCGCGCCTCTGCCGGGCCATGTGTCAAAAGTCATGACTCGAGATGGTGCTGGTTGGCACTTCCGCCGCAGCCTTCCGCATTTCACGATTTCTCCATGGTCGAAGAATCGACAAGCCCGCGCATCGCCCGTTTGCGAGCAATTCGTATCGCCGCCCTGGCGCTCTTGATGTTGAACGCAACTGCCGCTCGTGCCGCGGATGCAGCCGCGCCGGCCAGCGCAGTCATTGGCTATCCGGCATCGTTTTTCGCGCCGATGGGGCTCGACACGGCGCTCGATATGATCCAGCGCGTACCCGGCTTCGTGTTCGATGACGGCAGCAATGTGCGCGGCTTCGCCGATTCGGCGGGCAATGTGCTGATTGATGGGCAGCGCCCGGCAAGCAAGACCGATGATCTTGTCGGAATTCTCACGCGCCTGCCCTCCTCGCAGATCGAACGCATCGATCTCGTCCGCGGCGGCGCTCCCGGTATCAACATGCAGGGCAAGACCGTCGTCGTGAACATCATCCGCAAGAAGCCGGGCGGGTTTCACGGCGTTGCCACCGCAGGCGCCTACAAGCCCTTCGGAATACCGTTCGATCCTCAATTGCGGCTGGAGGGAACTTGGGATTGGGATGCCAACCATTTCGAGGCTTCGCTCTTTGGCGCACGCTATCACGACGGCGCGCAGGGCAATGGTCTTCACGAGATTTTCGCGCCTGATGGCGTCTTGCTGGACTCATCGAATATGCGCAACCAGCTCGTCAGCTGGAATTATCTGGGCACTGCCGCATACGAGGCGCCCTTCATGGGCGGCAAATTGCGCGTGAACCTCACTTTGGAGGACCAACCCTTCCACAAGTTTAATATCGACGCGTTTCACATTGCCGGGCGCCAGGTCGAGCGCGACAGGCAAGATCTTGCCGACGCCGAACTCGGCCAGCATTACGACCGCAGTGTCTCCGGTGGATGGACGATGGAGCTGCTCGGTCTGGAGCATCTCAACAAGACCGACACCGTCTCGACATTCGACACCGCGACAGATCGGCAGGATTTCATCCAGGACAATCACGGCGGCGAGATTATCGGGCGCGGAATTCTGCACTGGAAATCGACGAGCGATACGACGGTCGATGTCGGGGGAGAGTTCGCCTATAACTGGCTCGCGACGCGCACCCTCTTCAGCGACAACGGCACACCGATTGCGGTGCCTGCCGGCAATGTTTTCGTCTCGGAGAAGCGCGGCGAGGCCTTTGCGACCGCCGTCTTGCGGCCGGTCGCGTCCCTCGCCGTCGAGGCGGGCGTGCGCGTGGAGGAATCGACCATCGCGTCATCGGGTGACGTCACGCTGTCGAAGACACTCGTCTTCCCGAAGCCGCGACTGGTGGTCACCTGGACGCCGGATGCTCGCAATCAGTTGCGTCTGCGTGCGGAGCGCGAGGTCGGTCAACTCGACTTCGGCAATTTCGCGGCCAACGCCGTCCTCAACACCACCGGCGTCGCCGCCGGAAACCCCAATCTGTCGCCGCAACGCGACTGGGCCTTCGAGATCTCCTATGACCGTCACTTCTGGGACGATGCGGACGTGTCGCTCACGCTGCGCCATCTCATCCTGCAAGACGTCGTCGACCGCGTTCCGGTCTTTGCAGCCTCGGGCGCCTTCGATGAGCCGGGCAACATTGGCGGCGGCGAGGAGGACGACATTGCCGGTACCTTCAGCGTTCCCCTCGATCGCCTTGGGATCGCTCATGCGACGCTCCACGGAACAGCCACATGGCGCTTTTCGCAAGTCCGCGATCCGACGACCGGGCAAACGCGCGTTATCTCGTTGCAGCACCCGCTTGATGCCGAGATTCACTTCGACCAGGACCTGCCGCAATGGGACCTGCGCTGGGGGATCGATTCCTATCCGGCCGTACGCTCGATCAATTTCCTCTTCAACGAGATCGACCGCAGACTCAGCGGAATCGAAAATACGGTGTACCTCGAATACAAACCCGCGCCCGATCTGACGCTCCGCTTGCAATCCGACCTCGAGCAAATTGCGACCGATACGACGCGCGAAGTGTTTTCTGGACCACGCAACACACACCTGCCGCAATTCACCGATCTGCAGAGACGTCGGTTCGGGCCGATCACATTCATTCGTCTTCGCAAGACATTCGACTAGGACAACGACTTAGGGAGATTTCGTCGATGACGTTTTCGAGAATCCTTGCCACATGTTTGTTCGCCGCGGCGTCACAACTGATGGCGGCGGCGCCAAGCAACGCAGCGCCCGGCGATACGATTTACGCGCGCCCTGGCCGACTCGTCGAGACGGACGACGGCGCAAAGCTGAACCTCTATTGCATGGGACATGGTTCACCGGCCGTGGTGTTCGACTCGGGCTGGGAAGACTGGGCGCCGGCATGGGCGATCGTGCAGCCGAAGGTGGCAAAATGGACGCGCGCGTGTGCGTATGATCGCGCCGGTGCGGGATTCAGCGGCGCCGGCCCGATGCCGCGAACCAGCACCCGCATTGCCGGCGAGTTACGCAGCGCGCTTCGCCGGGCCGGGATCGCCGGGCCCTATATTCTGGTCGGTCACGCTTTCGGCTCCGACAATGTCCGCACTTTCGCAGAACTCTATATGGCCGATGTCGCCGGCATCGTGCTGGTGGAGGGCGACGTCCTAGAACTCGAACCGGCCGATCAGCAGGATGCGGACCACAAAGGAGAGGTCGACCTCGTTGCCAGACTTCGCGCCTGCCGCGATGAAGTCGCTTCGCGCAAGCCGCTATCGTTGCTCCCGCGACGCCCTGGCCGGCCGCCACGCACCTGCGCACAACAATTCTTCAGAGGAATTCCCGAGGGGGAGTGGTCGGCCGCGCTAAACGCAAAGCTGCTTGAGATCGCGCAAACCAAGGTCGCGTTGTACGACGCCTATATTTCGGAGATGGAGCAGATGCCGGCGGATGAAGCCTTCTTGCAGCAACATCGGCGATCCTATGGTGATCGTCCGCTGCGCGTGGTGTACACCGGCCGGCACGGCGTGGGCTCGTTGCTCAATCAGCCCCCGCCGAGCGCGGAGCACACCCGCTACGAAGATGAAGTCCGAAGGGCGCAGGCTCTTTGGCTCACGCGCTCTTCCAACAGCCGGGCGATCTTCGCCGACAACAGTTCGGAGTATGTCGTCTTCGATGCGCCCAATGTCGTCGTCGACGCGATCAAAGACGTATATGACGTGAGCCGAAAGCCAAAAGGAAAAACCGCGCCGTAGGGCTCTCTGCGGTTGCCAATTGAAGGGAGAATCCGCGAGGCTTGATTGGTACAGTTGGGTGGGCTCGAACCACCGACCTCCGGATCCACAATCCGGCGCTCTAACCAGCTGAGCTACAACTGCCCATCGCAAAAAGAGGGCCGGAAACTATGACCCGCTCCCCGCAAAAGCAAGGCTGCCGGCGCGCATGGGTGATGTGGCCGCGCTCCAAACGATCAACATCAGATCGGTTTCTGTCGCGCGTGAAGCGGGTATAAGACCCGCCTGAGTGTCGACTTCCCTTGCCGAGGAAACCATGAGCAGACGCCGGACGAACTTCCTCGTGGCTGCCCTCGGCATCGTTCTCCTTCTCGCCGCGCTGCTCTATTGGCTGACGCGGCCCTTGCCGATCCTCACGGTTGCGACCTGGTCTGGCCCCTATGGCCGTGCGCAGGCCAATGCGCTCTTCCGGCCCTTCGGCGAAGACCGACACGTCGATGTGCGCATCGCGCTCTATGATGGCGGGTTGTCCGAGCTTCGCCGGATGGTAAGAGCCGGCCATGTCGAGTGGGACGTGATGGATCTGGAGCTGCCGGACGCGATCGCGGCATGCCGCGAGGGTTTGCTCGAGCCCCTTGATGCAGCCACGCTTCCTCCCGGAGCCGATGGAACGCCCGCGGCGCGAGACTTCGTTGCCAACGCGCTCGGACGATGTTGGGTCGGCAGCGTCGTCTATTCGCAGGTGATTACCTTTTCGGAACGGCGCTTCGGCGATGCGCGGCCGCAGACGATCGCCGACTTCTTCGACCTGGCGCGTTTTCCCGGTCCTCGCGCGTTACGCCGCGGCGCGAAATTCAATCTCGAGCTGGCGCTGTTGGCGGACGGCGTGAAGCCGGCCGACGTCTATGACGAACTATCAACGCCAAAGGGGCTCGACCGCGCCTTCGCCAAGCTCGACTCGATTCGCCGCTCTCTTCTCTGGTGGGATAGTTCAGCGGACGCGGTCGCCATGCTCAATGACGGCCGCGCGGCATTCGCGACCGCACTCAACGGCGATGTCTACGACGCGGCCCAGCATGGCAATGGGGTCGGCGTCGTCTGGGACCGGCAACTCTATGAATTGGACGTGTTCGCCCTGCCGAGGCACGGCGCGAAACAGGACCTGGCATTGGACTTCGTGCGTTTTGCCACGCGGTCCCAGAGCCTGGCCGGCGTGTCGGACTGGGTTCCCTTCGGCCCCGCAAGGCTGTCGTCATTGCCATTTATCGGCAAGAATCCGGAATTGGGCACCGCGATGGCGCCTTTCCTGCCGACTGCAAAAGCGCACTTTGCGACCGCATTCCCTATCGACGATGCCTGGTGGCAACGGCATGGCGCCGACGTCCAAATGCGTTGGCAGACGTGGCTCGACTCGCAATAACTGACGTAAGCGTTAGCTTAGCTTCGCACATGACCCGCTCAGTGACATGTTATGCACCATTCCCGAGCACGTGCATTGACATCATCGTGACGCTCGCCGAGTTTGAGCGGCGTCGAACCACCGCGCGCGGGACCAGCAGACAAGATGTTATCCTACGCCATCCGGCGCCTGCTGGGCGCCATTCCGACGCTCTTCATCATCATCACGCTTGCCTTTTTCATGATGCGGATTGCGCCAGGCGGCCCATTCGACAGCCAGCGCCGGCTGCCGCCCGAAATCGAGCAAAACGTAAAGGCGGCGTACAACCTCGATAAACCCGTCTACCAGCAATATTTCATCTATCTCGGCAAGCTTGCGCATGGCGACCTCGGACCCTCGTACAAAAACAAGGATTTCAGCGTCAACGAGATGATCGCGGACGGCTTGCCGGTCAGCGCGCGGCTCGGTCTGGCGGCGATCTTCCTCGCGGTGCTCGTGGGCCTCGTCATGGGGACCGTGGCTGCGCTCCGGCAGAACAGGGCAAGCGACTATTCGGTGATGTTCATCGCCATGATCGGTATAACGATCCCGACTTTCGTCATGGCGCCGATCCTGACGCTCGTCTTCGGTGTCTATGGCGTCAGTCTCTTCGGCTACGACATCTCATTGCCTGTCGGCGGCTGGAACGGCGGCGCGCTGCGCAACATGATCCTGCCGGTGATCGTGTTGGCCCTGCCGCAGATCGCAGTGATCGCGCGCTTGACTCGCGGGAGCATGGTCGAGGTGCTGCACTCCAACTATGTCCGGACCGCGCGCGCCAAGGGTCTCTCGAGCGTGCAAGTCGTCCTGCGTCATGCCTTACGTGCCGCGGTCTTGCCGCTCGTGAGCTATCTCGGGCCGGCCATCGCCGGAATCCTGACGGGCTCGCTCGTGGTTGAGCAAATCTTCGGAATTCCCGGGATTGGGCGTTACTTCGTGCAAGGAGCCCTCAATCGCGACTACACGCTGGTGCTGGGCGTGCTCATCTACTACGCGACATTCGTCATCCTTCTCAACCTCTTGGCTGACGTTCTTTATGCGATACTCGACCCACGGGTGAGGTACGCGCGATGAGCATTACCGCCGATCGCACCGGCGAACTCGTTAGCCGCGCCCTCGACGTCAAAGGCCGCAGCTTATGGGAAGATGCGCGCAGGCGGCTGTTTCGAAACCGCGCCGCCGTCGTCAGCATCATCACGCTGGGCGCGATCGCTCTGATGGCCGTGTTCGGGCCTCTCTTTCTTGCCTACTCGTATGACTATATCGATTATTCGGTCGTCTCCTGTGCGCCTGACTGGTGGCCTGACCCCTCCGTGCTGTGCAACGCCGGCGGCTCCCACTGGTTTGGCACCGACTCGGTTGGGCGCGATCTTCTGGTGCGCACGCTTTATGGTGCCCGCGTTTCACTTGCCGTCGGCCTGATCGCAACTCTGGTCAGCCTGATCATCGGCGTCGCCTATGGCGCGACGGCAGGCTATCTCGGAGGCCGCATCGACGAGTTGATGATGCGCTTCGTCGACGTGCTTTATTCCATTCCCTACATTTTTCTCGTCATCATCCTGATGGTGATCTTCAACCGCAATTTCTTCCTTCTCTTTGTCGCGATCGGGGCAGTCGAGTGGCTCACCATGTCGCGGATCGTGCGCGGCCAGACACTTTCGATCAAGCAGAAGGAGTTCATCGAGGCCGCGCGCGCGAGCGGCGTGAACGGATTCGGCATCATCACGCGCCACATCGTTCCCAACGTCTTCGGGCCGGTCATCGTCTATGTGACGCTGACGGTTCCGGCATCCATCTTGGCGGAGAGCTTCCTGTCGTTCCTCGGCCTCGGAATTCAAGAGCCTCTGACGTCGTGGGGCGTCCTGATCTCAGAAGGCGCGAACCAGATGGAGACCGCGCCCTGGATGTTGATCTTCCCGGCGCTGTTCATGGCGATCACTCTGTTCTGCTTCAATTTCATCGGCGACGGGTTGCGCGACGCCCTCGATCCCAAGGACCGCTGAGCGAATGCCGCAGCCCATTCTCGAAGTGGCCGACCTGAACGTGACCTTCACGACTCCAGACGGCATGGTCCACGCCGTCAGGGACGCGAACTTCCACATCGACGAGAGCGAGTGCCTGGGCGTGGTCGGCGAATCGGGCTCGGGCAAGAGTCAGCTCTTTCTCGCGACAATCGGGCTCTTGGCCGCAAACGGCAAAGCGAGCGGAAGCGTCAAATATCGCGGCCGGGAAATTCTCAATCTCAGCCAGCCTCGGCTCAACAAGTTGCGCGGCTCGAAGATCACAATGATCTTCCAGGATCCGCTGACGTCGCTGACGCCCCACATGACGGTCGGCGCTCAGATCATCGAATCCCTGCGCACCCACTCGGGCCTGCCCTATGGCGTGGCGGAGAAGCGCGCCATGGAAGTGCTCGAGCTTGTCCGCATTCCCGAGGCGGCCCGGCGTATGCGCCAGTTTCCGCATGAATTGTCAGGCGGAATGCGCCAGCGCGTGATGATCGCGATGGCAACGGCTTGCGGTCCCGATTTGTTGATCGCCGACGAGCCGACAACCGCACTCGACGTCACGGTGCAGGCGCAGATTCTGGAAATCATGCGCGATTTGAAAACAGAATTGAAAACCGCGATCGTGCTCGTCAGCCACGACATGGGCGTGATTGCCGGCATCGCCGATCGCGTCCAGGTGATGCGCAACGGCGACATCGTGGAGGCCGGCCCGATCGACGACATCTTCTATCGACCCCGCCACGACTACACGAAGATGCTGCTCGATGCGATGCCCCGCGTCGACAATCCGGATCGCAAGGGCCATGCCTCTCCGGCTCCGACTGCAAAGCCCGAAGTGTTGCTCAATGTCGACGATCTGAAAGTCTATTTCCCCGTCCGCGGCAAAGGCATCTTTTCAAAGACGAAGCCTCTGCGCGCCGTCGACGGCGTAAGTTTCACGCTGCATCAAGGCGAGACGCTGGGAATCGTGGGCGAGTCCGGTTGCGGAAAATCGACCCTCGCGCGCACCGTGCTTACGCTCCTGCCCAAGACCCACGGCACCGTCGTCTGGATGACACGCGACCTCAGCCAGATCAGTGAAAGCGATCAGCGTCGATTGCGCAAGGAATTGCAGATCGTCTTCCAGGATCCGCTCGCCAGCCTGGATCCGCGCATGACGATCGGCGAGTCGATTGCGGAACCGCTCAAGACGCTGGAACGGGACCTTTCGCGCGACGCCATCAAGTCGCGCGTCCGCGACATCATGAATCAAGTCGGTCTCGAGCCTGGCTGGATCAACCGCTATCCGCACGAATTTTCCGGCGGCCAGAACCAGCGCGTCGGAATCGCGCGCGCGATGGTGGTCAAGCCGAAGCTCGTCATCTGTGATGAAGCGGTGAGTGCGCTCGACGTCTCGATCCAGGCGCAAATCATCGATTTGATCGTCAAGCTCCAGGCGGATTCGGGAATGTCGATGATCTTCATCAGTCACGATCTGTCGGTCGTGCGTCAGATCTCCCACCGTGTGATGGTGCTCTATCTCGGCCGCGTCGTGGAGTTCGCGGACCGCGAAACGATCTACAAGGATGCGCGTCATCCCTACACCAAGGCGCTCATCTCGGCGGTCCCGATCCCCGACCCCAAGGCCGAGCGCGCCAAGAAGCGCGTGCGGCTGTCGGGCGACCTGCCTTCCCCGCTCGACTCGCGTGCCCAGCTCAGCTTTCTCAAGTCAAAGCTGATCGATGATTTCGACGCCGAACAGTACCGGCCCAAACTGATCGAAGTTTCACCAGGCCACCTCGTCGCGGAACACGACCCGGTGTGAGCGGATCATTTGATCCGATGCACCTTGATCGCCGAGCCGGCGTCGTTGACGACCATGTTGTAAGAGCCCAGCACTCCGCGCGAGATCACGACTGTATTGACCTCGCCCTTCTTGAAATGCGGACGATCGGTGTCTCCCAGGATCTGTTGCCAGATCTGGCCGTTGTCGAGGAACACGACAGCGCGGCCATACGGATTGTACGCAAAGTCGCTGACCTTGGCGCTGATACTGTCGAGCGGCTGAGGCGGCGCGGGCGCTTGCGGCTCGCCCGGTTTGGGCGGCGGCGCGGGAGGCGCGACCAAGGCTTCGGCGCCGAACTGTTGCGGTGTCGTCTGTTGCGCGGGGCTGGTGCCGAAGATGCGGCCCGGGTCGTACCAAGCGCGATTGTCACCAGGCTCCTGGGGAGCAGACTGCGCGGCCTTCAATTGCGGTGCCAATGCATCGTAACAGGCCAGCCGAGCCGCGCTGTTCGCAACCGCCGCGCACTTTGCCATGCCGTCGATCAGGTCTTCACGCGGCCCCGCGTCGGCGCCGGCGGGAACAAGGACTAGCGCGACGAGACAGGCCCATTTCTGAAAATTCATATTTGGTTCATCCGTTTGCTCAGAGCGCGGCCGTGGGCACACAGCCTTAACCGTTTATATGGTATCGAGAGTCGACCTGCGAGGGTCCATACGAACATGGCACAGAGTAAGTGGACAAGGCGCGGACTGATCGCGGGCGGAAGTGCCGTCGTGATTGGTGGGGCTGCCGCCGCTCTGAGAAGCGGGTCCGGTCCGGGCATGAATTTCTCCAGTGCCGATTCGCGCACGCTCGTGCGCGGCAACGGCGCGGAGCCGGACACGCTCGACCCCCACAAGGCGTCCGGCAACTGGGAAAACAACATCATCGGCGACATGTTCATCGGACTGATGACCGATGGCCCGAGCGGCGAGGCGGTCCCCGGCACCGCCGAGAGTTTCACGCAGAGCGCCGACGGCTTGACGTACACGTTCAAGCTTCGCGAGCACAATTGGTCGGACGGTACGCCCGTCACGGCACACGATTTCGTCTATTCGTTCCGCCGCATCGCAAACCCGAAGACCGCGGCGCAATACGTCTCCATCCTCTATCCGATGAAGAACATGCAGAAAGCGGCCGCTGGAGCCGTATCGCCGGAGTCAGTCGGCGCGCGCGCGATCGATGATCACACGTTGGAGCTGACGTTTCAGTACCAGGTCCCGTACATCAAGGAACTTCTGACGCACTACACCACTTTCGCGGTGCCGAGGCACGTGGTCGAGAAGTATGGCGAGGATTGGACCCGGCCGGGACACCTTGTCGGGAACGGCCCTTACACGCTGAAGCGGTGGATTTCGAACGACCACATCCGCCTGGACAAGAACCCACGCTTCTTCGCCGCCGACGAGGTCGCCATCCAAACCGTGAACTTTTGCCCCACTCAGGATTCAGCCGCGGCTCTGAAGCGATTTCGCGGCGGCGAATTCGACCTCGTGAGCGACTCCGTGCCGCCGCAGCAAATTCATTGGCTGGAACGTCATCTGCCGCATGAATTGCATCGAGCGCCCTATATCCTGTCGCAATATGTCTGCTTCAACGTCAAACGCAAACCCTTTGACGATTTGCGCGTGCGGCTTGCCTTGTCCCTGGCGATCGATCGCGAGATCATGGTGTCCAAGGTGACGCGTGCCGGCGAGCAGCCTGCCTACGCCCTCATCCCGCCGGGAATGCCGCAGTATCGAAGCGCTGAAATGACGTTCCGCAGCCAGAACATGGCACAGAGATTGGCGCGCGCACGCGCGCTTCTCGCCGAAGCAGGGTACGGGCCGAGCAATCCGCTGACGTTCGACTACAACATCGCAGGCACGACCGAGACGCGCATCATTTCCGTGGCGCTGCAGGGGATGTGGAGCACGATCGGCGCCAAAGCAAACATGGTGCCGTCCGACAGCCAGATACATTACAATCTTTTGCGCAAGCACGACTTCCAAGCGGCATGGGCCGGTTGGATCGCCGACTATCGCGATCCCAAGAATTACCTGATGCTCTGCCAGAAGGCCGCGCCAGACCTGAACAACGGCGAATACGACAGTCCGAAGTTCGAGATGCTGGTCGATCGTTCCGACCACGAACGCGACCCCGTCGCGCGCGCGGCCTTGTTGCGCGAAGCAGAGCAGACGTTGCTCGACGATGTGGCGCTCGTTCCGGTGTTCTTTGGCGTCACGCGCAATCTCGTCTCGCCCCAGGTCAAGGGCTGGAAGGACAACAACGTCAACGTTCACCGCACACGTTATCTCTCCCTCGACCGCTCCATCCGAAGCGTATGAAGGCTGCTCGAGCGATCCTTGCCCTCGCACTTTCTTGCATCCCGATTGCACCGGCATGGGGCCTGACGGTTCTCAACCGCGGCAACGGCGGCGAAATCAAAAGTCTGGATCCCCACTTCATCGATGGTTTGAACGAATCCAACGTTTCGGGCGATCTCCTGATCGGACTGCTCACGATGGATCCGGCCGCAGAACCCATGCCTGGAGCCGCGACGAGTTGGACCATCTCACCTGACGACAGAACCTGGACGTTTCATCTGCGCAATCACCAGTGGTCGGACGGCCGACCCGTCACCGCGCAGGACTTCGTCTTCGCGTGGCAACGCCTGCTCGATCCGCACACCGGCGCGGCCTATGCCTACAATCTGTGGGTCGTGAAAAATGCCCATGCGATCAGCGAGGGCCAGTTGCCGCCGACCGCGCTCGGCATCCATGCGCTCGACGACAAGACCCTTCAGATCGCGCTCGAACATCCCGCCGCCTACCTGCCCGAATTGCTGACGCATGACACGGCCTATCCGCTGCCGCGCCATGTTCTCGCTGCTAAAGGCAATGCCTGGTCGCTGCCGCGAAATTTCGTCGGCAACGGACCTTATGTCCCGACGGAGTGGATACCCAACGATCACCTTACCCTCGTGCGCAATCCGCTCTTCTACGACGCGCAACATGTGCGCATCGACGTGGTGAACTATTATCCGACACCGGACAGCAACGCCGCGCTGCGAAGATTCCGCGTCGGCGAGCTCGATACGCAAACACCCATTCCGCTGACGCAGATCGACTGGTTGCGCAAGAATATGCCGAACGTTCTGCACACCAAGCCGTTCCTGGGGCTATCCTACATCTCGATGAACATGCGGCGCCCGCCGCTCGACGACGTTCGCCTTAGACGCGCCTTGAATCTCGCGATCGACCGCGAAATTCTGACGGACAAGGTCCTTCGCCTGGGCGAACCTGCGGCTTACAGCATCGTGCCGCCGGGCGTTGCGAACTATCCGAAGGGCGCGGCGATGGATTTTCGCGCGCTTCCCGCCGAGGAGCGCCTCGCCAAAGCGCGATGGTTGATGGGCCGGATGGGCTACGGCCCGGATCATCGCCTGCGCCTCTCCTTCGAAACCTTCGACGAACCGAACAACAAACGCGTCGCCGCCGTCGTTCAGGCCATGCTGCGCCAGATTTGGATCGATCTCGACGTCATCGCCATCGACGGAGCCGTGCATGGCCGAAACATGCAGCAGGGCAACTACGATCTCGGCGTTGCATCCTGGTTCGCCGATTTCAACGATGCCAGCAACTTCCTGGACCTGTTACGCACGGGCAGCGGCAACAACTACGGCCGCTACCACAATACAGCCTTCGACACTGCGCTGGACGCAGCCCAACGCGAACCCGACGCGCGGAAACGGGGCCTGATCCTGCAGAAAGCCGAGAAGATCGCGCTCGCCGACTATGCCTGGATTCCCTTGCGGTTTCGCACCACCCAGGATCTCGTTCAAACCTACGTGAAAGGCTGGATCGACAATCCGCGCGAATTCCACCGGACGCGCTGGTTGTGGCTCGAAGCGCGTCCGGAGCGTCACTGATGCGGCTTGCGCGGCGCCCTCGACAATAGGCTATAGAGGGCCAAGGCCTCGTCCACCACGGCTGAGCTTCGGGAACATCTCGATGACGCTGACCCGCATCGCCTGCGTTACCGCCCTGCTTTTGCTTGCGGCGTGCTCCAAAGTCGGCAGCGCCAACCAGACGATCCATGCGCCCGACTATCTTGTCCGCGGCAATGGCTACGAGATCAAGAGCCTCGACCCGCACTACATCGACGGCAGTTGGGAAGTGAATGTGGTCGGCGATCTTCTCGTCGGGCTGACGACCGATGCGCCGGACGGCACACCGATGCCAGGAGCGGCGACGAGCTGGGAGACGTCGCCCGACGGCAAAACCTGGACGTTCCACATGCGCGATCATTCGTGGTCGGACGGGCAACCGGTGACCGCGCACGATTTCGTTTTTGCCTGGCGGCGCATTCTCGAGCCGGCGCGTGGGGCGCCATATGCCTATTATCTGTGGCTCGTGAAGAATGCCAAGGCGATCAGCGACGGCCGGCTTCCGGCGCGTGCGCTCGGCGTCACCGCGAAGGACGACCACACGCTGGTCGTCGAACTGGAACATCCTGCGCCTTACATGCTGGAATATCTTTTGCACCAGGCCGTGTATCCGGTGCCACGCCATGTCGTGCTCGCAAAAGGCGACGCCTGGTCCAGACCGGGCAACTACGTCGCCAACGGGCCCTATGTGCCGAAGGAGTGGGTTCCAAACGATCACCTGACGCTGGTCAAGAATCCGCGCTTCTACGACGCGCAACATGTCCGTATCGCGTCCGTCATCTTCAAGCCGACGCAGGATACTCTTGCCGCGTTGAAGCTCATTCGGTCCGGCGAAATCGACAGCCAGAATCTCCTGCCCACCGCGGAGATCGATTGGATGCGGTCCCATATTCCCCGCGCGCTTCAGATCCGTCCCATGCTGGGCGTTTCCTACATCGTGCCGAATTTTCTGCGCAAACCGTTCCAGGACGTTCGCCTGCGCGAAGCCATCGCGCTGGCCTACGACCGCGAAACCATGACGGACAGGATCATCAGACTCGGCCAACCGCCGGCGTATCATTTCGTTCCGCCAAACACTGCGAACTATCCCGGCGGCACCAACTGCGATTTTCAGCTGCTATCCTATGACCGCCGTCTGGAAAAGGCGCGGCGATTGATGGTCGCGATGGGATATGGCCCCGACAATCATTTCCACACGACATACGACACCGCAACGACGCCCGATGCCAAACGTACCTTCGCAGCACTGCAGGCCATGCTGAGGCGAATCTACATCGATCTCGAACCCGTCACGTCCGACGGACAGGTTTTCTACAAGAAGCTTCAGACCGGTGAGTTCGACATGGCGTCACCGGCGTGGATTGCAGATTTCAACGATGCCGGAACGTTCCTCGACCTTCTGCAGTCGGGCAGCGGCAACAACTACGGACACTATAAGAATCCGCGCTTCGATGCGCTGCTGGCCGAAGCCAGTACCACCACCGACCTCAGGAAGCGCGGTCAGCTGCTCGAAGAGGCCGAGCAAATCGCGCTCAACGATTACGCCGTCATCCCGACACGATTCCTGGTGACGCAAGACATCGTCGAGCCCTACGTCAAGGGCTGGATCCCCAATGTGCGCAACGTCAACCGCACGCGCTGGCTATGGATCGATCCACACGCGAGGCCCGAACGGGGCTGAGGGCCGCGTCCCGCCGCAACCTTGAGTTTCGCTCGCCCGCCAAATTCGGAACACAATTGGACCGGAACCTAAAGGCCAAGCAACGCGTTTGGTTCGCACGTCGGCTCCGCGTTGGCGTCAGGAGGGTGCGGTTTCGACAATTCTTGAGGCTCAACATGAAACAATTTGCGACCTTGGCATTGGGAGCGACGGCTCTATTCCTCTCCACCTCGGCGATGGCCGACCCGATCATCATTAACGACGATGAAGGCTATTCGCGCCTTGCTCGTTGGGAAAAGCATCTCGACGACCGGATTGCCGATGGCGTGCAGTCGCGGTCTTTGAATCCGCGGCGCGCCTGGGAGCTGCAGAAGGACCTCGATTCGATCGAGGCCCGTGTTCTCCAAAGTTACTATGAGAGCAACAACGGTATCGACCGGCAGACCTTCCGCACGTATGCCGGCCAGCTTCGCGACATCGCCTACCAACTCGGTGATCAGGACTGGTATGCGCGCAACGTTTACGGTGACAGCTGGTACAGCGATCGTGGCGGCCCGTATGCGGGCGGCGAACGTCCGCCGCCCCCGCCGCCTCAGGCTTACAACTATTATCGCTCCGGCGACTATGAGCGCAGCTGCCGCTCAGGCAATGCGGCCGCCGGCACGATCTTCGGTGCGATCGCCGGCGGACTGATCGGCGGCGCAGCCAGTCACGGCAATGGCGGCGCGGTCGCCGGCGGCGTGATCCTGGGCGGCCTCCTCGGTAACGCGCTCAGCCGCGACATTGATTGCGACGATCAGCGCTATGCGTTCGATTCTTATTCGCTGAGCCTGAACGGCGACATCGATCGCGACTATGAGTGGCACCATGGCAGCAACTATGGGACGTTCAGAACCACGCGCGAATATCGCGACAACGGCACGGTGTGCCGCGATTTCCGCGCCGTGACCTATAGGAACGGCCAGCGCTTCGAACGCGAAGGCACGGCCTGCCGCGATAGCGACGGAAACTGGCGCACGCGCTGAGTCGAGCGCTTACGTCAACGAAAAGGGCCCGCGTTCAGGCGGGCCCTTTTTTGTATCTGGCGAAAGCGCGTCAATGACCTATGTCGACCTTCGCACCGGGCATCTTGGTGAATGCGCCGAGGAGGCACGTTTCGTTCGACGTCAGCACGCGGATCGATTGCAGATTGTCGCAGATTTGATCGACATGGACCACGTAGACGAAGCCGTAGAACGGCAGGGTCGTGCAACTATGTTGGAGGACGTTGCGATAGACGGTGCCGTCGCGCATGCGAAAATCGATCGTCTTCGCATCGACGACCTTCGTGCGATCGATCTGGTAGGTATAAAGACAGGTGGGCGCTGCCGTCGCCGGGACGATCGACGACAGGGCGAGTGCCAGGATCAGGCTGAGGCTCTTGGCGGTTTTCAAAACGGACCTCCACAATTGCTACGCGCGGCGATGGTACCGCGCCCTGCCCTCCGGCAACAGCATACACGCGCTTCTCGGTACAACAGAACACCCGCAATAACGTTCCCGCGAGGGCGGCAAAATCGTTGTATTGTCCGTCGAACGCGTGTTGAACTTCAGCGCCGACCCCGTAGCTCAGCAGGATAGAGCAACGGTTTCCTAAACCGTAGGCCGCCCGTTCGAATCGGGCCGGGGTCGCCACTTCTCCGAAAAAACCCGAGTGCAGAACGTCTAAGTGGCCGCGACGACGAACAAGCCGATCGTGCACACAAGTCCGACAAAGAAGGCGGCCGAACGAAGTGCGCCATAGCCCGCAAGGTAGAGGATGCCGTAGAGCACGCGCGCGACCACGAAGACGACCGCCAAGAGATCGATGCGGCTCTGAGGCGCATGCGCCAGCTCGGCAATGATGACTGCGGCGATAAAGCCGATGCTCACCTCGAAGCTGTTGAGATGGGCTCCCAAGGCGCGCTGTGCCTGGCCTTCGACGCCGGCCATTACCGCGCGAGGTTGATTGTTGTTTCGCGCAGTCCCGACCTGAGCGGCGAAAAAACCGAACCAGACATAAGGCAGCAAAATCGTTATCAGCACGCACCAGTAGGCAATGGTCATAGTCGCTCCCCCAGAGTCAGACGTATTCGACCAAACACTACGCTGCGCTAGTGCGCGGTCAAGGACGCCGCCAGTGCGGACTCGCTCGCCGGATCGCCGGCGATGCGCGAGTGATACATGACGCGCGGCTGGCGCATGTCCCAGGGACAGGCGCGGTGCATCAGGCAGCGATTGTCCCACACCACCACGTCTCCCGCGGTCCAGCGGTGATGGTAGGTGCGCGGCGGCTGGCAGGCGATTGCACAAAGCTGTTCGAGCAGCGCCTCGGACTCCTGCTCGCTCAGTCCCGGCACGCCAAAGGCATGGCGCCCGATCGTCAACGCCTTGCGACCGGTTTCCGGATGGGTTTTGACGAGAGGCCTGAGCGGCGGCTCCTTCACATCCATCCCGTAGCCGGAATAGCCGTCGTTCGCGTCGGCCAGGAAGCCGAGCTTGCCCTGGCTGTAGCGCAGAGAGTGATGGGCTAAGAGCCCTTCGACGCGCGAGCGCATCGTCGGCGAAAGCGCATCGTAGGCGGCGCACATGTCCGCCCAGCCGGTTTCTCCTCCCTCGCTCGGGACGACTTCGGCCGAGAACACGGCACCTTTTGCCTGCACGGGCATGTAGGTGGAATCGCTGTGCCAGCCCATATTGCCTTTGAGGACCTTGATCACGCCGTCGGCATTGTCGTCGGCGCGAACGCTGCCATCGGCGCGAACATTGCTGATCGGAGCAAATTCGAATTCCAGCGGACCAAACCTTTTCGCGAACGCAATCTGTTCGCCGCGCGTCAGATGCTGATCGGGAAAGATCAGAAGCGCGTATTCCAGCCAGGTGCGGTACAGATCGGCGAAATCGCCCGCATCGATCGATGCCAGGCGAAGACCCGTAACCACCGCGCCGAACGATGCCGTCGAGAGCGGTTCGACCTGAAATGCCGGTGATTGCGTCATGGCACGATCCGGTAACTTACTCCGCCGCCTTCGATTTGCCGCCGACGCGGCCGAGGACCTCGTCGGTGTCCGCGCCGGGTTTGCGCGGATTGCTGCGCACATCGGCTGGCGTCTTGGAGAAGCGGATCGGCGGCTTCATGCTGCGCCACTGCCCTTCCGTCTCATGCGGCAGCACTTCGAAGAACCCGACCGCCTTCAGGTGCGGATCGTCCAGCACACTGTCCATGGTATTGGCGCGCATGATCGGAATGCGATGCTGCGCGCCAAGCTCCATCCACTCCGCGGTCGTGTGGGTCGCGGCGGCCTTGCGCATCGCGATGTTATAGAGCGCGACTTTTTCCTTGCTCGTCTTGGCGGAGACGAAATCCTCGCTGTTGTAGAAGTCCGCGATGCCGCCGAGCTTCAGGAAATTGTTGGCGCCATCCTTGCCCGACGGCATCGTTGCGATCCAGCCGTCCTTGGTCTTGAGGCAAGCGCGATCGGGCGCAGTCGCGTGCGTCGCACCGATATGGCCCACCACGGGTTCGAACGATGCGCCATAAAGATGCTCGACCATCAGGAAGTGCGTGTAGCTCTCGAGCATCGGCACTTCCACGAACTGCCCCTCGCCCGTGCGCTCGCGGTGAAAGAGCCCGGCCAGCGTCGCGTAAAGCGCGTGGAGCCCGGACACTTTGTCGGCGATGTAGCTCGGAAACATCCGCATCGTGCTGACGCCGTTGTTGTCGAGAATCATATCGGCGCCGCCCGAGGCCGCCTGCACCAGATCGTCGAACGCCTGCCGCCCGCCATAGGGACCGTCGGAGCCAAACCCGACGAGGTGCACATAGACCATCGAGGGATTGAGCGCCGAGACCTGCTCATAGCCGAAGCCGAGCTGGCTCATTGCGCTGGTGCGTACATTGTGGATGAAGACCTGCGCGGTCGGGATCAGCGCACGCAATTTCTCGCGATCCTCTTCCTTCTTCAGGTCGAGCGTCACCGACTTCTTGTTGCGGTTCAGCATCATGAACGTCGAGCCCATGTTCTTGCTCTTGTTCTGCTTGAGGCCGAAGCGCTGCTTGTCGCCCTCGGGTGCTTCGATCTTGATGATCTCGGCGCCCAGGTCGCCCAGCGTCTGCGTGGCATAGGGTCCGAAGATGAAGCTGGTCAGGTCGATGACGGTGACGCCATGAAGCGGGCCGGGCATGGGCGGTTTCCTTGAATCGCGGGAAGGCGAATGGCAATCGAAGGAGATTACGATATGGCGGGCCGGGAGCAAGCGGCGATCAAGCCGGACTTTCAGGGTTAAAGAGCACCGTCCGCCTCCAGCCGCCTGCACAAGGCCAGGGCAAGCTCCTTCGTCATCGGCTTTTCGTTGAAGCCGCCTTCCATGTTGCGCTCGACGCAGGCTCGAAGCTTCGGATCCAGCCGATCGGCGAAGGCCGACACCAAGCCATAGCCCGCCAGAGCGATCATGGCCGCGATGGCGACCAGACCGGCATAGATTTCCAGCCTCGCGAGCGTGCCCTTGCCCATGATCCTCCCCGTCGGAGCAATACCCTTAGCACGGGGCGATAAGCCCCGTCAGGGCACGATCATTTCGCGATTTGGCCGCGCAGGGCTGCTTCCTCGCTCCACGGAAAGACCACGGACTGATCGGGCCGCGTCAGCTTCTTGTCCTTGTGCGGGTAGGAGAAAGTGGCCAGGAGGTCGCGCAGGAATTCCAGCCGCGCGATCTTCTTGGTGTCGGAATGAACGATGTGCCAGGGCGCGACCGGATGGCTGGTGCGTTCGAACATCGCGTTGCGCGCCTCGGAATATTCGTCCCACATCTTCGTCGCCTTGGCATCGATGGGCGAAATCTTCCACTGCTTGAGCGGGCTTTGGGCGCGCGCGGCGAGCCGTTTCTTCTGCTCCTTCTTGGAGATGTCGAGATAGTATTTGCGCAGCGCAATCCCGTCGCGCACCAGCATGGTCTCGAACGGCACGACGTTTTCCAGAAACGACTCGACCTGGGATTTGTCCGCGAACCCCATCACGCGCTCGACGCCGGCGCGGTTGTACCAGGAGCGGTTGAACACGACGAATTCGTCGGCGCTCGGCAGGAAGCGGATGAAGCGCTGGAAATACCACTGCGACTCCTCGCGGTTCGAGGGCTTGCCCGGTGCGTGCACGCGGGTGTCGCGCGGACTCATATGCTCGATCAGCCGCTTGATCGTGCCGTCCTTGCCTGCCCCGTCGCGGCCCTCGAGAATGACGAGCACGCGCTGGTTCTTCTCGAGCAGGTGGCGTTGCAGCTTGACGAGCTCGATCTGAAGCTCGCGCAGCGTGCGCTTATAGTGTCGATCCTGGCCGCTTCCTTTGTCCGGCATGGCTCTCTCCTGCTGGCCACTCGATTAGAGGGCAAGCTAGAGCCGTCGCCAAGGTGTCAGCGCAGCGCGGCCGCCTTGCGGATCGGGCGTGTGCATCGCGGCGATGCCGAACACGCGTGCCAGCAGCGCATCGGAGAGCGCCTCTTGCGCCGCGCCCTGCCCGGCGAGCCGGCCCTTGTCCAGCACGATGATCTCATCGCAATGGCGCGAGGCGAGTGCGAGGTCGTGCAGCGTCACGGCTACCGCGGTGCCGCGCGCGGCTTCTTCGCGCAAAAGTTCCATCAGGCGCAATTGATGCGCCGGGTCGAGATAGGCGGCCGGCTCGTCGGCCAGAAGGATCGGTGCCGCTGTCGCCAGCGCGCGCGCGAAAAGAACGCGTGCCCGTTCACCTGCCGACAATTCATCCATCCGCCGAGTGGCGAACTGCAGCGCATCGCAGCGCGTCAACGCCTCGTCGACCGCGACCGCATCGCTCGCAGACAACGCCGCGAACGCCGCACGATGCGGCAAGCGTCCGAGCGCGACCAGTTGGCGCGCCTGAAGCGGCCAATGCGCATCCGAGCCTTGCGGCAGATAGGCGATGGCGCGCGCCAGGCCTTCGCGCGACCATTGCGCAAGCGGTTTTCCCAAAACGTCGATCGTGCCGCCCGACGGCTTCAACAAGCCGAGCGCGGCACGATAGAGCGTCGTCTTGCCCGCGCCATTGGGTCCGACGATCCCGGTGACCGCACCGGCGGCGAAGCCGGTCGAGATCTCCGACAACACGCCGCGGCTGCCGTACGCAGCGGACACGGCACGAAATTCCAGCGCCACTCTCACGATTCGCTCCGTAGACGGAGGATGAGCCAGAGGAAAAACGGCGCGCCCAGCATCGCGGTCACCACGCCCAGGAGGAGCTGGCCGTCCGGTGCGATCAGCCGGACCGCGATGTCGGCAGCCGTGACCAGCACCGCGCCGCCCAGCGCCGACGGCACGATCAGCCGCGACGGCTCGTAACCATAGAAGCGTCGAAGCACATGCGGCACGACGAGACCGACGAAACTGACGGCGCCCGCCGCCGCTGTCGCCGCACCAGTCGCCAGCGCGACACCGACGACGACACGGCTCCGCACGAAGCCGACATCGATGCCCAGGCTGTGCGCCGCTTCTTCGCCGAGCGTCAACGCATCCAAACCACGTGACGCGGTGAGCAAAAGCGCAATGCCTGCGATTGTCAGCGGCGCGGCAAAGGCGAGATCGAAGAGCGTGCGATCGTTCAGCGAGCCCATCATCCAGCGCACCATCTCGGTCATGGCATACGGATTCTGCGCAAACGAGAGCGCGAGCGCGGTCAGCGCTGTGGCGAAACTCGCCATGGCGACACCGGCGAGCACCAGCGCCATCGCGCCGGCGCCGCCGCGCGACAATAGGTAGAGCGCGCCCGCCGATGCGAGCGCGCCACCGACGGCGAACGCGGGCAGCAGAAATGCGCTCGACGCGGCCAGCCCGAAATAAAGCGCGATCACGGCACCAAGGCCAGCCGTGGATGTCACGCCGGTGACGCCGGGCTCGGCCAGAGGATTTCGGAACAAGCCTTGCAACGCCGCGCCGCTGGCGCCGAGCGCCGCGCCGATGACGAGCGCGAGCGCGGCGCGCGGCAGGCGCAACTCGCGTGCGATAACGCCGGCCGCGCCGTGACCCGAAAGGAGCCCGGCAAGGAGATCGCCCATCGGCAGGTTCGACGGACCCAGCAGAAAGGAAGCGAGAAAGAACACGCCCAGCAACAAGACGAGCACAAAGGTTGTGGCGTGCGCGCGCTTCGTCGCGTCGTGAACTTGCGGAATTGTTGTGCTCGCGTCCATGCGGCCTCCGACGAGTCGCCGCTTGCGGTGCACCGCAGACCGTGCGCCAACCCCGGCGCATGGACGGACGACAGGCGGCGGCAGGTTTCCTGGCTCACGGCCGTCGCATCCGCCTTCCCGGTTCTCCCAGTGGCATTCGGATGCGCGTTGTACCGTCTACAGTTGCGGGGGCAGCCGCGGCTTCTGCCGCGTTCCCTTGTCCGTCGCGTCGCCGAGAGTTCTAGTTGCGCGCCTGCGCCTTCGCAAGCGCGCGCGCCTTCATTCCCAGCTCTGCAAATGTCAGCGCCGCCTCGGCCGACCAAGGTCCGGGACAAAGGAGCGGTATCAACGACGTCTTGGCCGACAAGGTGCGGCCGGCCAGCGCCGCGAACGCAGGATGGTGTTGTACGAGTTCGGCCTGCGACACCGGCGCGCTCCCCTCGCCGCTGAAAATCAAGAGCTCAGGCGCAGCCGCAATCACCGTTTCGACCGGTACCGTTCCGGCACGCGTCGGATGGAGCTGCGGCGAGGCGTTCACAAGTCCGGCAAGGGTCATCATTTCATCGGTTACGCCGCCGGTCGATGCATAACCGCCCGGTGCGTAGAGCAGCGCACGTATGTAAGGTTTCTCGACCAAACGGTGTGCGGTGCTGAGCTTTGCGTCCATTGCGTCAAGAAGCGCTGCGGCTCGTGTCCGCGCGCCCAGCCTCTCGCCCAACCACCGGGTCGTCTTTCGGATGTCTGCGATGGAATTCGCCCAGGGGACATCGAGCACCGGAACGCCCAGAGCCGAAAGGTTCTCGTGCAGCCTCGGCATCGTTCCCTGGTACATGATGACGAGGTCGGGATGTAGATTGAGAACCGTTTCGGTCGTGGGGTGGATCCCGGTCATGCCGGCAACCTGGTCAGCGATGGTCGAGACGACGGGATGGCGATCACCCGCCTCGAACGACAACGCCGCAATGTGCGCGCGCGGCAGAAGGCGAAAGACGTATTCGTCCGTACACAGAAAAGTCGAAACGACGCGGCGTGGCTGGACGGCCTCCGCGGGCGAACTCGACAACGCCGCGATCGTGAGGACGATGAACGCGAACCGACGGCCTTTCATCAATGTCTCACCATTTTTCGAACTCCAACGATTGTATCATCGACACCCCTCCCGGTTCCGGCGTACAAAATAGCGGAACCCGTATAGGATCCTTCATGCCGATCTACCGCGCGCCGCTGGACGATTACCGCTTCGTCTTGAACGAATTTCTGGAGATCGACAAGCAGCGCGACCTGCCGCAGTTCGGCGACCTGACCCCCGACCTTGTCGAGGACATCCTGACCAATGCCGGCAAGTTCTGCGAGGAAGTGCTGCACCCGATCAACCAGTCGGGAGACGAGGAAGGCGCGCACTATGAAAACGGCGTCGTGCGCACACCGAAGGGCTTCAAGGAAGCCTACAAAGCCTATTCCGAAGCCGGCTGGGGCGCGCTGGGTGCGCCGGAGGCACTGGGCGGCGCCGGGCTTCCCATGACGATCAGCATGGCGGTCGCCGAGATGGCGATGAGCGCCAATCAGTCCTTCGCCATGTATCCGGGGCTCACCGGCGCCGCCTACTCTGCGCTTGCCGCGACCGGTGCGCCCTGGATGCGCGAGCATATCGCGAAAAAGATGATCAGCGGCGAATGGACCGGCACGATGTGCCTGACCGAGCCGGGCTGCGGCACGGACCTTCGCCTGATGAAGACGCGCGCGGTCGAACAGCCGGACGGCACCTATCGCATGACCGGCACGAAGATCTTCATCTCGGGCGGCGACCATGATCTGACCGACAACATCATCCACATGGTCATCGCCAAGATTCCCGACGAGAACGGGCAGATCCAGGACGACCTTTCGACCGTGAACTTCTTCATGGTGCCAAAATTTCTGGTTTCGGAAGACGGCACGATGGGCGCGCGCAACGGCGTGACCACAGGCGGCATCGAGAAAAAGATGGGCATCAAGGCGCAGGCGACCTGCGTGCTCAACTTCGACAATGCCGTCGCCTGGCGCCTGGGGCCGAAGCCTCAGCCGGCGAAACCGGGCGAGAAGCGCTCCGCCAGCGCGGGCATGGCCGGCATGTTCGCCATGATGAACGGAGCGCGGCTCGGCGTCGGCATCCAGGGGATCGCCATAGGAGAGATCGCCTATCAGAACGGCTATCAATATGTGCATGAGCGCCGCGTCGGCCATGCGCTGACCGGTCCGGCCGAACCCGACAAGCCCGCCGATCTCGAGATCGTGCATCCCGACGTCAAGCGCATGCTGCTGCATGCACGCTCCTTCGTCGAAGGGGCGCGCGCGTTCGCGATGTGGACGACGCTCAACATGGCGATTGCGCGCTCGTCGCGCCCGGAAGCGGATGCCGCCGGGCTCCTCTCCGATCTGATGACGCCGGTCTTGAAGGCGTTCTGCACCGACATGGGGTTCGAAGCGGCGAACCTCGCCATGCAGTGCTATGGCGGCCACGGTTATATCCGCGACAATGGCGTCGAGCAGTTCGTGCGCGACGGCCGCATCAACCTGATCTACGAGGGCGCCAATGGCGTACAGGCAATGGATCTGGTCGGCCGCAAGCTCGGCCGCAAGGGTGGTGCTGCGCCCATGGCGCTGTTCGGTCAGATCAGCGCCTGGCTCTCCGAGAATGAAAAGGACGACGCGATGGCGCCGTTCGTCAAAGGCGTGAAGCGCGGTCTCGAGAATTTGCAGAACGCGACGCTCTGGCTCGCCGCGAATGGCCTCAAGAATCCGAACAATGCCGGCGCCGGCGCCAGCGACTATCTCCGGCTGATGGGGATCGTGGTCGTCGGCTGGATGTGGGGCCGCATGGCGAAGATAGCGTTGACGAAGCTCGCGACCAATCCGTCAAATGCGCAGTTTTATAAAGAGAAGCTGATGTGTGCGCGCTACTGGATGGAGCGCCTCGTGCCCGAGACGCCGATGCTGCTCGAGCGCATCCAGTCGGGCAGCGAGACGGTGATGGCGTTCAACTGACGCGGCAATTGTAATCAAGTGGCCATGTAAAAGATGCAGGCTGTACTTGAACCGTCACGGTCAAATCACCAATTCGCCTATATCCCGATAAGTGTGTCTGTTGTCCGCCGGCGCAAAGCGTCGGCGACGGCATTTGATCCAGAAAAATGAATGAGAAAACGAGCAAAGGAGAAATCGCGCCCGGCAGGGCGTAGTGAATTTTACTGTTGAAAAATCGCTTCCCGACCAACGCCTTTATTGCGTCCAATCGGTTTCGCACTTTTTTCGGAAATCGCGAGAATTTGGATTGTAAGGCAAAATTGTCTATCACGATTCATGCCAACGCCGAAGGAACCATGAGCGACACGCCGCCGGATCGCCTGTGCAACAACCCGAAGAGCCCGTTCTTCAACGAGGAACTGCTCGAGCGCGGCATCGGCATCCGCTTCAACGGCGTCGAGCGCAACAATGTCGAAGAGTATTGCGTCAGCGAGGGCTGGGTGCGCGTCGTCGCCGGCAAGTCCGTCGATCGCCATGGTAATCCCATGACCGTGAAGCTGAAGGGCATCGTCGAGCCCTATTTCAGGACGGGCGGCTGACGTTCGGTTTCCAAGTCGTACTGTTGCGTGGCGGAGGTCCCCCATCTGGGGGAGTAGTCGCGGTAAGCATGAGCCTTAAACTTCGGTGGGTCGACGATCGAAGGAGGCATCCGGAATGCTCGCAACAATCGAAATCGAAGAAAGCGTGATAACTGCCAGTCTCCTCAACAAGGCGATAAAGGACGAGCGCATATTCAAATCGCAGATCATCATCGGTCAGGCCGACGGTACGCTCGTCTATCGCGATCCGAGCGGTCATCTTCACGTGGTTCACGGAACCGGTCCGCAGGCACAAGATCTGCTCGGACAGGCGGAGAGAGCCGTTCGGCAAATCACGCAAGGCGTGGAGGCACTGGCTGCGCTCGGCGCAAGAATGCCGTAGAGCAAACCACGTCTTTGCGGTTATGCCGCCTTGGACGCCAGACTGGCGAGCTGGCCGATCAGGTTCTTGACCCCGTTCAGCCGCGATTCCGGCAACGGCCAGCCGCGTGACACGACTTGAACCGGTCACCATGGGATCGGATCAAGTCGGCGACCGCTCGTCAAAAATTGCGGCAACGTAAGAGAGGAACGGTTCGTCGTAAGCGTGCCGGTACTCATCCCAAAACACGCGTAGTCCTGGTTTTGTCCGGACCAATACCCTCATATGGGCGTCGGTTCCGGCGAAGAGTTGGCTGGGAATGGAACCGTCTCGATGTTGGTAGAAGAAATACTCCCACGAATTCACGAGCATGAACGTATGGAGATTGAACCGCTCTCTATCATCTTTCGGCAACGCATCCGGCGAATTGTATCCGATGTTGACAATTCTGGTCAGGTCTTCGTCGGCGATCATCATTTCGAATGGACGTTGACCGTGAGTCATGCCGTTGAAGTAGGACTGGCTCCTTAAAGCTCGTGTGTTGCCCCGAATTTGAAAGATCAGGAAGACCAAGGAGGCCAATATGGCGACTGCCGAAATGATCTGGCTGATGAGGGACGCCTGCTCGAGCGACATCGGACCACCTGGAGACGTGACGCACGGAGCATAGGGCAGCAAACGGCCGAACGTCACCGCCCCGAACAAATGGGTCGTGGTCGGGCTCCTTGATCAATAGGAGTCCGTTACGCCGCCTTGGCCGCCAGATTGGCGAGCTGGCCGATCAGGTTCTTGACCCCGTTCAGTCGCGATTCCGGCGACGGCCAGTCCCGTGACACGACGACCTTCTGGTCCGGTCTGACTTTCATGGTGCCGGAGTGTTCGTTGATCAGGCTTACGAGCGCCATCGGGTTGGGAAACTGGTTGCCGCGGAAGGCGATGGTGCCGCCCTTGGGACCGGCGTCGATCTTCTCGACCAGCGCCAAGCGGCAGAGTTGCTTGATGGCGACGATCTCGAGAAGCTGTTTGACCTCCTCCGGCAGCGGCCCGAAACGGTCGATCAGTTCGGCGGCGAAGCGGTCGATGTCCTCGCGCGACTCGATCGCGGCCAGGCGGCGGTAGAGCGACATGCGCACGTTGAGATCGGCGACATAGGATTCCGGGATGAGCACCGCCGCGCCGATGTTGATGGCGGGCGACCATTGGTCGGCGATCTCCTTCGCGTCTTCGCCGAGCCGCATCTGCGCCACCGCATCCTCGAGCATCTCCTGGTAGAGCTCGATGCCGACTTCGCGGACATGGCCGGACTGCTCTTCGCCGAGCAGATTGCCGGCGCCGCGAATGTCCATGTCGTGGCTGGCGACGGAAAATCCGGCGCCGAGCTGGTCGAGCGACTGCAGAACCTCGAGCCGGCGGGTTGCGGTGTCGTTCAATTTGCGATCGGGCGGCGTCGTCAAATAGGCATAAGCGCGTTGCTTGGCGCGACCGATGCGCCCGCGCAACTGGTAAAGTTGGGAGAGGCCGAACATGTCGGCGCGATGCACGATCATCGTGTTCGCGGTCGGAATGTCGAGGCCGCTCTCGACGATGTTGGTGGAGACGAGAACGTCGATCTTGCGCTCGTAGAAGGCGGTCATGACCTCTTCGAGCACGCTCGACGCCATCTGGCCGTGCGCGACGGCGGCCTTGATCTCGGGGACAGTGATCTTGAGGAACTCTTCGGCCTCGCGCAGGTCGGCGATGCGCGGCGCTACATAGAAGCTCTGACCGCCGCGATAATGCTCGCGCAGGAGCGCTTCGCGCACGACGAGCGGATCGAACGGTGTCACGAAAGTGCGCACGGCGAGCCGGTCGATGGGCGGCGTGGTGATGAGCGAAAGATCACGCACGCCGGAAAGTGCGAGTTGCAGCGTGCGTGGAATGGGCGTTGCGGTGAGCGTGAGAACATGGACGTCCGCCTTCAGCGCCTTGAGTTGTTCCTTGTGCGTGACGCCGAAATGCTGCTCCTCGTCGACGATGAGGAGGCCGAGGCTCTTGAAGCGAATGGATTTGGCGAGGAGCGCATGGGTTCCGATGACGATATCGACTGCGCCCTCGGCAAGTTCGGCGCGCGTGAGTGCGGCTTCCTTCGTATCGACGAACCTCGAAAGTTGCCTGACCTTGAGCGGAAAGCCCGCAAAGCGTTCGCAGAAGTTGCGGAAGTGCTGGCGCGCGAGGAGCGTCGTCGGCACGATGACGGCGACCTGCTGTCCGCTCATGGCGGCGACGAAGGCGGCGCGCAAGGCGACTTCGGTCTTGCCGAAGCCGACATCGCCGCAGATGAGGCGGTCCATCGGCCGGCCGCGTGCCAGGTCTTCCATCGCGTCGGCGATGGCTTTCTCCTGGTCCTCGGTCTCCTGGTAGGGGAAGCGGGCGCAGAACTCGTCATAGACGCCTTGCGGCGGATCGACCGGCGGCAACGAACGCAGTTCGCGCGCGGCCGCGATGCGGATCAACTCGGCTGCAATCTCGCGCACCCGCTCCTTCATGCGCGCCTTGCGCTGTTGCCAGCCGACGCCGCCGAGCCGGTCCAGCTGCGCGTTGCTTTCGTCGGCGCCGTAGCGTGTCAGAAGTTCGATGTTCTCGACCGGGAGGAAGAGCTTGCCGCCGTCATACTGGATTTCGAGACAGTCATGCGGCGCGCCCAAGGCATCGATCGTCTGAAGACCCATATAGCGCCCGACGCCATGCTCAATATGGGTCACGAGATCGCCGGGCGCGAGACTGGAGGCTTCGGAGAGGAAATTCTGCGCCCGTCGCGAGCGCGCCGCCGCCCGCACCATCCGGTCTCCGAGGATGTCCTGCTCGGAAACGACCGCGAAGCCGGGAGCCTCGAAACCCTTTTCCAGTCCGAGTACCGCGATGCCGACCGCGGTCTCGTGCAGCTTGGCCGCTTCCGGCCAATTGGCGACGCTGCGAATGGCGGGGAGACCGTGATCGGAAAGAACGCCACCCATGCGCTCGGACGAGCCGCCGCTCCACGAGGCAACGATCACCCTCTTGCCGGCGTGCTGCAGCGCGGCGACATGGTCGGCCGCCGACTGAAAGACGTTGACCTTTCCAGCGGCGCGTTCGGGCTGGAAGTCGCGGCCCACCTTGCCGCCGGCATCGACGGATTTCAGCGACTCCGGTGCCTGAAACGGCGACAAATCGCGCACATTGTGGCGCGAAAGGCCCGCGGTCCATTCCGCATCGTCCAGACAGAGCCGCTGCGGTTTCAACGGTTTGTAAGGCGGCGCCTTGATGACGTTCTTTTCCGCATCATGCCGCTGCAAACGGAACTGTTCGCGCGTCTCGAAATAATCCCGAACAAGTTCGAGACGCGCCGCCTTGGTCTCTTCGCTCTGATGACCAAGCAGTATGAGCGCGCGTGGCAGGAAATCGAACAGCGTGTCGAGCTTTTCGTGGAACAGCGGCAGCCAGTGCTCCATGCCTTGCTGCTTGCGGCCGGCACTGACCGACTCGTAGAGCGGGTCGTCGTCATGGACTGGCCCGAACTCGGCGACATAGCCGGAGCGGAAACGGCTGATCGACGTCTGGTCGAGAGGCGCTTCGCTGGCGGGAAGCAGATCGATCTCCTCGATCCTGTCCGACGAGAGTTGCGTTTCCGCGTCGAAGCGGCGGATGGCGTCGAGCGTCGAGCCGAAGAAATCGAGCCGCAGAGGCTGCGCGACTCCAGGCGGCCAGAGATCGATGATGCCGCCGCGGAGCGCAAAGTCCCCCGGCTCGCGCACCGTGCTGGCACGGACATAACCGTTGCCGGAGAGAAAGGTAACGAGTGCGTCGCGATCGACGTCTTCGCCGGTGCGCGCGGCAAAACTCGCCTGCGCGATCCAGTCGCGCGGCGGCACGCGTTGCAGGAGCGCGTTCACCGTCGTGACAACGACGGCCGCCCCGGAATCGCTTTTGCGCCGGGCCAGCGTTGCAAGCGTCGCCAGCCGCTCGCTCTCGATGTCGGGTTTCGGCGAGACGCGGTCATAAGGCAGGCAATCCCATGCCGGGAAAGAGAGGACGGATAGTTTCGGCGCGAAGAAGGAGATCGCTTCGCTGACGCCGGCGGCGTGGACATCGTCGGACGCGACGAACAGGACAAGCGCGTCCAGGCGCAGCGCCGCCTCGGCCGCAAGATAGGCATCGTAGCCTACTGGCGCGCCGGTGACCGCGAAGCGGCCCGGCTGGCGCGCGATGTAATCTAGACGCTCCATTTCGGATTCCGTCGCCGGCAGAGCGCCTTCAGGCGGGCGAACACTGGTGTATCGAGGGCTAAAGGAACGGGTGCATCGTCCCGAAGCCAGGCATAGACCTCCTGGTCGGGCGCGATGAGCAGCGCCTCGAACTGGTCGAGTTCGGCGTTGGACAGTCCCGGAAGTTCAGCGGCGGCAAAGGTGCCGAAGATGAGGTCGACCTCCTTGAAGCCGCGCCGTTGCGCCCGGAACAATAGCCGTTTGCGGCGGGCCTCCGAAGAGCCACCGTTTTCCTTGCTTTCCATGCGCCGGATATAGCGCCTTAGCTCCGTTGAGAACAACCTCCCCGGTCCATATTCTTTCATCGCAATGCGCCCTTCGATTCTCTTCCCGCTGTTCGCCGAAACGCGCACGCTTGGCGGCGTCGGCCCCAAGCTCGAGAAGCTGATCGCGCGGGTCGCCGGGCCCAGGATCGTCGATCTGATCTTCGATCTGCCGATCGGATTGATCGACCGCTCGTATCGTCCAAGGCTGGTCGACGCGGAAGAAGGACGCATCGCGACTGTGACTGTGACTGTGCTCGATCACGTCGCACCGCGCGACCGGCGCCAGCCCTATCGCATTCGCTGTTCCGATGACACGTCCAGGATCGAGCTGATCTATTTCCACGCGCATGCGGATTACCTGAACCGCACGCTTCCGGTCGGTTCGACACGCGTCGTCAGCGGCAAGATCGAGCGTTACAAGGACAAGCTGCAGATGCCGCATCCCGATCATGTGCTGGCGTCGGACGAACTCGGCGAAATGCCGTTGCACGAGCCTGTTTACGCGTTGACCGAAGGTTTGCCCGCGAAGCCGCTTCTAAAGGCGGTGCGCGCCGCGGTGGCCAAAGTCCCCGCTCTGCCGGAATGGGACGATCCGGCGTTCGTCAAAGCCAAGGGCTGGAAACCGTTCGACGTCGCGCTGCGCGCCACCCATGCGCCGACGAACGAACGCGATCTTGCGCTCGATACGGCAGAACGGAGCCGTCTCGCTTATGACGAATTGCTTGCCAATCAACTGGCGCTCCTTCTCATCCGCCGCCAGATGCGCGGCGCGAAGAAGGGCCGCAGCCTGAAGGGCGATGGAAGCTTGAAAGCATTGGCGGTCGCCGCGTTACCCTTCGCGCTGACGGACGCGCAGCTTCGTGTCATCGGCGAAATCGAAGCCGACATGGCTTCGCCGCAACGCATGTTGCGTCTTTTGCAGGGCGATGTGGGTGCGGGAAAAACGATCATCGCTTTTCTGGCGCTTCTCGGCGCCGTCGAATCCGGCACGCAGGGCGCGCTGATGGCGCCGACCGACATCCTTTCGCGCCAGCACATGGCGGCGTTGGAGCCGGTCGCCAAGGCGGCTGGAATCCGCATGGCCCTTCTGACCGGGCGCGAACGCTCGGGCCGCGATCAAACGCTCGCTGCGCTTGCCAGAGGTGACATCGACATTCTCGTCGGCACGCACGCTCTTTTCTCCGAGGACGTCGCATTCGCCGATCTCGGATTGGCGGTCGTCGACGAGCAGCACCGTTTCGGCGTGCATCAACGCATGCAGCTGCAAGGCAAGGGCGGACGGCCCGCCGACGTGCTGGTGATGACGGCGACGCCCATTCCGCGCACGCTGGCGCTCACGGTCTATGGCGACATGGATGTCTCGCGCTTGACCGGCAGGCCGCCAGGCCGAAAGCCTATCGACACGCGCACGCTCTCTGTCGAGCGGCTGGACGAAGTCATCGAGCATCTGCGCAAGGCGATTGCACGAGGCGCCCGCGCCTACTGGGTGTGTCCCTTGGTCGAAGAGTCCGAAAAGATCGATCTCGCCGCCGCCGAAGAGCGCGCAGCCATGTTGAAGCGTTCGCTGGGCTCCAAGGTTGGCTTGGTCCACGGCAGAATGAAGGGGCCAGAGCGCGACGCGGCGATGGCAAAATTCAAGAGCGGCGAGACATCGATCCTCGTCGCCACCACCGTGATCGAGGTGGGCGTGGATGTCCCCGAAGCCACGATCATGGTGGTCGAACATGCCGAACGTTTTGGTCTTGCGCAGCTCCATCAATTGCGCGGACGCGTCGGCCGTGGCCAGGGAAAATCGAGCTGCCTGCTTTTGTATCAAGGCCCGCTCGGGGAAACCGCCAAGGCACGACTGAAGACGATGCGTGACACCGACGACGGCTTCGTCATCGCAGAGCAGGATCTGCGCCTGCGCGGCGCCGGCGAACTGCTCGGCACGCGGCAGAGCGGCATGCCGCTCTTCCGCTTGGCCGACCTTGCCGCGCATTCCGATTTGCTGGCCGTGGCGCGTGACGATGCGCAACTCGTCCTGCAACGCGATCCGGAGCTTCAATCTGCGCGCGGCGAGGCCTTGCGCACCCTGTTATATCTGTTTGGCCGCGACGAGGCCGTGCGCTACCTCAGGGCCGGTTAGTACGCGCTGATGCGCTCAGTCTTCGTTATCTTTGCCCATGAGCTGCTCCTGTGCTCAGATACCGAAAATAATATCGCTTCCGCAGCGACACCTTCGGCGCCGGACCGGATTACTCGTTCATGAACGCAGACTTCGCACCTGCCCTCGAACACGCCCTGCGGCCGGCCCTTCCCGGGCTCTTGAAACTGGACGCACTCTCGCGCCTGTCCGGCGGAGCCAGTCAGGAGACATGGTCGTTCGACGCCATCTGCAAGGACGAAGTCGTTCCTCTCATCCTGCGGCGTTCGCCCGGCGGACAGCCGCGCGTCACGGGCGAAACGTCCACCTCGGTTCCGCTCGAAACCGAAGCGATTGCGATTGAGGCTTCGCGCGCCGCCGGCGTGAAGGCGCCGCACGTCCGTTATGTCCTGCAAGAGCGTGACGGCGTCGGACAAGGCTATGTGATGGATCGATTGCGCGGCGAATCCATCGCGCGAAAGATTCTGCGCGACAAGGAATTCGATGCGATCCGGCCGCACCTCGCGCGCCAATGCGGCGAAATCGCGGCGCGCATCCATGCCGTGACGCTAACGCCCGAGCTACGCAAGGTGCTGCAGGTTGTCGATGGGCGGGCGCAATTGAATCGGTACCGCACCATTTATGACACGTACGACTATCCGCATCCGGTGTTCGAAATGGCCTTCAAATGGCTCGAGCCGCGCATGGCGAGTGCCAAGCGTCAGACTCTGGTTCATGGCGATTTTCGCCACGGCAATCTCCTGATCTCGCCCGAGGGAGTCGAGGCGGCGCTCGATTGGGAACTTGTCCATATCGGAGATCCACTCGAGGATCTCGGCTGGATCTGCACAAACTCCTGGCGCTTCGGCATGCAGGAAAAAGTGGTCGGCGGTTTCGGCGACCTGGCCGATCTGCTTGCGGGCTACGAGGCCGCCGGCGGCGTCCATGTCAGCGAGGAAGAGGCCCGCACCTGGATCGTCTACGGCTCTCTCAAATGGGGGATCATGTGCATGAGCATGTATCAAGGTTTCGTGCGCGATCACTCTGTCGAGCGTGCCGCGATCGGTCGCCGCTCGTCCGAAACCGAAGTCGATCTCATCAACCTGATCGTCAGGGGAAACATCTAGCCATGATGGATCAACCGTCCCTCCTGGAACTCGTCACCGCAGTCCGCGACTTCATCGAGCAACGCGCTATGCCGGAGCTCAAAGGTCATACGGCTTTTCATGCCCGGGTCGCGGCCAACGCACTCAGCATCGTCAAGCGCGAACTCGAGACCGGCGGACAAGCTGCTGAAGACGAACGGATGCGGCTTAAGACTCTTTTGAATCAGGACGGAGCACTGATGGACCTCAATCGCGAGCTGTGCCGTCGCATCCGTGAAGGCGCTATCGGCCTCGACTCTCCGGGTCTCGCCGAACACTTGACGCTGACGACGCGCGACAAGGTCGCCATCGACCAGCCGAACTATTCCGGCCTGAGGCGGCTCCTGGCAGACAGTGGGCAAAATTAAGCTTCGGGTGTGAGAAAGCGTGCGTTCGAGTCGGAAATCAGTTTAGTTTTCGATGTTTATGATGCGGTAACGCGACGGGATCACGCTCGTCGTTACCCGCGGATAAAGGGCAAAGCATGCGCATCGCGATGATCGGGACAGGCTATGTTGGGCTGGTGTCGGGCGCCTGTTTGTCCGAGTTCGGGCACAGCGTCGTCTGCGTCGACAAGGAGGCAGACAAAGTCGCGGCGCTCAAAGCTGGAACGATACCGATCTATGAGCCGCGCCTGGACGAGGTCGTCGCCACCAACACCAAAGCCGGCCGGCTGACATTCGAGACTGACATCGCAAAAGCCGTGCGCGGAGCCGACGCCGTTTTCATCGCGGTCGGCACGCCAAGCCGGCGCGGCGACGGCCATGCCGATCTTACTTATGTCCATGCCGCCGCCGAGGAAATCGCACGCGCCCTCACCGGCTATGCCGTCGTCGTCACCAAGTCGACCGTTCCGGTCGGCACCAGCCGCGAAGTCGAGAAGATCATCCGCAAGCTGCGTCCTGATCTGGAATTCGACATGGCATCCAATCCAGAGTTTCTTCGCGAAGGCTCTGCGATCGACGATTTTCGCCGCCCCGATCGGGTTGTGGTGGGCTGCGACACGGAACGCGCGCGCGAAATCATGCGCGAAGTCTATCGGCCGCTCTATCTGCACGAGACGCCGATCCTTTTCACCAGTCGCGAGAGTTCCGAACTGATCAAGTATGCCGCGAACGCATTCCTTGCCACCAAGATCACCTTCATCAACGAAATGGCGGATATCTGCGAGAAGGTCGGCGCCGACGTGCAAGACGTTTCGCGCGGCATCGGCCTGGACGGCCGCATCGGAGGCAAATTCCTGCATGCCGGACCGGGCTTCGGCGGCTCCTGCTTTCCCAAGGACACGCTTGCGCTGCGCAAGACCGCGCAGGATCTTGGAACGCCGACCAGGATCGTCGAGGCGGTCGTGTCCGTGAACGATTCGCGCAAGCTTGCCATGGCGGAAAAGATCGAGCGCGCTTTTGGCGGCGTAAACGGCAAGACCATCGCTGTCCTCGGTCTCACATTCAAGCCCAACACGGACGACATGCGCGATGCGCCGAGCCTCGTCATCGTGCCGTTTCTCCAGCGCAAGGGCGCCACGATCCGTGCTTTCGATCCGGAAGGCGTCAAAGAGGCGCGCAAGCTCATGAATGTCGAACTGTGCCGCGATGCCTACGAAGCCTTGGACGGTTCCGACGGCGTCGTCATTCTGACGGAATGGAACGAATTTCGCGCCCTCGACATGGCACGCATGAAAGCGCTGTTGAAGACGCCCCTGATGATCGACTTGCGCAACATCTATCGCCCGAACCAGATGGCCCAAGCCGGCTTCACCTACGTCAGTGTCGGGCGCGCGACGGCGGCGCCTTCGCGCTAGCCGATATAACCCTTATCGCGGAGGTGCCGCACGATCTGGGCCGCGAGGTCCGTCGGCTGGGCCGTTGTCGTGTCTATTCTGAGTTCGGCCAGCTCGGGTGGTTCGTAGGGACTGTCGATACCGGTGAAGTTTTTGATCTCGCCCGACTTTGCCTTGCGGTACAGCCCCTTCGGATCGCGTTCCATGCAAACTTCGAGCGGCGTATCGACGTAGACTTCGATGAATTCGCCCTCGCCCATCAGTTCGCGCGCCATGCGCCGCTCCGATCGGAAGGGCGAGATAAACGAAACAAGCACGATCAGTCCGGCATCTACGAACAGCTTTGCCGCCTCGCCAACCCTGCGAATGTTTTCCACGCGATCGACGTCTGTGAAGCCGAGATCGCGATTGAGCCCGTGGCGGACATTGTCGCCGTCGAGCAAATAGGTGTGTCGGCCTTCGGCGAAGAGCGCGCGTTCGACCAGGTTCGCAACGGTGGATTTGCCCGATCCCGAAAGACCGGTGAACCAGAGCACGACGGGCCGTTGCCCCTTCTGGCCGGCGCGCGACTGCTTGCCGACGTCGAGCGCCTGCCAATGGACATTGGTCGCCCGCCTGAGGCTGAAATCGATCATTCCCGCGCCGACGGTCGTGTTGGTGAATCGGTCGATCAGGATGAAGCCGCCGGTGTCCCTGTTGTCGTGATAGGCATCGAATGCGATCGGGTGCGATGTCGCGAAATTGGCGTAGCCCACCTCGTTGAGATGGAGGGTCTTCGCGGCGTGCTGATCGAGCGAGTTGACGTCGATCTTGTGCTTGAGGGCGGTGATCTGAACCGGCACGGTCGCGGTTCCGAGCTTCATGAGGTATTGCCGCCCGGGCAGGAGTTCGTCTTCCGCCATCCAGAGCAGATGCGCGGCGAACTGTTCGGAGACGTCCGGCCGATCTTCGGGAGCAGTGAGAATATCGCCGCGCGAGATGTCGACTTCGTCGGACAAGACAAGCGTCACCGCCATGCCGGCCACGGCCTCCTCGAGATCGCCGTCCATGGTGACGATTCGCTTGACGGCGCTCTTGCGGCCGGACTTGGCGACTGCGATGGCGCCGCCCTTGGTGATGCGTCCGCCGGCCACCGTCCCGGAGAAACCGCGGAAGTCGAGATTGGGCCGGTTGACCCACTGGACGGGAAAGCGAAACGGTTTGCCGACGAGATCGGTATCGACATCGACGGTCTCGAGATAGCCCAGCAGCGACGGGCCCTTGTACCAAGACGTGCGCTCGCTCGCGGCTATCACATTGTCGCCAAATCGTGCCGAAATCGGGATCGGCTCGACGCTGGAAAATCCGAGACGCTGTGAGAACGATGCAAAGTCCTGGACGATGGCGTCGAACGTCTCCTGCGAATAACCGACCAGATCGATCTTGTTGACCGCGAGGACGACATGGCGGATTCCGAGCAGCGAGGCGATGTAGGCGTGGCGGCGCGTCTGCGTGAGCACGCCCTTGCGTGCATCGACCAGAATGACCGCCAGGTCGGAGTTCGAAGCCCCGGTCGCCATGTTGCGGGTATACTGTTCATGGCCGGGCGTGTCGGCGACGATGAATTTGCGTTTTTCAGTGGCGAAGAAGCGATACGCGACGTCGATCGTGATGCCCTGCTCGCGCTCGGCCTCCAAGCCATCGACCAGGAGCGCAAAATCGATGTCGTCGCCGGTCGTGCCAAATTTCCGCGAATCCTTTTCCAGCGCAGAAAGATGGTCTTCAAACAGGAGCTTGGAGTCGTAGAGCAGCCTGCCGATCAGCGTCGACTTGCCGTCGTCCACGCTGCCGCAGGTCAGAAAGCGCAGCAGGGACTTCTTCTCCTGCGCAGCAAGGAAGGCTGTGAGTCCCGACGTCTCTGTTCGCTGTTCGGCACGAGCCATCAGAAGTAGCCCTCCTTCTTCTTCTTCTCCATCGACGATTTCTCGTCGCTGTCGATCAAGCGGCCCTGTCGCTCGGAGGTACGCGCGGTGAACATTTCGGTGACGATGCCCTCAAGCGTGTCGGCATCGGACTCGATGGCTCCGGTCAGTGGATAGCAGCCAAGCGTACGAAAGCGGACCAGCCGGTCTTCGAGCCTCTCGCCGGGAAGCAGCTTCATCCGCTCGTCGTCGCGCATGACGAGCGTACCGTCTCGTTCCACGACCGGACGACGCTTCGCGAAGTAGAGCGGCACGATCGGGATTTTCTCCGCGAGGATGTATTGCCAGATGTCGAGCTCGGTCCAATTGGAGAGCGGAAAGACGCGGATCGACTCGCCTTTGTTGATGCGCGTGTTGTAGACGCGCCAAAGCTCCGGACGCTGGTTCTTCGGGTCCCAGGCGTGGGTCGCGGTGCGAAAGGAAAAGATGCGTTCCTTGGCTCGCGATTTTTCCTCGTCCCGCCGCGCGCCGCCAAATGCAGCGTCGAAACCATACTTGTCGAGTGCCTGCTTCAAGGATTCGGTCTTCATGACCTGCGTGTGCAGGGCCGAACCCGAGTCGAACGGATTGATGCCGCGCGCGATACCGTCCTCGTTGATATGAACGAGGAGCTTCAAGCCGAGTCGCTTGGCCGTTTCGTCGCGAAACTGGATCATCTCGCGAAACTTCCAGGTCGTGTCCACATGGAGAAGCGGGAACGGAGGCTTCGCCGGATAGAACGCCTTCATCGCCAGGTGGAGCATCACCGACGAGTCCTTGCCTATGGAATACAGCATCACGGGGTTGGCGAACTCCGCCGCTACCTCCCGCATGATGTGGATGCTCTCGGCCTCCAGGCGCTTCAAGTGTGAAACAACAGGACTTTTCATGGACAAAATTACGTACCCCGAAGGTCTAGTGTGAAATAGGCTGCGCAGGAGCGAGATGCAAGGCGCCGCCGATCAGTTCAACGTCCGCGGCACAAGCGGTTCCGAAGGCGCCTCTGCCGCCACCGCAAAGCGAATACGGCCCAATTGCCGCCCGTCTCCTGTCGCGATGTTGACCCGCCACTCCCCGGGCTTGGGCCTGCTCTTTACAGAGTAGACGCGATAGCCGCCATCGCGACCACCATTTATGGAAAACAAAACGCGTGACTGCGGCTGCCAACGCCGGGCGGCAGAATCGTACCACTCCCAGCGGTGTACGATCTGGGTCGAAACCCGGGCGGGCGCGAAGACTGAACTGTAGAGATAGAGCTTGTCGCCCGGTGCAATGTGCTCCACCGGAGGCACACCCAGGTAGGTTGTCCAGGGCTGTGGCTCTTCCACGGCCTGATAAGCGGACCCGACCTTTTTGACCGCGTGATAGACGCCTGCATCGGCGAGGGCCAAAGGCAGCGGTGGCAGAATCTTGGCGAAATAGCACAGGTTCATGACGGCAAAGATTGCCAGCGTGCCTGCGAGAATGCGCACGCGCACCTGGCGGAAGCGCTCGCGGCCGAGCCTGGACAAGATATCCGCGTACAACCAGAAGACGCCAAGGGCCACCGCTCCGCTGATCAGAAACGGAATTGTGCCGAGCATCGCAATCAGCACCGGAACCATCAGGATCGCGTAGGAGAACAGCGCGAAAAAATAGAGCAGCAAGGCCAGGGTGAAGCGCGTCGTATAGGCTTTGAAGAATTCGTTGCCGACGAAGATGCCGGCCAACAGCAATAGATACGGCCACGAACTCCACAGCGATGCGCTGCGCAGATAGAACACGCAGAAGCCGCTGAGAAGACAACCCAATGCAAATTGCGTCGCCGCCGACAGGATCGTGCGTACGCGTTGACTTGGCTGCTTTTCCGGCGGCCGCGACTCCAGCCGGTGCGACACCGCAATCGCAATTCCGGCGACAGCGAGATAGGCGACAAAGACGATATGCGTAGAGACGTGATCGACCCGACCAAATGCGAAGCTGTCGAAGATGTAGCCACCCGCCATCGATATGGCCGACAGATGCCGTTCATACTGGTGAGCGAAGGCGATGACGGTCTTGATGGGCCTTAGGCCGTTGGCAGTCGAGATGGACGTCAAGGCGACTTCACCGTCGGGACTTCGCCCGCCCTGCCATAGGCATCGTCGTAACGCACGATGTCATCTTCGCCGAGATACGACCCGGATTGGACCTCAATAAGGCGAAGAGGCTCTTTGCTGGTGTTTTCCAGGCGGTGCCGCGCGCCGACCGGGATGTAGGTGGACTCGTTCTCCTTGAGCGGGAACACTTTGTCGTCGCAGGTCACCTGAGCCGTCCCTTGCACGACCACCCAGTGCTCCGCGCGCTTTGTGTGGCTTTGCAGCGAGAGGCGGCCCCCAGGCTTCACCATGATGTGCTTCACCTGATACCCGTCGCCCGCATCGATGCCCTGATAGCTGCCCCAGGGGCGAAAAACGATCTTGTGCTCCGATAGTTCAGCGCGGCCCGACTCCTTGAGTTGGTCCACGATCGCCTTGACGTCCTGTGCGCGATTTCTTTCCGCGACGAGTACCGCGTCTTCCGTCACGACGACGACGAGGTCGCGCACGCCGACGAGCGCCGTTATGGCTTTCTCGCTACGTACGAAATTGCCCTGGGAATCGTGGACCAGGACGTCGCCCTGAAGCGCGTTGCCGTCCGCGTCGCGCTCTTGCAAGGACCAGAGCGAGGACCATGCGCCAACATCGCTCCACCCCATGTCGCAGGGCACCACTGCGGCCTTCTCTGTCCTCTCCATCACGGCGTAGTCGAGTGAAATGCTCTTGGCCTTCGCGAACGCTGCGGCGTCGAGCCGAACGAAGTCGAGATCGCGTTTCGCTGCAGCGAGTGCCGCCCGGCAGGCTTCGACGATGCCCGGCTCATGGCGCGACATTTCAGCAAGGAGGACATCCGCGCGAAAGACGAACATGCCGCTGTTCCAGACATAGTCGCCGGCCGCGACGTATTTCTCGGCCGTTGCACGATCCGGCTTTTCGGCAAACCGCTTGACGGCATGAACGCCTTCGGTTCCGACGAGAATTGCGCCGCGCTGAATATAGCCAAATCCCAGTTCAGGACTGCTCGGCGCGATTCCGAATGTGACAATGAAGCCCTGCGCAGCCGCAGTCGCGGCGCGCTTCACCGCCGAACGAAAGGCGGCTTCATCCATCACGACGTGATCGGACGGCAGGAGCAGGACGACGGCTTTAGGATCGCGTTCGGCCACCAATAGCGCCGCAATCGTCGCCGCAGGAGCGGTATTGCGTCCCGCGGGTTCGAGCACGATCGCGCGCGGTGTAATGCCGATGGCCTGCATCTGTTCGGCGACCAGGAACCGGTGACTGTCGCTGCACAAAAGAATTGGGGCCGCCGCACCCGGAACCTTGGCGCGAAGCACCGTGTCCTGAATCATTGTGTTGGTGCCGTGCAGAGCAAGGAGCTGCTTCGGCAGAGCGGAGCGAGACATCGGCCAGAGCCTGGTGCCGCTGCCGCCCGAAAGGATCACCGGATGGACCTGTTCTGACGCAGTCATCTCATGCTCGCCGTGTTGCGCAGTCCGTCGTCAGAAACAACCTCAGGCGCCTTGTGCACCGATGATGGCAACGGAGCAGACGTTCATGGCTGGCGCGCCGCCGAGATTGTGGGTCATTCCAATCTTCGGGTCCTTGAGTTGCCGCGCGCCGGCGCGACCCTGCAGCTGCAGGTACATCTCATAAAGCATGCGAAGTCCGGAAGCTCCGATGGGGTGCCCGAAGCATTTGAGTCCGCCATCGATCTGACAGGGAACCTGACCGTCGGCGTCGTAGAAGCCGTTCATCACGTCCTTCCACGCCTCGCCTTCCTTTGAAATGTGCAGGTCTTCCATCGTGACGAGTTCGGTGATCGAGAAGCAGTCGTGCACTTCCATCATCGAGATCTCATCGCGCGGATCACGAATGCCGGCCTCGTCATAGGCGCGCTTCGCCGCGATGCGGGCAGTATGAAAGTAGCTGCCGTCCCACGAATTATGCTGACTCTCCAGACCATTCGATAAGGAGAGCTGCAGGGCCTTCACCGTGATTGCGTTCTTCTTGCCCATGGCGCGCGCGATTTCCGGCGTCGTCACGATGGCGCAAGCCGCGCCATCCGACACGCCGCAGCAGTCGAAAAGACCGAGCGGTTCGGCGATCATCGGTGCATTCAGGCACTGTTCTTCGGTGATGGGTTTTTGCAGGTGGGCTTTGGGATTCTTGGCACCGTTGGCATGGCTCTTCACGGACACATGCGCGATGGCGCGCTTCAGATCCTCTTTCGAAACGCCATGCTTTGCCCGATAGGCCGAGGCAAGCTGTGCAAAATTGCCGGGCGCCGATCCATTGGCCGACCAAAGCGGCGCAAGCGTCGCGCCTTCGCGCTGCGGCAAACCGCCATAGCCTGTGTCCTTGAGCTTCTCGACGCCGAGTGCGAGCGCGATATCGCAGGCGCCGGCGGCAACTGCATAAACGGCGCCGCGAAAAGCCTCGGAACCGGAGGCGCAAAAATTCTCCACCCGCGTCACCGGTATATTGGGAAGCCGCAGTGCGACCGAGAGCGGCGTGCCGCCCTTTCCGACATGTTGTTCTTCGATGGCCGTGCCGAACCAGGCAGCCTGGATCTGGCTTGTCTCGATGCCGGCGTCCTGCAGGGCTTCGAGATAGGCCTCGACCATGAGTTCCTCGGCGCCAGACTCCCAGCGCTCGCCGAACTTCGAGCAGCCCATGCCCAGAATTGCCACCTTGTCCTTGATACCGGTTGCCATGCTCGTGCGTCCTCTTTCTTTTCTGTCAGCTACTAGATGAAGGGCTTCGCGCCGCTCGATCCACAACGTACTGTTTTCAAGTTTTTCAACCCACTTTCACTCCCACCGCAATTGCTCAATGTTTCGCGGACTATACCGCCAATCTGGCGGTGTTGGATAAGTTCAGGCCATTCAGGCCGCGGCCAGATGCTTTGGCCGCCGTAAATCCTTCGCCAAACCCTCTCCCATCAGATCGATGAAGTTCTCGCAATAGAACCGGTCGATCTGGTTTTGGTTGCAGTCTTGCAGCGACTCGCCAAAGCGCTTGAGCGGATTGCGGCCGCCTTCGACATGGGGAAAGTCGGACGAAAACAGACACACTTCATCGGCGCTGTTGCGGATGATCCATCCGGCATCTTCGTGCGGATAGGGCGTGACGCGGACCTGGCGGCGGACAAATTCCGACGGCTTCATCGAGAGCTTTTGCAGCCGCTCCTCGTTCTTGATGAAGGCCATGGCTGCGGAATCCATGTTCCGCATCCAGCCGGGGACCCAGGACGCACCAAGTTCGATGGCACCGAATTTGAGCTTCGGAAACCGATCGAGCACACCGTCGAAAATCAGCGCCGCAAGCGTGAGTTCGACCGAATGAGGGATAGGCATATAGCTGACCGAGGTGAAGTTCTCTTCACCCCCGTGAAAGTCCTTCACCCGCGGCAAGCCATTTTCAAAGTAATCGGGCCGCAGTTTCTCCTCACCGCCGACATGGAAAACAATCGGCAAGCCCGCCTCTTCTGCCATCGCCCAGATCGGGTCGTGCGCGATATGGCTTTGGGCATGGCCGCAAGGCTTCGAAGCAATCAGCAATGCCTTGCAGCCGAGATCGATGGCCTCGCGTGCGGCCTTCCTGGCCAACTCGAAGTCCACCAGCGGTACATAGCCGGTTCCCAGGAATCGTCGGTCGACCGAGCAGAAATCGACCATCATCCGGTTGTGCGCCTGCGCGGCGGCATAGGCGAGTTCCACAGGTCCGCTGTCGTCGAGGCCGAAATTGCCGAGACACCAAGTGGTAAAAATCAACTGGCTGGCGAAACCGAGATTGTCGAGCGTCCGCGGACGGTCCTCGCGCCGGAAGGAGCCGTGCGCCTCGTAGTTCTTGCGCAGCAACACATTGCTGTCCGCGCCGGAGCGAAAATCGGGATCCTCGTGCAGGGCGCGCGCCTTCTTGACCCAGCCGGCGTCGCGCGGATTCTTCTGCAGTTTCGGAAGCGCGTCATAGGCTGCGCGAAACTTCGGATCGAAGTAGGCATCCAGACTGTCGGGCATCTCCATGAGATGCGAATCGGCATCATGGACGACCCGATTTTCGACATAAGGCATGGGTACGCTCCCCATATTGGCTGGCGCAATTCTATCAGACCGGAACGGCTTTCCAGAAATAGCGCACAAAGCCGCGCTTCGGGTCGAAGTCCTTGATTCGGAACGCCATGCGGACCTTGGAACCGGTATCGATCTGGCCCTGCTCGACGTCGGTGATGTCCGCCATCAGCCGGCCGCCATCCGCGAAGGTGATCATGCCGTAGTGGTTCGGGGGATCCATCGAATAGGTCAGGAAATCGGCCGACCAGGACAGCACCGTGCCCGGCCGCTCGGCAAAACCGTAATCGTCTTGGCTGTCGACAGCCTTGCAGTTCGGATTCACGCAGATGCGGCTCTTGGGATATTGCGCCGTGCCGCAGACCCGGCATTTTCCGCCGACCAGACTGAGCAGCATGTCGCTCTTGCGATAAAGCACGGTCAGTGCCGTGCGCTTGTCGACTTCTGCGCGCATGCCCTTCTCGAGTTCAATCAACCCGTTGAAGCCAAGAAACTTCATGTAATTGGTCTCTTCCTTGCGTCGCGCGAGCGCTCCGCTCACGCCATTGCGCTTGGAGAGTTCGCGCAGTGCGGGAGTGACCTCAAATAAAAGTGCGTCGGCGCCCTGAGCGAACTGGACCACGAGGATCTTTTCGCCGGGCTTCGCTTGTTCGAGCGCGTGCACCAACATCAAAAGCGCATGGCCGGCACCGGAGTCGCCGACGTTGGCGGCGAGATTGTCGCGCACCTTCGCCGGGTCGATGCCGCATTGCTTTGCGATGGTCTGGTCAAGTCTCGCAAACGGACATGGCAGGATGAAATGCGCGACCTCGCCGGCCGCTATCTTGCACTTCTCGAGCAAGGCTTTGACGGCGGCCGGCACGATCTTCGTGTAGCCCTCGTCGCGGATCCAGCGTTCCTCCCAGCCATAGTCGAAATCCTCGCCTTCGCCGCGGAAGTGATCGACGAAATCGAGCGTCGCGGTATGGCTTCCAATGAGTCTGGCGACGACATTGTCGCGTCCCAGCGTGAACGCCGCCGCCGCATCGCCATAGGCGAGTTCCTGCGACGATGCCGCACGCGTCTTACGCTTGTCGCTCGCCACCAGCAGCGGCGCGTTCAGCCGACCCGCGGCCACGGCATCGAGCGCCGAGATCAAGGCCGAGGTCCCCGCGCGCTGCGACGACGACACGTCGACCGAAGAGATACCCTCGCCGAGACCAAGAGCCGCCGCGACGATGCCGGCGTTCTGGCGGTCGGCATAAGGCAATGTCGTCGAGGCCAGATATATCCCGTCGACATGCGCCCGATCCTTGACCGGATCGGTGGCGGGCAGGCAATCGCGGCCCGCTTCGAACGCCATGGTCACGGCATCCTCGTCCCAATTCGCCATGGCGCGCTCGCCCTTGGCGCCGCCGACGAGATTGGGCGCGATCCAGGCATTGGCCTGGGCGACGGATTTGCGCTGCAGGCGGCGGCGGGGAATGTAGGCGCCATAAGCAGTGATGCCGATCATCTTGGATCCTTGTCCGACTTTTCCGAAACACAATCAGGTTTGCGGCCGTTCGCCTAGTCGGGCGGAAGGATACATCCCGTGCCTTTGGCCTTCAGCGCTGTGCAGAGCTGGGCGGCTTCGCTGGCGTCCAGCCGGCCGACGCGCAAGCGGTAATAGCGGCCCTTTGCCGGCAAATCGACCGGCACAATGCTCGCCTTGCGGCCGGCCAGTAATTCTCCCGCATTCTTCTGAACGTTGTTCCAGGCGTCGCTGGCCTCGGCCGCGCTTCGATAGGCACCCAGTTGAACCGAGTGGTCCGCCGGGCTGGGGGAGTCGCTGATCGTCGGCTTGAGAAGGGCTGCGGTATTCATATCCGTCGCCGGCCCTATGGGACTCCTGGGCTTGGATCCATGCCGGACGTGCCTCGCCGGGGCCATCGCAACTGAAGGAGTTGTCTGCGCTGCCCCCGCATCCATCGCGATGAGTCGCTCCTCCGCCAGGGCGAATTGGGGGTTCGCGGCCAGTGACGATCGATAATATTCGACCGCTGCCGCGGGTTGGCCGAGCGCTTCGGCGATCTGCCCCATCCCATAGTCGGGATATTCGGGGTGCGGATTTCCGCTGCGCATCGATTCCTCATAGTCCGCGCGCGCCTCGCTCAGGCGGCCAAGACGCCGCAACGCGTTGGCGCGATTGTTGAGCGCGGCGGCGAAGTTCGGCCGGAGCTGGAGCGCCGCGCTGTAGTCGGCCAGCGCCTCGTCCGTGCGTCCCAGTTCATCGAGAGCGATGCCCCGATCATACAGAGCGTCAGCCTGCTCGGCCGCATTTAAGGCCCGGCCGGAGATCGCCTCGCTGAGGTCGGTCACCGCAGCCTTGCGGTCGCCCAGAATTTCGTGTGCGAGCCCGCGCCGAACGAGATTGCGCGCATGCTCTTCCGCAGAAAGATGACCGGCCGCGAGCGCCTTATCGGCCAGAGCGAGCATCTGCGCTGCGCTCGCCGCGGGCAGGACATCGTTGTCAGGTGCCGCGTCCGACGCCAGCGCCGCACCACAGGCATAAGTGGTGAGAAGCATGCAGCCGATGACAGCGCTGAATTTGTTCATGCCCAGAACCATTCTTCAACGTCAGAGCCGATGATAATTCCGAAACCATTCCACGAAACGCGGAATGCCGTTCTCCAAAGAAACTTTCGGTGCAAAACCGTAGTCGCGTCTCGCGCGCGTAATATCCGCGAAGGTCTCGCGCACATCGCCTGGCGGACCATCGCGATATTCGACTTGTGCCTTGCGGTTCGTGGTGCGCTCGATATGGCCAATCAGATCGAGCACGGATTGCGGGTGCGAATTGCCGAGATTGTAGATGCGGTGCGGCGCTTCGCCGGCCGCGCCGGCGAACGGCTTCTCCACAATCGCGACCAGCGCCGCGACGACGTCATCGACGTAGGTGAAATCCCTCAGCAACTTGCCGTCGCCAAACACGGGAATCGCCCGGTCATGCAGAATGGCGTCGGTGAAGGACCAATAGGCCATGTCCGGCCGTCCCCATGGCCCGTAGACCGTGAAAAACCGCAGTCCCGTTTGCGGCAGGCGGTAAAGTTCAGCATAGGAGTGAGAGAGCAATTCGCACGATCGCTTGGTCGCGCCGTAGAACGAGACCGGTCTGTCGGCGCGCGCGTCCTCCGAAAAGGGGGGCTTTGTGTCGTTGCCGTAGACCGAACTCGACGACGCGTAGACGAGGTGCTTCAAGCCCTCATGGTGCCGGGCAAACTCCAATAGGGTGGAGTGTCCAACCAGATTGGCATGGGTATAGGCGCCGGGATTGGTGTTCGCATAGCGAACGCCGGCCTGCGCCGCGAGATGCAGTATCACGTCATAGCGGTCGTTTCCCGCCGCAGCACGCAAGGCTTCCGCGTCGGCGACGTCGACCTTGACGAAGCGATAGGACGAGCGCGCGCCGATCTCCGCAAGTCGCCGCTGCTTCAGAGCCGGGTCGTAGTACGCATTGACGTCGTCCATCGCGGTGACCGAGTGGCCGGCGTCCAGCAATGCCAGTGTCGCGTGATAGCCGATAAAACCGGCTCCGCCAGTGACCAGTACTCGCATTCGTTTTTCTCTGGACCCGTTTCTGCCCGAAATGTGGACGCTCCCCTCCTATGTATGCCAAGAAGTCACGCCCATAAACCCGGTGCATCATGGCCAAGCCGAAACCTGTGCGAAAAGCGGTTTTTCCGGTCGCCGGCATGGGAACGCGCTTTCTTCCAGCCACCAAGGCGGTGCCCAAGGAGATGCTTCCCGTCGTCGACAAGCCGGTCGTTCAATATGCGGTTGAGGAAGCAAAAGAGGCGGGCATCGAACAGTTCATTTTCGTCACCGGGCGCGGCAAGCACATCATCGAGGATCACTTTGACCATGCCTATGAGCTCGAGGCTCTTTTAACGGCACGTGAAAAGACCACTGAACTCGACAGCCTGCTGGAAGGGTTGCCGGTCAGTGGCTCGGTTTCCTTCACCAGACAGCAAAAACCCCTCGGTCTGGGTCATGCGGTCTGGTGCGCACGCCACCTGGTCGGCGACGAGCCCTTTGCGGTTCTGCTCCCCGACGATCTTCTGGTCGGCCAGCCCGGGGCGCTCGCCCAGATGATCGAGGCCTACAATATAGTCGGAGGTGGTGTGATCATCGCCGCAGAGGAAAAGCGCCTCGAAGAGACGCGGCTCTATGGCGTGGTTTCTCCGGGTGTTACGCGCGGCAACATTACGGAGGTGAAAGGGGTCGTCGAGAAGCCCAAGCCGAAGGATGCGCCCTCTCGCCTCTGCATCATTGGGCGCTACATCCTACAGCCTGAAATTTTTGCGGAGCTCGAGCGTCGCGAAAAGGGCGCCGGCGGCGAAATTCAACTGACCGATTCGATCGCCAAGCTGATTGGGCGGATGCCGCTTCACGCCGTCAACACGAGCTGCGAGCGCTACGACTGCGGCGACAAGGTTGGGTTTCTGCAAGCGAACATCGCGCTCGGCATGACGCGTGCCGACATCGCCCCAACGCTTCGAAATTTCCTGAAGTCTATTGCGTAAATTGATGTGTATGTTGTCCGAAGTCTTAAGGACCAGAAATCACTCGACAATCGGCTATAGGTCGCGAAACTACAAAACTTATCCAACTGATATAGGTCCAGCCATTGCTTTGGCACTTTAACCACCGTTGGTTCAGGTGGGCCGTGATGTTGCTTCTGGCGACAGCGGCCATGTCTTCGCCGGCGGCAGCCGCGACCACGTCGAACATAGAGACAGCCGGCAAGGCGGTCGCGCTTGCGCTCCCGCTCGTCGCGGTCGGAATTTCGCTGGGTCATCATGAGGACTGGGACGGCGTTGCCGAGCTGGGCGTGTCCACCGCCGCAACGCTCGGCGCCGCCTATCTGCTCGGCCATGTCGTTCGCGAACAGAGGCCCGACCATTCCGACTTTCACTCTTTCCCCTCCGACACCGCGGCGCTGGCATACGCGCCCGCCGACTATCTTTGGGCCCGCTATGGCTGGCAGTACGGACTGCCCGCTTATGCCGCGGCGACGTTCGTAGGTTTTTCGCGCGTCGATGCCAGAAAACATCATTGGTATGATGTCGCCGCCAGCAGCGCCATCGCGTTCGGCTTCAATTACGCAATCGTGACGCGCTACCACAAGAGCGACAGGTACAGCGTCTATGCGAGCGCCGATCCGGATTCCATCGGCGTTCACTTCACGATGAATTGGTAGGAGCGATGCAGCATCAGGCCAGAACGTGGGCGGCGATCCTGATCACTGCATGCCTGTTGTCGGCGTGTACGTCTTGGGGATTTCCAAAACGAGGATTTCTTACCCGCTATTTCGCCGGATCGGATCTTCAGAAGTCGGTCACGACATCGGACGATTTGGCCGGCCGACCATTTCATTCCGCGATCGAAACCTATACAGGGCCGGCACCCCTCGCGCGTCGCGCCGGCGAAAGCTCAAGCCTGGCGCGCACCGAGGACACGTGTACGACCATGGCCCATCAACGCGCGCAGGACCTTGCGTATCAGGGCTTTGGCGATTCGACGCAGAAGATGGTTTTTGACAGCGCCTATCGCGACTGTGTCGAGTGGCGGCAGAAGCACTAACGTTCGTCGACTCGCTCAGAAATCGATCTGCAGCGCGCTCTCAAAGGCCGCCGTGAAGCCATGGTGAGGCCGCAGCTGGTCGTCCTGCACGCGTGCCGCCAGGTCGAGCTTGACGCCTGTCCAGGGCACAGTCACGCGCGCTTCGCCGATATCGATCGTCAC
>DATLOU010000019.1:0-8875 GCA_035536115.1 Rhizomicrobium sp.
GTGTCATGGTCAGGCTTGGCGAGCAGTTCAAATCGACAGCGCCGTGACGCCGAGCTTGGCGAGCAGGGTCTCGTCATGGTTGGCGTCGGGATTGGACGTGGTGAGGAGCTTGGTCGTGCCGAAGAAGATCGAGTTGGCGCCCGCAAGCAGGCACAGCGCCTGCGTCTCGTCGCTCATGTTGCTCCGCCCGGCCGCGAGGCGGACGAAGGACTTCGGCATGGTGATGCGGGCAACCGCAATCATGCGCACGAATTCGATCGCATCGAGCGGCTCGCTGTCGCCGAGCCGGGTGCCTTTGATCTTCATCAGGGCATTGATGGGAACGCTCTGCGGATGCTCGGGCAATGTCGCAAGCGCGTGGATCATGCCGATGCGATCGCTCTCGGCTTCGCCCATGCCGACGATGCCGCCGCAGCAGACGCTGATGCCGGCATGGCGCACATGCTCGAGCGTGTCGAGGCGGTCTTGAAACGTGCGCGTGGTGATAATCTCGCTGTAATACTCCGGCGACGTATCGATGTTGTGGTTGTAATAGTCGAGGCCCGAGCTTTTCAGGCGTTCGGCCTGCGGGCCGGTCAGCATGCCGAGCGTCACGCATGTCTCCATGCCGAGCGCCTTCACGCCTTCGACCATCGCGCAAACGGTTTCGAGATCCTTGTCCTTCGGCGAACGCCAGGCCGCGCCCATGCAGAAGCGCGTGGCGCCGAGATCCTTGGCGGCCTTGGCTTCCGCGACGACGGCCTCGACCTCCATCAGCTTGGTCGCCTTTAATCCGGTCGTGTGCGACATGCTCTGCGAACAGTAGCCGCAATCCTCCGGACAGCCGCCCGTCTTGATCGAGAGCAGCATCGACATCTGGACTTCGTTGGCCGAGAAGTGTCGACGATGAACGGTCTGCGCGCGATAGATCAGGTCGGCGAAGGGGAGTGCGAAGAGCGTGCCGATCTCCTCGCGGGTCCAGTCATGACGCACATCGTGGACATCGGAAATGGGCGCGTTCATCGGGCACCTGAATTTGTCGTAGGCCGGCTCTGCCATTATAGCGACCACCGGGAACGTGCAAGGCGCGCAGCGCGTTTCCGCTACGTTCATTTACAAAGACTGTCTGTGGTTCGCCTGTAACGAAGGAATTGGCATGAGCGCGTATTTTGTCACGGCAACGGGCACCGACATCGGCAAGACCTTCGTCACGGCCGGGCTCGTGCGGCATCTGCGTCAGACGACAAAAAAAGTGACGGCGCTGAAACCCATCGTCAGCGGCTTCGACATCGCCACCGCCGCCATCAGTGATCCGGCGGTGCTCCTGGACGCTTTGGAAGAGCCCATCAGCGTCGAAGCCTTGACGCGGATTTCGCCTTGGCAGTTCGCCGCGCCGCTGTCGCCGGACATGGCGGCGGCGCGCGAGGGACGCGAAATCGTCTTCAGCGAGCTCGTCGCCTTTTGCCGCGAGGCGATGGCGAAGAACGACGGCACGCTTTTCATCGAGGGCGTGGGCGGGATCATGGTGCCGCTCGATTCCGAGCACACTGTCCTCGATTGGGCAAAGGCGCTCGACCTGCCGCTGATCGTCGTTGCGGGTTCCTATCTCGGAACCATCAGCCACACGCTGAGCGCGCTCGACGTAATCGCTCGCGCTCGCCTCACGGTCGCCGCGCTCGTCGTCAACGACAGCGGCGACGGCGCCGTACCTCTCGAAGAAACGCTCGTGACGCTCAGACGCTTCACCAAGACGATTCCCATCGCGACGGTACCGCGCGTGAAGGCGCCAGCCGGCGCGCGCGAGGCCTTCGCCGCGCTGGCGGCATTGCTTTAAGTCGCTCGCGCGCTTGGGCGCGCCGAGACGCGCGCATGCCAGGCGCGCAGGTTCGACGCATCGTCGGGCATGTCCTGATGGATGAACTTGGCGAAATCAATGCCGCAGAGAAGAACGATGTCGGCCATCGTGTAGTGCGCGCCGGCGAGAAATTCGCGGCCGTCGGAGAGCTCGCGGTCGAGCCACTTCATCGCGTTCGCCAGCACCTTCTTGCTGTGCTCGCCATAGTCCTTGAACTGATTGGGATTGACGATCGCGGTGCGCGGATCGGCGTTGATCCAGACCTGGCCCATGGGATTCCACAGACGGAATTCGGCGCGCCGGATCCACATTTCCACCATCGCCGCGTCGAACGGATCGCGCCCGAACATGGGCGGCGCGGGATGAAAAGCTTCGAAATAGCGGCAGATCGCGACCGACTCCGAAATGAATTTGCCGTCATCCGTCTCCAGCACGGGAACCTGGCCGAGCGAATTCTTCTTCATGAACTCGGGCGCCTTGTGCTGGCGCTCCTGCATCTTGGTGTGGACGCGCTCGACTGTGAGCCCCTTTTCGGCGAGATAGATGTGAACCTTGCGCGGATTGGGCGCGGGATAATTCTCCGTATAAAGCTTCATCCTATTGTCCTCGATATCGCGTGACGCGATGCTAGACGCGGAGCGGCCAAAAGGCTAACAGACGGGCCGGTCGCGGGCGTGGTGGAACTGGTAGACGCGCCAGACTCAAAATCTGGTTCCCTCAAGGAGTGTCGGTTCGATTCCGACCGCCCGCACCAATCCCGCCGCGCGATGCCAGTCACTCGAGTCCACGGGTTGGCTCGGCAGACGGATCGGTCATTTTGGAATACCATTAGCCGGCAGCCCAACCTGGGTGCTTGGCATGGATTGGCAACTCGGCCTTTTTCGCCTTGGAATGCTCATGTGCATTGTGGGCGCGATCCTGATCGCCACTCAATTTCAGATAACGGATTCGATCGTCGCGATTTGGAACTGGAACCCAACGCTGCAGGAAACCGCGGCCGCAAATTCTGCTGCCTCTCTGAAACAGCAGGCGTGTCTGGCGGAGCGGGCGGGAAAAGTCACGTCAGAATTCAACGGCATTTGCCCTAACGATGCGCCGTCTTCTCATGGTTTGGCCAGGGATCTTGCCTTCGCAAATATTCGGGCCTTTCTTTCGGCGAGCATGGCGCTGGTGGCGATATTGGCAACGGTTGTGTGGCTTGGAGTGCGCATGGCACGAGAAAGCGACCTGCGCCACGAAAGTAGGAACCCATCCGCGTGAGCATGCCCGTGGCCTACTATTCTATGCATTTGTGAAATCAATCGCGATTCCATGGCAGAAGCGGTCGTCCGGGAAAACAAGGAATTTTATGCGGCTCCGGTCTCGCTCGGCGACGCATTTCGCGTCTGGGTACGGGTGGCGCTGCTCTCGTTCGGCGGTCCGGCCGGACAAATTGCAGTGATGCATCGCATCCTCGTCGAGGAGAAACATTGGATCGGCGAGCAGCGGTTCCTGCACGCGCTCAACTACTGCATGCTGCTTCCGGGTCCGGAAGCGCACGAACTCGCGATCTACATCGGCTGGCTTCTGCATCGCGTGAAGGGCGGCCTCATCGCCGGCATATTGTTCGTGCTGCCAGGCCTGATCTCGCTCAGCGTCCTGAGCACGATCTATGTCGTGTTCGGCCAAGTCGGCATCGTTCAGGCACTCTTCTTCGGCCTCAAAGCCGCCGTGCTGGCCGTGGTGCTCGAAGCCGTCGTTCGCGTCGGCAGGCGCGCGCTCAAGAGCACAGGGCTCGTCGTCATCGCGGCGGCTGCTTTCATCGGCATCTTCGCGTTCGCGTTGCCATTTCCGTTCATCATTCTCGCCTCCGCGGTGATCGGTTATATCGGCAGCACCGCTGGTCTCACCTGGTTCAAGAGCAGCGGCGGGCACGGACCCGCCAAAGAGGACACCGCGCCCGCCCTGATCGATGCGGCATTCGCCCGTGGCGTGCCCGCGCATGTGCGCCCGTCGCTGGCGCGCGCCATCAGAGTGACGCTCATCGGCGGCATCATCTGGCTGGGGCCGCTTGTCGCGCTTTATTTTGTGTCGGGCCCTTCGAACGTCTTCACCGCAATCGCCGCCTTCAACAGCAAGATGGCCGTCGTCACCTTTGGCGGCGCCTACGCCGTGCTGGCCTACATGGCGCAGCAGGCCGTCGAGTATTACCACTGGCTCAAGCCGAGCGAGATGCTGGTCGGCCTGGGCTTTGCGGAAACCACGCCGGGACCGTTGATCAGCGTGGTGCAGTTCGTCGGCTTCATGGCGGCCTATCGGGCGCCTGGCTCACTCGATCCGGTCGTCTCCGGGCTGCTCGGCGGTTTTCTCGCCAAATGGTGCACTTTCGTGCCGCCTTTCATCTGGATCTTCCTGGGCGGCCCATACATCGAAGCCTTGATCGGGAACAAATCGCTCAACGCAGCGTTGTCGGCCATTACTGCTGCCGTCGTCGGAGTCATCCTCAACCTTGCAGTTTGGTTCTTTTTACATTCGATCTTCGCGCAGGTGAACACGGTGCATGCAGGTGTTCTCTCACTGGCCGTACCGGTGCCGACAAGCATCCAGTGGCCGACGCTGATCCTGGCGCTCGCAGCCATCGTCGCCATGTTCCGTTTCAAGGTCGGCATGATCCCCATCTTTGCCGCGTGTTCTTTAGCGGGCGTCGCGTTCTATCTGATCACCGGAGCGGTGTGACACTGACACGGAGGAAGCCATGCTGAAGACATCACTGTCCATTGCTCTGCTGGCGACAACGCTTGCCCTTGGGAGTGCGGAGGCCGCGCCGGATTGGAACGCTGTCGCCGCAGCGCTGGGAAAATCCGGCAGCGACATGAACGGCGTCTATCGCGTGGGACTGCCGCGCACCGACCTTCATGTCACGCTGGACGGCGTGGTCCTCAAACCGACGTTTGCGCTCGGATCGTGGCTCGCCTTCTCGCCGATGGGCGACAAATCCGTCGTCATGGGCGATCTTGTCCTGACCGAAGCCGAGATCGGCCCGGTGATGCAGAAGCTCGAACAAGAGCATATCGACATCACCGCGTTGCATAACCATCTCTTCCGCGCGCGGCCTGCTACTTTCTACATGCATGTCTATGGCGAAGGCGATGCCGTTGCTCTGGCGCATGAGCTGCATGACGCGCTGATCTTGAGCAAGACACCTTTCGGCGCGGCCGAACCAAAACCCGCGAAGCCCGCCACGATCGACCTCGATACCGCCGCAATCGACCAGGCACTCGGTGTCAAAGGCAAGATCGCCGGCGGCGTCTATCAGGTGGGAATTCCCCGTAAGGACCCCGTCAAGGAGCGTGGCATGACCGTGCCTGCCGCGATGGGCTCGGCCGAAGCCATCAATTTTCAGCCGACCGGCAAAGGGAAAGCCGCGATCACCGGAGACTTTGTACTGACCGCGTCGGAAGTGAATCCCGTGCTCGCAGCGCTGCGCGAACACGGCATCGAAGTGACGGCGCTGCACAACCACATGCTCAATGACGAGCCGCGCCTCTTCTTCATGCACTTCTGGGCCAACGACGATCTCAACAAGCTGCTGGCCGGCCTCGGTGCGGCGCTCGACAAGGTCGCCGTTGAGCGTGCGGCCAAATGATCGCTCAAAAATTCACATAGATGGGGTTGCCGATCAGAACCAGCCGGCCTTTCGCATCACGGACATCGGCGCGGAGCCAGTGCCGCTTGCCGTCGAACCGAAGAACGAAACTTTTGCGCTCGTCGGCGAAGCCAATCGTCGCATCGCCAAGTGGCGCGATCTTCTGTCCGTCTTCGACGATGCTGATGACGTTTCCCAGAACACCCGCGACATGGACGGTGAACGGCACGCGCTCGCGCGCTCTGACGCGGATGGTCTCGCCCATCATGGCGCGCCCGGAGGTGAGCTCGAGCACGCTCGTCGTCGCGCCGGCCGCATCGACGAAGACGCGCCCCTTGCGGATCGCATTCAGAATATCCCGATCCGAGAGGCTGTCGGCATAGACCGCCGTCACCGGAACGCCCACCACCGGAGGCTTGGTCGAAGGCCCGTTGTGATTGTCGCTGCCGCCGATCGCGGTGAGGCGGTATCCCTTGTTCAGCAACGCTTCCCAGAACGGAATACCGGAGATCGGGCTTTCGACCAACCCGCCGAGCGCAGCGGTCAGTCCACCATTCACGACTTCGATCGCCTGAACGCGCGAATAGTCGGTGTTCGGCGCCGACCAGCCGCAACCCATGCAGATCTCGCCGCTCGGCGAATTCGGATGATTGAGCGAGACAATTCCGCCAAGCGCCGCGATGCGCGTGAGCATGGTGTTGAAATCCGGCGTCTCCCGACCGCCGAGGCGAAAATCGATGAAGCCGGTCGGGCCGAGGACATTGGCGTGACCATAGAACGTGGTGATCTCGCGTCCGGGAATCAGCAGGAGACGGTCGAAATAGGGTTGCAGCTCGCGTTCCTCGTTGAATTGCGATGTCGCGTTGTGATCGCTGATCGCGATGAAATCGAGACCGCGTGCCGCAGCCGCTTCGACCGTCTTGAAGAGCGGGCAGGGGATGTTCCTGCCGCTCTGGCTCGCGCATTCGCCGTCGCTCTGCGCGGTGTGCATGTGGAGATCGCCGCGATACCAGGCCGGACCGGTCTTCAGCGGCGCATCCGAAAAGGCAGAAACCGCCGGCGTCGCATCGACTTTGTCGAACCAGATGTCGGCCTCGTAATCGGAATGCGCGTCTTTGCGGATGTTGGGAATGCCCAGCTGAAGCGCCCAGGCGCCCGCGCCGATCGGCCCGGGAAGATAGGATGGCGTCGCATCGGTTTCGGAAAGCGTGAAACGCGCCTTGTTGCCGCCGCTCCAACCGCGAAAGCGTTCATGATCGAAGAGGCCGAGATCGATCGTCGTGTGCTGCTCGCGGCCAGTGTAATGGAACGCGATGGTGATCCGGCCGATGCCGGACGGAACCTCGAACGGCAGCGCGCGATACGTCTGATTGTCGGCGCCGGAGATCGAACCTTTCAGAACGATATCGGGCGGGCGCTCGGGATCGGCGTGTGCGCTGCCCGCCATACACAGGAGGAAGAGCAGGATGACGCGGCGAAACCTCACGATCCCTTCTCCGTGACTTTGACGATGCGGTGATCGGCGCCCTTGCGCACCACGAGATCGGCGGCCGCGCGATCCTGGACGATGTGGTTGCGCAAGTTGGGCAAGTTGATCTCCTGCCAGACGCGCTTGGCAAAAGCCCGCCGTTCATCCGCGGTCATGGTGCGGAAGGCGTGGTAAAAGGATTTGGCATCGTCGATGCCACCTTCCATGAGCGGGATCAGCCGGTCGGTGAACCAGCGTTCGACGTCCGCTTCTTCCGCGTCGAGATAGATCAGCGCGTCGATCAGATGCGGCTTTCCCGGCTGCTCGATCTGCGCCAGATGCAGCCCGTCGAGAATGAGAATGTCCGGCCGCTTGATGGTTTGGACATTCTCGCGATCGATATCGTAGGTGACATGGGAATAAAGCGGCATCGCCACGTGCCGTCCGGCCTTGACGGCCGCGACTGCGGCGCGCAACGCCGCCACGTCATAGGACTCGGGAAAGCCCTTGCGCATGCTGATCTCGCGCGCCGCCAGCGTCTGGTTGTCGAGCAGAAACCCGTCGGTCGCGACGATGTCGACGCGCGGGTGTTCGGGCCAAGCCTCAAGCTGCGCACAAAGCGCGCGCGCGAAGGTGCTTTTGCCTGCCGCCACGCTGCCTGAGATGCCGATCACGAAAGGCGCGCCCGCAACGCGGCTCGCTCGGGCGCGCGCGTGCAGCCATTCGCCCAGCGGAAAGTCCATCTCGAGCGCCATGGAGAAAAGTCTTTCGCGGCGATGCGGCAGCGGCGAATATTGCACAGAGCATGGGCTTGAGGCGATTCTGCCTCGCAAAACGGGGGCAGGATGATTTCCGCGCGGGAAACCGCGTCCATTGCGGCGCGGCTCGAACGATTGCCCGCAGGACGCGCCATGTGGACGCGCGTCTTCCTCTTATCGCTCGGCGGTTTCTTCGAATTCTACGACATGTTCATGTCGGCTTACGTCGGCCCCGGATTGGTGAAGAGCGGCATTCTCACGCCGACCACGCCGGGACTGTTCGGCACCACCGGCCTCGCCGGATTCGTCGCCGCCTTCTTCGCCGGCCTCTTCATCGGCACGGCGCTCTTCGGCTTCGTCGCCGACCGCTTCGGCCGCCGCGCGATCTTCACGGTCTCGCTTCTCTGGTACACGCTGGCCGCATCCGTCATGGCCTTTCAGACGAACGCGTTTGGGCTCGACCTTTGGCGGTTCATTGCAGGCATCGGCATTGGCGTGGAGCTCGTCACCATCGACAGTTACATCGCCGAGCTGGTGCCGCGACACGTGCGCGGACGGGCCTTTGCCTTCAATCAGGTGGTGCAATTCAGCGCCATTCCGACCGTCGCGTTTCTCGCCTGGTTGCTGGTGCCCAACGCGCCGTTCGGCCTCGACGGCTGGCGCTGGGTCGTGCTGGCCGGTTCGGCCGGCGCGGTCATCGTCTGGTTCATCCGCCTGAAGGTACCCGAGAGCCCGCGCTGGCTGGCGCAACATGGCCGGCTCGACGAAGCAGAACGGATCCTGGAGCGTTTCGAACGCGAAGCGGTCGCCGAGAGCGGACCGCTGGCCGAACCGTCCGGGACAGATGCGACTCCGACCGCGCGCGGGCACTTCATGGAAGTCTGGAGCGCGGCCTATCGCCGCCGCACGCTCATGCTGATCGTCTTCAACCTTTTCCAGACGGTCGGCTTCTACGGCTTCGCCAACTGGGTGCCGAGCTTCCTGATCAAGCAGGGCATCGCGGTCACTGCGAGCCTCGGCTACACCTTCGTCATCGCCATCGCCGCGCCCTTCGGCCCGCTTCTCGCCGCGCTGGTCAGCGACCGGATCGAGCGCAAATGGATGATCGCAGGATCGGCGCTGCTGGTCGCGGCGTTCGGACTCGTGTTTGCCGGCATGAGCGAGGCCGTGCCGCTGATCCTGTTCGGCGC
>DATLOU010000020.1:0-8474 GCA_035536115.1 Rhizomicrobium sp.
CGGGCTGCCGACGACGTTGGCCAGCGGCACGGCGGCCAGGAACAGCGAAATGAATCGCGCGCGTGTCGCGGTCGGGAACCAATATGTCAGATAGAGCACCATGCCCGGGAAGAAGCCCGCTTCCGCCGCGCCGAGCAGAAAACGGATGACGAAGAATGCGAGCGCGCTGTGCACGAATGCGGTCGCCATCGAGACGACGCCCCAGGTCAGCATGATGCGGCAGATCCAGATCCGCGCCCCGACGCGCTCGAGAATGATGTTCGATGGAACTTCGAAAAGGAAATAGCCGAAGAAGAAGATGCCGGCGCCAAAGCCGTACACCTCGGGTGAGAAACCGAGGTCCTTGTTCATGGTCAGCGCGGCAAAACCGACATTTACGCGGTCGAGGAAACTGACCACATAAAGCAGCGCCATGAACGGAATGAGCCGCCACGCGGCTTTGGCGAAAACACGCGCCGCTTCCGTTTGCATTCGTCTCCCATCCAGGTACCCCGGGGCCACTATGCGCAAACTGCGCGACGGGGCAACACGCAAACGTTACCGAACCTCGCGATAATTCGGGGCACGCACAATGTCACTTCGTCGATGGCCGATAGCACCGGCGATCACGTGTGCGATATGAGTGAGGCCACTACAATTATGGGGTCCGCCGGGACGGGACCGGCAGGAAGAAGGAGGCGTGAGTGAAGTCGGCACTCATCATTATCGATATGCAGCAAGGTTCGTTCACGGACGCAACTCCACGGCATGATTCGGAGGGGCTAACAAAACGGATAAATGCCCTTTCGAACTCTGTGCGGACAGCGGGTGGGCTCGTAATCTTTGTTCAGCACAATGGTCCCGCGGGCGATCCACATCATCCAGATTCTTCGGGCTGGCGACTTCTGCCGGGTCTTCATGTCGGGACCAACGACATGATCGTGAGAAAAACATCGTGCGACGCCTTTCTCGAGACGTCGCTACAAAGCCTCCTCGACCGACACAGCATTGAACGACTGATCATCACCGGCTGTGCAACCGATTTTTGCGTCGACACGACGGTACGTAGCGCTCTCGCGCGGTCTTATCCGACCGTTGTTCCCTCTGACGGACACACCACTGCAAACAGACCCCATTTATCGGCGGAAAAAATCATTGAGCATCACAACGCAATTTGGGCGGACTTTATAGCGCCGGCCGGACCGGCCCTGGTTTGTCCGTGTTCGGATGTGAGGCCTTCCTAGCGGCTGAACTTCAGAAGGCCTCACCAGCCGCCTGTCCTGCGGCCCTTGCCCGCCCGCCCGCCTTCCCCTATAAGCCCGGCCTTCCAGCGGCTGCGGTCGCGAGGTGTCCCGGACACGAGCCGGGAAGTGCGCATGGTGCGCCGTCCTCGCGATCCGAAGCGGTGACGGGTGCCCGCCCCAAACCGTTCCGCAGCCCGAACAAAGGGACGGACATGGCTCTTTACGAGCATCTCCTGATCGCGCGCCAGGACATCAGCGCGCAACAGGTCGACGCATTGGCGACCCACCTCAAAACCATCGTCGAAGGCGAAGGCGGCAAAGTCGAGAAGCAGGAATATTGGGGCCTGCGCGGACTTGCCTATCGCATCAAGAAAAATCGCAAGGGGCACTATGTGCTCCTCAACATCAACGCGCCATCGAAGGCCGTCGTCGAACTCGAACGCCAGCTCAAGATCAACGAAGACGTCCTGCGCTACATCACAGTCGGCGTCGACCAGTTCGAGGTGTCCTCGAACAAGAACCGTCGTGACGACCGCCCGGAAGGCGAACGCAAGCCGGAAGGCGCTGAAGAGGAGATGGCCAAGTGAGTTATGGCGGTGAACGTTCGGGCGGCCGGGAAGGTCGCGATGGCGGCGGACGCGATGGCGGGCGCGGCGAAGGCGGTGGACAACGGCGTCCCTTCTTCCGACGCAAGAAAACGTGTCCCTTTTCGGGCGCCAACGCACCCAAGATCGATTACAAGGACGTCAAGCTCCTGCAGCGCTTCATCTCGGAGCGCGGCAAGATCGTGCCCAGCCGCATCACCGCGGTTTCCAACAAGAAGCAACGCCTGCTCGCGAACGCCATCAAGCGCGCGCGCTACATGGCGCTGCTTCCCTATGTACTGAAGTGAGCGCGCCATGCAGGTGATATTGCTCGAACGCGTCGAAAAGCTCGGCCAGATGGGCGAGGAGGTGAAGGTAAAGGACGGCTTTGCCCGCAATTTCCTCTTGCCCCAGAAGAAGGCGCTGCGCGCCACCAAGGCCAACCGCGAATACTTCCAGGGACAGAAGGCGCAGCTCGAAGCGCGCAATCTCGAGCAGAAGAAGGAAGCCGAAGCCGTCGGCAAGAAGCTCGACGGAAAGTCCTTCGTCCTGATCCGCCAGGCCGGCGACCGTGGCCAGCTTTATGGTTCGGTCAGCCCGCGCGACATCTCCGACGCGGTGTCGGCCGGCGGCATTTCCATCAACCGCACCCAAGTCCCGCTCGACCAGGCGATCAAAACCATCGGCATCTTCACGATTGGCGTACGCCTGCATCCCGAAGTCCGCGTGAAGGTCACGATCAACGTCGCCCGCAGCGAGGACGAGGCCGAGCGTCAGGCGCGCGGCGAAGATGTACTCGCCGACAAGACCGAGCAGGAAGAGGCAAAGGTCGCCGCCGAAGAACTCTTCGAGGAAGGCGCAGGGCCCAAACCCGAAGGCAACGAAGCCGAGCCTGAATAGTCTTCGAGCCCAATTGCGTTACAGCGGCACAGTTCGCGAGTTTGCACTCGTAACGCGCCGCCCATTGGGCTATCATCATCCAACGGGTCAAGGACCGCAGCCGTCCACCTGGCGCTCAGCGTCGCGGACAGGCGATTTCCAACATTTGTGCAAGGAAAGAGCGCGTCCATGTCCATTGTCGCCGAAGCCAAACGCGTCACGGTTCCAGAAATTCGTGGCCATAAGAACGCCAAGCCGGTCGTCTGCCTCACCTGCTATCACGCCCATACCGCAAGGCTGCTCGATCCCCATGTCGATCTCATGCTGGTGGGCGACAGCCTCGGCATGGTGATGCACGGCATGGAAAACACGCTCGGCGTCACGCTCGACATGATGATCGCGCATGGCAAGGCCGTGATGCGCGGAAGCAAACACGCCCTTGTCGTCGTGGATATGCCGTTCGGCTCCTATGAGGAGAGCCCGCAAGTCGCTTTTCGCAATGCCGCACGCCTCATCCAGGAAACCGGTTGCACGGCCGTCAAGCTGGAAGGGGGCGCGCGCATTGCCGACACGATCCGCTATCTCACCGAGCGCGGCATTCCCGTGATGGGCCATATCGGCCTTACCCCGCAGATGATTCAGATTTTCGGCGGCTTCAAAACGCAGGGGCGCACGGAAGCCGAGTGGCCTGCCATCGAGGCTGACGCCAAGGCGGTTACTGCCGCAGGCGCGTTTGCCGTCGTGCTCGAGGGCATGGCCGAGCCTCTGGCCGCCAAGATCACGCGAGAGATCGCCATTCCCACGATCGGCATCGGCGCATCGGCCGAGTGCGACGGACAAATCCTGGTGATGGAAGACATGCTCGGCCTCAACCCTAATCCGCCGAAATTCGTGAGGCGCTACGCAAACCTCGGCCCCGATATCGAAGCGGCGGTCAAGGCATATGCGACAGAGGTTCGTGAACGGCGTTTCCCGGGCCGGGAAAACGTCTATGCCATGAAGCGGGTCGGCTAAAACCGCTTGGATTAAGCCCGTTTCACCTCGCCTTGGTTGCCAGCCCGCCCGCCAGCGGCTAAATCATCGCGCGCGTCAATCTCTTGGGCGTTCTGGTCCATGGCTGACGGCCCCCGATTGAGGACATGCCATTGAGCGACATCTTCCGCGAAGTCGAGGAGGAGGTACGCCGCGAACGCTTCGAGCAAATCTGGAAGCAGTACGGCGACTACATCATTGCGGGTATTGCGCTGATCGTGATCGCGGTTGCCGGGTTCGAGCTGTGGCAGCGCTATGAAGCGAACCAGAAGCTCAAAGCGTCAGAGACGTTCATTGCAGCCCAGCAACTTGCCATCGGTGGAAACTTCAATCAGGCGAGTGCTGCGTTTGCCGTCGTGGCCAAAGACGCACCCGACGGCTACGCCAAGATGGCGCGACTGTCGCAGGCCGGCGTGCTCGAGGTCAGTGGCCAGCGCAACGAAGCGCTGATGGTGTTCAAATCGATCGCCAAAGACGACGATGGCTTGATCGGCGACGTGGCGCGGCTGCGCGCCGGCTGGATCCTCGCGGTCGATGGCCCGCGCGCGGACATGGATTCTCTTCTCGCTCCCTTGACCGATCCGACGAGCCCTTGGCGGTTTTCCGCGCGCGAGATCATCGCCTATGCGGACTTCCACGCCGGTCTCAACGCCAAGGCACAAAAGGAATTTCAGGATGTCGCGAACGACAAAGACGCGAGCCAGACGCTTCGGCGACGTTGCGGCGCTATGGCCACGTTCCTGAAGAATGGCGGAATGAGCAACTATGGCAAGGTTCCGCCGCTTCCGGCACCGGCGCCTGCGGCTACCAATCCTGCGCCCAATGCTGCCAACCCACCGGTCCCTGCACGATGAAAATGCGCACCGTCGCTGTTCTTGCCTTTCTCGTTGGTGTGGCCTCGTTCACCGCCGGTTGCACGGTGATCGACACTGTGGGCGACTGGTTCGACGCCGGTCCCAAGAAGTCCAAACTTCGCGGCGAGCGCATTTCGGTGATGTCCGCCGATGCCTCGCTCCACTTGGACCAGTCGTTGAAGGGCGTCGACGTCGTCCTGCCGCCACCCTATGCGAATTCCGAGTGGCCCGAGCCCGGCGGATATGCGTCCAACGCCATGTATCATCTCGAAGCCAAGGGTCCCCTTCGCAAGCTCTGGGAGCAGGATGCCGGCAAGGGCTCGGACACGGCGTCGCGACTGACGGCCGCGCCGGTCGTTGCCGACGGGAAGATTTATGTTCTGGATTCCGAGGCGCATGTCTTTGCCTTCGATGCCCAGACCGGCAAGCCGCTCTGGGATGCGAGCATCGCACCGACCCGCGAAGGCAGGAGCTGGCTTGGCTGGCTCCTGTTCGAGCCCGATACCAGCATCGATCCGACCAAAGGTTTTGGCGGTGGCGTCGCCTTCGACGACGGCAAGCTGTTCGCCACCAGCGGCTTCGGCGACGTCGTCGCGCTTGATGCGCGCAGCGGCAAGAAGATATGGACCCAATCACTGGGCGTGCCGATCGTGAATGCGCCGACCGCGAATGGCGGACGCGTTTTCGTTTCGACGCAGGAAAACCACTTCTACACGCTCGCTGAACTCGACGGCCGCCGACTCTGGGACCATCAGGGAATTGCCGAGTCGGCGGGGATACTGGAAAGCACCAGCGCCGCGGTCGCGGGCGAGTATGTGCTTGCGCCCTATTCTTCCGGCGAGATCTATGCGCTGCGCGTGCAAAACGGCCGGCCTGCATGGAACGACATGCTCAACCATGCCGGCGTTGCGACCGCGCTTTCAGAACTGGACGATATTGCAGGAAGGCCTGTCGTCGATCGCGACGTGGTCTATGCGATCAGTCATTCCGGAATCATGGCCGCGATCAACATCAATACCGGCGAACGCTTGTGGTCGCGCGACATCGGCGGCATTCAGACGCCTTGGGCGGCCGGCGATTATGTCTATGTTTTGACAACCGACCAGCAGTTGATCTGCCTGACCCGCAAGGAAGGCAAGGTAAAGTGGATGCACCAGCTGCAACGCTGGGACGATCCTGAGAGTAAGAAAGGGCCCATCGTCTGGGCCGGGCCGGTGCTCGTTTCCGATCGTCTCGTGGCGGTGTCATCGAACGGTATTGCAGCCGCTGTGTCGCCTTATACCGGCGAATTGTTGGCCAAGATGGAGATTCCGAGCGGCACCTACATTGCGCCTGTCGTCGCCAACGGAACCTTGTATCTGTACACCAGCAATGCGGAGCTTGTGGCTCTGCGCTAGCTCGCGGGGACCACGAGGAAAAGGCGATGCCTCTGACAGTCGCGATCGTCGGGCGGCCGAATGTCGGCAAGTCGACGCTGTTCAACAAGCTCGCAGGCCGAAAGCTCGCGCTCGTCCACGATACGCCGGGCGTGACGCGCGATCGTCGCGAGGCCGACGCCACGCTTGGCGGCTTCACGTTCAAGGCGATCGATACGGCGGGATTTGAAGAGGATCGGCCCGAGACCATGGCCGGGCGCATGACGGCTCAGACGCTGACGGCGATCGCGGATGCCGACGTCTGCGTCTTTCTATTCGACGCGCGCGCCGGCGTGACTGTGGGCGATCAGATCATCGCTCAGGCCCTGAGACGCTCGGGCAAACGCGTGATCCTGGTCGCGAACAAATGCGAAGGCCGCGCAGGCGAGGCGGGCATCGCGGAGAGCTTTTCGCTTGGCTTCGGTCCGGCCATTGCCATCTCGGCAGAGCACTCGCTCGGCTTCGGCGAACTGCAGGAAGCTCTTGAAGCCTTCGATCCGCCGTCCAAAACCGAGCCGTCAGACGATGACAACGACGAGTTCGACGACATGTCCGACGCACAGCACGCGGCGCGTCCGATCCATCTCGCCATCGTCGGCCGACCCAATGTCGGTAAATCGAGTCTCTTCAATCTGCTGCTCGGAGAAGAGCGGGCACTGACCGGCCCCGAAGCCGGCATTACCCGCGATGCGGTGGCCGCGCCGTGGTCGGCGGGCGGAAAAGACTTTCTCCTGCACGACACCGCCGGCCTCCGCCGCAAGGCCCGAGCCGCCGGTCACACGCTTGAGGAAATGTCCATCGAGAGCACGCTGGGCGCGATCCGCTTCGCCGATTGCGTCATTGTCCTGCTCGATGCAACGCAAGCCTTCGAAAAGCAGGATCTCACGATTGCCGATCTCGTCGCGCGCGAAGGCCGGGCGATCATTTTCGCGGCGAACAAGTTCGATCTTGTCGAGAGTCGGCCCGGAACGATCAAGGACATGCGCGAACGGCTCGACCATTCGTTGCCGCAATTGGTGGGGGCGCCGCTCGTGGCGCTCTCCGCCAAGACCGGCGAAGGCGTGGAGCGCATCGCGACTGCCGTACTCGAGGCCGACACGGCCTGGAACAAGCGGATCGGCACATCGACGCTGAACCGGTTTCTTGAAGAAGCGCTCAGCCGACACTCACCTCCCGCCGTCAGCGGGCGGCGCATTCGGCTGCGTTACATGACGCAGGTCAAGGCGCGGCCGCCGACATTCGCCTTGTTCGGGAACCAACTGAAGGCGCTGCCGGAGGATTATCTTCGCTATCTGACGAACGGACTGCGCAGCACTTTCGAACTGAAGGGAACGCCGATACGCTTCCTGTTGCGCGCGGGCAAGAACCCGTTCGATCAAGATAAATAGGGTAAGGGAAAACGCACATGCCCAATCCGGACGTCCTTTCGACCCGCAGCGATGGCGGTGTCGCCGTCGTCACTCTGGGCAGCGAGAAGAGAATCTTCTTCGATCCCGAAATGAGCGACGCACTCTTCGAAACGCTCAGCGCGCTCGCAACAAACGACAAGGTGCGCGCCATCATCGTGACTGGGGGCGCACCGGGCTATTTTGTCCGCCACTACTCGGTCGCGGAACTCATCCGCCTTGGCGAAACCGTCGCCAAGTCCGGGCGCGACTGGCCCGAGAACACGCCCTATCAACCCGGAAGCTTCGACAAGTCCATGTCTCTCGTGGAAGCGATGGACAAACCCGTGATCGCGGCGATCTCGGGCTCGGCGATGGGCGGCGGGTTCGAATTCACGCTCGCCTGCGACATTCGCATCGCGCAGGAAGGTGACTTCCAGATTGGACTGCCGGAGATAAACGTCGGCATCCTGCCCGGCGGCGGCGGTACGCAACGTCTGCCGCGCACGATCGGAACACCCAATGCGCTGATGCACATCCTGATGGGTGTCACACTCAATCCGACGGAAGCCGCACAGAAGGGGTTGGTACAGGAGTGCGTCAAGGGCAAGGCACTCGATAGAGCGCTCGAAGTCGCCAAGCGGATCGCAACGCACACGCCCGAGTCGGTTCGCTACATCAAGCGGCTGGTGCGCAGCGCGACATCGACTCCGCTCGCCGAAGGGTTGGCGCTGGAACGAAACCTCTTCATGAAATTGTGCATAGGTGAGCCGGCGCTGGAGCGGATGCGCGCCTATGAGGCGCAGCGCATCACCGCGCCTTCGCAGACTTTGCGCTAAAGGCGACGAGTTCGCCGTTCTTCCCGTTCGATGGCGACAACAGTTCGACGATCAAGGGCACGAGCGCTTCCGGCGGCGGCAGCGTTTCGGGATCTTCGCCGGGCATCGCCTTGGCGCGCATGCCGGTTCTGACCGCGCCCGGACTGAGAAGATTGACCTTGACCTTCGTGGTCGCGCATTCCTCGGCATAGGTCAGCGCCAGAGACTCGAGCGCCGCCTTGGCCATGCCATAGCCGCCCCAGAACGGCGTGTGATGGCGCGCC
>DATLOU010000021.1:0-4954 GCA_035536115.1 Rhizomicrobium sp.
AATTCGATGTCCTGCTCCTGCAGGCGGCGCAGGCGCTTGAACGAGTCGGCGATGGTGTCGAAGGTCTCGACCACTTTCGGCTTGAGCTCGGCCTCGATGGCCGCGAGCGACAGCGAATTCTCCATCTCGTCTTCGTCGTAATCGCTCTCGGCCGCGGCCTCGCCGGGATCCTTCGGCTCTTCCCCCTCGCCGTCTCCCACGGGCGCCTTGAACGGCGTCGCTGCGGCGGGCGCCGAAGGCGGCGCCGGCGTCTGCACGACCTGGAGATGCGGCGCGCCCGGCACGGGCGTGCCGACGGCCTGCGGCACCGGCTTGCCATCGGGGCCGATGACCACCGGCACCTGCATCTTCTGCGCGTCGGGGCCGGCGTAGGTTGCTTCGAGATCGATGATGTCGCGGAGGAAGACTTTTCCTTCGTTCAATTCGTCGCGCCAGATGATGATGGCCTGGAAGGTGAGCGGGCTTTCGCAGAGGCCCGCGATCATCGCCTCGCGGCCGGCCTCGATGCGCTTGGCAATCGCGATTTCGCCCTCGCGCGAGAGCAGCTCGACCGAGCCCATCTCGCGCAGATACATGCGCACGGGGTCGTCGGTGCGCTCGGAAGGCTCTTTCTTCTCGGTGGTCGCGAGCGACTTGGCCTTGGTCTCGACGACCTCGGTGCCCGTGTCGTCATCGTCGTCGTCGGCTTCGTCCTTGTCCTCGGCGTCGTTGTCGGCCTCTTCGGTCTCGACGACGTTGATGCCCATCTCGTTGAGCATCGCGTAGATGTCCTCGATCTGGTCGGAGGAGACCTCGCCGGAGGGCATCACCTGGTTGATCTGGTCGATGGTCACATAGCCGCGCTTCTTGGCGGCCTTGATCATCTTCTTGACGCCGGCGTCGGAGAGATCGAGAAGCGGCAGCGGCGTATCGGGCGCGCCTTCTTCCTTTTCCGGGGCTTCTTCTTTTTCTTTTGCTTGCGTCGCCTTCGCCGTTTTCGCCATTCCGCCTCTCCTGACCGCCAAAGCCCTTCCTTGGCCCGACTTCTGTCGTCTGGCTGTCGCCCCTCGGTCGACGGCCAAAAAGGGCCGCGCCGTCACGGCGTAGCCCCGAATCAGGTCCCCAGTCTCGTCGGAACCCGCTAAGCTCCGATTAACCACAAACAATACCGCTGGAATCGACCTTTATTCCAAGCCGGTTCTGGAACTTCCGCGCCGCCCAGAAGCCCCGGCGGCGTCCTCATAAGCTACGAACGCCCCGACCGGAAGAGGCTCCGAAGCCTTCGATAAGCGCCTCGGTGCCTTCCATCCGCGAGAGGCGGGATTTGACGTCGCGCAGCCGTAAGTAATTGGCTTCGCTTGCGTCCTGGCCCAGCGCCTGCTCGGCGTCCTTGAGCTCCTTAGTTAGGGAGTGCCATTGCCGATGCAAGGCGACCAGCTGCTGCCAGGTCACCAAAACATCGTCGGGCGCGGCCTCCGGGCCCGAGCCCCAGACCGCCGGCGTGGTGATGGCGCCGGCGATCCGGTCCATCACCGCCGCGAAATCGCGGGCGGCGAGCTCGGCCTTGAGCGCCGCGGGATCGAGCGCCGCCGCATGGCCCGCATTATGGGCGGCGATGTCGATCAGCGCCGCCTTCAGCCGCTCGGCGTCGGCATGGCGGAATTCGAGCGAGGCAAGCTCTTCCAGGTGGTCGTGCAGCAGCCAGGGGTGGTTGAGCGCCGCCAGTAATATGAGCGCCTCGCGCCGCGGCACCATCGTGCGATGCCCGCGATGCACCGGGCTCGACGCGAGATCGCGGCTCACCACCACATAAGGCTGCGCCCGGCCCCCGGTGCGCGGCTGTTCGCGGCGCGGCCACTCGTTGTTGCGGCGCTCGCGCCAGTTTCCGCCGCCGCGCGGCTCGCGCCAGTTGCCGCCGCCCTGCTCGCGGCGTTCGTTTCGCGCCGGCGCAAAGAACTGCGACAGGCGCGCGCTGAAATCCTGCCGGTAATAGCGCCGCACCGCCTCGTCGGCGATTGTGGCCGTGACCTCGTTGACGCGCGCTTCCAGCGCCGCGCGCCGCTCCGGCGTGTCGAAGCTGTGCCCTTCCGTCTCGCGCGCCCACAGCATCCCGGCGAGCGGGCGCGAAGCGCCGATGACATCGGCGATCGCCTCGCGTCCGCCCGAGCGCGCGAGGTCGTCGGGGTCCTGCCCCTGCGGCAGCAGCGCGAACTTGAGGCTCTTGCCGGGCTTGAGCCGCGGCATCGCCAGATCGACGGCGCGGTAGGCCGCGCGCAGGCCGGCGCTGTCGCCGTCGAAGCAGAGGATCGGCTCGTCCGCCATTTTCCAGAGCAGGCCGAGCTGGTCTTCGGTCAACGCGGTGCCGAGCGGCGCGACGGTTGCGGGATAGCCCGCATTCACCATCGCGATGACGTCGACATAGCCCTCGACCGCGACGATCGGTGCACCATCATGCGATGCCTGGCGCGCGGCGGCGATGTTGTAGAGCGTGCCGCCCTTGTGGAAGAGCGGCGTCTCCGGCGAGTTGAGATATTTCGCCTGCGCATCTTTCTCGAGCGCGCGGCCGCCGAAGGCGATGACGCGCCCGCGCAGATCGGTGATCGGGAACATCACGCGGTCGCGGAAGCGATCGAACGGCACCGGAATGTCGTCCCCGGAGATCAGCAGCCCCGTCTCGACCATGTCCTCGACCGGGATGCCGTGCGAGCCGAGATGCTCCTTGAGCGCGAAGCGCTCGGACGGCGCATAGCCGAGCCGGAACCTGAGCTGCGTCGTTGAATCGAGCCCGCGGTCGGCGAGGTAGCCGCGCGCCTTGGCGCCGTTTCTCGACGCAAGCGTGTCCTGGAAGAATTTCGCCGCAAGCTCCATCACGTCATGCAGCGTCTTGCGCCGCGCGTCGCGCGCCTCGTCCTCGCGCGAGACCTGCGGCAGCGGCACGCCGGCCATCTGCGCCAGGCGCTCGACCGCTTCCGGAAAGCTCACGCCTTCGCTTTCCATGACGAAGTCGAAGATGCTGCCGTTTTTGCCGGAGGAGAAATCGAACCAGGCCTGCTTCTGGTCGTTCACGAAAAAGGACGGCGTCTTCTCCTTGTTGAACGGCGACAGGCCCTTGAACTCGCGGCCCGAGCGCACGAGCTTCACGCGCCGGCCGACGACCTCCGACACCGGAAGGCGGGCCTTCAGCTCATCGAGAAACTGTGACGTGAATCGCATGGGGGTCGCGGTTTGACCGATTCGGGGTCCGCGGTCGACTCTTCCTCATATTGCCTATTAAGGGCGCGTTTTGGGCCTGCTTGTCCCCGCTAGTCACAGGTGGCATGCCCTAGCCCCCGCTCATTCCCGCGGAAGCGGGAATCCAGATACAGCACCACTAAGAGTTCTGGACCCCCGCTTTCGCGGGGGTGAGCGGAACTGGAATAATGGGCGCGAGAAATACTCGCACGCGGGGAGGCGGGCCAAACGTGACGTCAACAACCTTCGTCCTCATCCACGGCGCCTGGGGCGGCGGCTGGCACTGGCGCCGTGTCGCCGACCGGCTGCGCTCGCGCGGCCATAGTGTCTTTACGCCCACGTTGACCGGCCTCGGCGAGCGCGCGCACCAGCTGCATCCGGGCGTCGACCTGTCCCTGCATATCGCCGACGTGCTCGGCGTCATCAAATATGAAGGCCTCAACGACATCGTGCTGGTCGGCCATTCCTATGGCGGCTTCGTCGTTTCCGGTGTCACCGAAGTCGTCCCCCGCAAGATCCGTTCGATCGTCTTTCTCGACGCCTTTGTTCCCGACGACGGCAAGGCCCTCGTCGACATCGTGCAGCCGGCAGTGCAGGAAATCATCCGCGGCGCGCAGGCGCGCGGCGAAACGACCGTGCCGGTACGCGACGCGGCCGCCTTCCGCATGAACGAGAAGGACCGCGCCTGGGCAGACTCGCTCGCCAACCCGCAGCCGATCGGCACGTTTCTCGAGAAGATCACGCTCTCCGGCGCGCGCGATCGCATTGCGAAGAAAACCTATATCCGCGCGGTGGGCTATCCGAACGTATCGTTCGACAAGTTTTATGAACGCGCGAAAGCCGATCCGTCCTGGCGCACCTACGAGGTGAATTGCGGGCACCACATCATGATCGATGAGCCCGGCCGGCTGACGGAGATCCTGGTCGAGGTGGCGTGACCCAAAGCGGAACTGTGTTCGAAAGCTGGCACAGCACGAATTTCACACGCCAGATTGCCGTGAATCCTGCCCTGAGTCCGGATCCGTAGAGCCGCTCGCCTCAGCGTGGCGGCAAACCGTCGTGGATCGGCAACCCTTCCTGGATGCAGTTGAACGCCTGCCTGTCGCTGGCGTTGATCGCCATCTGGCACTCGCCGTATTGGGCCGGATCATCGAGCGTTCCGGCCTTGAGGACGATGGCGTTCAGGCCGGGGCGACGCGTAATGAGCTGTGTGCCGCAATCGCCGCAGAATTCCCGCGTGACCGCGCGTTCGAGATCGTCGCGTTTGAACCGGCAAGGCTCGCCTCTCACGTATCGAAAACCGTCGACCGGCATCAGCAGGAACATGTTCGCCGCGCCGCCGGAAAAATACTGGCAAGGACGACAATGACATTGCGCCCTCAGCATCGGCTTTCCCGCCGCCGCATAACGGATTTTCCCGCAGTAGCAACCACCTTCCAGCGTCATCGTCGTCTCCTATCGCCCGCACGCCGGCCGTTCGGCAGCTGCTTTCTGACTTCGGCATCGCAAAATACCCGCTAATAACTCAAAGCAGACATAGCACCTCGCTCTGCCGGTCGCGCCTTGTGATCTAGATCAAAGGTCGGGCTGGTTGCACACTGTATAAGGAGCGAGTGTGGAAACCCATATCGACTGCGCCGTTTAACGTCGAGCTTGAGCTGGCCGTCATCGAAAGTGGCAGGCCACACGCCCTTGTGTTTCCGTGCCGTCGCGTTGTCGGTGGATGGATCCGCTCGGAAACCGA
>DATLOU010000022.1:0-35749 GCA_035536115.1 Rhizomicrobium sp.
GATGACGTTCGAGAACCGGCCGATCGAGCTGTTCAGATACGCCGCGCCGAAGTCCATGGAGAAATCGCCCCAGTTGCCCTGGCCTCCCGCTTCGATGCCCCAGATCCTGCTTCGCGTCTCGGCATTTCTGGTCTCGCTGCCGTTGATAATGCCGCCACCGCCGCCTCCCGTCGTGAAGCCGAAAACGGCCTGATAGTTGCCGATATTTTCGTAATAGGCATCGAGCTGCGTGCGCATATGGCCGTCGAAGAGCGTGCTCTTCCAGCCCACCTCGTACTCCCAGACCTCGACCGGCTTGTATGGATCGTGCACGGGAATTCCGTCGGGGCCAACTACGCTCGGGAAGATATTGATGCCCTTGACCGTGTGGCCGCGTGACGCCGAGACGTAGGCGAAATCCTCGTCCGTCGGCTTCCACTGCAACGCGATCTTGCCATCGATGTAATCGCCGGATTCATGCTGCGTGCTTCCGCCCGGCAGACTGCCGAACGGGAAAGGAATGAACGGTGGCGTGGTGCCGAAGCCGAACAGGAAGTCGGTGAACTGCTCTTTGTGATTATAGCTGTACCTCAACCCCGCCTCGACTGTCAGATCGGGCTGGATGTCGTACTGCACGTTGCCGAACACTGCGAGGTCGTCCTCGATCTGATGCCAGGGCGATTCAAAAGCCGGAAACAAGGTGTCAAACGGAGGAATCGGCAGAAAGAATCCGGTGAACGTAAAACCGTCTTTGCCGGTCTTGACGAAGTCGGGAATGCTGCTGACCTGGCGTTCTCCGAAGAGGCCCAACACCCAGCGCAATTGCTGGTCTTCCGGCGAAACAAGATCGAATTCCTGCGAGTAGAACCAGAAGTTGCCCTGGCTCTTGAACGAGTTGTGCGGGGCCTGGAGCGTCGGATCGGCAGGCGGAAAGGGCCCGCCGCCATTGGCGTCGAGATTGTTCACCGTGAAGATGTTCTGAATGCCCGTCAGCGACCGAAGCGTGATGCCGCCGTCGAAATGATACTTCATGTCGACGACCTGCCGGATCGAGCGATCGACATAGGCCATGGGATCGTCGAGCTGGATCCTGAAGAGCGGCGCGCCGGCCGTGCTCACCGGGTTTCCGCCGTCATTCAGATAGCCGATGTCGGTCTTTGACAGAAACTCAAACGACGCATTGGGCTGCCAATAGATTCCGACGCGCGCATTGGCGACATCTTTCGTGCCGGGATGGCCTGTGAAGCTTCCTGTCAGGTGGTACCAGCTGTCGCGATTCAGGTAATTGAGAGAAACACGGATCGCCAATGTGTCGGTGATGGGAACGTTGACGGCGCCTTGCGCTTCGTATTCTGCCCACTCGCCGCCGCCGACCTGGACGTAGCCGGAAAAGCCATCCAGTGTCGGACTCTTGCTTCTGATGAACAGCGCGCCGCCCGATGCGCTCTGACCAGCAAACGTGCCCTGCGGACCGCGCAGGACTTCGACGCCGTCGAGGTCGTAATAGGGTTCGTTCTGGAAATAGCCTGCCAGTGTCGGCACGCCGTCACGGTAGATCGCAACGCCGGAGGGGATTTCGACGTCGACTGCTTCGCGTCCCACGCCGCGCATGTTGAAGACGTTGGCAGAACCATAGTCGTTGATGGTGATGCCCGGCGCCGCCGTCTGGAGCGACGTCAGATTGTAGACGCCCTTTTTGACCAAATCGTCGCCGCTGAGCACCGTCGCCGCCAGCGTCGTCTTCTGAAGATCGACCGCGCGCCGTTCGGCCGTGACAACGACGAATTCGACCTTCGAATTGTCGGTCGCTGCGCTCGCCGCGCTGATGTTCGCCGTCCCGGCAAGTGTCAACGCGAGCGCAGATGCGCTCTTCAGAAACGCACGTGTGCAGAGCATATCGGTCTCCCCCCGAGGAAATAGATTTGCCACGTAATTTCAAAATATTGACATGTTAGTACGAGGGATAGCAAGCGAGATAGCGATGAACCTGCCGTATTTCCTAGATGATTGAACATTAACTCCTAGAAAAACCGATAGCTGAAATGCTAGAGTGTGGTCCAAACCACGCGGTCGAAAATTCTTTCGCAGGACTGTCGGGAGTGATTCGAACGACGCTCGGCGCGTGGCGGACCAGTCGGGAAACCGGCCCTGAGTCGGGTGCCATCGGATCAAGTTGGACGCGAATGACTGTCGCCTCAAATTCTCGGGTATTTTCGACGTCGCGGGGCGCAAAGCTCGCCTTTTCCGAGCTCGGACTGGGAACCGCGCCGCTCGGAAATTTCCTGGAAGCCTACACAGAAGAACAGTGCGACCTGACCATCGCTCGAAGCTGGGACGCCGGACTGCGCTACTTCGATACTGCGCCGCTCTATGGCCTTGGCCTGTCGGAGAATCGCGTCGGGCGCATCCTGAAGGAGAAGAAGCGGTCGGATTTCCTGCTGTCGACAAAGGTGGGCCGCCTGCTGGAGCCCTGCGCGCGGGGCGAGTCCAATGCCGGCATCTTCGTCAACACCCCGCAGCGGCGCTTCGTCTACGACTATTCCTATGACGGAGTCATGCGCTCCTTTGAAGCGAGCTTGAGCCGACTCGGCCTCGACCGCGTCGACATCTTGTTCGTTCACGACGTCGACGCTCCCAATCATGGAGGCCGCGAAGGTTCGGAGGCGCGCATTCAAGAACTGATGACGACGGGCGGCTGGCGCGCACTCGAGGAATTGCGCTCATCCGGCGTTGTCGCCGCAATCGGCGCCGGCGTGAACGAGTGGCAGCCTTGCGCCCGCCTGCTGGAACTTGCAGATCCCGATCTCTTTCTTCTGGCAGGGCGTTACACGCTCCTGGAGCAAGAGCCGCTCGACACGCTCTTTCCCCAATGCGCCGCGCGCGGTACCGGAATTGTTCTCGGCGGTCCTTACAATTCGGGCGTCCTGGCCGGCAAATCGACCTTCAACTACGGCAATATTCCAGCCGACGTCGCCACGCGCGTGCGCGCGTTGGCTGCGGTCTGCCGCACATTCGACGTTGAGCTCCGCCACGCCGCACTGCAATTCGCCTCGGCCCACCCACTCGTCGTCAGCGTCATCCCGGGTGCCGTGAGCGTGGCCGAAGTCGACGACAATGTCGCCTCATTGGCTCAGCCGATCCCCGGCGCTCTGTGGTCCGAGCTGAAGGAGCGCGGCCTGTTGCATCCCGACGCTCCGGTACCGTCATGAATCACGTAACGCAGACAGATTGAGAGAGAAGACATGCAGTTTCGACCACTCCCTGCGGCATCCTTCGAGACAGACATCGGCGAGAACGAGATCACGTTCTATTCCGAGAACGGGTATCTCTCCGTTCCGCGCGTGACCACCGACGAGGAATTGGCGTGGCTGCGCGAGGTCTATGATCAGCTTCTCGCCATGGCGCCGACCGGCTATCTCGATGGCATCTTCGATCTCTCCAGGCCATACGGCACCACGGACGTGCCGAAGCTCGGCCAGCTGCTCCTGCCTGAGCGGATGGTGCCGCAGATTCGCCAAACTGTTTTTTGGCGCAACGCCCATCGGATCGCGTCTCGTTTGCTCGGCGTCACGCCGACGAAAGTCGAGAGCTGGGGCCATTTGATCTTCAAGGGCGCCGACAGCCCGGCCGAAACGCCCTGGCACCAGGACGAAGCCTATTGGGACGTGACGAAGGACTACAACGCGCTTGGCACCTGGCTCGCTCTGGATAATGTCGACACCAACAATGGTTGTCTCTGGTTCGTGCCGAAGTCGCATCGCGGCGAAGTGCTGCCGCATATGCATGGCGGCAACGATCCGAAAATTCACGTTCTGCAATTCAGCGAGCCGGTCGACACCAGTGCGGGCGTTCCGGTGCCGCTGTCCGCCGGCGGCATGACGTTCCATCACGCGCGCACGCATCACTATTCGGGCATCAACAAGACCAATCGTGTCCGTCGCGCCTGGGCCAACGAATTTCAGACCACGCCGGTCGCTCGCGCTGTGCCGAAGCACTATCCGTGGTGGGAGGAAGGGAAAAGGGTCTTGGCGGAGATGGAGAGGCGCCGATGAGCGACACCAAAACGCGATCCTATCGGCTGGACACGAAGGAAAAGCAGACGCTCGCACGCGACGGCTTCGTCGTGCGCGAACGGGCGTTCTCGCCGAGAGAATGCAAGACCATCGCGGACGATTGCGAGCAGCTTGGCGCCGAACTCCTGGCCGCCAAGCGCAACACCAAACACGTCGTCGGAAGCTACATGTTCGAACGACATGACGGGTATGGGATCAACATCAAGTGGGAACCGGATAGTCCCGACCTTCTCATGGGCGTCGAGCCGTTCGCCCATTTCAGCGAGGCCCTCAAGAATTGGGGCTATGACCCCAGGCTCGTCGATCCTTGCAAAGATGTGATGGGCGAAGAAGACATCGTGCTCTTCACCGAAAAAATCAACTACAAGCGCGCCAAGAAGGGCGGCCCGATCATTCTGCACCAGGACTATCCCTATTGGGCGGCGTTCACGCCCATCGCGTCGCGAGTTGTGACCGCGATGCTGTTCCTCGACGATGCCAATCGCGAGAGCGGCTGCCTCGAAGTCGCGCCAGGCACGCACGCAAAAGGCGAACAGAAGCGCTGGCAGACGACAGGACTAAGGAATCGCGAAATGGATTTAACCGCCTTCGATGCGAGTACGCTCATTCCGCTCGAGGTGCCGGCCGGGACGGCGGTCTATTTCAATTCCTTCCTGGTGCACCGCTCGCAACCGAACCGGTCCGAGAATGACCGCCGCGCGTTGCTCTACTCCTATCAGCCCGCCGGCAATCCGCATGCGCGCGAGATTCCGCGCCCGTTCAAACTGACGGACGGTTGATGAAGAAAGAGCTGCTCATCGGCATCCAGGAAGCCGGTGTCATGCACACGGTGTGGAACGAGTTCGATCTCGATACACGCTTCCGCATGGTGAAGGACGCGGGTGTCTTCGATTACTATGACAAGACGCCGACGCCTTACGACGCGCCGCAATTTCGCAGAGCGGTCGAGAAATACGGTCTGCCCCTGACCGCCGGCGGCTGGTTTTACATGCTCGGCCGCGACGAGCCTTTGTTGCAATGGCATCTGCAGGTCGCGCGCGAATACGGAACGCGCATTCAAAACGTGCAGATTTTCACGAACAATCTTCAGGGACGTCCCGTGACGGATCGCGAAGTCGCGGAAACCTATCTCTGGGCGCGCGAAATTGGAGAGAAATGGGGCGTTGTGCCGTGCCTCGAAGTGCACGTGAACATGTGGTCGGAGCATTTCGGCCGGGTCGAGCGCGTCGCCAACCTCGTCAAACGCCATGGCGTGAATTTCAACATGACGCTGGATCACAGCCACGTCATTTTCAAAATGGACAATCCGGAGGAGCAGGAGGTCCAGCACATGCGGGCCGACATCGAGTCCGGCAAGCTGGAACTCGATCCTTTCAGGCATGGAAATGTCTGCCAACGCTGGATCGATGCGAATTATGTGCGCCATGCGCATGCGCGCGCCGCCATCCCCAACGGTCCCCAGAATGTCTGGGCCATGATCGAGGGCAAACCGGGCCGCGGGATCCAGTATCCCTTCGTCCGACCAAAGTCGGGTGAGTGGCACAGCGAATGGGACGCTGAGAAGCTCGAGCCGTGGAAGGAAGTTGTTCGCCAACTACTCAAGCACCACGCGAGCGATCCCGACAGCAAGCTGGCCACGATCTCGACAGAGTTCATTCCCTGGCCGGACTATGGCGCCGGGGCCAAATACTCGCTGTTCGAGCATTCGATCGCCTGTGCCGAATGGATACGCGCGGAGTGGAAAAAGGCGCAGGAAAAGACTGCACACTGAGACGTGCAGGCGTCGTCAACCCGGTCGTGTCGCCGGGAAGATTCCGATCTTGGTCGCCCGGCCGAGCACATTGTGCCCGTCGTCGATCGGAAACGGAATCGGCTCGGGCAACTGACCGTCAGGGAGAGGCCAGGCGATCGGGGTCGCGCGTCCATCGATTTTCGCGCCGACCGCAATCTGATCGCGGTCCAGAGAATAATGCGGGCGGTCGTTCGCGCGCGTGCTTCCGTCCCTGAAGTAGATCGCAGTATGAACGCGTCTCGTTTGCCCCGAGCGGTTCGGCTTCGCCGCGTGAACTGTGCGCGCATGATGAAAGATCACGTCGCCGGGTTTGCACGCGACATAATTTGCGGGCTTGCTTTGGCGCGCTTCGAAGGCGTGACCCGCGCCGGGCGTGCGAAACACGTCGATGAACTCGACGCCACCCGTGTGCGAACCGGGGATGTAGCCCATGCAGCCCATCTTCTCGTCGATTTCGACGAGTGGAATCCAAGCCGTCAGCGCGTCGGGTTCCGCAATCGGCCAGTAGGGATGGTCCTGATGCATTTCCGTTTCGCGACCGCCGGCTTCCTTATAAAGCGCCTGATCGTGCCAAAGCCTGAGCCGCTCAGCTCCGATCAAGGCCGCGGCCATGCCCGCGATCTTGGGATGAAAGGTGAGACGACCGACTTCCGGAAAGTCCTCCCAGAGATATTGGCACATCGTGAACGATTGCTCGAACGGCGTGCGCTCCTCCAAGGGGCGGCCATCATTGACGGTGCGAATGGCAACAGCGCGATCCACCGCCTTGCGAAAGTCTTCGATTTCGCGTGGATCGAGCAGGGCCTTGGCGTGAAAATAGCCGTCGCGCCGAAAACTCGCGACGGCATCGGATAGTTCGCTCGAAGTTGTCATGGCATCGCTTTCGTCCATCACTGCGCAGCCGCCCTCGCCTCGTCCTCGCCAAACACCATGTCGACGATCACGTGCTGGAAATGGGACAGCAGGAATTCAGGCTGCGGAAAGACCCGCGCCGTCGGTGCCATACCACTCGCATGGCCGCGCTGGACGCGGGTGCACAACTCCACGTCCTGCCTGATCGTGGCATCGTTCGCGAGCTGCGTCTTGCCTTGCTCGTTGAGCTCGGCCGGCGTGCCAAGCGGCATGAAACAGATATGCCGGAAGCGGATTTTGTCCTCGGCGATGATGTCGAGTGCCCCGATGTCAAAGCCCTTGCCGGAGTACTGGAGATAAGTCGTCGGAAAGATCCAATGGTAATAGTAGTTGAACGGCCGTCCCGCCACGCGCTGGGTCGTCAGGCTGCCGTTGAAGTGACCGCGAAACGGGATCGTGTGATGAATCCAATATCGCCCGCCGACCGCGAATTTCTGCAATTCCGGCTTCATTTCGAGCACGCGCGACAGTTCCGGGTGCGTGGTCGGGCAGTGATAACACTCGATCGTGTTGTCCTGGAAAACCTTCCAGTTGCACGGAATGTCCCACTCGTGATCGAAGCCGTACGCGTGCTCTTCGACATTTAGGCCACGCTCGCGCATGAATGCGTCCATGCCTTCGATCCATGCCGGGAACGGGGGAGCCGAAAGATCGAGGTTGGCCCAGATCATCGGCCCCCAGACGTGCGTTTGGATCGGGACCAACCCGAACTCGGCAGGATCAAATCTCTCGTCCGTGTTACCGCGCGGAGCATGTTGCAGCGTGCCGTCCAGCCCGTACGTCCAGCCGTGAAACATGCAATGAAGCTTGGGGCGATTGCCCGACTCCATCACGACCGGATGCCCGCGGTGCCGGCAGATGTTGATGAAGCCGTGGACTTCGCCGTTACTGTCGCGCGTCAGTACGATTGGAACGCCGGCAATGTTGCGGACATAGACATCGCCCGGCTTCGCGAGATCGCCGCTGTGCGTTGCAAAGTGCCACGCGCGGCGATGAACCCGGTCTCGTTCAACGGCGAAGATTTCAGGATCGGCATACCAACGCGTCGGCAGCAGAAAACCGGAGTCGATTTGGCGGTGCAGAGCCGCTGGATCGGAAAAGCGTGGCGAAATCGGCATCGGCTACGGACGTCTTCCTGAGATTCCTGCTATGTTATAACAAACATGTTAGTATGCAATCATCATCGAAAGTTGAATCCTCGAAGTCAACAAAGAGCGTCCTGACCAAAACACTCTCGAAACTGTGACTAATAGCGCACGCGGCCGGCGGCCTTTGGCGCTCCGTTGCCGTTGCGAGCAAAATTCTGTCGCCTTAGAAACATGTTAGTTAGGCGCGCCGCGCCGGGGAACATATCGCTCATGGTCATTCGCGACTCCACCGTGGAAATCGCTGCCGTCGAACTTCTTGACGATGGCAAACGCGCACCGGGGGCAATTTTTCCGCCTCTCAGCGTCAAGAACAAAATTCTCTTCGCGTTCGGCGACACGATGGATGGATTCAACACCACCGCAATCGCCACATTTCATCTCTTCTATCTCACTGCCGTGTGCGGACTCTCCGGCTCTCTGGCCGGCGCTTCTGTTTTCATCTCTCTCTTGATCGACGGCTTCGTCGATCCGCTGATCGGTTCGCTTTCCGACAATTGGCATTCGCGCTTCGGCCGCAGACATCCGTTCCTGTTCGTCAGCATATTTCCGCTGGTGCTGACGCTCGGCCTGATCTTTTCCATGCCGCGAAGCCTCACCGGCTTTTGGCTGTTTGTTTATGCGACGGTCGTCATCCTGATCATGCGCATCGCCTACTCGGCCTTCAGCCTTCCGTTTCTCGCAATGGGCGCCGAATTGACGAGCGACTATGTCGAACGCTCGCGCCTGATCGTCTATCGGGTCTTCTTCAACACGATGGCCGCGCTCCTCACTACGTTCCTCGGCTATCGCGTGTTCATGGCGGGCGGCACGGGGCTGCTCAATCGCGCCGCCTACATCCCATTCGGCTGGTCCATCGCGGCGATGATGGGAATCGGCATGCTGATCTGCGCTTTCGGCACACTGAACCAGAGATACCGCCTCCACAGCCCGGCGCGAAGCTCCGCACCTATCGGCCGGCGCCTGATCGCCGAGGTGATCGAAATATTCCGCAGCCGCTCCTTTGTCGTGCTCTTTACTGTCGTGCTGCTGTTTTGGATTTCCCAGGGCAGTGCAGGCGTGCTTGCCCTTCATGCCGCCAAGTTTTTCTGGAAATTGCCGAATGAGATCATCCAATACATGGCGATATCGACTGCCATGGGCGGCCTTGCGGGCATTCCGATGGCCGGTCTCATCGCACGGCTGCTTGAGAAGCGCACAGTCGTCGCGTGGACTCTGATCGTGAATTGCGCGCAACAAGGCTTGTTGCCCGTGATGCGAATTTTCCACCTTCTTCCCGACAATGGTCCCCTGCTCTACGGCATTCTCGTTGGGCTGGTCTTTGTCTACGGCCTGTCAGGCGCGGTCAGCGGCATCTTTTTCCAGTCGATGATGGCCGACGCGACCGACGAGCATGAGCTTCTGTTCGGCTCGCGCCGCGAGGGGCTTTACTTTGCCGGCATCACGCTTTCCGCGAAGGCGGCGATCGCCGTCGGAGCGTTGATCGGCGGCGTCGCGTTGGATGCGATCGGGTTCCCGCGCGATCTCAGTCAGAACATCAGCCTGGCCCTTCACCTGCCGGCCAAGGCCATCACCGAGCTCGGCATCGTTGCCGGACCATTGCCGGCCGTCATTTCCGTCGTGACGCTGGTGCTGTTGCTCGCCTATCGCATCGATCGCTCGCGCCAGATGGACATTACGCAACGGCTGGCGCAGAGGCGTGCAAATCCGGCCCGAAACGATCATCCTGCATGAAGGGAACGCCTGAATTGGAAGGCGCGCTATGGACGACACCTCGCCACCCGTGATTCCCGTCGGGTATGACGCCTTCCGGATGTGGGAGCGTTGGCCCTATCAACGTATCGGCATGCGCACATACATGCGCTCGACCTACGACCGCGCCGGCGGCAACGAGATGGCCGACGCATCGCATTTTCTCTATCAGCTTGCCGATGACCGCAATGTGACCCTGGAAATCGAGGGCAAGGGCATTCTGTCATTCGTGCGGTTCAATCACTGGCACGGCAGCCCGTGGCATTTCGAGATCGACGGCGTCGACAATGTCGTCCAAGAAAGCAGTACCGCGGATCCCCTTCATCCCAAGCCGAACTCCGTCTTCCTTCCCGAACAGGCTTTCGCCAAACCGCTTGCCTACACCTGGTCGGACACCAAGGGCGCGGATCTGAGCTGGATCCAAATGGGATTTGAGCGCGCGCTTCGCCTGTCCTACGAGCGAACGTTCTACGGCACCGGCTACTACATCGTGCAGCAGTTTCTCGACGGCGTGCCTCTGTCGCAGCCGATCACGCCCTGGACGACCCGATCAATCCCGCCGAAAGATGTGCTCGACCTGATCGCGCGGGCGGGCTCCGACATCGCGCCGCCGCCGGGGATCGACGGCACAAGAGAAGTCGCGGACACACTCGACATTGCACCGAAACAAACGCACATGCTCTGGGATCATGCGGGAAAGGCGATGATCCGGCTCGTCGAATTCACCGTGCCGCAAAAATACGCCGCGGTGATTTCCGATGTCCGCTTGACGATGTGCTGGGACGATCGCCCGCAACCTTCAGTCGACGCGCCGATGGCTTTGTTCTATGGCGCCGGCATCCTCTACAACCGTCAGCACAAGGACTATCTCGTCAAGTCGTTTCCCATGGTCGTGCGTTACGACCAGGAGCACATCCATCTGAGCTGCTATTTTCCGATGCCGTTTTTTCGCCGCGCGCAAATTTGGCTGAGCGGAGCAGCGGAGCCGATGACCGGCGTGTCGTGGAAGATCCGCTACCAGCCGTTCACGGATTCGCCTTCGCAAGTCGGTTATTTTCATGCCACCTACAAGGACCATGACGAGGTTCCGCGTCGCCGCTCCGGCGGCAAAGGCAATGACCTGGTGCTGCTGAACACGCAGAGCGACGAAGGCGGCGGCGACTGGTCCGGCAGCTTCGTTGGAACCTCCATCATCTTCTCGGACAACGGCGTGCTCTCAACGCTGGAAGGTGATCCCAGATTTTTCTTCGACGACAGCGAGACGCCGCAAGCGCAAGGGACGGGCACGGAAGAGTGGTCGGGCGGCGGCGACTACTGGGGCGGCGAAACGATGACGCTTCCCTTTGCCGGTCATCCAACCGGCGCCCGGAGCCGGCGCGAGGCCGTGAGCCAAACGGACAAAATCGAATCTGCCTACCGGTTCCTGCTGGCCGATCTGATGCCGTTCGGCCGCAATGCGCTCATTCAACTCGAACATGGCGGCGAAAACGACTCCGCCGAGCATTATCAGACTCTCGCTTATTGGTACGGGCTGCCTGCGCCATCCTTGCTGAAGACCGACGAGCTCGACATCGGCGATCTCGAAAGCGAGAAAAGTCACCACTATGAATCGCCTGACGCATCGGAGCCCTATGAGCTCCTATCGCGCTATGAGTGGGGTCCCGACACGCGCTGGGGTATCGAACAATTCCCTGCAACACTCGACAAAGGCCGCGTTACGTCGACCTGGTCGGAATTCAATCTGCGGATCGAGCGCAAGAACATCGGCGTACTGCTTCGCCGCAAGCTGGACTACGCGTTTCCCAATCAGCGCGCCGAAGTCTATGTGCGCGACGCGGATAACGCTAAAGCAGCGTGGCAATTGGCAGGCAACTGGTATCTGGCCGGATCGAACACCTGTGTCTTCTCCAATGGCGGCGTTCACTCGGTAGCGGATTTCGCGACGAAGCGGGAAATCGGGCCGACCGAGCACATCGTCCAGACATCCAATCGCCGGTTTCGCGACGACGAATTCCTCATTCCGTCCGCGTTAACCAGCGGGCGCGCCGCCATCCGCGTTCGCGTCGTCTTCACACCCGTGGAGCGACCCCTGTATCCCGGATATCCGCTCGCCGAATTGGCCTGGAGCGAAATGCGCTACACGGCCTACAGCTTCGTCGTGCCGAAGTACGAGCTGGCACCCACGCGTTAGAGCGAAGCGGGTTGGAAGAGTTCCACGAGATTTCCGGAAGGATCGAGGAGAAGAACTTGTGCTCCGCCGGGGCCACGAACGATGTCATTTCGGAAGTTGACGCCTTCCGTTCTCAATCGCGCCGCTTCTTTTTCGATGTCTGCGACCACAACCTGAAAGCGGTTCCAGCCGCCGGGCGCCGGTTGAACGCCATCGGGCATGGGGCGGCCGGCTGAACTCGTCTTGCCGCTGAGCAAGAGTCTCAAGGAATCCTTCGCCATGGCTGCAAAGGCGGGGGCCGCGTTCAAGGTCGGCGTGAAGCCCAGATGCTTCCCGTACCAGTCGACGGCGCGCGCCACGTCATCGACCATGTAGCGGACATTGACGGTGGCGTCAGACATGGTGGCCTCCTGGCGATACGCCGTTTCTCTGCTGCAAAATCCCGAGGACCGCCGTGGCGCGCGCAAGGCGAAAGGCGAATATCATCGCGTCTCCTGTCACAATGGCCCGACGTCCTCCGTCATACTCTTGACGGATGGCGCGGCGGAAGTGTGACGATGAGCGAGAAAGAAATTCTGGCGGCGCGTTTCGAAGCCAACCGAAGCCATCTTCGGGCAGTCGCCTACCGGATGTTGGGTTCGTCGACCGACGCCGATGACGCGGTGCAGGAGGCATTCCTTCGCCTCATGCGCTCCGACTCGGGCGGCGTTGACAACTTGACCGGGTGGCTCACGACAATCGTCGCCCGCGTCAGCCTGGACATGCTTCGCGAACGAAAGACGCGGCGAGAAGTTCCCGTCGATACCGAAGTGGACGCGCTTCCCGCGTCCGACAATCCGGAACGCGACAAGTTGATGGCAGATTCGGTCGGCGTCGCGATGCTGGTCGTGCTCGAGACACTGACGCCGGCGGAACGCGTCGCGTTCGTGTTGCACGACATCTTCAACGTCTCGTTCGACGAGATCGCGTCCGTTGTCGGCCGCTCCCCCATGGCGGCAAGACAACTCGCAAGCCGCGGGCGCAGGCGTGTTCAGGGTGCAACGCCCCAGCCGGAGGCAGACCGGGCCCGGCGACGCGAAGTCGTCGCTGCGTTTCTTGCCGCGTCACGCAATGGCGACCTCGCCGCCCTTCTCGCCATTCTGGATCCCGACGTGGTGCTGCGCGCAGACGCAACAGCTGTCCAAGCGAGCATCGCGCGCGCGGGCCAGGACGGACCGGTACTCGCGCCTGAGATCCGCGGTCAAAGTGCCGTTGCGAACATCTTCCGAGGCCGCGCGAAGGCAGCGCAGCTGGCTTTGGTGGACGGCGACACCTGCCTCGTCTTCGCACCTGGAGGTCGACCGCGCGTGCTGATCGATTTCGTCCTCCAGAACGACCGCATCGGCGAAATTTCCTTCATCGCAGATGCGGACCGCGTCGCCGCCCTGCGCATCGAGTCCTGATCTGGGCGCGTCCGATGGTTTGGGATGATAATTCTGTAACCGCCGCATGTGTAAGCCTGAGTTACATTTCGGCGGCGCGGCGATGCGGGCGCCCCGGAAAAATCAGGCTTTGACAGCATGCTGAACCTCGGCACGCTATTTGCTTAACCATATCTTGGCAGGGAGTGCGCCGATTTTTCGGCGCCGCGGGATTGGAGGTTTGCGACCCGGAGGTTTGGTCATGTCCAAGCTCACTCCAGCCGTTTTGGGCACTTTGGTATTGCTCTGGATGACGCCCCTAAGTGCCGGTCCGCTCGGCCCGTCGAGCGGATTTCTTCCGACATATGCCGGGCCGCAAAACGGCGATCTCAACGTCACCTCCGCCGAAGCTATCCTTCACCAGGGTACGTTCGAATTCGACGCGACATTCAGCGACCCCATCGGCACGACCCCTGGCATCTTTTATGTGTGGGGAATCGATCGCGGAACAAACGACGCTCCCTTTGGAGCATTCCGGCCAGGCGTGCTCTTCGACGCCGTGGTGATCTCCGCGCCATCCCTGAACACGAATTTCGTCCTCGATTTGAAGACCAATCTGCTGACACCGTTGACGGCGAGCCAGGTGCAGATCAACGGCGACAGTCTCAAGCTGATCGTTCCCGCTGCGCTTCTTCCTTCCGAAGGATTCACCTTCAACAATTACCTGGTCGATCTTTGGCCGCGCCTTGGACTTGATCCGTCCGACAACACGCAGATCGCCCAATTCGACCCGAGCGAATCAAGCGGGCGGGTGACCGTGCCCGAGGCATCGACAATTTCACTTGTCGGCGCCGGGTTGATCCTTGCTGCGTTGTTCCGGTTGCGCCGAAAGTGAGACCTGCAGCCTGACGGGTCACAACGCCACGCCATGAAGCGCCTTGGTGACGGCTTCGACATAGGCGTTGTGCACGATGTAATATTTTTCGGCGTCCGCTTCGGGCCACGCGCTGTTCGTGACGATGATGAGGTGCTCGGCTGGATCGACGAAAATCGACTGACCGAATATTCCGATGGCTTCGTACGCGCCCTTGCCATGGATCCACCACTGAAAGCCATAGCCTAACGGTCCAAAGTCGCTCTGAATCTGTTTCGCCGTTGCATCCTTCACATACGCGGGCGGCAGCACTTGCTCGCCACCGGCGACGCCGCCTCCCAGCATGAACATTCCGAAGCGGCCATAGTCTCTGAGAGTCATGGAGATGCAGCATCCGCCCAACTCCAGGCCCGCACGGTCGAGCATCCAGACCGCGTCCTGTTCCATGCCGAATTTCGACCAGATTTTCTCGGACAGATAGTCCGCAGGATGCTTGTGCGTCGCGTTGCTTAAGAGAACGCCGATCAGATCGCTCTCGCCCGTCTTGTACACGAACTTCGTTCCTGGCTTGGCCTCGCGCGGCAGACGCGCCATGTAGGCTACGATTGCACTTTCACCGTGCGGCCCAGGCGGGCCCGACGCGAATTTCGCGACATCGGACTTCGGATCGTTGTAATCCTCGTTCCACTTCACGCCGCTCGTCATGGTCAAGAGGTTGCGAATGGTCACGCCCTCATAGGCACTGCCTTTCAACGCCGGGATATAATCGGTCACGTCGGCGTCCAAACTCTTGATGTATCCGTCTTTGATGGCTGCGCCGATCAGCGTCGACGTCACCGACTTTCCGACGGAAAACGAGGTCCAGCGATCCTTTGCCGTTCGCCCGAGGCCGTAACGCTCGAGCACGATGGTACCGTCCTTGATGACGAGCAGTCCGGACAGATGGTTCGCCTTCATGAACGCGTCGGTGGTCCACTTCTTCCCGCGAAAGACATAGCGCACGTCGAGCGGCGCTCGAGCTTTCGGCAGCGGATACACGTTCGTGCCCGCCTTGATGACGCGTGTCGGATAGATCTTTTCGATCGTCCGGTAGCCCACGATCTGCTGCGCCGGCGTCCAAAATAGTATGCCGGAACGGGGCGGAGCCTTGTCCGCCGCGAGCGCGGCCGTCGCCACGCACAATGCTGTTGCCACTACAAAGAATCGCGTCATCACTCTTCTCCCCGCAGAATCTCGCTCAGCGTGGCGTTTCGAGTGTCGGATCGGCAGCCACCTGCACCAGCATTTTTCCGAAATTGTCCCCGCGCAGCATTTCGGAAAAACATGCCGGCACATTTTCCATGCCGTGGCGGATGTCCTCGCGATATTTGAGGGCTCCCGAAGCTACCAGCGGCGCGACCGTGCGCAGGAATTCGTCCTGGTGGTTCGCGACATAATCGCCGACAAAAAGATCGCGGACCATCACCTTGCGTTTCGAGAAGACGTCCGCCCCTCGCCCCATCAGGGCAGTCCGCGCATCCGTTCCGGCCGCATCGCCATAGTGCGCGATCAAGCCACAAATCGTCATCCGTGCATCGGTATTGAACAGCGGCAACACCGCATCGAACACGGCGCCGCCGACGTTTTCGAAATAGACGTCAATGCCGGCCGGGCAGGCCTGGCGCAGATTCTCCGGAAACGAAGAGCTCAAATGCGAGACACAGGCATCGAACCCGAGCGTCCCCGTTACGAAGCGGCATTTTTCGTCACGGCCGGCGACTCCGACGACGCGCGCTCCCGCGAGACGCGCAAGCTGCCCGGCGATCTGCCCTACGTCTCCCGAGGCGGCCGACACCACGACCGTCTCCCCTTCTTTCGGCCGAGCCATCAAGATCATGCCTGCGTAGGCGGTGAGGCCCAGCATGCCCAGCACGCCCACGGCGAGAGAAATACGTCCCTGAGCGGGATCGAGTTTGCGCGGAATCATGTAGGACGGGCGCTGAACGCCCTCCCCCATCAAGCCATACTCGGCCCAACCATTCGTGTTGAACACGAAATCGCCGGCAGCGAAGCCCTCCATCCGGCTCTCGACGACCTGTGAAACGGTACGCGCATGACACGGCGCACCCTTTTCTTCCACGCCGCGCCGTTTGTAGCCCCACTGATAAGGATCGAGCGACACATAGATCGTCCGCGTCAGAGCCTGACCTTGACGAGGCTGCGGGATGGCCGCTTCGCGCAACACAAACGTGTCTGGCTCCGGCCAGGGGCTCAAAGGTTTGTCGGATAAGGTCCAAAACCTGTTCACAGACTCTCCCGCGCGCGCAACGCGTCATCTTCAGCGTATAGAGTCGGGAACACAAATTCGAGGCGTCGCGAAGACAGCTCTTATCGCATTGCGTTCGTGAGGGATGATCCGGAGTGTTGAGCCCGCGATGTGAGCCGGTGATGTCATTGAGTGGATGGTCGGAGAGAGAGGATTTGAACCTCCGGCCCCCACGTCCCGAACGTGGTGCTCTACCAGGCTGAGCTACTCTCCGAAATTCACGGGAGGCGCCGTTATATAGAGGGGTATTCCGAGCCGCAATACGCGCTCTTACGCGCAAAATCTCGCGCCAAAACCACGCGTTGAAAGCCCGAGGACGAGGCCCTATGGTCGCCCGCCTCGCGCCGCTGCAACGCATCGGTGCGCAGTGCGCCTGTTGGGGCGTCGCCAAGCGGTAAGGCACCGGATTTTGATTCCGGCATTCGAAGGTTCGATCCCTTCCGCCCCAGCCAGCCTACGCTGCTTCGCAGCTTCGGCGGGCAACAGTGAAGCTCCGACCACGCATTTGCGATATCCTCTCTTCCCTAACCCGCGCGAAAGCGGATCGGGCGTCCCGGAGCGCTGGCTTCGACAACGCGCATGATGCTCTCTGCATCGAAGCCGAAATGACGATAGAGATCGGCGATCGTTCCGGTCTGCCCGAAGTGATCGACGCCCAGACTGTGAACGCGATGTCCGGCGACGCCGCCGAGCCAGCTCAACGTCGCCGGATGGCCGTCGATGATCGTGACGATCACCGCATCGCGCGGCACGGAAGCAAGCAGTTTCTCGACGTGCGTGGGAGGTGCGAGCCGTCCGTCATGGCGATGATGCTGCCCGCGCCGCCACTCGGAATAGAGCCGGTCGGCGGAGGTGATCGCGAGCACGCCCACGCCCTGGCGATCTTCCGCCATGAGGCCCGCGGCCGTGATGGCCTCCGCGCTCACCGTGCCTTGGTAGGCCAGGACCACGCGCGTGCTTGGTCCGGGCGGCGAGAGCCAATAGCCGCCGGCGATGATCTCGCGAGATAACTCGGGATGGAGCGTACGCTGCAGTTGGTCAAGCGCGCGCGTCGAGAGCCTCAAATAGACCGAGCCGCCCTCTTCGCCATCCTGCTGGATGTGTTCGAACGCCCACCGCAGGATGAGCGCGAGTTCGTCGGCATAAGCAGGCTCGTAGGACGTCAGGCCCGGTTGCGCGATGCCGATCAAGGGCGAGCCGATCGACTGATGGGCGCCGCCTTCGGGTGCAAGCGCAACGCCGCTCGGCGTGGCGACCAACAGGAATCGCGCATCCTGGTAGCAGGCATAGTTCAAGGCATCGAGGCCGCGCGCGATGAACGGATCATAGAGCGTACCGATGGGAATCAGCCGGGCACCGAACAGGCTGTGTGAGAGCCCCATCGCCGCCAGCAGGAGAAACAGATTCATCTCGGCGATTCCGAGTTCGAAATGCTGGCCCGTGGCGGAGAATTCCCAGCGCTGCGCCGAGGCGATGTGCTGTTCGCGGAAGAGATCGGCCATCGCATCGCGCCCGAAGATGCCGCGCCGGTTTACCCAGGCGCCGAGATTGGTCGACACCGTCACATCGGGCGACGTCGTCACGATGTGCCGCGCAAGATCGGATTGCTCGCGACCGATTTCATTCAGGATGTTTCCGAATGCGGTCTGGGTCGAAATCGTCTTTTGCTGCAGGATCGCAAGCGTGTCGGGCAAGGCGATCGGCGCCGCGGTCAACCGCCGCTCAGTCTGTTGCGCGAACGGAACCTGAGCGAGGAAGGCCTCAAGGTCGGCAGGCGGGATCTCAAGACCCTCGAAAGGCTCCCACTCCGCGCCTTCGCGGATGTGCATCGAGGCGCGCAGGCCCGCCATCTGCGCCTCGTTCATGAGACCTGCGTGATTGTCCTTATGGCCCGCGAGTGGCAGACCGAAGCCCTTGACGGTGTAGCAGAGAAAGCAGACGGGGCGGTCGTGATCGATCGCTTCGAAGGCCTCGAGAACGCTGGCGACGTCGTGGCCGCCGAGATTGCACATGAGCGCGGAGAGTTCGTCGTCCGTTCGGCGCTCGATCAACTTCGAGACGTCGCCCTGATCACCGAGATCGTCCATCAACCGCTTCCGCCAGGCGGCCCCTCCTTGAAAGATGAGGGCCGAATAGAGCTGGTTCGGCGCAGAGTCGATCCATTGTTTGAGGCGTTCGCCGCCAGGCTCGGCGAATGCGGCCTGCTGCAGCTTGCCGTATTTCAGAACCACGAGGTCCCAACCCATCGCGGCAAACAGTTGCTCAAAACGGGTATGGAGATCCTCGCGCACCACGGCATCGAGGCTCTGGCGATTATAATCGATGATCCACCAGGTGTTCTTCAGTCCGAACTTCCAGCCCTCGAGCAGCGCTTCATAGATGTTTCCCTCGTCGAGCTCCGCATCGCCGACGAGCGCGATCATGCGGCCCTTTGGCCGTCCGCCGCTCCAGCCATGCGCGTGGACATAGTCCTGTACCATGCTGGCAAATGAGGTGATGGCCACACCCAGCCCGACGGACCCCGTCGAAAAGTCGACATCGTCGCTGTCCTTGGTGCGCGAAGGATAGGATTGCGCTCCGCCATAGCCGCGGAAGTTCTCGAGCTTCTCGCGCGTCTGCTTTCCGAACAGATATTGAATCGCATGGAAGATCGGGCTGGCATGTGGCTTGACCGCGACACGGTCCTCGGGCTTCAGCACGGCGAAATAGAGCGCCGTCATGATGGCTGCGAGAGAGGCCGACGAAGCCTGGTGGCCGCCGACCTTCAGGCTGTCGCTGCTTTCGCGCAAATGATTGGCGTGATGGATCGTCCAACTCGCAAGCCAAAGCACCTTGCGTTCGAGCGCAGAGAGAAAGGGCAAGCGAGTGTCGGTGGACATATAAATTCCCGAACGCCGTTCAACTATAGGCGAGAAGTCGCCCAACGTGCTCGTCAGACGAGCTTCGCCATAGCATAGTAGCCCGCCTGGGATTGCAGGGGTACAGCATGACAAAAAACGTCTTCCTAGCCGGCGCGGCCATTGCCGTATTGGCGACCTCGACAGCAATTGGCGTGACGCCCCATGCCGCCGCGCTCCATCGCAATGGTACCGCCACGGCGGCGCAGGCCAGAGCGTTCGTCGCCAAGGCCGAGACGGAGCTTGCGGCGGAGAGCCTTTATGTCAGCCACGCGGCCTGGGTGCAGGCGACATACATCAACAGCGACACGAACTGGCTGGTGGCTCGCGCCAACGCTGAAAATACCGATCTGGCGGTTGGCTTGGCGAAGGACGCTGCACGATTCGATCATGTGACAGTTGATGACGTCACGCGGCGAAAACTGTACCTCCTGAAACAGGAATTGGTTCTACCCGCTTCTTCCAGACCCGGCGCGTCGCAAGAACTCTCCGACATCCGTGCGCGTCTCAACAGCGCCTATTCCACCGCCAAATTCACCTACAACGGCAAGTCTCTGACGCTCGACGACATGGAAGATATTCTGCGCACGTCGCGCGATCCGAATGAAACGCGCGTGCTGTGGGAAGGTTGGCGCAGCGTATCGTCGCCGCAGATGAAGGGCGACTACACCAAACTCGTCATGCTCGCCAATGAAGGCTCACGCGAACTGGGCTATGCCGATACCGGCGCCTTGTGGCGCTCCTGGTACGACATGCCAGCGGACGCCTTCGCTGCCAAAACGGACGTGCTCTGGCATCAGGTCGAGCCGCTCTACAACAAGCTTCACTGTTACGTCCGCGCCAAGCTGAACGCCAAATACGGCGACTCCGTGCAGCCAAAGACCGGGCTCATCCGCGCCGATCTGACCGGCAACATGTGGGGCCAGGATTGGGGCAACATCAATGACATCGTGCAGCCTGCCGGAGGGCCAGGTCTCGGCTACGACCTGACGGCTTCGCTCGTCTCGCACGGCTATGACCCGGTCAAAATGGTGCACGTCGCCGACAACTGGTACCAGTCGATCGGCTTTGCGCCGGAGCCTGCGACGTTCTGGGAGCGGTCGCAGATCACCCGGCCGCGCGATCGCGACGTGATCTGCCACGCCTCTGCCTGGGACGTCGATGCCAAGAACGACATCCGGCTCAAAGCTTGCATCACGGTGACGGCCGACGATTTCTACACCGTGCACCACGAACTCGGCCACAATATGTATCAGCGCGCCTATAACGATCAGCCTTACCTGTTCCAAGGCGGAGCGAATGACGGTTTCCACGAAGCGATCGGCGATTTCGCCGGTCTCAATGCGCTCACGCCCGACTATCTGAAACGGCTCGGCTTGATCGATACCGTTCCGGGAGCGGACGCGGATCTGCCTTATCTTCTCAAAATGGCGCTCAGCAAGATCGCGATTCTTCCGTTCGCACTGATTGTCGACAAGTGGCGCTGGGGGGTTTTCTCAGGCGCGATCACGCCGGAACACTATAATGATGCCTGGTGGGATCTCGTCGAGAAGTACCAGGGGCTGACGCCGCCTGGGCCAAGGCCCGCCAACGCGTTCGATCCAGGCGCAAAATTTCACGTCGCAAACAACACGCCCTATACGCGCTACTTCCTCGCCGAGATCTATGAGTTCCAGTTCTATCGCGCCGCCTGCCGTCTGGCCGGATGGCGGGGTCCGCTCAATCGCTGCAACATCTTCGGCAACAAAGACGTCGGCGCCAAATTCAACGCCATGTTGGAAATGGGACGTTCGAAACCGTGGCCCGAGGAGCTGGCGACATTCACGGGCGAGCACGACATCGATGCGAGCGCGATCAACGACTATTTCGCGCCGCTCTCGGCGTGGCTCGACAAGCAGAACGAGGGACAGGCCTGCACGCGTTGACTGACGTTAGTCGACCGGACCGCCCTGTTCGAGCCAGCGGGCACACTCGGGCGGTAAGGTCTTCTTGACGGCCGCGTCGTAGAGCTCAAGCTCTTGCGCGGCCAGAACATCTTTCCAGCGTCCGTTGGTTCCCTTGTAGATGAAGGTATCGCCGCCGCCCTTCCAAATCATCCCGACGTTTCTCTGGGTCACTTTTTCCGGGTTTGCTTTTACCGTCTCGAAGCGACACGCGTTCACGACGGCCGGCCAACGCTCTTCCGGAACTTCGATCTCCAGATAGTCGGCAAGCTTGCGCATCTCGCCCTCGAGGTCGCGTCTGAGATCGTTGTAGTGAACAAAGCGGATGTTCGGCAGATGGCGGAACTCCCACCAGGTCTTGGCGTGATGCAGATGCGACCAGTAGGGATAACCATCGCTTTCCCAGGAAAACCAGCCGCGCGTGATCCAGTTGCGCCACAGTTTGTGGATATCGCCGTCATAAATCGGAAACGGGTCGCCGACGCGCCCAGGCAAGTTGTTCATCATCGCGATGACCTCAGGCGTATGGCCGCCATAATGATTCACCAGCGACATGAAGACGTCGCGCGCATCGCGGCCGACGACGACATACTTGATCTCGTCGAAGAACGGCACGCCGTCCAACGGCAAATGGGTCTTGATGCAGCGCCGATGCGTCTGCGCCGCCAGCTTCGCCTTGACCTCGTCAAGGGGCGCCATGCGCAGGTCGAGCCAGGGCATTAATTCCATCACCGGCTCCGGCAAGTCGCCATTCGGGAACAACATGTTGGCGATGATGGTTTGCGTCAGAGTCGTGCCGGCCTTGTACGACGTGGAGACGACGATATCGTCGGCGCGCGGCTTGAAACCATCCCAGCGCCGCGTGTCGAGATGATGGTTTTGATAGACGTGGCGAACGCTCGGCCGTTCGATTGTGTCAGTCATAGTGGTCATTGTGCCCCCAGCCCCGTTGTGTCACAGCCTCTCAGAGAATTTCCGAAATATCCAGTCGGCCATAACAAGAGTGAGCCCCCATGCGCGAACTGCTGATCATCTTCTCGACGGTTTTCCTGGCGGAACTTGGCGACAAGACCCAACTCGCCACGTTGCTCTTCGCCAGCGACGAGAAATCGTCGCCGTGGCCGGTCTTCTTTGCTGCAGCCTCCGCCCTGGTGTTGTCGACGGCGATCGCCGTCGCGCTCGGCACCGCGGCCGAGCGCCATCTGACCATGCTGCCGCTGAAGCTGATCGCGGGGTTTGGCTTCATCGCGGTGGGCGTGTGGACTGTCGCGTCCCACTTCCGCGGCGCCTGAAACCTATTTGTAGATCAAGCTGATCGTCTCCGCGACGCAGGCGGGGCGCTGCTGACCGTCGATCTCGATCGTCACTTCGTTGGTCAGTTGCATGCCGCCGGCCCTCGGTTCGGCAGCAACCAGCTTCTGGCGCGCACGCACCCGCGAACCGACCTGCACCATGTTGGTGAAACGGATCTTGTTCGAGCCGTAGTTGATTCCGCGCGTCACGCCATCGACGCGCAGCATGCCGCCCGTCAACCAGGGAATGAGCGAGAGCGTCAGATAACCGTGCGCGATGGTCTTGCCGCCCGGCATCTCCTTCTTGGCGCGCTCGACATCGACGTGAATCCATTGATGGTCGCCGGTGGCGTCGGCGAATCGGTTGATGCGGTCCTGATCGATTTCGACCCAGTCGGACACGCCGATTTCCTGTCCGGCCAGCGTCGCCACGGTCTCAAACGTTGCGCTCTTCATATCACTCTCCTGTCGTGTTTCCTTCGTTGGCGAATAGTCGAACCTGGCGTTCCAGGCTGCGCAGCGGCCCATCTTCGATGCCCAGCGCGCTCAGGTGTTCGACGGTACGATAGAGATACTCGCGGTTGGTTCCGAGCAAGCCCTTCGCTACCGCGATCCGCTGCGCCGCCCGTTCTTCGGCGAGCTGGCCCTCATAGCGCGGATGCGAGCGGTTGGTGACGAATGCCAGCACGCGCCGGCGTCCCACATCGCTGATCTCAGAGTTCACCCAGCGCGGTTCGTAGGCGCCGGATATCATTTCGCGCAGCCAAAGAATCGAGAGTTCGCTTTCAACATCGTTTGCCGCGATGCGATGCGCGACCCCGGAACAGGAGCCGCCGCGATCGATCGCCAGCATCAGGCCCGGCTGTTCCGGCGTACCTCGGCCGGCGCCTACGGTCAGACAAAACGTGCGGTGATAGCCGCGGACATGGGCCCTGCGACTCTCCACGACGTTGATCGCGGGATTCCACATCAAGGAGCCGTAGCCGAATACCCAAACATCGTCGCCCGCGGGAACGCTCTCGCGCATCGCCTTGAGCGAAGCTCGTCTGGCCTCCTCCGACATGAAGGGAACGCCGCCGCGCCTGGCCACCGCATCGGCGAGCCGGCGCACGCGTTCGAGCGTGAAGTCTTCGCGCCGCAGGTCGCGACCGAGCGGTTGCATCGGGATGTCGTCTTGCTTTCGTTCCTCGTCAGACAATGCGCGACTCGCGTTTGCCCCAATAGCGATCGCGGATCAGCCGCTTGTAGAGCTTGCCCGTCGGATGGCGCGGCAGTTCGCGATCGAAATCGATGGTCCTGGGACATTTGATCGGCGAAAGGTGCTGACGGCAATAGGCGATCAGCTCTTCGGCCACTTTCGGGTTGGCGTCGGCCCAGTCCATGGGCTGGACGACGGCCTTCACCTCCTCGCCGAAATCTTCGTTCGGCACGCCGATGACCGCCACGTCGGCGACCTTTGAGTGGCCGATCAGCAAATTCTCGGCCTCCTGCGGATAAATATTGACGCCACCGGAAATGATCATGAAAGCCTTGCGGTCGGTGAGATAGAGATAGCCTTCGGCGTCGAGTTTTCCGATATCGCCAAGCGTCGACCAGTCGGGATGCCTGGGATGACGGGACTCGGCGGTCTTCTTCGCATCATTGTGATAGGTGAAGGTGGCCGCGGAGGCGAAATAGATCGTTCCCTCCACACCGGTCGGAACCTCATCGCCATTCTCATCGCAGATATGGATCGGACTGAGGAGCGACTTGCCGACCGTGCCAGGATGCTCGAGCCAGTCCTTGCTGTTGACGTAACACATGCCGTTGCCTTCGGTGCCGGCATAGTATTCGTGCAAGACCGGACCCCACCACTCGATCATCCTGCGCTTTACATCGACGGGAATCGGCGCGGCGGCGTGGATCGCCGACTTCATCGACGAGACGTCATACTTCAAGCGATCCGCATCGGGCATCTTGAGCATTCGGACGAACATGGTCGGTACCCATTGGCTGGCGGATGCCTTGTAGGTCTCGATCGCCTTCAGCGCAGCCTCGGCGTCGAAATGCTCCATCACGACGACCGTTCCGCCAAGACGCTGGACCGTCATGGAATAGTGCAGAGGTGCTGCGTGGTAGAGCGGCGCGGGCGAGAGATAGATCGACTCTTCGTTGATGCCGTAGAGCATCGTGACGAGACCGATCAGCGGCGCCGGCGCATCGATCGCCAGGCCGGAAAGCGGCTGACGTACGCCCTTCGGCCGGCCCGTCGTTCCCGACGAATAGAGCATCGCCGCGCCGGCGATCTGGTCGACGATGGGCTCGGCAGGCATCCTCGCCGTCTCCGCTTCGTACGATGCGTAGCCGGGAATCGTTCCGCCAACCATCAGGAGCGCGACGCCGGGGATGAGCGGCGCCACCTCGCCTGCGACTTTGGAAAGCGTGTGGCCTGCAATCAACGCCTTCGCGTTGGCGTCCTTGACGATGTATTCGACTTCGCCCGCGGTCAGGCGCGAGGAAATTGCGGTAAAGTACAAACCCGAGCGCTGCGCCGCCCAGCAGATCTCAAGAAAGCGGATGTTGTTTTCCATGAAGATGGCGATGCCGTCGCCCGTCTTGAGACCGAGTTTGCGGAAAAGCTGTGCGCCTTGGTTCGAGCGCGCATCGAGTTCACGAAAACTTATCCGCTCGCCGCTTGCGGCCATGATGATGGCGGGCTTGTCCGGCGTCTTCTGCGCGATCAGCGTGGGATGCATATCCGTGTCCGTTTCTGACTGGCAATTTGGGTTTTGTACGGCGGGCGTGGGCCGCGCGTAAAGCAGCGGACCCCGGTTGACAGTCGCACGGACGCCGGTCAGATGCGGGGATGAGCGAACCTGCCCGTATGATGATGTCATTTCCGGACGGCAACGTTTCGTACCTCGACTGGAATTGCGACGCGCCGCTGCTTCACTTCACGCACGCCACCGGCTTCAATGCCGAGACCTATCGTGGCTTGTTGACGCCGCTGCAAGGCCGATTTCACGTCACGGCAGCCGATATGCGCGGTCACGGTTTCACGTCTCTCGACGCGGTTCCAGGCCCGCTCGCTGACTGGACCACGTTCGGGCATGACCTCGAGCGCATTCTCGATCGTCTCGGGAAGGGCGCAGCCATCCTGGCCGGCCACTCGATGGGTGCAATCACCAGCCTGATGGTCGCAGCCAGCCGCCCGGACAGAGTGAGCGGTCTGGTTCTCGTGGAGCCGGTCCTTGTGCCCCATTTTGCCCGCCTGAAAATGCGCCTGGCTCGTCTTCTGGGGCGCGAGCCGTTGCAGGAATCCAACCTCGCCCAACTCGCGGCGAAGCGACGTTCGACCTTTGCATCGTTCGAGGTCGCACTTGCCGCCTATCGCGGGAGAGGTGCGTTCAAGACCTGGCCCGAAGAAACGATTGCCGACTATCTGCGCGGCGGATTGATCACGACGGGAGCAGGCACCGAAGTGCGGCTCGCCTGTTCACCGGCCTGGGAATCGTCGGTCTTCCAGCATGCGCCACCCGGAATTGCACGTCTGGCCCGACGCGTGCGCTGCCCGCTGACGCTGATCTATGCGAGCGGCGGCACGGCGCGCGAAGAGGAAGTGCAGATCGTGGCGCGCGGCCACGGCAGCGCCCGGCTCGTCAAGGTTGCGGACGCGACGCATTTTCTTCCAATGGAACGGCCCGACATCGTGCGTCAGGAGATCGAACGAATTTCTACTCAAGTCCGCGAAGAAAAGCGCCGCTCCAGCCGCTCGACGATCTCGTCCGCCGAAAAGCCCAACGCCTGAAGCCGACCCGAGCGCACCATCAGCGACAGTCCGGCGACGGCGGCTCCAACCAAAACCGCGTCGCATTGGCCCTCACGGGTGTCGGCCGGGTTGCCGGCCGCATCCGACAAGACCTTCAAAGCTGCGATCAGGCGGCCGTTGAACAAGCGCTGTGCATCGCCGGCGCTCGCCGATTGCGCGCCAGAGGCGGCAGCCAGGCTCTCCATGTTGCGAATTTTTTCAATGGCGACGGATGCGACCGACGCGAGCCTTTTCTGGCCAGAGGCGCGCAGGGCAGCTTCGCGCATGGCGCGCGACAGAGCGGCGAGATCGTCGGCCGCGAGCGCCAGAAGCAGTTCATCCTTGCCGGAGAAATAGCCATAGAGCGCAGCGGGCGCAAAGCCAGCCTCGGCTGCGACGCTTCGCAACGACAATTCGCGCGCGCCGCCGCGTGCCGCAACCCGGCGCGCCGCGTCGAGGATTCCCGTTCGGGTGCTGGCATGCGCCTGCGCGCGGCGCAAAACTCTCTGCTCTGTCACGTTCGACATGACACGAACATAAGCGATTCGCCTGCGAAGCCTGAGACGAAGGTCGAGATACGAATCGAAAAGACCGCGCCGACGGCGCGGTCTCGTTCGAACGCGACGCACCTCGGCGGCGTCAGCCGTTAGGATGCTTGGCCTTGTAGGCGATCACGGCGGCGTTGAATTCGCCCCCGACTTTTTCCTTCAAATGCTGATTTGCGTCCACCTTGGCCGCAACCCCCGACTCCAGCGCGGGATCGATCTGCTTCTTATTCTTCAGCGCGTCCGCCTTGGCATCATCCAGCTCCTTGTAGAGGCAGGACTGATAGTCATCCGACTGCTTGATGAAGGTCAGCACGTCTTCATGGGCGCCGTTCATTTGCGCTGTCGTCGCGGTTGCACCGTCGACCGCTGCAGGTGCGATCGGCTCTTGGCAAGCGCTATCCGCCAGCGCGGGCGTGACGGACAGACCGGCGAGCGCGGCAACCAACCCCAATGTCTTAAAAATCATCGACTTTCTTCTCCCTTGGCGTTTGCGACCCCTCGCAAACCGGGGCGATACAAGCATATCCAATAGGGCAGAAGGAAGGCCGTGCGGCTATCGCGTTAGACCGCCATAGGGGGGAAGCGGATCATATTCCATCTGACGTTGGACGCGTCGGGCAAACGGAATATCGAAGAGTTGACCTGTAAGCCAAAGCGCCATGTCTATTCCGGCGGAAACGCCGGCTGCGGTTACGACGTTTCCGTCCTGCACGTAGCGATAATTGTCCAGCACTTGCGCGGCCTCGCCGCGCTCGCGCAGTGTGGAGACAAAGTTCCAATGTGTCGTAACGTTCTTGCCCTTTGCTGGGCCGGCGGCGGTCAGCAAAAGCGCGCCCGTGCAGACGCTGGTGATCCATTTGGCGGTTCGCGAACGCTGCTCGATCCACGCAAGCAGGCTCTTGTTCTCGACCTCGCGCCGCGTGCCCTGACCCCCTGGAATCAGGATCACATCGAGCGTGCCGCATTCCGAAAGCGTTACATCCGGCAGGACGCGCATGCCTTTGGCGCAGCGCACCGCCTCCTCGCGTTCGGCGATGAGCAGCACTTCACACGCATTCGAACTCAGCGCCCGCGCCATTGTGAAGACTTCCCAAGGACCGACAAAATCGAGTTCCTCCGCTCCATCGAAAATCAGGATTCCAATGCGGATTGTCATCAGCATTCTCCGTCAGGCCAATGCAACGTGCCTATTGCTTGGCCAGGGCAACCGCGAAGCCCGCAACTGGTACGCCCGCCTCGTTTCGCGGCGAACACTTTAACAGGCCGGCGACGTCAAAACCCACCAGGCTTGCTGCATGGCGGATATAACGTTCCGAGTGGCCCCAGCGGCGCTTCGGGCCCAGTTCGAATTCTGCGCCCGTGCTCGCTTCGGTTGTGAAGAGAAACAGGCCACCGGTCTTCAGACGGGCACCTACGCTTCGGAAAACGGTGCCGAGATCGCCAAGATAGACCAACGTGTCGGCGGCGATCGCGAGATCATAGTCCGCCCCAACCTTCGCAAGGCTGGTCTCAATGTCGCCGACCTCAAGATGACGATAAAGCCTGCGCGCGCGCGCCAATTCGACCATCGCCGGACTGAGATCGACGCCGTCGATGCTGGCCGCCAAGTCGGCAAAGGCCTCCCCCGCGAGCCCGGTTCCGCAACCCAGGTCGAGCACGGCGAGCTTTGTCGCATCGGGCAATACAAGATCGGCGAGCTCGCGCAGAATTTCCGGCGCGCGATAGGCGAGTTGGCCGCGCATCCGACTGTCATAGTCTGCGGAAAACTGATCGAACAGATGGCGCACATATCCTGCGTCCGAGCGCGGCCGACTGCGCATCGCCTCGGCCGCGCCGATCCTTTCCGCGAGGCCGTGGATTTCGTCCGTCGGAAGCTGAGCGAATTGTTCGAGCGCTTTTTCCGCCTCGCCGGCTTCGGCCCAGGCGCAGCCGAGTTTGAACCGTGCGGGAGGGGAAGTCGGATCGAGGCGCAGCGCGCGCTGGAACTCCGCGATCGCCGCAGGCAGATGACCCAATTCCAAAAGCGACTCTCCGAGCGCAACCACGGCTTCGCAGATGTTGGGATTGAGCGCCTGTGCGTCGCGTGCGGCACAAAGCGCGGCTTCTCGATCTCCCGATTCGCGCAACGCCGTCACCAGAGCGAGACGTGCCAACAATCCGCCCCGGCCCGCCGCGATCCTGGCGCTCAGGAACTGTGCCGCCTCGGCCGCCCTCCCCTGCGCCAGCAACGCCCGCGCGTGTTCGAGCTGGTCTTCTTCAATTGGCAAGCGTGCACTTGCCATTGTTGAGGACGACGACGTCGCGTTCCTTCAGCTTGGAGCGGAAGGAGACCACGCCGCCATCGACCCACATTTCCGTGACGATCGTCTCACCCGGGAAGACCGGCGACGAGAAGCGCACATCGAAACTGGTAATGCGCTTGGGATCGTATTTTGCGAGTGTCGAGATGACCGCACGGCAGGCCGTTCCGTAGGAGCACAGACCATGCAGGATCGGACGCGGGAAGCCGGCCATCTTGGCGACCTTGGGGTCGCGATGCAGCGGATTGCGGTCGCCCGAAAGCGCATAGATGAAAGCCTGGTCGGCGCGCGTATCGCATGAATGGACAAGATCCGGCGCACGCGTCGGCAATTGATGCGGTTCCGGGGCGCCGTCTTTCGGGCCGCCAAAACCGCCATCGCCGCGCGCAAAGGTCGTCGAGACGAGCGTCGCCAGTTTGTCGCCCGTCGATTTTTCCCTGATGACCCGCTCGTTGACGATGACCGCACCTTTTTCCTTGCCCTTGTCGAACACACCGAGCACCCGCTCGTCCGAAACGACTTCGGCCGCGGCGGGCAGCGGCTTGTGGATCTGGACGCGCTGTTCGCCGTGCACCACCATCAGATAGTTGATCCCCGACATCGCCCGCCCGCCGCCGTCGGACCCGCTCCTTGGCGTGCCGCGCGGGATGACAGTCGCGAACGTCGGGACGACCTGCAGATTGTTCTCGTAGGTGAAGGGCAGTTCCTGCTCGTTCATCGGGTCGCGCTGAAAACCGATGCCAAGCGCGTAGAGCATGACTTCGCGGTCGCCGTAGCGCGCTTCGAGCCCGGTCGCCTTGGATTGCATCATTTGCTCGTAGTTGATCGGCATCGGTTCCTCCGTCCTTCATTTGGCTGCGTGCAGACTAAGTTAGCGCCGGGCTTGGCGCCAATAGCGCAAGCGTGGTTTGCTTATCGGCGACGATGTTTCCTCGAGGTGAGCTTGACGGATGCAAGTCGCCCAATTGGGCCGGGACCGCGCGGAGCCGGCCATGGCTGTCTCTGGGGTTGCCTGATCGCGGCGGCGATCGCCATCGTCGTGACCATCGGCGCGATGAGCTACACCGGCTGGTGGCTCTTTTCGGGATTCAGGAGCGACCCTGCGCTCCATTTGGTGATGGAGACCGTCAACAGCGACCGCATCGCGCGCGCCGTCCTCGGCGACAATATCGAAATCACCAGCCTGGCGAGTTCGAGTATCACCAGCGACACGGCATCGGGAACGCACGCCTACTATGTCGCTCGGGTCAAGGGAAGTAAGGCCGAAGGGATGCTGGCGATCACGCTCGATACGGTGGCGGGCCACACCCATGTCACATCCGAAGTGCTGACGGGTCCGGACGGAAGCACTTACGATCTTACGACAAGCCAACCGACCCCGCCGCCCGGCTCGATCTAAGCGCCCGGCTCAGACCGGATTCGTCTGATAGGTGAGCGGCAGTTGGCCGGCGGCGCGGATATTGTGCTCGACCGAAACCGCGGGGCCTTCGCTCCAGACCTCGGTCAGCGGCACGCCATGCTCTTCGATCATGAGGAGCGCGTGCTGGTAGCCCTCGGCAATGCAACGGTCGAAGGCGCGCCAGTCGCGCAGACCAACGCCGACGAGCGGAGGCTCGAACAGATAATTGGCCTGCTCGCGCACGATACGCCGCTGCGCTTCCGATCCCACCGTGCCCGAGCGCATCAGGATCGAGACAATCGAAGGCGTTCCCGCCATGCGCTGAGCGAGCAGCCACCACCATGGCCGCTCGCCATAGCGGTCGTCGCGCGCCTTCAAGTCGATTTCGCCTGTGACATCGGAGGCGATGATCGGTCCGCTCGAACGTTGCGCCATGACGTCGACCGGAAGGTTGTTCATCACGCCGCCGTCGACAAGAAGATGACCGTGATGCGTTACCGGCGGCAGAATGCCCGGCAACGCCACGCTCGCGCGCAAGGCCCGCCAAACCGGACCTGCGCGGTGTTCGTGAATGCGCCCGGTCGTCAGGTCCGACGAGACGCAGAAGAAGGGCTTGGGCATCTCCTCGATGCGGATATCGCCGAAATTGTGCCGTAGCAGGTTCGTCACCTTCTTGCCGCGCACCAGCGCGATCAGCGGCAGGGTGTAGTCGTTGAGCGGATTGCCTTCGACGAAAGCGGCGCGCATGCGCTCCGTAAGTTCCTCGATGGTCCACTCGCTGGCGAGGCCCGCCGCGATGATGCCGCCCATGCTGGCGCCGCCGAGATTGTCGAACGGCACGCCCGCCTCCATCAGCGCCTTGACGACCCCGATATGGGCAAAGCCGCGCGCGCCACCGCCTGCGAGCACAAGACCGACCGCCCGTCCGGAAACGAATCTGGCCAGGCGCCGGATATCGTCGGGCCGCCCCGCGCGCACGTGATGATGCGACTCGAAGAGACCGCTGCGCACGGCGAAATGTTCCGGCAGATTCTCGCTCTTGTCCGTCGGGTGAAGGAGCAGAAGTTGCGGCAGACCGCTGGCACGCTCCTTGAAGGCGGGCATATCGGGCGTCGGAGCCGACAAAGGTTCATCGACGCGGGCGAGAAGGAAAATGCGATCCGCCTGCCGCAGGCACTGTTGCGTCCACGGACTCGAGGGCGAATCACCGCGATAGAACACGATGTCATGGGCGAGCTCGAAATTGTTGAACCATTCGGCCGATTGGTCCGCGCAGCTTGAATCGAGCACCGCTGCCTTGGACCCCATGTTGACGAGTGCGCCGGCCAGGCGGTGGGCGATCGGCGACTGTTCCAGGCCCGGCTGCAGCGGCACGATCGCGAATGTCTTGGGCCGCGCGCTGTCGTCGCTGCTGCGCGTGGTGTCTTCCAGCCGCCTGACCAGAATTCGCATCAGGTTGAGCATGACGCGCGGATGGCGCGTGATCAGCGCGTCGAAGGCCTCGGGTGGTACACGCAACAGCTCGCTGTCGCGCATGGCGACGACTTGGGCGCTGTGCTCGGTGCTGCCGGAGATCATCGACATTTCGCCGACCGTCTCGCCGGGCGGAATATGCGCGACGAGACGGCGCTTGCCGCGTTCGTCTTGCGCAAACACGCCGAGACTGCCGGTAATGACGAGAAAGACGGCCCGCTCGTTCTCGCCGTCGCGCTTCAGCAGCATCCCGCCGGGCAAACCGAACCAGTTGGCCTCCGACAAGAGCTTCTTCAGCGCGGCATCGCTCACATCCTCGAGTAGGCGGAAGCTGCGCAGGTGCTGACGCAGAGACTCCGGGTAGACGGTATCCGGTCCGATCTTGAAGGAAGACAGAAAGGCCATGGTCATCGCGGCAGGCTGCCGGCCTTTCTAACGCACCAGGCCGCCCGACCGCCATCGACTGGTTCTGAACAGTCCGTGAGAGCGGTTGCGTCGGGCGTCTGAAGCCGCGGCGGGATCGGCCACGTCATGGGCTCGACCAGCCCGCGGCTTACAGCGATGCGGTCATTGTACGCCATGAACGCGGCCTTTTTTCGCTGCTCGCGCGACACTCTCATACGCCGGTAAACGTGTCGTTAGCGTGAACTCTCCGTTCATCCGCCGTTCAATCCTGGCCCAGAATTTTCCACACGCTTGCCACGCTGAAGATCGCCTCGCCGCGTACCGTGAAATCCCCGCGGAAGAACATCAACGCACGCGTACGCCGCGTGAGGATGGGCGTCACCTCGACCAGATCTCCGAGTTTGGCGGGCGCGAGAAATTGCATTTGCATCGTCATGGTCACGCAACTGGCATGATCGCAGACATCCCAGGCTGCCTGCCCGAGCGCCGCGTCGGCGAACGTCATCAGCATTCCACCATGGATCACGCCGCGCATGTTGAGATGCCGTTCGTCTATGATGAGGGCAAAGCGGCGCGCGCCCTTGCTGCCGCGCTCAAAGACCGGACCGACATGGATCTCGAAGGGATCGACCAGTTCGGTTCTGGTGAAGCCAGCGGGCGGCGTTGTCATTGTTCGAGGATTTTCCAAAGTCCCGTGACCACGCCGAGCGTGCGCTTCTCGCAAACGAGTTCGGCAGAGAGAAAAACCATCGTTCGCGTTTGGCGTGTGACCCTCACCTGCGCGATGACGACGTCGCCCAGCTTTCCCGGTCCGGTAAAATCGCAAGTGAGCGAGACCGTGGTGCACGTCGAGGCGCCGCTCACCGCGCGCGATGTCTGGCTCATGGCGATATCCGCGAACGTCATGAGCACTCCGCCGTGCAGGCTGCCGGAACTGTTCATGTGCTTCGGCTCGACGCGCAGTGCGTAGCGCTTGGCCCCGCCCTCGTCTGCCAGACGCCAGAACGGCCCCGCGTAAGCGTTAAATCCGCCGCGCGAAATATTTTCGGCGCCGGGAGGCAAGGCAGCGTGCGTGTCGCTCATCTAAGGCGTGGATAAGATGTTTCTGGTTGCACTGCAATATCGCCCGCTCCGCGGATTGGAAACTCCGCGCCGCCACACTAAAGTTGCAAAACTTAGCAAGATGCGCCAAGCGAGGGGTCGCGCAAGCGCACGCGTTTCAGCAAGGTGAGGCTATTCATGAAGACCAGTTTCGTTCGCGCCGCCGTTGCGGCGTGCCTGCTCAGCTCAGCCGGCATCGCCGTCGGGCTTCTTCCCTTTGCGGCTGTGGCGGCCGACAAGCCAGCGGCCACGCCACCTGCACCGCCCGCCGTCAGCAAGGATGTCGGCAAGATTCTCGACGCGGCCAGGAAGCTCATGATTGCGGGCGACTACACGACGGCCAAGTCGACGGTCCTGCAGGCGCGCGACGTTCCGAACCGCACCGTCATCGACGATTTCGAAATCAACAATTTCCTCGGCAATATCGCCATCAAGCTGAACGATCACCCCACCGCCGAAGTTGCGTTCTCAGCCATGGCGGAATCGGCGGAGATACCCGAGACCGAACGCTCTGCGACCTTCCGCATCGCCGCGCTTCTGGCGACCGAGCAGAAACACTTCGATAAGGGCATCAAGTACGGAAAGGCATTTGTCGCGCTCGGCGGTCCGCCGGACGACACCGTGCTGGCGTCCATGTCGGAGGCCTACTACTACACCAATGATTATGCTTCCGCCGAAACCACCGGCAAGCAGGCCATTGCCGCGACGCCCGCCGGCAAACCGCCGAACGAGAACGCCTTGAGCGTCGTCTTCGGCAGCGAGATCAAACTCAAAAAGCAGGATGAGGCGGTCAAGACCCTCGAGCAGATGGTCGACTATTACGGCAAGCCAGACGATTGGGGACAGCTGGTGCGTGCGGCGTTTGGGATTACCGGGATCAAGCAGCTCGATGATCTCAACCTCTTCCGCCTCGAACTTGCGACGAAGGCAAACATGGAAGGGTCGGATTACGACACGATCGCTCAATTGGCGATTCAGCTCGGCTATCCCGTGGAAGCGCAAGCCGCACTGGAGGCCGGCCTCAGTTCCGGCAAAATCAGCAACAGCGGCAAGACGGCCGCCACATTGGCCAATGCACGCACGCGCGCAGCCAAGGATCGGGCTACACTTTCTTCGTTCGAGGCGACCGCCGCGAAGTCGCCCAATGGCGAACTCGACATCAAACTGGCGCAAACCTATTACGGCTATGGCCGTTACGCCGACGTGGTCACGGCTGCGCGTCGTGGATTGAGCAAAGGCGGAGCCAAGGCCGATCCCAACGAAGCCAATATGCTGATCGGCATGGCGTTCGCGATGCAGGGTAACACTGCGGACGCGCAGGCAGCGCTCAGCAACGTCAAGGGCAGCGCGGCAACGGCGAGGGTCGCGCATCTTTGGAGCCTCTATGCCGGGCGCAAATATGCGACGGCGGCGGCGCCTGCCCACTGAACGAGGCGGCACCTTCTTTCGGTGCCCCCTCTCAGTCTAATTTTGCTGCGGTTGTTCGCCGGAGATTGCCATGCGGGAAGCCGTCATCGTTTCGACTGCGCGTACAGGACTGGCAAAATCAGTTCGCGGCGGATTTAACCTGACGCATGGCGCCGTGATGGGCGGCCATGCCGTTAAGCACGCAATCGCACGAGCCGGCATCGATGCCAAGGACGTCGAGGACGTCTTCATGGGTTGCGCGTTGCCTGAAGGCGCAACGGGAAACAATATCGCGCGCGCTTCGGCGATCTGGGCGGGTTGCCCGGTCACGACTGCGGGCACGACCATCAACCGCTTTTGTTCGTCCGGGTTGCAAGCGATTGCCATGGCCGCGCAACAGATCATGACGGAAGCCACGCCTGTCGCCATCGGCTCCGGCGTCGAGTCGATTTCGCTCGTGCAGATGGGCGGGATGAATCTCAATCACTTCACCGAGGAACACCTTCTGCAGATCAAACCGGCACTCTGGATGGCCATGATCGAGACCGCCGAAATCGTCGCCGAACGCTATCAGGTGAGCCGCGAGCGCCAGGATGTATATGCGCTGGAAAGTCAGCGTCGCACAGCCGCCGCACAACAGGCTGGCCGTTTCAAGGACGAAATCGTTCCCTTGGCGACGAAGATGAAGAAAGTCGACCGCGCCACGGGACAAGAATCGGTTGTCGACGTCACGGTCGACCGCGACGAGGGGAACCGGCCGGACACGACGCTCGAGGGCCTGAGCGCGCTCAAGCC
>DATLOU010000023.1:0-3382 GCA_035536115.1 Rhizomicrobium sp.
CGCGGTGGCCCGCATCACCATGCCGAAGTCCTTCGTCCGCCTCGCGGCCGGGCGGAGCTACATGAGCGACGAGACGCAGGCGCTGTGCCTGCTTGCCGGCGCCAACTCGATCTTCTTCGGCACGACCAAGCTCCTCACCACCTCCAATCCCGACGCCAACCACGACGAAACCCTGCTCGAAAAGCTCGGCGTCACGGCGATGTCGATTTGAACCACTCGCCAAGCCCGGCCATGACATAAGCGAGGTAAATACCTTGCCCGATTGGGATTGGTACGACACGGGTCTGCGGCATATCTGGCTGCCTTACACCCAGATGAAGACGACGCTGCCGCCGCTCGCCGTCGAGCTGACGCGCGGCTCGCGCATCGTTCTTAGCGATGGTCGCGAACTCGTCGACGGCATCGCGAGCTGGTGGACGGCCTGCCACGGCTACAACCATCCACACATCGTCGGCGCGATCCGCGCCCAGGCCGCCAAGCTCCCCCACGTCATGTTGGGTGGTCTGGTGCACGAGCAGGCGCTGACGTTGGCAAGACGGCTCTGCGCCATTGCGCCGGGCGCGATGGAACGCGTGTTCTTTTCCGATTCCGGCTCCGTCGCCGTCGAAGTCGCAATGAAAATGGCGACACAATACTGGTTGAACCAGAACATCCGTGGACGGACGAAGTTCCTCGCCTTTCGCGGCGGCTATCACGGCGACACGCTCGCGACGATGGCGGTGTGCGATCCCGATGAAGGCATGCACAGTCTCTTTTCGGGCCTTCTGCCCGAGCACCACATCGTCGATCTGCCGCGCGACGAGGAGAGCATTGCCGCGTTCGACGCCTTCCTCGAACGGCACGCGGACGAACTCGCCGGAATCCTGGTCGAACCCCTGGTCCAGGGCGCGGGCGGCATGATCTTTCACGACGAGAGCGTGCTTCGTCGTCTGCGCCAGGCCGCCGACAAATATCGCCTGCTCCTCATCTTCGACGAGATCTTCACCGGCTTCGGCCGCACCGGCGCGATGTTCGCAAGCGACGCGGCAGGCGTGGCACCCGACATCATGACGCTGGGCAAGGGCCTAACCGGCGGCACCCTACCGCTCGCCGCCACGCTCGCCACAGGCCCGGTGTTCGATGCCTTCTGGTCCGACGATCCCGCGCACGCGCTGATGCACGGGCCGACCTATATGGGCAACGCCCTCGCCTGCGCCGCGGCCAACGCCTCGCTCGACCTCTTCGAGAGGGAGAACCGGCTCAGGGCCGCAGCCGACATCGCCGCCGCAATGGCGCTCGGCCTTGGCCCCTGTCTTGCGTTGAAAGGTGTGCGCGACGTGCGCGTAAGGGGCGCCATCGGCGTCGTCGAACTGGACCGAATCGACGATTTGAACGATCTTAAGCGGCGATTGGTCGCTGAGGGGGTCTGGGTGAGGCCGTTCCGCAATATCGTCTACCTCACGCCGGCGCTGACCATAGACGCGACGGACCTGAAAACGCTGACCGGCGCCATTCGACGCGTCGTTGGCCGCGGGACTTGAAGATGCCCATTCGCTCCTGGCTGATCTATGCGGTCATGATCTTCCTCGGCGCCCTGGTGCTGAGCCAGGTCATCGACATGATGAACCCCGACCCCATGCCGCTCGACATCGCGATTAACCGCCAAAACCTGCATATCCACATCCCGCTGCTCTATTCGCTGGGGACCAGCGTCAGCATGGCACTTCTCTTTTGGTGGTGGCGGCGATAAGACCGGCCGTAACTCCTTCAACCAGAGTCGCTGCATGACGCTCCGCCCCATCCGCCGCGCGTTGCTGTCCGTTTCCGACAAGACCGGACTCGTCGATTTCGCCAAGGGCCTCGCGCGCCACGGCGTAGCGCTGATCTCGACCGGCGGCACCGCCAAGGCGTTGCGCGATGCCGGTCTCGCGGTTTCCGACATCTCCGAGCTCACGGGTTTTCCGGAGATGATGGATGGCAGGGTCAAGACGCTGCATCCCAAGGTGCACGGCGGGCTGCTCGCGCTGCGCGCCAAGAAGGAGCATGCCGAAGCGATGAAGGCCCACGGGATCGAGGGCATCGATCTTCTGGTCTCCAATCTTTATCCCTTCGAGGCGACTGTCGCCAAAGGCGCGAGCTTCGAAGAGACGATCGAGCAGATCGATATCGGCGGCCCGGCCATGACGCGCTCCGCCGCGAAGAACCATGACTGGGTGACCGTCATCGTCGACAGCGACGACTATGCCGCCGTGCTGGCCGAGATGGATGCCAACAAGGGCGCGACGTCGGCGAAGCTCCGCCGCAAGCTGGCGCAATCCGCCTTCGCCCGGACCGCCGCTTATGACAGTGCCGTCTCCAACTGGTTGGCGAACGAAGTCGCCAAGGATGGCGACAGCGCGCCGCCAAGGCGCCGCAGTTTCGCCGGAACGCTGCGCCAGCCGCTGCGCTACGGCGAAAATCCGCACCAGCAGGCCTCTTTCTACGTCGGCGGCGAAACGCGCTTCGGAGTCGCCACCGCCGAGCAGGTGCAAGGCCGCGAGCTCAGCTACATCAACATCCTCGACGCCGACGCGGCGTTCGAACTGGTGGCTGAGTTCGATTCCCGCAAAGGTCCCGCCTGCGCCATCATCAAGCATGCGAATCCTTGCGGCGTCGCCGTCGGTACGACGTTCAAAGATGCCTATCTCCGCGCCGTCGAATGTGATCCGGTGAGCCGGTTCGGCGGAATCATCGCGCTGAACGGCACGCTCGACGGCGAGACGGCGGAAGAAATCGCCAAGATCGTCACCGACGTGATCATCGTGCCCGCAGCAACCGAAGAGGCGAAGGCCGAAATCACGCGGCGCAAAAATGCACGTCTTTTGATCACGGGCGGCCTGCCCGATCCCTATCTGCCCGGCTGGACGGTCAAGTCCGTGGCCGGCGGCCTCCTCGTCCAATCGCGCGACGACGCCAACGCCGACAAGCTCGAACTGAAAGTCGTCACCAAGAAGCAGCCGACGGCCGAACAGCTCACCGATCTGCGCTTCGCCTTTCGAGTCTGCAAGCATGTGAAATCGAATACCATCGTCTATGCCAAGAATGGCGCGACGGTCGGCATCGGCGCCGGCCAGATGAGCCGCGTCGACTCCGCACGCATCGCCGCTCTCAAGGCACAGGATGCCGCGAAGGCGGCGGGACGAAGCCAGCCCCTCACCATCGGCTCGGTCGCCGCGTCCGACGCGTTCTTTCCGTTTCCCGATGGCCTGCTTGCGGTCGCAGAGGCCGGCGCGACGGCGGTGATCCAGCCCGGCGGCTCGCTCAACGACAAAGACGTGATCGCAGCCGCCGACGAAGCCGGCATCGCGATGGTGTTCAGCGGCGTGCGCCAATTCCGGCATTGAACCAATTGTCATGGCCCGCC
>DATLOU010000024.1:0-30586 GCA_035536115.1 Rhizomicrobium sp.
CGGCTATCGGGCGCTGTTCTTGCGCTCGCTCGAAATCTCGTCGCTCGTCACAGCGATCACGGTTCTGCTCGCCTATCCGATGGCCTACTTCGTCGCCTTTCGGGTGGAAAAGTCGAAGTTCGTCTGGCTCGTTCTGCTCACGATACCGTTCTGGACGTCCTATCTTCTGCGCGTCTTCGCCTGGAAAGTGATCCTCGGCTACAATGGCGTCGTCAATTCCGGCCTCATGAGCCTTGGTCTGATCCACCAGCCGCTCGAATTCCTGCTCTATAACCCGACCGCCGTTGTCGTGGCGTTGGCGCATGCCTGGGCGCCGTTCGCCATCCTGCCGATCTATGTGAGCCTGGAGAAGATCGATCGCTCGCTGCTCGAAGCCGCCGCCGACCTCGGCGACGGCACGGTCAGGCGCTTCTTTCGCGTCACCTTGCCCCTTTCGATGCCAGGCGTGATCGCCGCAGCCGTGGTGATCTTCGTTCCCACCACGGGCGACTATGTCACGCCGTCGCTCGTCGGCGGCTCCAATGGCGTCATGATCGCAAACATCATCGAAGTCCAATTCGACAAGGTGGGGAACTGGCCGCTTGGCGCCGCACTCGCCATGGCGAGCATGGCCACAGTTGCGGTCCTGACACTGCTTTTCGTGAGCGCAGTACGTGCCGCGACAGGAAGGATCCGCTGATGGCGAGCGGCAAAAGCGGCGGACGGGCGGGACTGCTCGGCTATGCCATTCTGTACCTCGCCTTTCTCTATGCGCCGGTGCTTTTTTTGCCGCTGTTCTCGTTCAATGATTCGGTCTTCATCGCCTTTCCGCTCTCGGGCTTCACCACCCAATGGTACGAGCAGATGTTTTCCGACGATGCGATGCTGCATGCGCTTCGGAACAGCCTGGAAGTCGGAGCGGCAACGGCGCTTCTCTCCACCATTCTTGGCCTCCTGACGGCCAGGGCCCTGACGCAGTTTCGCGTTCCGGGCGGTGCGGCCATGCTCGGCTTCACCTCGCTGCCGCTCTTCATTCCCGATATCGTACTCGGCATCTCGCTGCTCATTCTTCTCAACAGCGCAAATCTGCCGCTCTCGCTTTTGAGCGTGATTGCGGGCCACACGCTGATCTGCGTTCCCTTCGCCATCACGGTTTTGCTGTCGCGCCTCGAAGGTTTCGACAAGAGCCTCGAGGAAGCGTCGCGCGACCTCGGCGAGACCGCATGGATGAGTTTTTGGCGCGTCACCTTTCCGCTGGCGCTGCCGGGCATCGTCTCCAGCCTGCTTTTGACGTTCATCGTCTCGTTCGACGAATTCCTGATCGCCTACTTCCTGGCGGGAAACGAAGCGACCTTGCCGATCTATATCTGGAGTCAGTTGCGCTTTCCCTACAAGCTGCCGGCGGTCCTGGCCCTTGGCGCGGCGATCCTCGTCGCCTCGACTCTCCTGGTGGTGTTCGCCGAGTGGCTGCGCAGCCGCGGGTTGGACAACAGAAAGCGGATCACGGTGGGCGCGTGAGCGACGAAGCTTTCCTCCGCATCGCGCATGTCAGCAAGCGGTTCGGCACCGTGCTGGCGGTCGATGCCGCCGATCTCGCCATCCGCCGCGGCGAGTTTTTCTCGCTTCTGGGTCCATCGGGCTGCGGCAAGACCACCCTGCTCAGAATGATCGCAGGGTTCGACTTTCCCGACTCGGGCGAAATTTATTTTGAAGGCGTGCGCATGACCGATGAGCCGGCGAACCGACGGCCATCGAACATGGTGTTCCAGTCCTATGCCATCTTTCCCCACCTCAACGTGTTCGACAACATCGCCTATGGCCTGCGCAAAGAGCGCCTGGACAAGGCCAGCCTCACGCGCCGCGTCGAAGACGCTCTGGCGATGATCAAGCTCGAGGGTTTCGAGAGCCGGCGCGCCGACGAACTTTCGGGCGGCCAGCGCCAGCGTGTCGCGCTCGCGCGCGCGTTGGTTCTGAAGCCCAAAGTGCTCCTCCTGGACGAACCGCTTGGTGCGCTCGACCGCCGCCTGCGCGAGGCCATGCAGCTCGAACTGCGCGCCTTGCAGAAAAGCCTCGGCATCACGTTCGTCTTCGTGACGCACGACCAGGAGGAAGCGCTCTCGATGTCTGACCGCGTCGCGGTGATGTCGGCCGGCTCTATCCTTCAAGTGGCCCCACCGCGCGTCTTGTACGAGACCCCGAATTGCCGCGAGGTGGCGGATTTCATCGGTCAGATGAATTTCTTCACCGGCACGATCGGCGCGCGCGAAGGCGCCTTGGCACGTGTCGATCTTGGACAGCTCGGCCAGATGAACCTGACAATCGACGGACGGACCGGCGGCGAAATCCTGATCGCGCTTCGCCCCGAGAAGATCACTTTGTCGCCAGAGGCGCGACAGGGCGGCGTCAAGGGCACTGTCGCCGCCCTCGCCTATCTCGGCGAGCGCAGTCACTACAGCATCGCGGTCGAAGGCCTCAGCGAACCCGTCTTCGTCGCGGACCAGAATTCGGCCACGACGCGCGGCCATGCCGTCGGCGACATCGTCTATCTCTCATGGTCAAAAGAGGCAGTGGTCGTTCTGCCGCCGAGTTAGCGTCGAACGGACTCTAGGCGAGAACGCGCGCGAAAATCCGGCACACCGCGTCTTGCGCGTCCGACAACTGCGACTCCAGCTGCGCAAAATTCTCGCTGCCCGCCGCGCGCACCAACACGCCCTTCAGTCCAGGCGTCGCGCTAGCGGGGTCGAGCGGACCGTCGAGCGCAATCCTGAGCGCCTGCGTCAGCGCTTGCTGCAGCGTCGCGGCCGACTGCAGCGCCTTCGCATCGTCCGCGGAAAGCGCAGCGGCGGCACCAAGTTTTCTGAGCGCGGCGAGCGTATTGGTGTCGAGAACGTCGGCGCCCGTGGGCGCCGTGCAAAGCTGCAAGGTCTGGGCGATGAACTCGATGTCGACGAGGCCGCCGGAGGCGAATTTCAGATCCCAGCGATTGCTCGACGAAAACTGCGCCGCGAGCTTCAACCGCATGTCGCGCGCGTCGGCGGTCACTTTCGCCGGCTCGACGCTGGCGCGCAGGGTTTGCGCAATCACGTCTTCTACGCGTTGGCCGAGCCTTTGTGGCGCATGCACGACGCGCGCGCGTGTCAGCGCCATGCGTTCCCAGGTCCATGATTGGGAATCGTGGTAGCGCGCGAACGACTCCAGACTCACCGCCACGGGCCCCTTGTTGCCGGTCGGGCGCAAGCGCATATCGACGTCATAGAGCCCGCCGGCGCCGGTCTGGGCGGTCAGTGCCACGATCAGCCGCTGGGCCAGCCGCGCGTAATAGACGATCACGGGAAGCGGTTTTTGACCGTCGCTCGCTTCGATCCCCTTGGGCACGTCATATACGAAGATGAGATCGAGATCGGAGCCGGCGGTCATTTCCCGCCCGCCGAGCTTGCCCATGGCGACGACCGCGAATTCGCCGCCCGGCATCGTGCCCGCACTCTCGCCCAATTCGCGCTCGACCGCCGGGAGCATTTCCGAAATCACCGCTTCGGCGATGTTCGCCAGCGCCGGTCCGGCCGCATCGGCCTTGGCGGTGCCCTGGATGATCTGCACGCCGACGCGAAAGACCTGCTCCTTGGCAAAACGTCTGACCGCGTCCAGTGCAGCTTCGTAGCCGGTCGCGCGCGCCATCTGTTCCTTCAGCTGTGCGTCGAGCATGGCACGGCTGGGAAGCGTGTGCAGGAAGTCGGCATCGATCAGCGCATCCAGAGTCGCGGGCGCGCGACTGAGATGCTGGGCAAGGCGCGGCGCCGAGCCCACGACGGTGGCGATGAGCGCCAGGAGATCGGGCCGCGCCAAGAGGAGCGAGAAGAGCTGCACGCCCGCCGGAAGATTCGTGACGAAGCGGTCGAACTGCGCGAAGGCCGCGTCGGGATCGACGGTCTGGGCAAGGGCCGGCAGGAGTACGGGAACGAGCTTGGTCAAAAGCTCTCTGGCGCGTGCGCTTCGCGTCGCGCGGATGCGGCCGTGATGCCAGCCGCGAATGGCCGCCGAGATATGCACGGAATCGCGAAAACCCATACGCGCCAGCGTCGCAAGCGTTTCGGGATCCTCCTCCACGCCGGTAAAGACCAGATTGCCTCCGCTCGCCGTCAACTCCTTTTCCCGTTCGAACAGCCGCGCATAGTGCGACTGAACGATTTCGAGCTGCTCGGTCAGCGCTGCCGCGAAGGCCCGCGCATCGGGAAAGCCCAGGAAGCAGGCGATATGCGCAATGTCTTCCGCCGCCTTGGGAACGGTGTGTGTCTGCTGGTCCTCGATCATTTGCAGGCGATGCTCCAGCGTGCGCAGGAAAAGATAGGCGTGTTTCAGATCGGCGGTCGTTTCCTCCGTCACCAGTCGGCGGGCGCACAACGCATCCAAGGCGGCGACGGTTGAACTCTTGCGCAGCTCCGGCATGCGGCCGCCCAGGATCAGCTGTTGAGTCTGCGCGAAAAATTCGATCTCGCGGATTCCACCGCGGCCGAGCTTGATGTTGTGGCCAGCCACCGCGATCGTGCCATGCCCTTCATGGGCGTGGATTTGACGTTTGATCGAGTGGATGTCTTCGATGGCCGCATAGTCGAGATTGCGGCGCCAGATGAACGGCACGATCGCCGCGAGGAAATGTGCGCCCGTTTCCGGATCTCCGGCGCAAGCACGCGCCTTGATGAAGGCGGCGCGTTCCCAATTCTGCCCCATGCCTTCGTAATAGCTTTCGGCCGCGTCGGTCGAGATGGCGACCTGCGTTGCGCCGGCGTCGGGACGAAGACGCAAGTCGACGCGGAAGACGTAGCCATCCGCCGTGATCTCGCTCAAAAGCTTGACGATGCCGCGCACCAGATCGACGGCGGCGCCGCGCGCGTCGTCGCGCTTCCTGAACGGAAAGCGGCGTGGGTCGTAGAACACGACAAGGTCGATGTCGCTCGAATAATTGAGCTCGAAGGCGCCATATTTGCCCATCGCCAGGACCGCAAGACCGGTGGTCGCTTCAAGCACCGCACCGTCCCCCGCGGAAAGCGTAGCCTTCTCGGCGGCTTCTCGCAGCAGATAGCGTAACGCGCCTTTGACGCACGCGTCGGCGAATTCCGTCAAGGCGCACGTAACCTCTTCCAGCTGCCAGATGCCGGCAATGTCGGCGAGCGCGATCGCGAGCGCAGCGCGGCGCTTGGCGATGCGCAAATTGGCCATTGCTTCGGCTTGCGATGGCGTGTCTGCTGCAGAGTGCGCAAGCGCGATGGCATCGGCCACGATCGCTTCGGGGCCACGTTGCAAAAGCTGCGTGAGCGTCGCCTGCTCGCGCAACGCCAGGCGCGCCAGGAATGGGCTGTTGCCGAATGCGCCGGCAAGAATACCGCGTTGCCCGGGCTGCGGCACGAAGCCTTCGGCGGCGAGCGCTTCGAAGGTGCGTTCGGCGCGTGCGCTATCGAAGGGCTGAGGCGGCGAAGCGCCGTCGAATGCGGTCATGGCAACAGCTTAGAACGCTTTTCGAGCTTTAGCGCGGGCGAAGCGGCTGGCGCGGGAAGCGGATGATGGCGCGCAGACCGGGCGCGTTGTCCTCGAGCATCAGTTTCGCGTCGTGCAACCGGGCCACGGCGGCGACCAGGCTCAGGCCCAGCCCGGTGCCGGGCGAATTGCGGCTTGCCTCCAGCCGCACGAAGCGCTCGACGACGCGCGCGCGTTCGACGGGCGGAATGCCGGGGCCGGTATCGACGACACGCAGTTCGACGCCAAGCGGCGTGCCCGATGCGGTTACCGTCACCTTGCCGCCGGCCGGCGTGTACTTGATCGCATTGTCGACCAGATTGGCGAGGGCTTGCGAAATCAGGCTGCGATTGCCGTCGATCATCGTTGCGCCCGAAGGCGCGATCTCGAGATTGACGCCCTTCTCTTCGGCCAGCGGCGCGTAGAGTTCGGCCATGTCGGCGGCGATGGCGGCAAGATCGATCGGCGCCATCTCGCCACGCGTCACGCCGGCATCGGCTTCGGCGATCAGCAAGAGCGCATTGAACGTCGTGATCAGCGAATCGGTTTCGGCCACCGCCGCTTCGATCTCGGCAGTCTCGGCGCTCGCCGGTTCGAGATGGCGCAGCGTCGCCTCCAGGCGATTGCGCAACCGATTGAGCGGCGTACGCAGGTCGTGCGCCACCGAATCGGTCACCTCGCGCACGCCCTTCATCAAACGCTCGATACGGTCCAGCATGGCGTTGAGATTCTCGGCCAGCGCATCGAATTCGTCATGGGCTTCGCCGATCGGCACGCGACGCGAAAGATCCCCTCCCATGATCTCGCCGCTGGTGCGGTTGATGGAGTCGAGTCGCGCCAGCATGTTGCGGCTCATCAGTGCGCCGCCGCCCAGGCCCAAGAGGAGAACGAGCCCCACCGTCCATGGCAACGTGGTGGTGAAGAGTTTTTCCGTCTGGTAGCGCTCATACACATCCTGCGCCACCAGCAGATAGAACCCGCCGGCGAGAACGAACACCCGGCCGCGCGCGCGGCGCGTATCGAGTTTGTTTTCGATGCGCCGCTGATAATCGAACTCCACGAAATTGCCGGGCAGCGTCATGCTCGATGGCCAGGCATCGAGATTGCCGACGATCGGCTGTTTGAGCCGGTTGGCGAGAAGATAGAGACCGGGCCCGCCATGCGCCGAACGGCTGATGACGACGTCGGCCAGTCCGCGCAGTCCCAACTGCTGATACTGCTCCGACAGACCGGTGATCTCCGCCTCGATGATCTGGTCGGTCTGCTCGTCGAGCGCGCGCTTGGTGTTCCAGTAAGTGAAGGCGATCAGTGCCGTGACCGACACGGCAAAGACGGTGACGTAGACCAGAACGATGCGATACGCCTGAGTCCGAAGGATACTAGGCGCGCGCACGGATCATGTAGCCGGCGCCGCGCACGGTGTGCAGCAGAGCGGTGTCGAACCCCTTGTCGATCTTGGCGCGCAGGCGCGAGATGTGGACATCGATCACGTTGGTCTGCGGATCGAAGTGATATTCCCACACACTTTCAAGCAGCATGGTGCGGGTCACGACTTGGCTCGCATGGCGCATCAGATATTCCAGCAGCCGAAATTCCCGCGGCTGTAGGTCGATCGCAGAACCGGCGCGTTTGGCGGTCCGCGTCAGCAGGTCGAGCTCGAGATCGCCGACTTGCAAGCGGGTCTTGACGGTTTGCGGCGAACGCCGGCGCATCAAGGCATCGATGCGCGCCAGAAGCTCGACGAAGGCATACGGCTTGGTCAGATAATCGTCGCCGCCGGCTTTGAGCCCCTTCACGCGATCATCGACTTCCGACAGCGCGCTCAGGAAGAGGACCGGCGTGGCGTTGCTGTGCTCGCGCATTTCGGCGACGAGCTTCAAGCCATCCATCTTGGGCAACATGCGATCGATCACCGCGACGTCGTAGGGCCGGGAAAGCGCGAGCGTCAGCCCGGTCTCGCCGTCGGCCGCGTCGTCGACCACGTGACCCGCTTCCTTCAAACCGTTGACGAGATAGCGTTGGGCTTCCAGATCATCCTCGACGACCAATATGCGCATCTGTCCGCCTCCGCCCGAAAATCACGTCTGCAAAAAATGGGGTCCGCGCCGGCAGCAGCAACGGGGGGATGGGGCTGCTACCACCGGCGCGGGGGCCGGACAGCGCAGATATCTCCACGCCGTCCGGTACGCATGAATTCAAGCCTGTCCGATGTCCACCGCCACAAAGCGCGTTCCGCCCTGTGTCGCGACAAGAAGCAGGATTGTCTTTCTACCGCTCGATCGCGCCTGCGCGATCAGACTGAGAATATCTTTCGGCGTATGGACGGGCTTGTTGGCCACCGACAGCACGACGTCGCCTGGCTGAATGCCCTTGTCGCCGGCATCGCTGTCGGGATCGACGCGGGTCACCAGCACGCCATCAATGCCTTCGTCGATGTTGAAGTTGCGCCGTGCTTCAGGCGTGACGCTGGCAAGGCCGAGACCCATCGCCTGCATGGCGCCGGCCTGCGGACCATCGCTCTGGGAACCGTCATTGTCCGTCGCATCATTGGAGGCGACGCGCTTGTCGGGACGATTGCCGATCGCGGCGGTGATGTCGCGCTTCTGTCCGGCGCGCATCACGGTGAAGTGCGCCGATGCACCCGCCGGCAGGGACGCGATGTGGCGCGTCAGGTCACGCGAGTCTTCGACCGAGCGGCCGTTCAGAGCAACGATAACGTCTCCTTGGACAAAGCCGGCCTTCGCGGCGGGTCCGCCAGGAACGACTTCGGCGACGATCGCACCCTTTGGCGTGCTGATGTTGAGCGTGGAGGCGATATCGGGCGTGATGCTCTGGATATTGACGCCGAGATAGCCGCGTTCGACATGGCCCTTCGCCAGGAGCTGCGCCACCACTTCATGCACCACAGACGACGGAATGGCGAAGCCGATGCCGACGCTGCCGCCCGATGGCGAGTAGATCATCGAGTTCATGCCGATGACCTGACCGCGCAGATCGAATGTCGGTCCGCCCGAATTGCCGCGATTGATCGGTGCGTCGATCTGGATGAAGTCCGTATACGGACCGTTTCCGATGTCGCGGCCGAGCGAAGAAACGATGCCCGCAGTCACCGAGTTCGAAAGGCCGAAAGGATTTCCCACGGCGACGACCCAGTCGCCGACCCGGACCTGGCGGTCGTCACCGAATTCGACGATCGGCAACGACTTATCGCTCTTGACCTTGATGAGCGCGATATCGGTCAAGGGATCGGTCCCGATCAATTTCGCTTCGAAGCTGCGCCCGTCGGGAAGCTTGACCGTGATCTTCTTGGAATTCTCGATCACGTGATTGTTGGTCACGATGAGGCCGGACTTGTCGATGATGAATCCGGAACCCGCCGAGATCGCCTTGTGCGGCGTGCGTGAACGTCCGCCTTGGCCGTATTGGTTGAAGAAGTCGCGGAACGGCGCCGGCAGATCTTCGGCGCTGAGCTGTGCCTGGGTCTCGATCGATTCGGACGTGATGGTGACGACGGCGGGACTGACGCGCTCGACCAGATCGGCGAAGCTGAACGGCGCGCCGTTCTCCAGCATGCGCGGCGGAGTCGAACGCACACCCGGTTGGGTGGCCGCCATTTCGCGCTGCGGTTGCGCGGAATCGCTCGTCTGTACGGCTGGGGCAAGCGCGAAGGCGCTGATCCCCATCAGAACGATAGCCGCCGCGGAGCCCAGGATGACCGCGCGACTGTGCGCTTTGACCGGATGCGGATTTTGTTCAGACATGGATGCTCACTCCTTGAGCGGCGCCGCCGGTTATCCAATAGCGTCCCGACGTTGCCTATTTCTCTCTAAATTATTAACAGTCTGTAATAATGCAAGAGTAGGATTGGTGCCTCATGGGCGCCCCCGATCCCGGCCTTGCTGACGCCGCTTTGCCTGGATCACGACCCAGGTGGCAATTCCCGCGCCGAGGATCAAGACTCCGAATGGTGTCAGCCATAAGGCGTAGGTGTGCGTCTCGAACCTTGGCTGCATCAGTATGAAGTCGCCATAGCGTGAAACAAGAAAATCCTTGATCGCGTCGTCGCTGTCGCCCGCTTCGATGCGCGCCCGGATGAGGCGGCGGAGATCGACGGCGAGCGAGGCGTTCGACTCGTCCAGCGACTCGCCCTGACAAACGAGGCAGCGCAGTTCCTTCTGCAGATGGCGCGCGCGCGCCTCCTCAACCGGATTGGAGAGCGTATCGGGTGCAGGCAAGCCTTGCGCCGGCGCGACCGCCGCCAGGAACAGGAGCGCCAGCAGAAGCTGTCTCATTCCGCAGGCTCGGCGACCGCGACGTCTGAGGCGCGCGTGATGCGGACATGGCTCCACAGCGCCGCAAATCCGCCGAGCGCCATGACCAGCGCACCCAACCAGATCAAGGGCGCCAGTGGGTTCACATAGGCGCGAACGACCCAGCGGCCTTTTTCGCGCTCGTCGCCAAGCGCGAGATAAAGATCGCTGATGACGGTCGTTCGGATCGCGGTCTCGACTGTATCCTGTCCTTCCGCCGGATAGATCCGTTTCTCCGGATGCATGACCGCGATCGTTCGCCCATCGGCGAGCACTGTGATCGTCGCGCGCGCCGCGTCATAGTTTGGGCCCTTGACCGCCTTCACGCCATCGAAGCGCAGCGTATAGCCCGCGATGGCGGTCGTTTCTCCCGGCCCAAGCACTTCCAGCGCTTCGCTCCGCCAGAGCGTCGTTCCGGCGACGCCGAGTAACGTTACTCCGAGCCCGGCATGAGCCAGCATCGAGGCAAGCGCACGTGTCTTGAGCGCCTGGCTGCCGCGCGCGCGCAGATCGACGATGCTGGAGGCAATCAGCCAGGCCGCGACTGCGAAGGCGCCGGCACCGAAGAGGGTACGCGGCGCGGTGAAGGCGAGGATGGCGATTGCCACGACAAGCGCGATGCCCAGCGCCGGCGCGAGCAAGCGAAACGAAGCCACGAGATCGCCTTTGCGCCAGGACAGGCGTGGACCAAAGGGAACGAGCACCAAAAGCGCGATGAAGATGGGCGCGAAGGTGATCGCGAAATAGGGTGGGCCGACGGAAATTTTCGTGCCGGTCAAGGCATCAAGCGCCAAGGGATAGAGCGTGCCCACGAACACGGTTGCCGCCGCCGCAGCGAGAAAGACATTGTTGAGAAGCAGCGCCGTTTCGCGGCTCGCAGGTTCGAACGACGCACCACTCTGAAGACTAGGCGCACGCCAGGCGAAGAGCGCGAGCGCGCCACCGATTGCGCCGACGATCATGGCCAGGATGAAGACGCCGCGCTCCGGATCGTTGGCGAAGGAATGCACCGATGACAGGACGCCCGAGCGCACCAGGAAGGTTCCGATCAGGCTGAGGGAAAAGGATGCGATGGCCAAAAGCAGCGTCCAACTCCGGAAGGCACCGGTCCGTTCTGTCGCCAGCGCCGAATGCAACAACGCCGTCGCCACCAGCCAGGGCATCAACGAGGCGTTCTCCACCGGATCCCAGAACCAGAAGCCGCCCCAGCCGAGCTCGTAATAGGCCCACCAGCTGCCGAGCGCGATGCCGAGCGTCAGCGCGATCCAGGCCGTCAACATGAATGGGCGCGCCGCGCGCGCCCAATCGCGCTCCTTGATGATAAGTGCGGCGGCGGCATAGGCGAAGGTCGCGGAGAGACCGACATAGCCGGCATAAAGCATCGGCGGATGCACGGCGAGGCCGAAATCCTGCAGCAATGGATTCAATCCCGCGCCTTCGAAAGGCGGCGGGTCCAGGCGCACGAACGGATTCGACGTCAGAAGGATGAACGCCAGGAACGCGAGCGCGAGAAGGCCCTGCACGCCGAGCGCCGCACTGGTCAGCCGCGCGCCACCGCGTTTCGAAGCCGCAATGGCCGCGGAATAGATTGCGAGCACCAGGACCCACAGCAGCATCGATCCTTCATGGTTTCCCCACACCCCGCTGATCTTGTAGATCAGCGGTTTCAGCGTGTGCGAATTCTGCGCCACGTTCAGCAGCGAAAAGTCGGAGACGATCGACGCATACACAAGTGCGCCGAATGCAAGAGCCACGAACACCAGAAGGCCGTTGGCCGCGCCATTGGCCACGGAGCGCGCAACGGCTGCCTCGGCGCGCGTCCCGGCAAAGCCCGACGCCGTCATCACGAGGGAGAGCGCGAGCGAAAGGCAGAGCGCGAGCTCGCCGATTTCTCCCGTCATTGGCCTTCCTTCCAACGGCCAGCGCGCTTCAAGGCGTCGACGACCTCGGGCGGCATGTAGCGCTCGTCATGCTTGGCCAGGACTTCCGTCGCATCGAACGTCCCCGCCGCATCGAGCGCGCCCAGCGCGACGACGCCTTGACCTTCGCGGAACAAGGCCGGTAGCACGCCATGATAAGAGACAGGAAGTGCTGTGCGGCCGTCGGTCACGGTGAAGTTCACACCGGCATTGGCGCCGTGGTGCACGCTGTGCTCCGCAACGAGCCCGCCAATGCGAAAGGCGATTCCGGGCTGCACATTCTTCGCTCGCACATCGCTCGGACTATAGAAGTAAAGCACGTTGTCCTTGAGCGCCGTCAGCACCAATGCGGCCGCGCCGGCACTTGCCAGGATCAGGGCGGCAACGAAGGCGATGCGGCGGCGTTGCTTGACGGTCATCGAACTTGCGGGATCTGGGCGCCGCCGACCTTATAGTGAGATAAGACGTGTGGGCCAACGCGGCATAGGGGCCGCCCTCGTTCGGCCAAAATCGCCGTTCATGTTGTCTAAATCAGACTGGGGAAACCATGAAAAACGTACGTTTGCTGTTCTTGGCTGCGGCCATGCTCACGCTCGCGGCATGCTATCCGCCGACGACCAGTCACCCGATCGGAAGCACAGTGGGCCTCAAAATCGATCCGGCGGTTCTGGGAGTGTGGCGGGCGCCCGATCCCGACAATCATCGGACCATCTACTACCATCTGCTGAGTGCGAAAGACGGCACGATCTTCGCGGTGCTTGTTCCCGATCAGGGCCAAGCCAGCGACGTGTCAATGTTGAAGCTCAAAGCGGCAAGTTTCGGAAACTTCGGTTTTCTGAATGTGCGCTTGATGATGGATGCCGAGCACGAGACGCCGGATCAGCCGGCGGGCAGCGTGCCCATTCTCTATCGTCTCCAGCCGAACGGCACGTTGAAGATTTTCGGCTTGGACGAAGATGCCGCCAAGAAGGCCATCAACACACACAAAATCGCGGGAACCACCGGTGAAGGCGGAGATGGCGATGCCGTGATCACCGCAGATGCCGCGGCGCTCGACAAGTTCTTCCGCAGCCCAGCCGGACTCGCGCTTTTCGACAAACTCTTCGCGACTTTGACGAAGGTAAAGTGAGCCTTACGCACAAGACACCAGCCGGACACGATGCCGTCAGGACCGCGCCCTAGCGTACGGATTCGAATTGCGACACGAAGGGGAGTGCCTTGGACGATTCCGCGCCTTTAAACCCGCCAACGGTGTCAATGACACCGCATCTGCTGCGTGCGCTCCGGCTGATCAGCTCGACCAACTTGACGGCGGCGATTGTCAAGGCGTCAGCCCGGCCCTACTCGGTGGCCGAAGTGTTGCAGCTCAATCGCGACGTCCATTTCGGCTTGTTCCCATCGCCCGGCCATCCCGGCTACGAGGAATGGACGCGAACGAACAAGTCCGCCTTGCAGAAGGCCAGGGTCTGATTTTTCTCAAGCCGTCGTGTTCAGTGTTCGGCGCGGCGCAGGATTTGTTTGGCGTCGCCCGTATCGTAATTGATCCCGGCTTCGGTCAACGTCATCTGACGCGGCCACTCGGCCTTGGCAAGGCCTTTGCGCGTGAGGGCGTTCCACACCGCCTCATTATAAAGACCGCTCGCATCCTTCGCCGCCACCGTCGCGTCGGCGAGATGGAAGTGATCGCCATGGGCTGCCGGAAATTGCGCGATCACAACCTCGCCGTCAGGCGTCTGGTTCGCAGCGCCCGGAATGCGCGCAATGGCTTGCAGCAGCGTCAGCGTACGCAACTGGAGCGGGTTCAAATTCAAGGGATTGCGCTTGGGCGGCATGATCGTTCTCTAAGGGCTCTTCGCCCTCGTTTCGCATGCCTTGGCGTACCATGCAATTTCCTCAACCCTTGCTATAGTCGAGACCGCATTTTCTGCATTGGGGACCTCCGTGACCGCTCCCTTCGAAGGCCTGCGCGTCGTTGATTTCGGCCGTTACATCGCCGGTCCCTATTGCGCGGCTTTGCTCGGCGATCTCGGCGCCGACGTCATCCGCGTCGAGAAGCGCGACGGCAGCGAGGACCGCACCATCGCGCCGTTGGGCCAACGCGACGACGGAAGTCCGAGCGAAGGCGCGATGTTCCTGCAGATGAACCGCAACAAGCGCAGCATGACGCTCGATCCGATGAACGAAGCCGGCCGCGACGTGGTGCGACGGCTGGTGGCCGATGCGGATGTCGTCGTCGCCAATCTCCCGGCAGAGACGTTGAAGGCCATGCGTCTCGACTGGGATTCGGTCAGCGCTATCAATCCGCGCGCGATCCTCGCGGTCGGAACGGCGTTCGGTCTCGAAGGACCCTACAGCGGCCGCGTCGGTTTCGACGGCATCGCGCAGGCCATGTCGGGCGCGGCCTGGTTCTCCGGCACGTCGGAACAGCCGGTGCGCGCGGCGGTACCCTGGGTCGATTTCGGTACGGCCTCTCTGCTTGCGCTGGGCGTTTCGGCGGCGCTCAGGGTGCGCGAGACGACGGGGCGCGGCCAGCTGGTCGAAGGCGCCTTGTTGCGCACCGCGCTCACCTTCTTCACGCCGACGCTTCTCGAGGAAGCCGCGCTCAACCTCGAGCGCAAGCCGACGCTGAACCGCAGCCAGACGGCAGGGCCGAGCGACATCTATAAGACCAAGGACGGTTGGATCATCGTCGCGGTGAACGGTCATCCGCTCTTTCGCCGCGTCGCGAAATTGATCGGCGCAACCGAGTGGCTCGAAGACCAGCGCTTTGCCACGGACAAAGGACGCGGCGATCATGGCGAGCTCATCAGCCAGCGCATGCAGCAATGGATCGGCGAGCGGACCAGCGCCGAAGCGGTTGCGGCCTTCGAAGGCGCGCGCGTGCCGGCAGGACCGGTTCTTAGGCCACGCCAGGCGCTCGACGATCCCCATGTGAATAGCGGCGACTTCTTCACGGGCGTCGATTTTCCCGGTATCGGCAAGGCGCGCGTGGCGGCGACGCCCGTCAAGCTGCACGAAACGCCGGGCACGATCCGCCGCCGCCCGCCCGTGCTTGGCGAACATACCGACGAGGTCCTGCGCGAACTCGGCTATTCGGCGATTGAAATCGCGGCCTTGAAAAAGGCAGGCGCCGTCTAGCCGACTGGCGCCGTCAGCTTCGACGCCTCGCCCGGGCTCGCCAGTCGGGTCATCGCGATCATCGCGACATAGGGTACGGCTTCGGGTTCGAAGACAGACAATCCGTCCCGGATGGCGCGCAACGAATGCAGCATCTCGTCCGTCAGCACGGGAACGGGGCGCACCAGCACATCGTGGATCGCCATAACCGAAGGCGCGACGGAAAGCAGGAGCGCAACCTCTTCCGCGTCGGCGAGAATGCGTTCGCGCTTCAGCGTCCGACGCGCCGTGTTGCGGCCGGCTTCGTCGGCGAGTGCCGCGCGCATCGCTTGACCCGTCAACGCCCAGAACGCCGCCGCATGGGCTTTGCACTGCGCATGATCCGCGGCCGCCATCGCCGCCTTGAATCTGTGGCAATAGGACTTGGTCTCGCGCGGCAGCAGGGTTCCGCTCAGCCAAATCCAGACCGGAGCGATGCTGTCCCGCGCGATGCATCCCTTCTGCTTGACATCTCCCAGGCGGTCGACCGTGAGGAGATCCTCGAACGGCAAGCAGAAAAAACGCAGCGGCGTGGGCGTGCGCTCCGAGCCGGGGCGCAGAGCAGCCCGTTGGAGAATCATGTCATGGCGAAACTCTTCGGCCGCGGCGACTTCGATAGCGCGCGCCACGCCCAGATCGAGTTGTTCCGGCGCCAGGAACGAATTCGGCAATCGGCTCTGGTGCGGCGAAGGCATGCAAACCTCGCTAATCCTTCGGCAGAAGAAGGACGAGCAAGAGTAGATCGCGACGGTTAATGCCGTGTTTCGACGATGGCAGGCAGTGTCAGACGGGCTCTGAGCCCGCCCAGGGGCGAGCTGTCGAGGGTCAGCGCGCCGGCATAGAGCTTGGCGATATCGCGCACGATGGCGAGCCCGAGACCCGAGCCCGGCACGCTTTCATCCAACCTTTCGCCGCGCTCACCAACCTGATCGCGCTCGTCCGGCGTCAGACCGGGACCATCATCTTCGACGCTGAGGCAGATATTCGGCCCGCTATTTTCGGCAGTGACGCGCACATGACCGCGGCTCCATTTGCAGGCGTTGTCGATCAGATTCCCGGCCATCTCCTCAAGGTCCTGGCGTTCGCCGCGAAAGGCGAGCGCGGGCGGACAGTTCACGTCGACGTCGACGGCGCTCTCGGCGTGGATCTGGCGCAGCACGCGCGCCAGGTCCTCGAGCACCGGCGCGACTTGGGTGCGGTTCCCCAACACGTCGAGCGCACCCGCCGCTCTGGCGCGCGCCAGATAGTGATCCACCTGACGTCGCATGCTCTTGACCTGGCGCGAGACGAGTTCGCCGAACGGCCCCGGATTTGCCGTGACTTCGTTCGCCAGAACCGTCAACGGCGTCTTCAGGAAGTGTGCGAGATTGGAAACGTAGGAGCGCGCGCGACCGACCACTTCGGCGGAGTGCTCGATCAGGCTGTTCAGTTCGCTGGCCAGAGGCTCGATCTCGGCGGGAAAGCTGCCTTCGAGGCGGCGCGCCTGGCCGGCGCGGATGCGCGCGAGGGCGTCGGTGACCTTGCGCAGCGGTTGGAGACCCACACGGACCTGAATGAACACCGCCGCGATGAGACCAAGGCCGAGGATCACGAACGACCAGACCAGCGTGCCGTTGAACTCGGCGATGCGCCGATCGACTTCGTTCATGTCGCCGGCGACATAGAACATGTAGGCGCGGTTGTCGTCGGGCTGAGCGGTCGCGGTGATCGGAAATTCGATGCGGCGCGCAAGAACGCGCAAGTGCTGGCGATCGGGACCTTCGGCATGACCCCAGACCATACTGTCCTTGCCGGCGTCCGAATCGGAAAAGCGGATCGTGCGATCGAGCAGCGAATGCGAAATGATCGGCTTGCCTCCACCGATCGGAACGATCTGCCAATAGTCGCCGGAGTAGGCGCGCTGGAACCGGGCGCTCAGATAGCGCGGCTCGAGCTGAATTGCGCCGCTCGGATCGTAGCCCGCCGAGGCGACAAGCGCGTCCATGCTCGATTGCAGCTCGGAATCGAAATCGCCCTCGACCGAGGCGCGAAACGCATTCGACAGGATGAGTCCGCCCGCGACGAGCGCGAGCACGGTCCACACCGCGGCGGCGGCGATCAGACGGAAAGCGAGCGAGTTGAGCTTAATCGCTCTTGGCAGGCGCATCGTCGAGACAATAGCCCAGACCGCGCACGGTCTGGATCAGGTCGGTGTCGAGTTTCTTGCGCAGGCGGCCGACGAACACCTCGATCGTATTGGAGTCGCGGTCGAAATCCTGCTCATAGAGGTGCTCGACGAGTTCGGTGCGCGACACGACCTTTCCCTTGTGATGGGCAAGATAGGACAGCAGACGGTATTCCAGGCTTGTCAGCTTCACCGGGTTGCCGTCGACAGTGACGCGGCTGGCACGCGTGTCGATGCGCAAGGGCCCGATCTCGATCTCCGAGGAAGCAAGACCGGCGGCGCGGCGCAGAAGCGCGCGCACGCGGGCAAGCAGCTCTTCGGTATAGAACGGCTTGGCGAGATAGTCGTCGGCTCCGGCATCGAATCCCGCGACCTTGTCGCTCCAGCGGTCGCGCGCGGTGAGGACCAGGACCGGCATCTTGCGGCCGTCCTTGCGCCACTTCTCAAGCACGCGCACACCATCCATCTTGGGCAGGCCGAGATCCAGAATCACCGCATCGTAGGGTTCGGTGTCGCCGAGGAAGTGACCTTCCTCGCCGTCGCCCGCGACATCAACCACGTAGCCGGCGTCGATCAGCGCCTTCTTGAGCTGACGCTGCAGGTCCTTGTCGTCCTCAACAAGAAGGATGCGCATTTTCAGTTCCCGCCATGCCCATGGTGACGCCCGCCGCCATAATCTCCGCCGCGCCAGTCGCCGTGCCAATCGCCGTTGCCCCGCCAGTCGCCGCCATGACGCTCGCCGTCGCCGCGACGCGGCGGACCATTGTCGCCGCCAAAGGGATCGCCATTCCAGTTGTCATGGCGGCGCGAGTGATCTTCGGGTAGCGGACGATTGTCGCCATCTTCGCCGCGTGGTGGACGGTCTGCACTGCCGTTGCGCGGAGCTGTGTCGCGAGAACCTGTCTCGCGCGCTCCGGGGTCGCGCGGGTCGCGCGCTCCAAAGTCGCGCGGGTCGCGCGAACCGTCCGACGTCCAATAGCGGCCCGTTCTTGCGTCGGCATCAAAGTAAAGAATGCGACCCTCGGGCGTCATCCACTTGATGCGGTAGCGCGTTCGGCCGCTTTCATCGGTCCAGGGCTGTGCATCGGAGAGCCTGCCGGGATGCTGGGCACGAATGTCGGGAAGGATGCGATCGAGCGTTGCGCCATCCGCCATGCGCTGCGCGTTCGCAGACGCCGATAGAGCGACGACGAAGGGAATCACGGCCAGGAAAACACGCAGTTGCATAGGGTTATTTAGGGTTCCGCAAATGAACCTCGCATGAACGGCCCGTCCAGAACGCATTCAGGAGCGAGAGAGCATCTTACGCGACATGCAATGAAGGCTCCAGTTGGACGAGTTCCTTGCAGGTGCCTTCGAACAGGTCAAAGGAGAAGACGATGACCATTAAGAAAATCCTCGCGGCGGCAGCAACGGCTGCGGTGTTGAGCGTCGCCGGAGCGACGAGCGCATCGGCCGACGACTCTTATGGCCGCGACAGCGGTCGCTACGACAATGACCATTACCAGGATACGCGCGGCGACCGCGACAATTATGGCCATCGCGGCTGGGACAATCATGGTCATTGGCGCCACGAACATCACCGCTTCGCCGATCGCGATACGATCTTCCGCTCGCTGCGCTACCACCACATCCGCTATGTCGGCGATCCTTACTTCGTGCGCGGACACTATGTCGTGCGCTCGTATGACCGCTTCGGACGCGTCGCGTTCATCGAGATCGATCCCTACACCGGAGGCGTGATCGGCACGATCCGTCTCTAGAACTTGAGGCGCGTGGTTCCGCGGTCAGCCCCTCCCCGTAGGAACTTCACGCTCAAGCGAGAGCCCGCACTGGACAACCAGTGCGGGCTTCTCATTTTGTTGATCACATTCGCGAGCGGCTACGCCTCTTCGCGCACCACGCACCATTCTTCGAGCGGCGCGCGCTCGGAGACGAGCGTGTTGACCGGCGCGGCCTCGTCGGCGTAGCCGACCGCCATGCCGCAAAAGATGATCTCTTCCTTGGGCACATTCAGATAGGCGCGGATCACTTCGTGAAATGGCGCCCAGGCCTCTTGCGGACAGGTGTGAAGCCCATATTCGCGCGCAAGCAGCATGATCGATTGCAGGAACCCTCCGAGATCGGCCCATTGGCCCTCCTGCATCTGGCGGTCGATGGAAAAGATCATGCCGACCGGCGCGCCGAAGAATTCCCAGTTGCGGACGAATTGCGCGAGGCGACGCGCACGATCCTCACGCGGGATTCCCATCGTCGCATACATCTGCTCGCCGACGCGGAACCGCCGCGTTGCATACGGCTCGGTCAGGTCCGGTGGATAGATGTGATACTCGGGCGTGCCGCCACGCGGATTGACCTTCATCTGCTCCTTGGTGCGCCGCACGAGTTCGTCCTTCGCTGCGCCGAAGAGGACGTGCACTTTCCAGGGCTGCAGGTTGCCGCCCGACGGCGCGCGGGCCGAAGCAACGAGAATCTCCTCGATGATCTTGCGTGGCACGGGATCCGGCCTGAACGCACGGATCGATTTGCGCGTGGCGAGCGCTTCGCTGACCTTCATGGAACCCTCCGACGAGCGAAGCAGATGACCATTGCCGCTTCGGCGGCGCAAGTTGGCGCGACGTTCGAAATCGGCTTGATAACCAAGGTTTGCCGCCGCGTGCCTTAGGCGTCTTCTATGACCTCCCGACCTCTGCCAGCCACCACGTTGACCGGCAGGGGACGTTTTGCATAACGTTGTTATGAGTCGCGCCTGGGCGCAGAGACTGGGGACCAGATCATGACGACGATCACGACCACTGCGGCCGCAAAGCCGCTCGTTGCTGCCGACTTCTATACCTTCATGGCGCTGGCCTGCGTGGCGACCGCCTTCCTCGGATTCATCCCGACCTATTGGACGCCTTTGGTCGCAGGTCAGTTCAGCGCGCATCCCGTCGTGCACATGCACGGCATCGCGTTTTTCAGTTGGACGATCTTCGCCGTCTTCCAAACCTCGCTCGTGCCGGCTGGTCGCGTGGCCTTGCACCGTTCCGTGGGTCTCGCCGGCATTTCGATCGCCACGCTTCTGACCGTTCTCGGCCTGCTCGCGGCGCTGAACAGTCTGCTCGGCAGCTACACAGTCGGGCGCGGTTACGACGCCGAAGCGTTCCTGATCGTGCCGCTTGTCATCATTGCGACTTTTGCGACTCTGTTCACGCTCGCCATCGCGAACATCAAGCGACCCGAAATCCACAAGCGGCTGATGCTGCTCGCCACCATTTCAGTCCTGAATGCGCCGGTGGCGCGACCTCTTCTCAGCTGGGTGTGGCCGCTCAGCGGACCAACCGATGTCCCACCGGTATGGATCAATGTGCCCGCCTGCTGGCTCAGCTACCTCCTGATCGTCGCCGCCATGATTTATGATTGGCGCACGCGCGGGCGCGTGCACAGCGTCTATCTGATCGCGTTCCCCGTGCTTCTTGTGCTCGCCTATTTGGTGATCCCAATCAGCGGGACGGCCGGATGGCACACCTTCGCGCGCGATTACGCCACACTCGCCGGAAGCGTGCCGGTCAAAGGCAGCTGAAGCGATCTACGGATACGTGACCGTCAGCGTGAAGGACGCAACCACTTCATTGATGTTGTGCGTATCGAAGGAACAGGGAACAAAAATCGTCGCCCCGACGTGCGGTGTGTCGGTGCCGCCTGGTCCGATCCGCCCCATCGTCGTGCTGTTGTTCGTCGCGCTGTAGAACCTGAAGGCGGAAACCGTCAGGGTATGGGGCGAAGACAGCGCCACCGCGGGAAAGCTCACGCCATAGATGCTGTTGGCCGAACCGGAAATCGTATAAGCCCCGGACCCCGCCGTGCCGCCGGCAAGAACGGCGCTGCCGGTCGTGCTGCGCAGGCCCGTCCTCGCGTCGAGCGTGATTGTGCTCGCCATGCAATCGCCGCCGCCGGTATTCTTGAAGTGGCCGAAGTTCAGAATGCGCGTGCGCGCGGCCGAAATGACTTTAGAAATCGTGACTGAGCCGCTCGCCGTCCGGCTGACCGAAGACGGTCCGATCGCAGTCCCATCCGCCATGGCACACGCGAGCACCGCAACCAGAATGCATGTCATTAATCGCCGCATCAGTTGTTCGTTGTCGTGATCGTGTAGGCCGGCGTCGGCTTGCTGCCGGTTGCGGTTGCGGGAATCGTCACGTCCATGCCCAAATTGAACACCGCCACGGTTCCTCCAGGCGCCGCACTCTTTGCGATGAAGCTGACGGTCTGGGTGTTTTGTCCCGTCGGTCCCGAGGTGAGCGTCCCGCTGCTCACTGAAACGTTCAGCGCCGCGAGGAAGGCAGGACCCGACGTCGTGTTGGCTTGAATGGTCACTGTCACGAGTTTGGACGTACTGCAGGGCGAGCCGCTTCCCGTGCAGGTGATGATGTATTGCGGCGTCGTCACCGAAGCGTTGGGGATCCGGGTGGCAGACCCGGTCTCTGTGACGGTGCCGCTGGCGGCATCGACACGGAAAGTCGATGTCGATGTGGCGACGACCTTTCCGAGATTCGGCGTATTCAGGACACCCGCAGTGATGTTGATGACACCGGCCTCGGCCGTGCCGAGCATCATGCCGCAGAAAGTGACCAGCACAGCGACTGCTCTGACCAGCCCCATCGGCGATCAACCCGTCTTTGCCGCTCGGAACTGCAATGCCGGATCCGGGGAGTGCTGTTCCGGCGGCAGGGAAATCTGGGTGATCCTGGAGAGCACCAACATCAACTGTTTTTGGCTGGCGGTGCCGACTTTGTGCAAAATCGCCTTTACCTGGCCGCGCACCGTTTCCAGCCGTACTCCGCGTTCGCGCGCAATATCGGAAAGATCGCTCTTGCAGAACAGGCTTGCGGCAATCTCGGCCTCCGCGCGCGTCAGCTCGAAAATGTCCATCAGCAGAGCGATGGAAACGTCACCCGCCGGCGCATCGAGATCGGTTACGGCGACGACTGCAAGACCGGCTTCGTGCGCCGGGCGCACATTGATGATCTTGCCGATCATGTCGTCCTTTGTGCGCCAGCGCATCGAACTGGTGCGTCGTTCATGCACCGCCCGTTGGACGGCGTCGTTCAACCACCGCACGGTTTCGAGATCGCCGATGCCGAGATGAGCCGTGAGCTGCGACGGCGCGATGATCTCGTCGAGCCGAACCTGATGCGCAGGCCCGCACACGCGGCCCGCCGCCGAAACCAGGATCGAAACACCGCTGACCACTGACAACGCCCCGCGACAAGGTTTTACTTTTATCGTGTTGCTTGCGCCCCGCAACCGATCGGCAAACCTTTATTTCGTAAGTTTCTCCCATGATGGAGTTGCGAGTCTGCAAAACAAAGTAAGTGAATCGACTACGGCGCAACAAAGACATTGGCGACGAACGGTCCGACGAAGCCGCCCTTCGCGGGCACCGCGACATGCAGACCAGACTCCAACTTCAGCTTAAGCCGCTCAGCTTGCTCGGGAGCAATGCGCACGGTGTAGTCGCCGTGAGGCAAGCGATCGAAGATCACCGTGCCGTCGAATTCGCTGCGCCCTTCGGCGATCACGGCGCCTTGGTCGGAAAGGAGCTGAAGCTGAAGCGCCGAAAGGCCGCGCGGCGGCAAGCCCTGGCGCACCAGCATCACTTTGAGCCCGACCTCGCCGAGGCTTTGCAAGGGATAGTTCACGAGCGTCACCTGGCCTGGATGCGGCACGACTTCGATGGCGTCTGCCGGTGTCGCGAGATAGGGATCATCGATCGAATCGGGATCGACGCGGATCCGCGCCTTCGCGCCGTCGCCCAACCCCGTGACGAGCGCCTCGCCCTCTTCGTCGCTTTTTGTCGGTCGATTGCCGGCTTGGATCGCCAAGTCCTTGGCCGGCAATTCATCGCTGTCCCTGACGCCATTGCCGTTCTTGTCGATGAAGGCTTGCAGCGCAACGTTGCCGCCGGCGGCCGCGCCCGGCCGCACCAGGCGATATCGATCTTCCAGCGGATCGAACAGAGCGCTGAGTGCCAGTTCGATGCCGATGCGCGTTTCGGAGGTTTCGGGCGTATAGCTCGCGTCGAGCGACAGATCGAAACGCGACAAGAGCCAGGTCGTCCGTGCCTGCAGTTGGGTCTGTGCGTCTGATCCGAAGGTGTGCGAAACCCCCAGCCGGACGGTATTGTCATCGGCCAGCGTGCCGTCGACCAAAACATTCGCCGTGTTGAGACGAAGCGATGGCTCCGCGCTCACACCGGCCTCGGCGCGGATTTGCCAATTCTGCCAGACCAGCGCCGACGCATCGAACGTGCCTTCGGAGGAGCGCGTCGTTGTCGCCGTCGCCGTGCTCTGTTGTTCGAATTGCCAGCCCGCCGAGAAGAGATAGCGGCCGAGCGCCGCCGACAACCTGGCATCGCCCAGAAGTCTCTCGCCGCCATCGACAAACTGGCTGTGCTGCGCATGCAGCGACAATGGAAATGTGAGCTCGGTGAACGGAACGCCGATCGCCCACTCCGCGGTGAGATCGGAGTTTCTCACAAGCGGCGCGGGCGCCGAGAGGTCCGTTGTCTGCAATTCGTCGACAAAGCCGCCGGCATATTCGGTGTGCCTCGCCACGAACGACACGTCGAACAAGCGGCCGCCCACGCCGGCGGCGCCCGCCAGGCCGCCAAAATTGTCGGCGGCGCCGTCCAGCTCCAAGGCGAGGCCGGCGAACGACGTCAATAGGCCGGTTGTCGCCATTTGATGTTGCCTGTGATCGAAGCTCGCATTGGGCGTGTATTGCGCGATCCCTCCGGTGAGCGTGACATCTTCGTTCAACCCGTAGGCGATCGTTCCGACAATGCGCGTACTGCCGATGCCGAAAATGCCCGATGTTGCGCTGGAGGCGCGATTGACGTCGATCAGGGGAATGCCGACCTGTTCCGCGCCGAAGCTGTAGGCGAACTGCCCCGCGTGGAGCTGTCCGCTGCCGACATTGATCCGTCGCACCTCTTCGCGCCGCTCGCCGCGCGGGCCGTAGAACACCAGCCGGACCACATTCAGGCCAAAGGAGAGCGGAACGCTCAGAAACTCGTAGTCGCCGCGCACCGGCTGAGCCTGAGAACCACGCAGCACCTCGTTGACATAAAGCTCGACCTCATAGCCCAACGGCAACTCGCCGCGAATGTCCGTGGTCGAGAACACGCTGGCCTGATCGAGCGGTTCTGACGTCGTCGCCACGCCACGTCCCAAGGTGCTTGCGACACCCAACGCCAAGGCCGGGTTGTACACGTCGCCCGCGCCGCTACGGGTCGCACCGAAGAAACCGGCGCTTTCGCCATCGGGATCCTTGCGCTCGAATAGCGTGCGAAAGCTGGCCCGCCCGCCATTGTTGTCGGAGCCTGCAAAGAGCTGCAGCCCCGTATAGATCACGTCGCCGCCAAGACGCGTCTCCCAGATGGTCGTTCGTTTGGGATCGCGGTTGGAGATCTCACCTCTGAGGTTCAGATCCGCCGAGGGCGGCGTGAACAGTTCGTAGCGCGATGGAATGCGCATGACGTTTTCCGCCTTGCCGTTGACGTTGCGAAGGCCGTTTCGCCGCCGCTCGCGCTCCAGCCGGTCCTGGAACGGAAAGTGCTCGCGTGTCACGATTTCCAAAGCCAGGTCGCTCTTGTTGATCTTGAGTGTCAGCGGCAGCAGCCGTTGCAAAAGATCGCTGCGCACGTAGATCTCATCGTCGAACAGAACCGCTTCGGTCGGTGCCACGTCGCTGCTTTTGCCCTCGACATTGGCGCGACCGTTTTTCAGATCGAGCAGAAAGCGGCGGTCAGGCCTCAGAAACCAACCCTCGGCCTGCCGCGCGGGCGGATCGACCAGAATCGAAAGATCGAGCAGCCGCGACAACTCTCCGAGCGGCAGGAACAAGCCTGCGCGCGAGGAATACGCCGACAAGGCGTCGGTCAACTCCACGCCGCCACTCGACACCGCGAAGAGGAGAAGATCGTCGTCGCCGAAAAGTGCGGCGGTGCTTGGCGGCGTCGGCGCCTCTGGAGAGGCTGGTGGCGTCTTGTTCGGTCCAGCCGTGGCATGCGCGATGGCAGCCGCCAGCAGGATGGCGGCGATCATGCCGGCCCTGCGGCTCATGGCACCGTCAGCACGGCTTTCGCTAATTCGACTCCCGGCTGGGTGTCGTCGTCGACCAGAACGACACGCAACTCAGCACCGCTGGGCGGAATTTTGCTCAGCGGAATCCGGACGGGCCGGCGCACGATCTCGGGATAGACGGCCAATCCCTGGACGGCGCCAATGACCTCGTCGCCCCGGCGCACTTCGATGTTGCCATAGACCGAACTCGCGCCGAGCCGCGCCAATTCCAGGGAAACGACGGCCACCCTCTGCTGTCCACTCGGCGCATGCTCCACCGCATAGCGCGGCCCTTCGAGAGCGGCATGCACGTCAGCTGCGCCTTGGCGCACGATCAACGGGATCGAGATGCTGAACGCAGGGACGACGCGCACAGCCAGCTGTCCCGCCGCCGGTTTCACGGCCGCCTCAGCCGTCAGCCCCACATCTTCGGGCGGGATGGCTGTGACCGTCAGATGCGTCCGGTATTCGCCTGACGCGAGATTGGCGGGCCGCAAGGCGCGCAGCCTGATCGTCTGGCTCTCGTTCGGCTGAAGCGTGACGCGCCGGGGCGTGTAGACCACGAACGTCTTGGCGGACTTGACGCGCGCGGCCACGCTCGCATCCGGAGAATTCTTGTCGGCATCGTCGATCGCTTCGATGCGACCGTCGGGCATCATGGCGCGATCGATGACGGCGATGCTGTAGGTCGCCGGCGCCGTGCCGCGGTTGAAGACATAGACGGTCGCGCCGCGGCCGTCCGGCCCGAACACGACGCGCTTGGGTGAAATGTTGATGTCGCCCGTCCCGACCCCCGCGAGCAAAGGTTTCGCGGCGGCGGCGCTTTGCTCGTCAGCGACGGCCGCAGGACTTGCGCCGAGGACAGCGAGGACAAGGGCGACACCGCATACTGCGCGCGAGGACGTGTTCAGTTGTAGCTCGCCGTGACCGCGAACGTGCCGCTATAGAGACCGGAATTCGTCGTGCTGAGCACGGTGATCTGTCCGCCGACCTTGACATCGAGCGTACCGCCGGCGCCGAACGTCCCGCTGAGCGTTTGCGAGCCGGTATTCAAGGTGTTGCCCGTCGTCGTGACAGTCAGTGTTCCGGTGGTGGTTTGATTGGTGATCGCAAATGTCGCCGGTACCGAAACCGTCACCGCGGCGGCACCTTCGCCGGCCACCGTGAAGTCCGACACGCCGAAGGCGCCGCCGCCGACATCGAGCGTTGTCGTGCGGGTGCCGCCTGTGTCGATGGTGACCGTTGCCGATCCACTTGTCGGTTCCACGACCGTGCCGAACTGGAGGTCCTGGTTCTTGGTCACGGTGATGGGACGAAGGATCGTCACTGTCGCCGTGCCGTTGGCGCTTGCTGCCAGCGCCGGCGCTGCCGCAACACTCATAAGAAGGGCGGCGAGAGCACACCCCGTCATCATTCTCATCTTCAGATCCCTGTCGAACGGCTTCCCGCCGAAACGTGCATGACGCCCATCCTTCGGGCGAATGCCGCGAGAGTCCTCTATCGACCAGCGCGGAACAACGCCCATCTGGGGGATAAGACAGACGAACTCAGCGGGACCGGTTAAGAGCCGGTCACAAATTCACATCGCTCGGAAACTCGACGCGTAAATTTACGTGTTCGATAAAAAATGGACTACGCCCCCATCATCACGCGGCCGCGCTCCACCCGGTTCGCGGAGAGTCCGGAGCGCCAGCGCCCGCTGATCAGCCCGAGCGACAGCACGATCAGGCAAAGCGCACCGGCGCCGACCAGCCCCAGCGTGATGGCATCGCCCGTGTTGAGCACCTGATAGGCGCGATAGGTCCCGCCGAAAATCGAATCGTGCGGCTCGACGAACGCAATCGCTTCGAGCACCGCCGACCAGATGACGCAGACGAGCACGACCCAGGACAATTGCCGCGACAGCCAGACGGCGCCGAGCCCGAACCCCAGGATGAGAAGGGCTGGAAAGACGCCGTCCTTCTCCACGAAGGGCATCGCGAACAACGGCATGGACGAAAGCAGGATCAGGAATGTGCGAAAGAGCAGCGCCGGCAGAGGATTGTGGAAGGCATGGGGATGACGCGCCGCCAGTCCGGTATGGACGGCGGCGGCTACGGAATCGTAATTCTCCGCCGTACAGAACAGAATCAGCGCGATGTGCCAGCCGTTGGAGAGCGAGATCGTGCGCCACAAGGGATGGAAATGCGCGTCGGCGACCGCATCCCATTCGATGCATTGCCGCGCGCTGGTCTCGGCGACGAGGCCGGCACCGGCGAGACCGAAGCGCTCGGCGAGCCAGCTGAACACGGAGAGCGCGCGCTGCACGATCCTCGGGCTCTTGTCGGCGACTTCGGCTTCGGCGAGCTCTGCATCGAGGGCGAAGCGCATGTGCAGACGGTTGCCGAAGATGAGGATCGCCACGACCATCGCGACGAGGAACGCCGCCGCGGTGAGCGACGCCGTCCACTCGACGATCGCTTCGATGCGCCAGCCTTGTCCCGTCATCGCCATGACGAACGAGAGCAGCGCGCCGACGATCGCGCCCGCCACCGCGAAGAGAAGCCCGAAATTGGCGAGCAGCACGGGATGGGTGGCGATTGGAATCGGCGCTTCCCAGCTCAGCGCCGGAACAGCGGGTGGCGCTGGCAGGGTCACGCCGGACGGCATCGGCACGGTCTTATTCTGCATGGGACGCGAACGCGCGGGACAGGAGCGTGGTTCCCTTGTGGGCGTGGACTTGGGCGCGCAGCATGATAGACGCGGGCCCCCTCAGCGGGAAGTTTTCTTCGGCGCGCGATCGCCGAACCACCACACGATCGAGGTGACCGCTGCGAAGACGAGACTGTCGGCGACGTATGCGCGGTCGATGTCGCCTGGTGCCATCGCGAAGAACGCCGCCGAGAGAAACGTGGTCAGGCCGAGCGTGAGTGCGGGGCGGACCAGGGCGCGAACCGCATTGACCCAGGGATAAGAGCTTCCCACGGCCTCTTCGGCGCTGAGGCTCGCGCTCAGTCCGCTCCAGGAGCCCTGGCTTTCTGCAATGTGAATCTCCTGTTCGGTTTCGGCGGCCTTGGCCTGCATCTGCAGCTTCAGCAGATCGCTCTCGTGACTCCACTCGGCCACTTTTTCGGTGAAGGCCTGCTTGGCTTCGAAATAGCCGATAGCCTTGGTCGCAATGTTTCCGACGAGGCCGAACAGTCCGCCCGTGAGCGCCGATGCGCCTGTACCTAAGAGATCCCCAAGGATGTCCATTTGTCTTTGCTCCTTTTGCCATAGAACCAGTGCGCGGAATGCGCCCGGATATCGAGATGAAGAAAGCTCTGGCCGAAGCCAAAACCGGTGAAGCCGACCGCATGGGCGGCGGCGGCGAGCGCGCGCGGATCGTGCTGGCGAAGCGCGATGTCGAAGGCGAGCTTTTTGTGCAGCGACAAGGGTGCGCCGCCGACGCGGGCATTGTGCAGCACGCAGCGATGGCCCGAATCGATGTGCAGCGGCGCGTTCATCGCCACGCGCAGCCGTTCGAGCGCATCGAGCGCATCGGGCCAGATATGGATCTCGCCGCAACAAGGGCAGGCGATTTCACCTGGCGCGAAGTGCGGCCAGCGCTCGAAATCCCAAGACTGGGACGGTTGCATGTCGTAACTCCAAAAAAAACCGGCGCACTGGCCGGGTGTCGTCGTGATGAAAAGCTGTTAGCTGCGCGCGCTACCGCGACTCGAGCGCCGCGACGCGCTTCAGGGTTTCGGCGAGCGTCGCCTTGAGCGTCGCATTCTCGTTTTCCATGGCCTCGATCCGGCGCTGGGCCGCGCTCAGAACCGCATGACCGATGTTGTGCAGGTCCTCGTGATACACGGCGAGGAGGCCGGTACCCGACGGCAGGTCATCCCAACCATCGACAAGCTCGGGCGCGAACGCGCCGAACCGCGCCTGAATGTCCTGGGCGATAAAGCCATAGTTCCAGTCGTCGTGAGTCTGGTCATGATACTTGAAGCGCGACCAGCAAATGTCGCGATGCGCCGACCACAGCTGCGAAGCCAACCCGTCCAATTGTTCGATGACGGGTTTCACGCGAACGTCGGACAGATTCACATTGTTGGCGCTGAAATTGGCGATGCCGCCGTTCGACCGGAGTTGGACGCGCGTCGCCCCGGTATCGACGCACGCGAGGAAGTTGTTGCCGGTCCCATTCGGTGCGGCGGCCGAATACGTCACCGTCGCGCCCGCCGGCGACGTCGCATGGGCGTTGATGAAGTCGATGGTCGGGTTTGTCGAAGTCGCGGTGGCACAGTGATTGCCGTTGAGAGTCGACGTTCGGCCGATGAACACGCTTCCGCCAATGGGGTTGAGCGAAAGGGGAAAGACTTGCGCCTGGCCGCTGCGGTTATCCATCGCCTGCAGCCACATGGAGAATGGCGAGGCTTGGAAATTGCCGATGTTCAGGCCGACATTGTTGTTGACGGCGCTGATTTGCACGATGCCCTTGTCTGTCGCAGTCGGACCGGTCGCGCTCATGGCGCCGCCGAGTTCGAGCAGTGCGAGCGGGCTCGCCCGGTTCACGCCGAGATTGGCCGTGAAATTTCCGCTCTGCGCCGTCAGCGTCCCGGTGAAGGTCGGACTTCCGCCCAACGCCAGAGGGCCTGATCCCGTCATGGCCGTGATAGCGGTGCCGAGAAAATTGAGCTCCGTGCCGATATAGGCCTTTCGGAAGGCGAAGCCTGTCATTCCCAGATCGCGCGTGTTGTTCGCGTCCGGCGCGATGACGCCGCCGACAGTCAAGGCTGCGTTGTCGATCGCGGTGTTGACGAGCGCGTGGCCGTTCGCATTCACCAAGCGGATGGCTTCGTTGAAGGTCGAGCCGTCCGCAGAAACCTTGAAATGGAAATTGTCGTCGCCGGTGAGCCCGATCTCGGCGCGACCGGAGAAGCCCGTCTGGTAGAGCAGCGACGCCGTGTCGGTCGACGCGTTCTTGTTGAGCTTCACCTGCACGCCGTTGCCGACATTGTTGAACAGCAACGCGGACGAGGAAACCGCGAACTTGTTGGTCGCATCCGCGCTGGCGTTGACGCCGAGCAGCGGCACGTTCTGCAGCGCGAGCGTGCTGGCATAATCGACCCAGCTGGTGCCGTTGAAGACGATGAGCTTGGTCTCGTCGACGACATAGGCGCTGAGCCCGGTGAACGGCGCGGTGAAGCGCCAAACCCCGCCCGACGCATAGGCGATCTGGCCGTTCTGTCCGGTCCAGGCGCCGTTCGCCGTCGCCTTCACCAGATACGTGTCGCCGTCCGCCGGTGTCGGCGGCGGTGTCGACACATTGCGGCTGAGAAACCGCGCGAACAAAAGTGCGTCGAGCTGGAGAAGTGCGTCGTTATGGGTGACATGCTTTTGCGCCTGAGCGGCGGCCAAGAGCGGCAGCGCCGCCCGCGGTGTTGCGGTGGTGGTCATTTCTGAAAACCCTTTCGAGAG
>DATLOU010000025.1:0-19750 GCA_035536115.1 Rhizomicrobium sp.
GGATCGTTCAGCGCCTCGCGCGCGGCCTTGGGAAACTGGCGCGGGTCCTGGTTCATTTTTGCGCTTCGCCGAGCGCCGGCTCGTCGCCCATGCCGGCCAGGATTTCGGCGACGTGGCGAACGGCGATGTCCTTGCCGTCACGTTGCATGCGGCCGGCGAGATGCAACAGGCAGCCGAGATCGGCGCCGGTCAGCGTTGCGGCGCCGCTCGCCAGCACATCGGCGATCTTGGTGTCGGCGATGCGTTCGGAGATCTCGGGATATTTGACGCTGAAGAGTCCGCCGAAGCCGCAACAGGTTTCCTTGTCGCCGATCTCCTTGAGCGTGAGCCCATCGACGGTGGCGAGCAGGCTGCGCGGTTCGGCCACGACGCCCATCTCGCGGCGGCTGGAACAAGAGTCGTGATAACAGACCGAGCCTTCGAACGTCGCCTTGACGGCTTCGACGCCGCGCACCTTGACGAGAAACGAGGTCAGCTCGTGCGTCTTCGCCGCCAGCGCGCGCGCACGCACGAGCCAGACGGGATCCTTCTCGAAGACTTCGGGATAGTGCCGCTTGATCATGCCGGCGCAGGAGCCTGATGGGGCTACGACATAGTCAAAGCCTTCGAAGGCGGCGATGACGTTGCGGGCGATCGCGGCCGCGTGCTTGTCGGCGCCGGCGTTCCAAGCCGGCTGGCCGCAACACGTCTGCGCATTCGGAATCTCGACGTCGCAGCCTGCCTGCTCGAGCAGCTTGACGGCGGCGAAGCCGACCTGCGGCCGGACGAGATCGACGAGGCAGGTGACGAAAAGGCCGACGCGGATGCGCGTGCTCATGGATAGACCCGTGAGCCCGGAGGTCGGCGCGGCCGCTTGACGCGTGACTTGGGCAACGTCTCGGGCACGGTGCCGCCGAGCGAATAGGTGATGTTCTTCAAAACGTCCATGAAGGATTGTCTGTCGTTGATGCCGGCGAGCCGTTCATACGGCACAAGCTCGCCGATGCGAAGATGAATCTCGCTGCCGATGCGGTCATGCACTTCCTTGAAGAGGAGCGAGAGACGAAGGGTCATGCTGACGTGACTGGCAAGTTGGAAGAGGCGGCTGTTCTGGCCGGCGAAATAGACCGGCGCCACCGGCGCCTTGGCCTGGCCGATCAGCCGGGCGGTGAAGTTCTTCCATTCCGCATCGATGGCGCGCTTGTGCCAGATGGTCGGCGTGGTGGAAACACCGCCGGCCGGAAAGACGACGAGGCAGCCGCCCTTGAGGAGGAATTTCTTGGCTTCGGCGCGGGTGTGAAGGTTGGTCTTGAGCGCCTCATCGGTCTCGGCGAAGTCGACGGGCAAAAGGAACTCCTTGACCTCTTCGGCGCGGAGCAAAACGGCGTTAGTGAGGACGCGGAAATCCTCGCGCACGCGGCTGACGATTTCGCACACGATCAAGCCGTCGAGCACGCCAAAGGGATGGTTGGCGACGATGACGAGCGGGCCGGTCTTCGGCCACTTCGCGAGTTCGTCTTCGTTGAAGACGAGTTTCAGTTCCAGCTTGCGAATGGCCGCCTGCCAGAAACTTTCGCCCGGCACGGGGTGCGCCTTGTTCTCCTCGTACAGCCATTTGAGATAGGGCTGGCCGGTCAGCCGCTCGATCAGACGAATGAAGAACCGCTTCAGCCGCGGATCGGTCGGATCGGCGTAGGAGAAGGTGTCGACATCGTCGGGCAACTGAGACATGGCGCCAGTTTGTCATGGCTCCCACGGTGGGGCCACCTGACAGTTCAGCTAGCCGAACCGCTTCTTCAGCCAGGCGATCATGATTCGGTTGAGTTCGTCGGGATGTTCCTGCTGGGTCCAGTGGCCGCAATCCTTGATCAGGGCCTTTTCCAGATCGGGGACATACGCCTCCATCCCGTCGGCCATCGCCGGAGAAAGAACGACGTCGTCCTCCGCCATCACCATGAGGCCGGGCACATGGACTTTTTGTTCCATGCCTTCGCTCTTCTCCCAGTTGCGGGAGAAGTTGCGATACCAGTTGATGCCGCCGGTGAAGCCGGTCTTCTTATAGGTGTCGACGAAAAATTTCATTTCCTCGTCGGTGAGGAGTGGCTGGCCGCCGCCCCAGCCGGTTTCGTCGGCCTCGAGCGCCTTGACGAGGGCGAGGTTGCGCTGTTCGGCCGGGAGCTTGGCATACTCCGTCGCCTTCATGCCCGATTTGCGCATGAAGAAGCGAAACGCCTTGCCGACATCCTTGGCGAGCGCGGCGTCGGCAACGCCGGGCTTCTGGAAGTAAACGATGTACATGTCTTCGCCGAACATGGTGCGCATGGCGACGATCGGATCGATGGGCGCGCGCGGCAGGAACGGCGTGTTAACGCCGATGACGCCCTTGACGCGCTTGGGATGGAAGAGCGGCATCTGCCACACCACGAGCCCGCCCCAGTCATGACCGCAGAAGATCGCGTCCTTGAGGCCAAGCGCATCGAGCAGGCCGGCGAGGTCGCCGGTCAGATGCGCCATGTCGTAATCGCTGATCGCTTCCGGCCGCGAGGTCAGACCATAGCCGCGCTGGTCCGGTGCGATCGCCCGAAAGCCGGCAGCAGCAAGAGCGGGAATCTGATGCCGCCAGGAATAGGCGAGTTCGGGAAAGCCGTGACAGAGCACGACGGGAACGCCGTCTTTCGGTCCGGCTTCATAGACCGCCATGTCGATGCCGTTGGTCTTGACCATCGTAGGCGTTGGAAAGGAAACCATGTCGTTCTCCATGATCAGGCCGCGATCTGCAAAAGCCTCAACATCCCGGCGCGATCGGGACCGGCCTTGGGCGCGTAAAAGCCGCGGCGGCGCTTCTCCGCTTCCGGCATCGCCCAGACGCGCATGATGCGCGCCACGATGGCTGGGCGTTTGAGGAATGCGGCCGGCTCGTCCAGCATGTGGAACGCGCGCGACATGGCGCGGCTGACTTCGACGTCACCGCGCTGCGCCGGCATCAGGCCGTCTTCGGCGAAGCTCTTGGTCATGCGCGCGCGCAGCGACGGGCGATAGGTCGGATCGCGTTCCTGTTTGGCGCGGCGGATGGCATTGAGGTCGAGTTCGACCATGGAAGTGAAATAAGGCCGGATGACGCTCTCGACTTCTGCATCGAACATCTTGGCGCGCTCGACCGGCGAGCGCGAGGAATCGAGCGCGGCGCGCAGGATGTGGGCGCTGACGAAGCCGACCGAGCAGCCGCGGCCGTAGAGCGGATTGGTACGGACGGCGGCATCGCCGATGGCGAAGAAATTGAGCACCTGCGGCTCGCCGTCCTTCAAGGTGTGACGCCACACATTGTGCAGGTTGCCCATCGAGAAGACCTGGCTCACGGGTTCGGCGCGCTCGGGATTCATCCAGCGCGCCGCGCCGGGCAACGCCATGCAGATCGCGTCGAAGTTTTCCGGCCGAACGACGGCGAGGCGCATTTCGGTTTCGATCTCGGGCGTCGCCAGCGTCACCGAGAAGTGGCGATTGTCGGCGATAAAGACGCCGAACTTGATGTAGCCGAGGTCGGCGCCGCCCTGCGCGGCTCCGTCGCGCGGCGGCTCGCTCTGGCCGTCGCGCAACTTGTAGTGCCGCGTGAAATAGAGAATGCCGCAAGGGCTTGTTTCCTCGTGCACCAGGACATGTTCGCGCCGCAGCCATTCGGGAAAGGAGGAGTTTCGTCCGGAGGCATCGACGACGACGTCGGCGCGCATCTCTTGGGTTTCGCCACTTCGTTCGACCTTGAGACCTTCGACGACGAGCTTGCCGTCCTCGCGACGCGCGATGAGGCCGCGTACGCCCGCGTCAGGCACAAAGGTGATGCCGGGAAGCCTTGCCGCATAGCGGCGCATGATCAGCTCCAGCGTGGTGCGTCGGCTGAAGAGGAGCTTGCAATCCTCGTCGCCAGCCGCCGGGACGTAACTTTTTGCAAGGTGCGGCGTCAGGCCGTCTTCGAAGCCGAAGAGGCGCGTTCCTTCGGCCAGAAGCTCGGCCATCAGGTCGGGATAGCGTTCGCGGATCAGAGTCGTCAGACGGCCGAGGAAGGCATGGCTATGGCGAAGCTGCGTCGCGCCCTTGCGCTCCCAGTTGTAGAAGGCGTCCTCCGCCGAACCTTCGGGCGGCGGCGGATCGCGATCGAGGATGGTGACGTCGCGCGACCCGCCGCCAAGCGCGAGCGCTGCGCCGAGTCCGGCGATGCCCGATCCCGCCACCAAAATCTTTTCACGCATACCGGTCACAACTTCAGTCGTGTTGCCGCAATGGCAAGAAGGCCCCAGCCAATGAGAAAGCACACGCCGCCGAACGGCGTGATCGCTCCGAACAGGCGCACGCCCGTCAAGGCGAGAAGATAAAGCGAACCGGAAAAGAGCAAAATGCCTGCCAGAAAAAAACCTGCGGCGCTGACGGCGGCTCCTGCCGCTGCGTCACGCATGGCCAGGGCGGCAAGCCCGATCGCCAGCGCATGGTACATGTGGTAGCGCGCTCCGGTTTCGAAGGTCTGCAGCGCTTGCGCATCGATGCGCCCCTGCAGACCGTGCGCCGCGAAGGCGCCTGACGCAACGGCAAGCCCGCCATTGATGGCGGCAATTGCGAGCCACAAGCTCATACGCAGCCGCAACCGCCGTGATGCGTATGCGAAAGCGGTTCGCGCGACTTCGCGAGCGCACCTTGCGAGAGTTCCGCGGTCGCGGCGAAATCGGCGCGCGCCTCGGCCATTGCGGCGGGATCGGCCATCAGGTCGAGCGCCGTCATGGCGAGCGATTTGGCGCCGTCGATCACAGCCTGGTCGCCCTTGTCGGACGCGGCATAGCGCGCGAATTCGGGATTGTGGATGATCACTCCGGCGGGTGCCACGCCGAGCATGGGATGGATCGAGGGCACACGATGGCTGACATTGCCCATGTCGGTCGAACCGGCATAACCGGGCGGCAGTTCGCGCACGGCAAAGAATTCGCGGCCGAGCGCAGTCGCGTTCTTCTCGTAGAGTTCGGCCATCGGCCAGTTGGTTTTCATGTCGAGATAGTCGGTGTCGCCCCACTCCACGACGAGCCGGCAACCGGTGGCGAGCGCGCCGGCTTCGAAGCAGGCTTGGACGCGGCGCTTCAAGGGCGCGAGTTCGTGCGCATCGGCGGCACGGACATAGAAGCGGCAGGCGGCGCGCTCCGGCACGATATTCGGCGCGAGGCCGCCGTCGGTGATGATGCCGTGGATGCGCTCGGTGTTTCGGATGTGCTGGCGCAGTTGCGCGATCGATTGATAGGCGGTGATGACGGCGTCGAGTGCGTTCAGTCCGCGATAGGGCATGGCGGAGGCATGCGCAGACTTGCCGTGATAGACCGCCTCGACTTCGGCGATGGCGATGCAGGGCATGGTGACGAGATTGAGGTTGGAAGGATGGATCATCATCGCCGCGTCGCAGCCGTCGAACGCGCCCTGGCGCGCCATGATTTCCTTGCCGCCAAAACGTTCCTCGGCCGGCGTGCCGAGATAACGCACGCGCCCGGGCAAGCGCTCGTTCAGCTTCGAGAGCGCCAGCGCCGCACCGAGACCGGACGTCGCGATGATGTTGTGACCGCAGGAATGTCCGATGCCCGGCAATGCATCATATTCGGAAAGGATCGCAATGTTCGGGCCGCTCGCCTTGCCGAACTCTGCGCCATAGGCGGTCTGGAGCCCGAAGGCTTCGCGCTGCGTCTTGATGCCGTGGCTCTCGACGGTATCGGCAAGGCGCGCCGCGGCGAGGAATTCTTCGAGTGCGAGTTCGGGTTCGGCGTGGATGGCGTGGCTGATGCCGATCAGTTCGGGGCCAAGGGCATCGACGGCGGCGCAAACGTCTTTCTTCAATAATTCCAGGGACATGACGGGATCTTTCCGACCGGCCTGGGTATCATAGACAGTCTGCCGGAGCTTTGCGAAGGTCAGCGAAACACGAGGCATTGATGGAACAATTCGCGCGTGCATCGGATGGAATCAAACTCGCCTACGAGATCGTGGGTGAGGGCAGGCCGATTGTGCTGGTCCATGGCTTCGCGTCGGACCGCAAGCAGAACTGGCAGAATGTGGGCTGGTACGAAACGCTGACCGGTGCCGGCTTTCGTGTCGTCGCGATGGACTGTCGCGGCCATGGCGCGAGCGACAAGCCGCACGACGACGGCGCTTATGGCGACAAGATGGTGAGCGACATCGTGAGCGTGATGGACGCCGCGAAGCTGACGCGCGCCGACGTGATGGGCTATTCGATGGGCGGCATCCTGACCGTCGGACTTCTGATGACGCGGGGCGAACGGGTGTCGCGCGCCATCGTCGCGGGTATCGGCGAGACGTATTTCGCACCGAGGTCACATCGCAAGGGCATCGCGGCCGCGTTGCGCGCAAGCGATCCCTCGACGATCACCGATCCGACGGAGAAAGCCTTCCGCGCCTTTGCGTCGCAAGGTGGAAAAGACCTGCTGGCGCTCGCCGCCTGCATGAGCGCAGATCGCACCATGTACACGCGCGAACAACTCGGGCGCTGTGCAACGCCCGTGCTGGTCGTCGACGGCGAGAACGACGTCCAATCGGGCAAGCCCGAGCCTTTGGCACAAGCATTTGCGCATGGACGCGCGGTCGTCGTGCCGCGTCGCGATCACATGACCGCGGTCGGCGACAGGATCTACAAGGAAGCGGTGCTGGAATTCCTGCAAGGTTCGTCACCCTCGTGAAACTCGCCGGCATTCGTGTTCTCGATCTCTCGCAGTTTCTGCCGGGGCCGCACTTGACCATGACCATGGCCGATCATGGTGCCGACGTGATCATGGTCGAGCCCAAGAACGGCACCGGCGAGCCGGTGCGCGTCATGGGAGCGCGCGCGGCCGACGGAACCTCGGTGTGGTTTCGCAACATCGCGCGCGGCAAGCGTTCGCTCGCGCTCGATCTCAAGGACAAGAGCGATCTCGAAGCGTTTCTTCGCCTGGCCGACGAGGCCGACGTGATCGTCGAAGCGTTTCGGCCTGGCGTCGCGGCGCGCCTCGGCATCGGCTATGACGCCATTGCGGTGCGCAATCCACGCATCGTCTACTGTTCGATCAGCGCGTTCGGGCAGAACGGTCCGTTGCGCGACAAGCCTTCGCATGATCTGGGCGTCCAGGCGCTGGCGGGCACGCTGGAACTTTCGCGCGGTTTCGCCGACGGAAAGCCGAACATGCCGAACCTAGTCGCGGCCGACATGGCATCGTCGCTGACCGCATTGTCGGCGATCCTGATGGCGCTTCTGGCGCGCGAACGCACGGACAAGGGCGAGTATATCGACATTGGAATGTACGACTCGTTGCTCGCCTGGACGCCGAACATCGTCGGCAGCGTGTTCGGCGAAGATCGCGCGCCGGTGCCGCACGAAATGCGCAACTATGGCGGCCAGGCGATGAATCGCATTTATGAAACGGGCGATGGCGGCTTCATCGTGCTGGCTGGAAATGAGGCGAAGTTCTGCGAGAATCTCCTGCGTGCACTGAGCCGGCTCGACTTTCTCGACGTCGCCAAAGGTGAGCCCGGTGCGACGCAGAAGCCGCTGATCGAATTTTTCACGGCGATATTCAAGACGAAGACCCTGGCCGAATGGGAAACGTTCCTCGCACCGATCGATTTGTGCTGGGCGCCGGTCCGCAACCTGCACGATGCATTTCACGGCGCCAACGCCGCGGCGCGCGCGATGCTGCTCCACGATGAGTCCGGTAATCTGCATATCGGGCCGGCGATCAAGTTCCGCCGCGAGCCTGCCGAACCGCGGTGGGACCTGCCGGACTATGAACCGGGAGTCCGCATCGCCTGGCGCACCAAGTAATCAGGCCGTCGCACTCGCTGCGTTGGGCCGACGTTTCACGAAGGGCTGGGTTTCCCAGCGCACGAGCGAGCGCCACACCCACTCGAACGGTCCGTAGTGGAAACGCGCCAACCACGGCGCGCTCCAGATGAGGATGAACGCCCAGACGCCGGCGACGACGTAGAGCAGCTCGAAGCGCGAAAGCTTGCCATAGAGCCCGAAGCCGAAGCCGCAGAAGACAAACGTCGTGATGATCGATGTCAGAAGATAGTTGCTGAATGCCATCCGGCCGGCGGCGGAAAGCCGCTCCGTCAACCAACGTATGGCGCCAGCGCGCACGATGAGCAGAATCACGCTGCCGTGCGCCAGAGCGATGAACGGTCGCGTCGCCTGCTGCCAGCCGCCGACTTGATGGATGACGAGCGGATCGAAGTTGCTTTTCCAGATCAGATAGGCGAGCCAGGCGGTGATCGGCACGGCGACGACATAGCCGAAGGCGATCAGCGCGAGATAGGCGCGGGTGGACCAGCCGAGCGTGAAGTAGCCGAGGCGGAAGAGGCCCATGCCGATCAGCATGTTGCCGATGGCCTCCGGCATATAGTCCGTCGGATTGAGCATCAGTTGCAGGAAAAGCGCCATGCGCGCCCGCGCCTGAAGCGCATCCATGAAGCCGCCGCCGAAGCCTGCGAGTTCCTGCGCCTTCATCTCGGGCGGCAGCACAACGGTCTGGGAAGCGTCCTGCCACGCCTTGATCGCGGCGTCGGACGCGCCCGGCGCCGATGCGGCCGCGCGCAAGGCATAAAGGCGTTCGGAGTCGATCGCGTTGTAGGCGAAGAGGATGACGAGGATGAGTGTGCCGAGCGCGATCAAGAGCTTCGGATCGAGCTTGCGGACCGGGAAGAGAAAGAGTCCGGAAAGCGCATAGCAGACCAGAATGTCGCCCCACCAGAAGAGATAGGCGTGGATCATGCCGATGACGAAGAGCCAGAACATGCGCCGATAGTGCGTCTGCAGCGCGCTTGGCCTGCCGCCTTCGGCGCGCTGCGCAATCAAGACCGTGCTGGCGCCGAACAGGATCGTGAAGAGACCACGCATCTTGCCGTCGGTCAGCACGTTGTTGACCGCCCAGGTCCACAAATCGGCGCCGTGCGAGCCGCCGTAGTAGGTCGGATCGAGATAGGAGAAGGACGGAAGCCCCATCCCCACGATGTTCATGAGGAGAATCCCGAGCACGGCGAAGCCGCGCACCGTGTCGATCGACTGGTAACGCACTTCGTTCGAACGATTTTGCGATTGCGACATGCGCCCATCCCCCAGGAGGCAAACGTTGGGACAGCCGAAGAGCACTGTCAACAAAACGAAAGCCCGGCACGAGGCCTGGGCTTTCTAGTCCCGTCAAAACGGGCACATCTCTGCGAGCGAAGCTCGCGTCATTCCGATTCGATTGTAGGGCGGCAGTCGGTCTTGCGCCTCAACCGGCTGTGGCTCTGCGCACGCAGAGCCCCGGTCGCTTGCCCGGTGGAGTGTTTTCCATGCGGAAACTCCCTGTTCTGCGTTTCGCCAGCCGCTCGCGGGTTCCGCCGTCTCTCGCCCCGACTCTTACGGGGCGGCGCGTCCGCGGCGCGGTCGCGAAAATACTCCGCCTATCGGATGGCCGAGTCAACGCGAAAGAAATCCTGTTCCTGTGCGTTTTTCGAGACTTTGAAATTTCGCTACACGCTGCGTTGCGCTTTGTCCTTGTCGTTGGCGGAACGGATCTGATTGCGGATCGCGTCCCATTCGGAATCGCCAAGCGCTGCGAGTCGCGCAAAATTTCCGCCGGCTGCGAGATGCATGCCGCCGTCGATCGCGATCGTCTGACCCGTGAGATAATCGCAGCCGTCGGCCATCAGAAACGTCGCGAGATTCGCGAGCTCAAACATCTCGCCGTTGCGCGACATGCCTGCGCTGCGCGCTGGCGCTTCGCCGGAACCCGCAGCGGACGGATTGAGTCGCTCCCACGCGCCTTTGGTCGGAAACGGTCCGGGCGCGATGGCATTCAAGCGGATACCGTGCGGGCCCCATTCGGTCGCGAGTGATTTCGTCATGATGTTGAGCCCCGCTTTAGACATCGCGGAAGGCACGGTGAAGGGACCGCCGTTCCAAATCCAGGTAGTGAGAATCGAGATGACGCTCGCCTTGTTGCCGCCCTCGATCCAGCGCTTGCCGCAGGAAAGGGTGACGTAGAACGAGCCGCGAAAGACAATGTCGGCGATGGCGTTGAAGCCGCGCGGTGAGAGGTCCTTCGTACGGCTGATGAAGTTTCCGGCGGCGTTGTTGACGAGGCCGCTCAAGGCTCCGCCGTCGGCCCAGATCTGCGCCACCATGTCGTCGACCGCTTCGGCCACGCGGATGTCGCAGGCGATGCCTTTGACGCTCGACTTGGTCTTGTCGGAGAGCTTTTTGGCGGTCTCATCGAGCACGGCCTTGCGCCTGCCGCAGATGTAAACGCTGGCGCCAAGCTGCGCGAAGGCCTCACTCATCACCTCGCCAAGGCCGGTGCCGCCGCCGGTCACGAGGATGCGCTTGCCCTTCAGGATGCCGTCCTTGAACATCAAGTCGTACATGATCTGTTCCTCCCGGTTTCTTTGAGGCACAGTAGGAGCGATCAGGGTCCAAAGGCAAAAAAAGACGGTGCGTAAGCGGCAGGAATGACGGCACAGGTGAAACTTTTGTTCCAGGTTCCAAAAGGGGCCGGCAGCGCGACCAAGCCGCTCCACCTTGCGCGCAGCGACCAACGCCAGGGCGTGTTGCCGCCGGCGTTTGCCGGTTGGTTCGTCTCGCGCGGCTGGCAGATCCGGGCGCATCAGTCGGCGCTGATCGCGCATGCTGCTCGCGAAGAATCCGTGTTGCTCGTCGCGCCAACGGGCGGCGGCAAGACGCTCGCGGGTTTTCTGCCCAGCCTGATCGAACTCGCACGCTTGCCCGCACGCCGCCCGCGCGCGCTGCACACACTCTACATCTCGCCGCTGAAAGCGCTCGCGGTCGACGTGACGCGCAACCTCGAGATTCCGATCGCCGAAATGGGCCTCGCCGTCAAAGTCGAGTCGCGCACCGGCGACACGCCGCATTCGCGCCGCCTGCGCCAGCGTCATTCGCCACCGGACATTCTGCTGACGACGCCGGAACAATTGGCGCTCCTGCTCGCGACGCCGGGCGCGAAACGGATGTTCGCGGAGCTGAAGACTGTCGTGCTGGACGAACTTCACGCCCTGCACAATTCGAAGCGCGGCGACCTCTTGGCACTCGGTCTGGCGCGGCTGCAGACGCTCGCGCCAACGCATCGCCGCGTCGGGCTTTCCGCAACCGTGGCCGATCCCGCGCCTTTGCAGAAATTCCTGATGCCGCAACCGTCAACCGGTGAGGCCTTTTCGGAAGTCGTGATCGGCCAGGCCGGCGCCAAACCGCAAATCGGAATCAGCGCCTCCGACTCCTATGTGCCTTGGGCCGGCCATCTCGCACGTCACGCCATGCTGGATGTGATGGAAGCCATCAAGACGGCGAAGACGGCGCTTGTTTTCGTCAATACGCGCAGCCAGGCCGAACGCACATTCCAGGAACTTTGGCGCATCAACGATCAGAACCTCTCGATCGCGTTGCATCATGGCTCGCTCGCGCCGGGGCAGCGCCGCAAGGTCGAAGCCGCGATGACACGCGGCGACTTGCGCGCGGTCGTCTGCACCTCGACGCTTGATCTCGGCATCGACTGGGGCGCGGTCGACAAGGTGATCTGCATCGGCGCTCCGAAGGGTGCGGCACGGCTGGTGCAGCGCATCGGCCGCGCCAATCATCGGCTTGACGATCCGAGTGAGGCTTTGCTCGTGCCGGCCAACCGCTTCGAGGTGCTCGAATGCAACGCCGCGCGCGATGCGGTGCTGGCCGGCGAGCTCGATGGCGAGCGACTGCGCCGAGGCGGGCTCGACGTGCTCGCACAGCATGTGCTCGGCATGGCGTGTTCGGCGCCGTTCGATGCGAACGAGCTCTATGGCGAAGTCAAATCCGCTTCGCCCTATGGTCACATCACGCGTGCCGATTTCGATGCCGTGGTCGATTTCGTGGCGACAGGCGGCTATGCACTCAAGCGCTACGATCGCTACGCGCGTCTGCGCAAGACGGAAGACGGTTTGTGGCGCGTCGCGCACCCACGCATGGCGCAGCAATATCGGCTTAATGTCGGTGTCATCGTCGAGGATCCGATGGTGGAGATCCGTCTGCAATCCAAAGGGCGCCCGGCCGGCGCGGGCGGCCGCGTGCTTGGCCAGCTCGAGGAGTATTTCGTCGAACAACTGACGAGAGGCGACACCTTCGTCTTCTCAGGTCGAGTGCTTCGCTTCGAAGGCATGCGCGACGACGGCGCCTATGTCACCAAGACGACCGACAGCCTGGCGCAGATCCCGTCCTACAATGGCGGCAAGTTTCCACTCTCCACGTTTTTGGCCGAGCGCGTGCGGGAGATGGTATCCCGACCCGAAAGTTGGCACGTGCTGCCCGATCCTGTGCATGAATGGCTCAGGATCCAGGAAGCGCGCTCCGTCATTCCGCAGCCTGGCCAGTTGCTGATCGAGACGTTTCCGCGCGGCTCGCGCGAATATCTGGTGTGCTACCCGTTCGAAGGCCGTCTCGCACACCAGACGCTCGGCATGCTCTTGACGCGACGGCTCGAACGCCTGCGCATGCGGCCGCTCGGCTTCGTCGCAAACGAGTACGCGCTTGCCGTGTGGGCGCTGCGCGACATGGGTGGGGTCGACATGGCGGAATTGTTCGCAGAGGACATGCTGGGCGATGATCTCGATGCCTGGCTCGCCGAATCCAATCTTTACAAGCGCACGTTCCGCAATTGCGCGATCATCTCGGGGTTGATCGAACGGCGTTATCCGGGGCGGGAGAAATCCGGCCGCCAGGTGACGTTCTCCTCCGACCTGATCTACGACGTGTTGCGTGAGCATGAGCCGGACCATGTTCTGTTGCGCGCCACCTACGAGGACGCCGGGACGGGGCTGTTGGACATCGCGCGTCTTGCGCAAGCCTTGAAGCGCGTCAAGAACCGCATTGTCACCCGGCGGCTCGACCGTGTCTCGCCGCTGGCCGTTCCCGCCATGCTCGAAATATCGAAGGAGATGGTGGCCGGCGAGGCGCATGAGGATATCCTGCGCGAGGCGGAAGAAGCGTTGATCAAGGAAGCGATGCGTGTCGATTGAACAGATGTTCGTTGAGGTCAACGGCGAGACCCTTTTGCTCGACCGCACGGGTGCCGCATGGTGGCCGGCGGAACGGACGCTCATCCTGGCCGACATCCATTTCGAGAAGGGCTCCTCGTTCGCCACGCGCGGTACGCTGTTGCCACCCTACGACACGCGCTCGACGTTGAAGCGCATCGAGGCCTTGATGAGTGCTTATGTTCCGGCTCGCATCGTCGCGCTTGGCGATTCGTTCCACGACAGCGCCGCCGCTGCCCGGCTCGACGATGACGACAAGCACACACTCGCGCGCCAGGTCTCGCGCACCGACTGGATATGGATCGAGGGCAATCACGATCCGGAACCGCCTTCCTGGCTCGGCGGCAGCATCGCGGCGGAGCTTGCCATCGGCGGCCTCGTGTTTCGCCACGAACCGGCGCGGCAACCGCAAGCCGGCGAGATTGCCGGACATCTCCACCCTTGCGCGACGGTTGCGCGCCACGGACGCAGTCTTCGCCGCCGCTGCTTTGCCGGTGATGCCACGCGCATGGTTATGCCTGCGTTCGGTGCTTATGCGGGCGGTCTCGACATCGATGACGAGGCGATCGCGACGCTGTTTTCGGCGGATTTCGCGGCTTACATGCTCGGGGGGCGGCGAGTCTATGCGGTGGCGGCGCGTGGTTCGCCTCAACTCGCGCGCCGGAAGACGACCGACGACAGCCAGCCGAGTATGCCGGCCATGAGGACGGCGGAGAGTCCGTAAAGCAAGGGCGAGTCGTGCGCCAGATTGTAAAGGCGGCGCTCGAGGCCTGTTTGATCGATGAACAGCGGCGTCGATTGCGCACTGATCACATTGCCATCGCGAAACAGGTAGACCTCGGCGTTATATTGACCGCGCGTGACGGTCGCCGGCACCGGCACATGCACGCGAAAGAGGGCGGGACTGAGAAATTCCACGGCTGCCGGCGCTTCGCCGTACAAGCCGTCCTGCTCCTTGTGGCGAATGAGCGCCTGGCGAAAGGGTTCGGGGTTGTGATGGGAAAAGACGCGCGCGGGCTTCAAATTCGCGAGTCCGATGCCGTAGCGCTTGAACGTTTCCTTGGTCGCAATATCGACGAGCGGCCGGGTGCTGGCGAGATAATAGTAAGTCGGCATGTCTTGCAGCTTGGCCTGGTCGCGATTGAGCCAGATTCCGACGACGCGGTCTTTCTTGCGCACGGTCATGTCGGCATCGGGTCCGCGAACGATGACGATGACGTCGTGCGCGCCGGTATCGTCCAGATGCTCGATGGCCCCGAATACGACGATGTCGGTGCCGGTATAGTTCGACGTGATTTCGACCGTGTCTTGCGACAGGCCCGACACGAGATCCTCGGACGCCAACGCGGGAACGGCGCATGACGCGCACAGACCAAGAAGGGCGAGAGTTCGTCTCATGGCGATGCCGTCGCCACGCTGTAGAGCTCGTCTGGCTCGATCACGAGGCTGAAAAGCAGTCGGCCGGCGACGGCCAGAACCAGCAGCGCCAACAACATCCTGAGCTGTTCGCCGCGCAGGCGCTCGCCGGCCCTGACGCCAAGCTGTGCGCCGACCACGCCGCCCAGGATCAGGAACAAGGCAAGGACGATATCGACCGCGAAGTTGCTGGTCGCCTGAAGAACGGTCGTTGCCGCGGTAACGATGACGATCTGGAACAGAGAGGTGCCCATGACGACGTTGGTCGGCATGCGCAGCAAGTAGATCATTGCCGGCACGACGACAAAGCCGCCGCCAACGCCCATGATGGCGGAGAGAACGCCCACGATGAACCCGATGCCGATCGGAGGAATGACGCTGATGTAGAGGCGCGATTCGCGGAAGCGCATCTTGATCGGCAGGCCGTGGACCCACAGATGCTGTCCGCTGCGGCGCGCCGGCGTGCTCGTTCCGCTCTGGGCCGCGCGCAACACGCCGAGACTCTCGCGCAGCATCAGTCCGCCGACCGTGCCGAGCAGGACGACGTAACTTGCGGCCACGACGAGATCCATCTGGCCGGAGCGGCGCATGACGCCGAACAGCCAGACCCCGAACACCGTGCCGACAAGTCCGCCTGACGCCATGACGGCGCCCATCTTCATGTCGAGCGCGCGCTTGCGCCATTGCGCGATGGCGCCCGAAATGGACGAGGCCGTGATGTGACTGGCCGTGGTTGCAACCGCGACCGAAGCGGGAACGCCATAGAATATGAGCAGCGGCGTCAGCAGGAAACCGCCGCCGACGCCGAACAGACCGGAGAGAAAACCGATCGCCGCACCCATGCCAAGGATGACCAGCCAATGAACCGACATCTCGGCGATGGGGAGATAGATTTCCATCGATCGGACAAATACACGGTCAGGGATGAAGGACCTGTCCAAATCCGGCAGGCCCGAGCCTGATGCGAATGTGCGCGCCGGAAGCTGTGCGGTCAACCTTTCCGGCGCGAAACTCTAGTTTGTGATTTCGCTCAGCTGCGGCGCGACGTTCGCTTTTGGATCGAGCGGCTGGGGATGGAAGGCGTCGACCGAGCGTTGTGCGGCGGCGCGATCTTCGGCACTGAGCTGTGTCGCCAACGCATCGATGCGGGCCTTGGACTCCGTATCGCCCGACGTGGCCGCAATCGCATACCATTTGTATGCATCGATCAGGCTTTGGGGCACGCCGAGTCCGCGCTCATAAAGGACGGCGAGATTGAATTGCGAATCGGAGAGGCCGAGCGCGGCCGCCTTGGCGAACCAGCGGGCCGCTTCCGGAAGGTTCTTTGCAACGCCGGTCCCGGAGGCATAGGCGACGGCCAGATTGTGCATCGCCTTGCGATTGCCCGCCTGTGCGGCCAGCGTGTACCAGTGAACCGACTTGACCGGATCGGCGGCGACTCCGCGACCGCGTTCATAGAGCGTGCCGAGGCGGTACTGCGCAACGGGCTGGCCGGCGAGCGCAGCGCGGCCGAGCCACTTGGCGGCATCGGCTTCGCTCACTGCGACGCCGTCGCCGTCGAGATATTTCAGACCGACGATGAGTTCGGCTTTGGCATTGCCGCCATTGGCGAGCGCGGTCAGCTTGTCGAGTGGCGCAACCGAGGCGGTCTGAACCGGCGCCGGAGCGGCTGCCCCGCCTGGCGGTTGCGCCGGCGCGTTCGGAGCCTGGCCTTGGGGTGTGGGTACGACGACGGTGTTCAAGACCGGCGCTGTGCCGTTCGCCGCGCTTGCATGCCGAGACGGTGTCGGCGCGTTTGCTGCGGGCGTGGTCTTTTGCGGATGGAAGAGTGGCGCCGAGGATTTTGGCGTTCCGATGCGTTGGCTGAGGAATGCTCCTGCGGCGATCGCGAGAATCAGGACCAGCGCGATGATCGCGACCACGAAGTAGGTTTTGCGGCTGTTTGACCGGGCTTCCTCTTCGTCGGCGGTAGAACCCCACGAAAATCCGCCGATGCGCGAACCGATATCCGTTTCCGCTTGAGCTGCTGCGGCGCGCGCCGAACGGCGTGCCGCGGCGAGATAGGAGTCGGGCGCGGCCGAAGCCGCTGGTTCGACGGCCGGTGCCTCAGCCGCTTCGGCAGCGAAGGGGTCGGTTTCGAACCCGCTTTGCTCTGGCGCGTGCGCCGCTTCGGCAGGAACGGTTTCTTCGGCCAGAGGCGCGGAATCGGCGGCCGCATCGAAGGTGGAGAACTCGGCGCTCCGCTCCTCGTGCGGGACAACCACGTCGGGCGCCAGTACGTTGACGAAGGGCGGCGTCTCCTCTGCGGCAGCAGGGTGTTCGACGACGGATATCGGCCCGATGGTCTCGGCGACCATGTGAGGCGCAGGCTCGGCCACGGGATGCGGCAGAACCTCGGTGACGGGATGTGGCGCCGCCTCGACGGCCGGGGTCCGGCTCGAAACCGTGGTGAGCTCGGCACGCAACTGCGCGACACTGTCGCGTTGCCCGGCTTCCGAGGCGTCGATACGCCCGGCCAGCCGCTTGAGTTCGGCCTCGATCGCGTCGGACTGCGTGTCAGGCTTGTCGAAGCGGGTTGCGATTTCACCGAGCGTGCGTTCGATAGCCGAAAGCCGACGGTCGAGCGCCGGATTGGCGGCCGGCGCACTCAGTTTCGACAGGCTGTCTTCGAGCCGCGATATCGCACTCGCCGCGTCCGCATCGCGTTTCATCGCCGCCGCGTCGCCTTGGGCGCGCGCTTCAAGACTTGTGAGTGCGCGCTCGACAGCAGCTTGGCCGGACTGCACCAGGTTTTCCAGCGCGCGGATGCGTTCGTCGAATTTCGCCAGACGCTGTTCGACGGCCTGATTGGTATTGTCGGTTTCGGCGCGCACTTCGCCGATCCGTCCGGCGACCGATTCAAGATTGCCGGCGAGAGCGGATATTTGCGTAGCGGATTGGGTGGCCGTGGAAGAAATCTGATCGGCGAGTCGTGACAAGCCCTGATGCAGGCCCTTCACCGCATCTCTCAGGCCCTCGCTTGCGCCCTGGCGTTCGACTCGATCGAGACGGTCGGCAAGACTGATGACGCTGTTGCCCAATTGATCGAAGGCTTGCGCCTGTTCGCGTGCGGTGACGTTGATTTCGCTCGCGGCCTTCGTCATGGCGCGATTGTTTTCGGACTGGCTGCGCTCGGCCGCTTCGAGGCGCCGCGCCACGCCGCGCAACTGCTCTTCTATGCGACGAAAGACTTCGCCCGTTTCGGATTCGCTGCGCGCCACATGCGCCAGCATTTCTTCGGTGTCGCGACGCGACGGTCGCACTTCGGTCGCTGCGGTGAAATTGCTGACGTTGGACGACCAAGCCTCGCGCATCGGTGCCTCAGCCGGATCCGAAAAGCTGCGCAGGATGCGCCGCGTCATCCATTCGCCGACCGAAAGACCTTCCCGGCGCGCGGCCGCCCTCGCAGCTTCGCGGGCCTCCATCGGGATGCCCGCAACGTTCCAAGGGATGTCTGGCCGCATTTCGACTCACTTGGTACTACACCCGCCAGTAAAAGTACTGATCACAACATATAGTGTAAAGAATGGTCTCGACGCCGACTAACAAGACTATTGAAGCGTCGCGATGGTCCGATGGCCAAAATGGACCAACAGCGTTAATTCAGGGTTAGCGTCAAAGCTTGCCGACGCCGGCGCGGTCGAGTTCGCGATCGAGACGGCCCCCGATCCAGAAAAAGGCCATTTTGAAGTCGGAAATGAGCGACCAGAGCGGGTAGGTGAAGGTGGCCGGGTGGTTCTTTTCCACGAAATAATGCGCGAACCAGGCGGGTCCGTAGCCCGCCACGAGTGCTGCGGGAAGGAACCAGAAACCACCGGTCGAGAGCCCGACAGTGAGACAAACAAGCGCGATGCCCGTGCCGACAAAATGAATCGACCGCGTCGCCCGGCGTGCGTGTTCCCTCAGATAGTGTGGCCAGAATTCCGCATAGGTGGCGATCGGACGGTTCGGACCGACGGGGTCGCGCATCAATGAGCCGTCGCGCCGCTGCGAGGCGCCTTTGGCGCCGGCGCGAGCGCGGCTTTCGCATTGGGCAACGGCGTGACGACGGCGCGCGGCTCGGCATCCTGATGCGGACCAAGACCCAGGTCCGTGGCGAAGAGTTGCGTGACGTACACCGTGTCGCCGTTCACGGCAGCTCCCACCCCGGTGCGGTTGTAGTCCGGGAACGACAGATTTTCCCTGTGCGATGCACTGGAAATCCAGGTTGCGACGAAGCGCCGGGCAAACGCCTCGATGTCGATCCCGCTGGCAGGCGAATAATGCTGCGCGGCCATATTCTCTCCGAGCAACCCTTGGAATCGGGCATCCTCAGCCATCAGCAACGACGCCGATGTGTCGCCGTTCGGTGCGGTATGGGCGAAATAGTTCTTGCTCGCCATATCCAGGGCACGCTTGCGGGCGATTTCGCCAAGCTCCGGATCGATCACCAGGGATTTCGAGTCCGGCGCGAGCCGCAAGCGCTCGTCGGCAACCAGCACCGCAATGCGCAGTTCCAGGGCCGGCATCAGAGTCTTCGGATCAGTCGGCGCCGGTCGCAACACGTCATGAAGGCTGGCGCACCCGGCACACGCCAATAGCAGAAGCGCAACCGCGACCGAGCGCATGCTACTGCAGAATCTCGAAGAGACCGGCAGCGCCCATTCCGCCTCCGATGCACATGGTGACGACGCCAAGTTTGGCTTTCCGCCGGCGTCCTTCGAGCAAGAGGTGTCCCGCCATACGCGCACCGGACATGCCATAAGGGTGCCCGATGGAGATCGCGCCGCCGTCGACATTCATCTTCGCGGGATCGATCTCCAGTTTGTCGGCGCAGTACAGCACCTGGCTGGCGAAGGCCTCGTTCAGTTCCCACAAATCGATGTCCGAGACCTTGAGACCGTGCCGCTGCAAAAGACGCGGCACGGCATAGACCGGTCCGACGCCCATTTCCTCAGGCTCGCAGCCCGCGACCGCGAAACCGCGGAAGATACCGAGCGGCTTGATTCCACGTTTTGCTGCTTCACCAGCCTCCATCACCACGGCCGCGGAAGCGCCGTCCGCGAATTGCGACGCGTTTCCGGCGGTAATGTACTTACCTTGGGCGATCTGCTGACCGCCGCTGAAGACGGGCTTGAGCGCGCTCAGGCCCTCGAGCGTCGTGTCCGGCCGGTTCCCCTCGTCGCGGTCGACCGTGACGTCGACAACCGATTCTTGTCCCGTGGCGCGGTCGACTTTCTTCATCTTCGTCGCCAAGGGAACGATTTCGTCC
>DATLOU010000026.1:0-18722 GCA_035536115.1 Rhizomicrobium sp.
GAAAAAACAGGATTTTTCGGACCATTTGCGAGCCACTCCCAACTTGGGAATGGCGGGAGCGACGGGGCTCGAACCCGCGACCTTCGGCGTGACAGGCCGACACTCTAACCAACTGAGCTACGCCCCCGCATCGGGGCCAAAATGCCCGGTCAGCGAAAGGGGGCCGGTGTAGGGCGCGGCCCGCCAAGCTGTCAAGCTTTGGCACAATTCATCAGAGAAATCAGTGGGAACCGCCAGGCGCATCGCCTGTCGCAGGTTTGCGCGGCGCGACGTGCTCCAAACGGACGTGCATCTCCTCCAGCGTCACCACGCCGTTTTCGTCGACATCGTATTGTTCGAACAGTGAGCGCATAGGTGCGGCAAACTCGGCAAAGTCCACATAGCCGTCATGGTTCCAGTCGATGATCGGAATGGCGATCGATTGATCGATGCGAATATGCCGCTGGTTGACCGCGAGCACTTCATCGGGATCGAGAAGCCCGTCGTGATTGGTGTCCGCCTGACGAAAGTCCTGCCGCAGGCCCGCTTCCAGTTCCGCTCTGGTGATTTTCCCGTCACCGTTGGAATCGTAGCGCAGCAAAAATTCGAACGAACCGTGTTTCTCCGGTCGCGGCGGTTCGAACGGCGTCCAACGACGCGCAGGCGTCGAACAGCATGAGAGCATCAGCCCCAACAAAAGGACGAGCCAAGGATGTGACCGCATGCCGCTCAGTCGGCCACCGCGCCGGCACTGCGTCAAGCGACGCTAGCGCGCTGTCTATTGGCCCTCATTCCCGTCGCCTCCGCCGCCATCCGGCTCGCCACCGCCGCCGCGGCCGCGGCCATGACGTCCGCCGGGCGCTCCCTGCTTCGGGCCGGGACTCTTGGCGGCGGGATTGATCTCCTTGGCCGTGAGCTGTCCATCGCCATCGGTGTCGAGCGAGTCGAAGAGCGAAAGCGCCGTTCCGGAATATTCGTGAAAATCGATGCAACCGTCCTGATTCCAATCGACGAGCGGCGTCGCTTGCGAAGCATCCTGCTTGACGCGGGCCTGGTTGATCGCCCGCACTTCATCCACCGTCAGGCAATTGTTGTGGTCGGTGTCGTAGGACTCGAATTCCGCCTTCAGCCCCGCAAGCAGCTCGGCCCGCGTCAGGACGCCGTCATGATTGCTGTCGTATTTCATCAGAGCCGCATTCTGCGAGTGCCAATTCTCGTCGCGCGGCGGGCCGCCATTGGGATGCCAGCGGCCGGAATGCGGCGCCGTCGTGCCGCAACCGGACATCGCCAGAACGGCCAGGAGAGCCACAACCTCACGCGTCTGCATCTGGGCCGATCCTCGCCATTTCGCGTAAACCTATCCGCGCCCCGGTGCGTTCGCGAGCAAAACCCTGTCGCAAATTTTCGCTCCATTGCAGTCCGTTAATGAGATGCTCGCGCCACGAAGCTAGTGTAAGACGGCGCGCAGGGCGGTTAGCTCAGCTGGTAGAGCATATCGTTTACACCGATAGGGTCGGCGGTTCGAGCCCGTCACCGCCCACCAGCTTTCGCTCGCTTCGCGAGCTTCGGCAACATAATTGTGCCGAGTTTTTTTAAAGCGTCCTCCGTCGATTGGAAATGTAGCTGCTTGTGCGCGATATTCGTCTCGATTTTCCGGAACAAAACATTCATTCGCATACAGTGATGCTTCGACAACGGAATTGTGCGTCGATTTTCTGGGATTTCTCAGACCCCTCCCCCCTCCGCTTCGCGTTGCTCAGCACCTCCTCGTAAGCAGGAGAGGAAAATGTGAGCGGGTCATCCCGCGTCCGCTTCATCGCAATACCTCTCCTTCACCTTGAGAGAAGGAGATAGGAACGCGACAGCGTCACGGGAATGCGGATAAGTCTGGCAGCTGCGAAAAAATCTTGCGAAGCGATTCAACGCGTTGCGGAAAAACCTGCGGACTTAGCGGAAAAACTTATCCACGCTCGAGTTCGAAGAAGCCGACGAAGCCATCCAGCTACTGATTCAAGGAGTCCTTGAGCTGCTTGCCGGCACGGAAGCGTGGCTGCTTGGACGGCTTGATGGTGATTTCCTCGCCAGTCTGCGGATTGCGGCCCTTGCCGCCGGCGCGCGTCGCCACGACAAAGACGCCAAACCCGGTGAGGCGGACTTCATCGCCGGCCTTCAGCGCCGAGGCAATCAGTTCGAAGACTCCGTCAACGGCCCTCGCCGAGGTGTTCTTGTCGAGGCCGGAATGTTCGGAGAGCTTCTGAATGAGGTCGTTCTTGTTCACGGCGACGGCTCCTTTGCGCAATTCGCTCCAACAAGGTCAACTTTAGGGCCCAACGCGCCTTGGTCCAACCCAAAAACCCAAGAAATCAGCGAAAAATCATGCAAAAGACCCCGGATCGGACGTGATCCGGGGTCTTCGCAACTGCAACCGTCAGTGGGTGACGACGGAGTCGTTCTCGCTCGTTGCCGGCACTGCCGCCGGAACTTCGGTTTCGATCCAATCGATCGCCTCGGGCTGGCGCACCAGAGCGACTTTGAGAACCTCGCCGACCGTGGAAACCGGAATGATCTTCAATCCGGTCTTCACATTGTCCGGCACTTCGGCCAGGTCCTTCTCGTTCTCCTGCGGGATCACGACCGTCGTGATGCCTGCGCGCAAAGCCGCCAGCAGCTTCTCCTTGAGACCGCCGATCGGAAGGGCGCGGCCACGCAAGGTGACTTCACCCGTCATCGCCACATCGCGGCGCACCGGAATGCCGGTGATCACCGAGATGATCGATGTCGCCATCGCCAGTCCGGCCGAAGGACCGTCCTTCGGCGTGGCGCCTTCGGGAACGTGGACATGGATGTCGACCTTGTCGAACAGTGGCGGCTTGATGCCGAAGGACGTCGCCTTCGAGCGGACATAGGACCGCGCGGCGTCGATTGATTCCTTCATCACGTCGCCGAGCTTGCCCGTCGCCTGGAAACGGCCCTTGCCGGGCAGCATCACGGACTCGATGGTCAAGGTCTCGCCGCCGACTTCGGTCCACGCCAGGCCCGTCACGACGCCGACCTGGTCTTCGCCTTCGACTTCGCCATAGCGGAACTTCCGGACGCCGGCATAGCTGTCGACATTCGCTTGCGTCACCTCGACGGACTTCGTCTTGTTGGAGACGATTTCCTTCACGGCCTTGCGCGTCAGGTTGGCGATCTCGCGTTCCAGGTTGCGCACGCCCGCTTCACGCGTGTGATAGCGGATGAGATCGCGCAAACCCGCATCGGTGATCTTCCACTCTTCGTCCTTCAGGCCATGCGCCTTCATCTCCTTCGGGATAAGATGGCGCTTGGCGATTTCGACCTTCTCGTCCTCGGTGTAGCCGGGGATGCGGATGATCTCCATGCGATCCATGAGCGGCTGCGGCATGCGTAGGCTGTTCGCGGTCGTGATGAACATCACGTCGGAGAGGTCGAATTCGACCTCCAGATAGTGGTCGTTGAAGGTCGAGTTCTGTTCCGGGTCGAGCACCTCGAGCAGTGCCGACGATGGGTCGCCGCGCCAGTCGGCGCCGAGCTTGTCGATCTCGTCGAGGAGGAACAGCGGATTGGCCGTCTTCGCCTTCTTCATCGACTGGATGACCTTGCCGGGCATCGAACCGATATAGGTCCGCCGATGACCGCGAATTTCGGCCTCGTCGCGCACGCCGCCCAGCGACATGCGTACGAACTCACGTCCCGTTGCCTTGGCAATCGATTTGCCGAGCGATGTCTTGCCGACGCCGGGAGGCCCGACGAGGCAAAGAATCGGACCCTTCATCTTGCCGGCGCGTTGCTGCACGGCGAGATATTCGAGAATACGCTCCTTCACCTTTTCCAGGCCGAAATGATCGTCCTGAAGCACCTTCTCGGCGGCAACGATGTCCTTGCGGATCTTGGACTTCTTGCCCCAGGGCAGAGACAGCATCCAATCCAGATAGTTGCGCACGACGGTTGCTTCGGCGCTCATCGGCGACATGGAGCGCAGCTTCTTCACTTCGGCCGTCGCCTTCTCGCGCGCTTCCTTGGAGAGCTTGGTCTTGCGAATGCGCTCTTCGAGCTCGTTCATCTCGTCGCGGCCTTCCTCGCCTTCGCCGAGTTCCTTCTGGATCGCCTTGAGCTGCTCGTTGAGATAGTACTCGCGCTGCGTTTTCTCCATCTGCCGCTTCACGCGGCTGCGGATCTTGCGTTCGACTTGGAGCACGCCGATCTCCGACTCGATCAACGACAGGACCTTTTCCAGCCGCTCGGTCGTATTGAGCGTTTCCAGCAAGGCCTGACGATCCGCGATCTTGACCGAGAGATGCGAAGCGACAGTGTCGGCCAGCTTGGCGGCATCGTCGATCTGCGCAACGGACGCCAGCGTCTCCGCCGGCACCTTCTTGTTCAGCTTGATGTACTGCTCGAAATTGGTCTTGACCGTGCGGATGAGCGCTTCGGTCTCCTTGACGTCGCTCGGGTTGTCGGGGATGCGCTCGACCGTCGCCTGGAAAAAATCGGTGCGCGGCACGAAGCCCGTCACGCGCGCGCGTTCCTTGCCTTCGACCAGCACGCGGACGGTCTGGTCGGGCAGCTTCAGAAGCTGCAGAACGGTCGCCAGCGTTCCAATGCGATGCAGGCCTTCGGCGTTGGGGTCGTCGTCGTCCTTATTCTTCTGGGTCAGCAGCAAAATCTGCTTTTCGTCGCTCATCACTTCCTCGAGCGCGCGCACGGACTTTTCGCGGCCGACGAAGAGCGGAACGATCATGTGGGGAAAAACGACGATATCGCGCAGGGGCAGGACGGGCGCCAGATGGCCGCTATTGTCACCCTTGGGAGGGGTCGCCGTGGTGGGGTTTTCTTGGTCTGACATCTAGATCTCCAGACCGGACCGCTTTGCGCGGACCGGGTGATATCGGCTCCTGCCCCGTATGGGCGCCGAAGCCGGGTGATGGAGCCTCCCAGCTGGGCCGACTCCTGGAAGAATAAAGTGGTCCCCCCGGACGCTTCTTTCAAGGCTTTGAAGCAAGCGCCTTTTTAACGCTCGACCAGCATAAGCGAGCAAGGTTTCCGGGTCGTTTCGATGACGCAGCGTCAACAAACCAGCCGTCAGGACGCGCTCTTCTGCGCGGCTTCACCCTTGTCGGAGTAGGTGTAGAGCGGCCGTGCCTTACCTTCGACCACGTCGGCGGTGATCACGACCTCTTGCACGCCATTCAGCGTCGGCAATTCGAACATGGTTTCGAGCAGGAAGCCTTCCATGATCGAACGCAAACCGCGTGCGCCGGTGCGCCGCGCGATCGCCTTGCGGGCGATGGAGTGCATCGCTTCTTCCTGGAAGCGGAGCTTCACGCCTTCCATCTCGAACATGCGCTGATACTGCTTGGCGAGCGCGTTCTTCGGCCGGGTCAGGATTTCGATCAACGCGGGTTCCGAAAGATCGCCCAGCGTCGCGAGGATCGGCAGGCGGCCGATGAATTCCGGGATCAAGCCGAATTTCAGCAAATCTTCCGGTTCCACTTCGCGCAGAACTTCACCCGTGCCGCGCTCATCCGGCGCGCGGACATTGGCGCCGAAGCCCATCGACGAACCGTGCGTGCGGCTGGAGATGATCTTCTCGAGACCGGCAAACGCGCCGCCGACGATGAACAGAATGTTGGTGGTGTCGACCTGGAGGAATTCCTGCTGCGGATGCTTGCGCCCGCCCTGCGGCGGAACCGAGGCAACCGTGCCTTCCATGATCTTCAGCAAGGCCTGCTGCACGCCTTCGCCCGAGACGTCGCGCGTGATGGATGGATTGTCCGATTTGCGGCTGATCTTGTCGACTTCATCAATGTAGACGATGCCGCGCTGCGCCCGCTCGACATTGTAATCGGCGTTTTGCAACAGCTTCAGAATGATGTTCTCGACGTCCTCGCCGACATAACCGGCTTCGGTGAGCGTGGTCGCGTCGGCCATCGTGAAGGGCACGTCCAGGATGCGCGCCAACGTCTGGGCCAGGAGGGTCTTGCCGCAGCCCGTCGGCCCGATGAGCATGATATTGGACTTGGCGAGCTCGACATCGCCATTCTTGCCCGACGAATTGATGCGCTTGTAGTGATTGTGGACGGCGACCGAGAGGACTTTCTTGGCGTGCTGCTGACCGACCACATAGTCGTCCAACACCTTGTAGATTTCCTGCGGTGTCGGAACCCCTTCCTTGGATTTCATGAAGGAGGTCTTGTTCTCCTCCCGGATGATCTCCATGCAGAGTTCGACGCACTCGTCGCAAATGAAGACGGTGGGTCCGGCAATGAGCTTGCGGACCTCGTGCTGGCTCTTGCCGCAGAAGGAACAGTAGAGCGTGTTTTTGGACTCTCCGCCGCTCGCCTTGCTCATACGTTCTCCCGGACGGTCCGCCCGCCTAGTGCCCGCCCTGATCCTTCCGGACCAGAGCCTTGCCCGACCCGCGCCGGCCGAAGCAGCGCCATTCTACGTCATTCGACCACGTTAGCGCCGCGCGGATCAAGAATTGTTTAATTCGGCCAATTCCTTAGTAAATCCGCCGGTTTACCCCTTCTAGACTCCGTCCGCCCCTTCGGGACGCCTGGCCATCACCTGATCGATGATGCCGAACGTCTTTGCCTCCTCGGCCGTCATATAGGTGTCCCGGTCGAGCGCCTTGTCGATTTCCGCCACCGTGCGGCCGGTATGCTTGGCATAGATCTCGTTGAGGCGATGTTTCAGCTTCACCACCTCCTGGGCGTGGCGCGCGATGTCGGCGGCCTGGCCGTAGTAGGAGGCGCTCGGCTGATGCACCAGGACGCGCGAGTTGGGCAGCGCGAAGCGCTCGCCCTTCTTTCCCGCCATCAAGAGCAGCGAGGCCGCACTCGCCGCCTGGCCGACGCAGAAGGTCTGCACCGGCGGGCGGATCAGCTGCATCGTATCGTAGATGGCAAGACCGGCCGTCACCACGCCGCCCGGCGAGTTGATGTACATGTGGACTTCTTTTTTCGGATTCTCCGCCTCGAGGAAAAGAAGCTGCGCCGTCACCAGGCTCGCGCCGATGTCTTCGATGCCACCGGTGATGAAAATCACCCGCTCCTTCAGGAGCCGCGAAAAGATGTCGTACTGACGCTCGCCGCGCGCGGTCTGCTCCAGCACGTACGGCATGAACGTGTTCATAAAGACGTCACGTGGATCGGCCATCGGGCCAAAGCCTTTCGATTCGTTTTCGAGCCGAGACTCCAACGCGCCAAAGGGCGCGTCAATCACACATATATAGAGCAAACAGCGCCTTTGCGACCATTCGCTGCAAAGGGTTATTGAACCCCAACGTGTGGGCCTAACCGGCCTTAAGCTTTTCTGCGGCCTCGTCCGGATCGAGGAAGAGCGTCTCGCGGTCAACTTTCTTGTCGTTAACTTCTGCAAGTTCCGCGATGAAGTCGACGACCTTGTCTTCGAAGATCGGCGCGCGGATTTCGGCGGCCGCTTGCGAATTCTTGGCATAGAAGTCGAACACCTGCTGCTCCTGGCCGGGGAACTGGCGCGCCCTCGCCATGATCGCGCGCTGCACTTCGTCGCCGGAGACCGTGATGCCGTTCTGCTCGCCGATGCGCGCGAGCACCAAGCCAAGGCGCACGCGGCGTTCCGCAATCTCGCGATATTCCTTCTTGAGTTCGTCTTCGGACTTGCCCTCGTCCGCGGCGGTCTTGCCTTCGCGCTTCAGTTCGGCTTCGACCTGCTTCCAGATCGCGTCGAATTCCGTCTCGACCATGGCCGGCGGCAATTCGAACGTATGCAGCTTGTCGAGCGCATCGAGAATGCGCCGTTTCATGTGCAGGCGGCTGGCACGCGCGAAATCGGACTTCAATTGTTCGCGAACGCGGTCCTTGAGTGTACCGAGATCGTCGACACCGAGCTTTTTCGCGAGCTCGCCATCGATGGCGATCGGATCGGGCTTGCGAACCTCCTTCACGCTGACGTCGAACGTCGCGTCTTTTCCGGCGAGCGTGGCATCCGTGTAGCTCGCTGGGAACGTCACGTTGAGTTGGCGGCTCTCGCCGGCCTTCGCGCCGGTCAATTGATCCTCGAAACCGGGAATGAGCTGGCCCGCACCCAGATTGAGGCGGAAGTCGTCGGCCTTGCCGCCGGGGAATTCCAGTCCGTCGACCTTGCCAACAAAGTCGATGACGACAAGATCGCCCTTCTCGGACGGCGCGCCTTCTTCGCGCGGCGAAAATGTTCTCGATTGTTCGGCGAGCCGATTGAGCGCCTCGTCGACGTCGGCGTCCTGAACCTCACCGACCAGCCGTTCGACCTTGAGCTTGGCGACGTCCGCGAGGTCGAACTCCGGCATCAGGTCGATCTTGACCGTGAATTCGAGGTCGGACTTTCCGTCCACCACCTGCTGATATTCGCTGACGAGATCGACTTTTGGCGGCGTCGCCGGCTTCAGCGCGTTGTCCGTGATCGCCTTCTGACTCGACTCGTTGACGGCCGCCTCGACGATCTCGTTCATCATCGACTTGCCGTAGGTCTTCTTCAGGAAGGAGACGGGCGCCTTGCCCGGACGGAAGCCCTTGAGATGAAGCTTGGGCTTCATCTCTTCCAGTTTGCCGGTCAAACGATCGTTGAGATCGTTCTGCGGAATGACGACCGTGAATTCGCGGTGCAGGCCTTCCGAAACGGTCGATGTAATCTGCATCTCTCTACTTCCCTACTCCTTATGCACCCCGTTCCCGAACGCTCGAGAGCCGCGAGGGGTGGTGCGGGCGGAGGGACTTGAACCCCCACGACTTTCGTCACTGGAACCTAAATCCAGCGCGTCTACCAGTTCCGCCACGTCCGCGTCTGAGCTGGGCCGGAGGCCTTCTTTTTTGGGCCGGACCGCCGGAAGCGGGCCCCTATAACAGGGGATTTCGCGTGGTGCTAGGCCCTAGGGCAAGGTCTTCAGATACAGGGCAACGTCCCAGTATTTCCCGAACTTGTGACCGATTTCGCGGTACGTCCCGACGAGCTCGAAACCGACTGCGCGGTGGAGCGCCACCGACGCCTCATTCGGCAACGTGATGCCGCCGAATACCCGATGGATATCCTGGCCCGCCAGGGCGTCGAACAAGGTTCGATACAGTTGCCGTCCGATCCCCTTTCCGATCGCACCCGGTGCGAGATAGACGCTGGTTTCGACGGTGGAGCTGTAGGCGGCCTTCTCTTTGAACCTGCCGGAACAGACGTAACCAAGCGGTCGGTCCTGATCCAGCGCCACGAAGCATTGGTATTTTCCCGTCGTGGCGAACTCATCAAACCATAGCCGCCGCTGCGCCAGCGTGCGCGGCTCCAGGTCAAACGTGACCGGTGTGTGGACGACATAGTGATTGTAGATGGCGAGCAGTTCGGGAAGATCGGCCTGTTCCGCACGCCGGATGGCGATGCCCGTCATTGTCGTTCAACGTCCCTCAGCAGGCGAAATACCTTCGGCAATTCCTCCGGCAGATCCTCCGCAATCAGGCCGGGTCCGAACATCCGCGCAGTTTCCGCATGCAGCCAAGCGGCCATGGCGGCCGCGTCGAACGAATTGAGTCCCTGCGCCATGAGACCACCGATAAAGCCGGCGAGTACATCGCCGGAACCGGCGGTCGCCAATGCCGGAGGCGCATGACTATTGATGATCGCGCGACCATCCGGACGCGCCACCACCGTATCCGAACCTTTGATGAGCACGGTGCACTCGGCTTGGGCAGCGGCGGCACGGGCGGCCTCGATTTTGTTCGGCGACTTGCCGAGAAGGCCCGGAAATAGCCGCTCGAACTCGCCCTGATGCGGCGTCAGGACGGACGGCTCGCGCAGCAGAGCGAAAAGCGCCTGGGGTTCGTCGGCGAACGAAGTCAACGCGTCGGCATCGAGGACGCATGCCGCGCCGCTGGCCAGCGCCGCGGCCACGAGGGCCTTGGTCGTGCGTCCGACACCGCATCCCGGTCCGACGACGACGGCGTTGAATCGCTTGTCCTTCAAGAGTTGCGAAAGTCCCGATGCGCCCGCGCAAGGCTTGACCATGATCGCAGTCAGCGCGGCCGCGTTGATTGCAAGGGCATCGGAAGGACTTGCAACGCTGACGAGTCCCGCGCCGATGCGCAGCGCGCCGCGTGCGGCCAGTCTTGCGGCGCCGGTCGCGTGCGCCGGCCCGCTCACGACGACGCAGTGTCCCCTGTCGTATTTGTGATTTTCGCTCCGCGGCCAGGGATAGCGCCAGAGAGCCGGACCGTTTTCGAACAATGTCGGCTTGATCGCTGCGATGGCCGCTTCCGGAATCCCGATGTCCGCGACAACCACCTCGCCACACTTGAGCGCCGCGGGCAGAAGCAGATGCGCCGGCTTCTTGCGGAAGAACGTGACCGTCAACACGGCGTCGACCGCGATGTCATCAAAGGCCTTGGCGGTATCGCCTTGAATGCCGCTCGGAACATCGATGGCGACGACGGGACTTTGCAATTGCTTCAAGTCTAGGACCCGACGCCGCGCCGCGCCGTCGAGAGGACGCGAGAGCCCCGCTCCGAACAGGGCATCGACGAAAAGTTCGGCACCGCGTCCGCCACCGTCCAAAGGGATCGTCCCGCCGGCCCAAAGCCCCGCCATGTGCGCGGCGTCGCCCTTCAACTGCGCGATGTCCCCTGCGGTCTCAACCCACACATCGAAGCCGCGGGCACTCAAATGGCGCGCGACGACGAAGCCATCGCCGCCGTTGTTTCCCGGCCCGCACAGCACCGCACAGGAACATGGCGACCAGCGCTTGCAGATTTCGTTCGCCACCGCGAGACCAGCTTCTTCCATGAGGTCGAGCGATGCCACGCCATGCTCCGCGGCGAAGCGATCGGCGGCGTACATCTCGTGGACGGTCAGGACTTCCGCAGTCATCGCACCCGATAGTGATAGCGATAAAGCTCGCAGACGAATCCTAGACTCTCGTAGAGCCGAATGGCAGGTAAATTCGCCGCCACGACCTGAAGACAGGCGCCGGTTGCGCCCATCTCCCGCCCCCGATTGAGCAGCGCCGAGAGCGTAGCGCGCGAATAGCCCTGCCGGCGCTGGCCCGGTTCCGTCACCACCCACTGCAGACACAGCATCCGTTCATGCAGGGCGCCGAATGCGACGGAGGCGATCTCACCCTCTTCGTCGCGAGCCTCGCCGAAGATCGCGGGGATGGCGAGATTGTCGAGCACGGCGTGCAGCGCCTGCGCCTCGGCGGGACTGCGGCGCGAGAGACGGCGATGAGCGTCCAGCCACTCCGGCGACGGCCGCTTTTCCTGCACGTCGAGAGCGATGTGACGCTCCAATCCGGGCGCACGATGTCTTCGGAAGTTCATATAAAGCGTGCAGGTCTCGTCCTCCTTGGCATAGCCGCGTTCCGCGAGAGCGTGATCGAGGTCTTTCGGTCCCGTCGAAAGTACGCGAAAGAAGGACGGCTGGCCGTGGGCGCGATAGATCTCTTCGCAATAGGCGATCTTCTCGCCGAGCGCGCGAGCGCTTCGGCCGATCACGTTGACGGAATTCGTGCGCCGCGTCTGGCCGTTGGCGAGCCGGATGAGCCAGCCGTCATAGAAGATTTCCTTGCGTGCGGGCCAGGCGTTCATGCAGGTCTCTTCGACCTGCGCATGCAATCTCGGTATGTCCATGTCGGTCTCCAACTCGGCAGGGACCGGAGGGCGAGGCTCTTCAAACGAAAAAGCCCCGCGCGTTTCCGGCGGGGCTTGGTGAAATTCGTCGCTGCTATGCGCGCGCTCAACCACCCCATCGGAAGGTGGTACGGCGTCGCGAAGCGGCAGGCGTGAAAATCATGGCGCGCACAATACTGAAACCGCTCCCGCCTGCAAGAGCTTTCAGATCACTTCGTAGGCGAAGAGCAGCGCGATGCCGGTGAGCGCGGCCAAGCCGACCATGAAGAAGAAATCGGCGAGGCGTTCGATCACGCCGGAATTCGCCAGCGTCTCGAACCGGATCGAGACGTAGGAGAGAATGGCGCTTGCCGCGAAGATGACTGCGGTCACGGCACAATATTCGTCGACGCGGCTTGGACCGATCCGGCCTTCGAGAATCTTCACCAGGCCGATCGCAGTCACGCACACGCCGACCATCGCCGTGGAGTTCGGCAGGATGTGTCCGGCGAGGCCGCGTGTCGCCATCGTCAGAAGCCCCGCGGCACTTTGTCGAAGTGTGGATCGGCCATCTCGTAGGCGAACGCGGCGGAGAGCACGCCGGCGTCGTCATACATGCGGCCGACGATCTGCAGTCCGACCGGAAGACCATCGCTCGCAAAGCCGCACGGTACGCTGGCCGCAGGCTGCTGCGTCAGGTTGAAGGGAACGGTGAAGGGCGTCCACGACATCCAGGCATTGCCGTCGTCGTCCAGCGGCGAGAGCAGGCCGACATCGAACGCGGTCGTGGCCAGTGCCGGCGTCAAGACGAAGTCGTATTTCTCCATGAAGACGCGCATCGCGCTGCCATAGGCGCCGCGCGCCAGCATCGCGGCGAGATAGTCCTTTTTGCTGATTTGAACGCCCTCCTCGGCCATGCGGCGAAGACCGGGATCGAGCAGCGCCTTTTTCTCTTCCGGGTAGTCGCCGAGCAACGCAGCCGCGCCCGACCACCAGAGCGTGCGAAAGATCGCGCCGGGATCGCCGCCGGGCGGATCGACGCGTTCGACATGGGCGCCAAGTTGCTCGAAGCGCTTTGCAGCTGCCGCGACCAGCGTCTCGACTTCGGGAAGAACGCGCGTCGCAAAGCCCATGCGCGGACTGAACGCGATGCGTTTGCCGGCGAGAGGCGACTCGATCTCGGCCGCATAGTCGGTTTCGTTGAAAGGAAGCGAATGCCAATCGCGCGCGTCGGGCCGCGCGATGACATTCATCAGCATCGCACTGTCGAGCACGCTGCGGCTCATCGGTCCGACATGCGCGAGCGTTCCGAACGGCGACAATGGATAGGCAGGGACGCGACCGAAGCTCGGTTTCAAACCGAAGAGGCCGCAGAACCCCGAGGGAATGCGGATCGAACCGCCGCCGTCGGTGCCGAGTCCGAGCGGACAAAAACGCGCCGCGATCGCGGCCGCGGTTCCGCCCGACGAGCCGCCCGGCGTCTTCGAGGTGTTCCACGGATTGCGCGTGACGCCGGCGAGCGGACTGTCAGTCGAACCCTTCCAGCCGAATTCGGGAGTCGTGGTCTTGCCGATCAGAACGGCGCCCGCCTCGCGCAGCCGGGCAACGGTCGGTGCGTCCGTGTCCCAGCTCTGGTTGGGATCGACGGTGCGCGAACCGCGCAGCGTCGCCCAGCCTTTCGTGAGCAGCAGGTCCTTGACGGCGACCGGCACGCCGTCCAGCGGCGACAACGGCTCGCCCGCCAACCAGCGTGCTTCGGACGCTTCGGCCATCGCACGCGATGCATCGCCATCGACGAGACAGAAGGAATTGATCTCGGCGTCCAGCGCTTCGATGCGGGTGAGGCAGCCCTCGGTGACGTCGACGGGAGACAGATCGCGTGTTTGAAACAGCGCCGACAATTCCGACGCTGTCATCTCGTGCGGTTCGTTCGCCATCGCGTCAGTTGACCTTGGTGAGCGGCGCTTCGCTGCCCTTCTCGAGCAAGCTTAGCTTAGCGCCGTTCGTCTCGAATATCGTGATCGAGCAGTTGCCCGGCGAGAAATTCACGACGCGGTCGTCGCCGCTCGCGGCTCCTGCGATGACGTTGATCGCGACATAATGCGAGAAGATGACGCTATCTGCGGCGATGCCGGCGACAGTCGCGATGCAGGCCTCACGCCACTCGGCCAAATCCGGCGGTACGGCGCGCCAGCTTCCGACCATCAGTTTGCGCAGCCATTGCGAGCGTTCTTCCAACGTCATGCCCTTGGGCGATGGAATCTCCGCGACCGCAGCTTCGATGACCGGCCGCCGCTGCCAGAGGGTGGCGAGCGGAACCGCGGTTTCCTGCGTGCGGCGCAAGGGACTGGAGAGGATCGGCAGCGGTCCTTTCGCCTTTAGCTTTTGGGCCACCGCGTCCGCCTGGGAGCGGCCAAGGGCATCCAAGCCGGGGTCCATCCCCTCCCCGAACCCTGCTTCTGCCTTGCCGTGCCGAACCATATAAATGCGTGCCATGGCTTCAGCCTAACTCTTTGATATTCCACAATCGGCGTACATTCGAACCTTCCAAATTGCACAGATGGGAGTACCCCTCCCCCTGGGAGCGACGACCCAACAATGCTTCTTCGCTATGTCTAGATAGGAATATTATCCGGAATGTCAAGCCGTCATTTCGAGAGCGCGTCCCACATCGCCATGGCGAGGCCGAAGGCTCTGAGGTCGCCCGTGGTCGTACCGACCATGCGGTTCATCGCGTAGCCGAAGGTCGTCTTGGCATCCATGTCGATGATCGCGAGCGAGCCGCCATAACCGCCCCAGAACATCGAATTGGCGTTGGGCAGCGGAAGGAGCCCGCCCGACAGACCGAAGCCCATGCCGAAACGCGCCGGCACGTTCATGACCTTGTCCGTGCCTTCGATCTGAAGTTCGAGCGCCTTGCGGCATCCGGCTTCCGACATGAAGCGCTTGCCTTTGGCGACGCCGCCATTGGCGAGGATGGCGTGGATTTCGGCGATCGAACGCGCGTTGCCAGTGCCACCGGCGGCAGGAATCTCGGCACCGCGCCAGGCGCGCGTCTTCGTCTCCGCAACATCGATGCCGGGATTCATCGACAGGTTCCGGACGAGCTCGCTCATGTTGGGCTGATCGCCGACCGCATCGCCCGCAACCGGGGGGATGAGTTCGGCCACGCGTGAATCTTCCGACGCCGGCAAGCCGATATGGAAATCGGCACCGAGCGGCTCGGCGATTTCCTCGCGGAAGACGGTGCCGACCGTGCGGCCGTCGATGCGGCGGATGACTTCGCCGACGAGATAGCCTTGCGTCATGGCGTGATAGCCGGGCGCTGTGCCCGGCTCCCAGAACGGCGCCTGCGCCGCGAGCAGCGACGTCGCTTTTTCCCAATCGTAAAGATCGTCCTTGGTGATCTTTTCCTTCCAGCCGGAGAGACCGGCGGAATGGCTCATCAGATGACTGACCTTGATGCGCTCCTTGCCGTTGGCGGCGAATTCGGGCCAGTAGCGCGCGACCGGCGCGTCGAAATCGAGCTTGCCGCGATCGGCGAGGAGGAGCGCTGTCAGCGCCGTCATCGTCTTGGTTGTGGAATAGACGTTGACGATGGTGTCTTTTACCCAGGGACGCGTACGCGCCGGATCGGCATAGCCGCCCCAGAGATCGATGATGGTCTCGCCGTTCTTCGTGGCGCAGAAGGATGCGCCGACATCCTGGCCGGACTCGAGATGGCCCGCGAAGACTTTGCGGACTTCTTCAAAGCCGTCGTAGGTAAAGCCTTGGACGGTATCTGTGACCAAATCTGCACTCATGCCGTTTCCCCAGTTTCAAACGAAGCGGAACAGGTTGGTCTGCTCGCCTGCCGTGACCGTACCATGTTGCCCGAGAATTTCGGCACTTGTCATCCAGTTCAACGTCGCATCGTCGTCCGGCGTGTGGGCGATGAAGCGCTTGCCGTCGTTCAGCCGCCCGATGACGATGCCGAAGCGCTTGCCGCGCCGGTCGACGACGACGGTGTAGGTTTCAACGGTACCGGCGCCTTCCGGCTTCTCGACAACTACGGGATGCGCGATGGCGTCGAGCTCCTTCTGGCAGCTCCTCGGGTCCTCGCGCTGCCACGCGCCATTTGTCGGCTTGGTCGAATAAACGCCGGCCGAGTGCTTGGTCACGTACCAGCCGTTGGCGGTGCAAAGACCAAACTTGCCGGGTGCGCGACGCAGCTTCTCCATCATCGTCACGATGGAATGCATGACGTAATTGTTTCCCGGCCCGCCGAAATATGGAAGCCCGCCAGTGATCGTAAGCCCGCGCGGATCGTCCGTCGCAAGGCCAAGCTCCCGGCAACCGATCTGCACGGCCGAAGGAAAACAGGAATAGAGATCGATGAAGGAGAGATCGCCCACGCCGATGCCGGCCATCGCGAACGCCTTCTTGCCCATCGTGCGGATCGCGGGCGAGGAGTGATAGTTCACGCGCTCGCTGACGTTCCAGATGTCGTTGGCATCGCCGCAGCCATGCAGGAACACCCATTTCGACTGCGGGATGTCGAGTGCGCGCGCCTTCGCCACGCTTGTCATCACGACGGCGGCCGCCATGTCGACTTCGATCACGGCGTTCAAATACTTCGTGTAGGGAAAGCCGACGAAGCGGTTCTTCTCCGACGGCGTGGAGATTTCACTTGGCGGCCGGTAGGTCGGAAACCAGGCGTTGGGATTCTCGGATGCCACTTTTGTGAACGGCGAGAAGAACTCACCCAGCCACTTCAGTTGCTCAGACGGCGTGCGATGCGTTTCGCCGCGCAGACTGTTTTCGAACAGAGGATAGACGTTCACCGGAAACGCGAAGCCATGACGGCGCTCATGCTCGCTCGTGCCCGGACGCATGTCGCCGATCTCGATCGGATCATCGCCCGGATCGGCGTCCGCGCCCTTGCCCCAGCCGAGATCGACGCCTTGTTTCATCGAGCCGAGCAGGGAGGCGATATATTCGGCGCCCGCAAGCAGCGCGACCTCGCACTCGCCGCTCGCGATTTCAGCCGCCGTGCGATTGACCAGCCATTGCGGCGTGTTGCCGCCGGTCGCGGTGTAGAAAGAGCGGCGCGGCTTGGCACCCAGCCGGTTTGCCAGGCTGTGCGGCGGATTGCGGAACATGCGCTTCGGCAACCTGCCCTGATCGCCCGGCGAATCCGCGGTGAAGCGCACCACGGAAATCGTATCGATCGCGGCCGCGAGGTTCCGAGCGCCGGTATCGGCGATGGCGCGGCGCGAGATTTCCTGCAGCATCGTGATCGGATCGAGGCTCTCCTTGAGCCGTCCTTCGCGCGCGGTTCGTTGCGTGAACTGCGCCGCGCCGACGAGGATGGGCGTGCGAGGATCGATGTCCGTCATGACGATGCCTTCTTGGTTCCGAAATGTTTTTCCAGGCGCGCGATCGCTTCTTGGATCACCTCGCGCTTCTTGCAGAAGGCGAAGCGCACCAGATTTTGCGGCTGACCATCCTTGTAGAAGACGCTGAGCGGAATGAGCGCCACGCCGGCCTCGCGCACCAGCCGCTCGCAGAACACGCGATCGGGTTCGTTCGTCAAACCGCTGATGTCGGCGGTGAGGAAAAACGTGCCTTCGCAGGCCAGCGGCTTGAAGCCGAGCCGTTCAATGCCCTGTCGCAGAAGGTCGCGCTTGGCTTGCAGTTCGTGCGTCAGCTCGAGCGTGAAATCCATCTCGTGCTCGAGCCCATAGGCAACGCCGAGCTGCAACGCCGGCGACGTCGTGAAGGTGATGAACTGGTGCGCCTTGCCGACCGTCTCGACGAGCGCTTTGGGACCCGTCACCCAACCGACCTTCCACCCTGTCAGCGAGAATATCTTTCCGGCCGAGCCGACGCGTACGCAGCGCTCGCGCATGCCGGGAAGACTGATCAGGGGCGGCGTCGCCTTGCCGTCGAACACCAGATGCTCATAGACCTCGTCGCAGATGACGACCGCCGACGTTTCCTTCACCACACGCGCCAGCGTTTCTATTTCGTCTCGGTCGAAGACGCGGCCGATCGGATTGAGCGGTGTGTTGATCATGATCGCACGCGTCTTTTCGCCGATCACCGCGCGCAGGGCATCTTCGCGCAAGCGAAAGTCGGGCTCGGCCAGTTTGACGCTGCGCACGACCGCACCCACCGCTTCGCAGATCGGGCGATAGCTGTCGTACGATGGCTCAATGAGCACGGCCTCCTCGCCAGGACCGACAAGGCCCATGATCGACGCGGTGAGCGCTTCGGTGGCGCCAGACGTCACCAGAACTTCGTGCTCGGAATCGAAGTCGAGATCGTAGAAGCGCTTGGCGTGACGCGCGATGGCGCGGCGCAGTTCGACGCGCCCTTTCATCGGCGGATATTGGTTCGGTCCTTCGATCAGCGCACGCGAGGCGGCTTCTCGGAGCGCCATCGGTCCGTCTTCATCCGGGAACCCTTGGCCGAGATTGATCGCACCATGCTCGACGGCCAGCGCCGACATGACCGTGAAGATGGTCGTGCCCTGACCGGCGAATACGGGGTTACCTTGCGGCATGCTGCACCTTCGCAAGACAGCAGGCGCTGTTTCAACAACGATTCTAATGCTCCGTCATTGCGCCGCGGCCTGAACATCCTAAACTAGACAGCATATCAGCCATTAGAAGGACGCTCGCCATGCCCCATGAAATCGTGATCCGTGGTGGAACCATTGTCGACGGAACCGGCGCAGAGCCGTTCCATGGCGACGTCGGAATCGCCGATGGCAGGATCGCCGACATCGGCAAGATCGCGGCCAAGGGCAAGCGCGAGATCGACGCCGAAGGGCATGTCGTCTCGCCCGGCTTCATCGATCTGCACACGCACCTCGATGCGCAGATCGGCTGGGATCCCGATCTCACGCCGATCAGTTGGCACGGCGTCACCACCGCGCTGATGGGCAATTGCGGCGTGACGTTCGCGCCGTGCAAACCGAGCGATCGCGAATTCCTGGCCGGCATGATGGAATCGGTGGAAGACATTCCGCGCCAGGCGATCCTGACCGGCCTGCCCTGGACGTGGGAAGATTACGGCGACTATCTCAACGCGCTCGACAAGCTCGAACCGGGCATCAACGTCGCCGGTCTCGTCGGA
>DATLOU010000027.1:0-60334 GCA_035536115.1 Rhizomicrobium sp.
ACCCGCGCCGATATTGACGATGCGGCGCGCATCACCCAGTGCCAGGTTGATTGCGGCTGCGATGCGCGGGTCGGGTTTGCGAAAGTCCGCATAACCCTTCCCAATAGCATCATACAGCGCATTCACGGCGTCAGGACGACCCTTCCGGTGATCTTGCCGGCACGCAGATCATCGAGCGTCTGGCTCGCGGCGCTGAGCGGGCGGGTGGTGAACGGAATCGGATCGACCTTGCCGGCCTTCACCAGTTCCATCATCTCGCGCGTTTCGTCGAGCGAGCCGACCATCGAGCCGTTGATCGAACTCGCGCGGACCGGGAACATCGGCAGCGGCATCGACATCGCGCCGCCGAACAGCCCGACAATGATGACTTTGCCGCCACGCCTGACCGCCTGGCTGGCGAAGGCGAAACTCTTCTCCGAACCGACGAAGTCGACGACGGCATAGGCGCCGCCACCCGTATCGGTCATCAGTTTCTTGGCGCTGTCCGGATCCTTGGTGTTGTAGGTTGCAGACGCTCCCGCCTTCTTCGCGGCCGCCAGCTTCTCGTCGTCGATGTCGGCGGCGAGCGGACCCTTGCCGAACAAAGCTTTCGCGAACTGAACGCCCATCATGCCGACGCCGCCGACGCCCAGGACAAGAACCTGATCGTTGCGGCCGAGCTTTCCGATCTTCTTCATGGCCGAAAAGGCGGTGAGGCCCGAACACATATAGGCCGCGCCGAGCGCGGGATCGGTCTTGCCGTAATCCAGCAGATATTTCGGATGCGGCACCATCACATGCGTCGCATAACCGCCCGCCACTCCGGACGAGCAGCCGAGCTGGCGCGGGCCGCCGACACAGATATTCTCTTCGCCGCGTTCGCAAGCCGGACACTTGCCGCAGCCGATCCAGGGAAATGCCGCAAAGCGCTGCCCGACCTTCACGTCTTTGACGTCAGGACCGACCGCGACGACTTCGCCTTCAATCTCGTGTCCGAGGGTATGCGGCAACTTCATGCTGGCCATCGGCAACTTGTTGCCGCCGCCAAGATCGAAATAGCCGTCATGAATGTGAACGTCAGAGTGGCAAACGCCCGCATTATGCACCTTCAGCAGGACTTCGGTGCCTGTGGGAGTGGGCGTCGGCGTCTCCACCAGTTGCAGCGGCTTGCCGAATTCCGTGATCGCCTGGCTCTGCATGCGCGTCTCCCTTGATTTTTTTGCTTGGCGTCAGTCTGGCATGTTCAAACCCGGCTTGTCATGCCTGCCATCGCGGCCTTCAGACGCCGAACTGTCGCGCCAAAGCGGCGAACTCCGCTACGGAAAGTTGTTCAGGTCGCGCCGTCGGCGCGATGCCTGCGGCACGGATGCGTTCTTCCGCATTGGCGGCGAGGCCCTTCAGGCTTTGGCGCAGCATTTTGCGCCGTTGGCCAAACGCGGCCGCGGTCACCCTTTCGAGATCGGCGAGACGTGCGGGTGCAACGGGTGATGCGAGCGGTTCCAGCCTCACGACGGTGGAGGTGATCTTGGGCGGCGGCACAAAGGCGCTACGCGACACGTCGAAGAGAATCTTCGCCGAACTGCGCCATTGTGCGAGCACGGACAAGCGCCCAAAGGCCGCGGTTTCCGTTTTGGCGACGATGCGTTCGGCGACCTCGCGCTGGAACATCAGCGTCAGGCTTTGCCAGAAGGGCGGCCAGGGCTCGAGCGTCAGCCACTTGACCAAAAGCGCGGTGCCGATGTTGTAGGGCAGGTTGGCGGCAATGCGCACACGCGACGTTCCGAACAGCGCGTGCTCGTCAAGCTTCAACGCGTCGGCCGAGACGATCTTGAGTTTGCCCGGATGGGCAGTCGCGATCTCGGCGAGAGCAGGGAGACAACGCTCGTCTCGTTCCACGGCCACCACGCGAGCGGCGCCCTCGGACAACAAGGCGCGCGTCAGGCCGCCAGGACCTGGACCGACTTCATAGATCGTTGCGCCTTCGAGCGGTCCGGCGGCGCGCGCGATACGCCGCGTGAGATTGAGGTCGAAGAGAAAATTCTGCCCGAGCGTTTTCTTCGCCCGCAAGTCATAGGTCGCGATGACTTCGCGAAGTGCGGGCAATCCGTCAGCGCTCGGCATCGGCCATCTTAGCCGCCATGCGGATGGCGGCGATCATGCTGCGCGCATCCGCCTTGCCGGTGCCGGCGATGTCGAGTGCCGTGCCGTGATCGGGCGAGGTGCGAATGATGGGGAGTCCGAGCGTGACGTTCACGCCGTCCCAGAAGGACAGCGTCTTGATCGGGATCAGGGCCTGATCGTGATACAGGCACAGCGCGGCGTCGTAGCGCGCGCGGCCTTCGGCATGGAACATGGTATCGGCCGGCAAGGGTCCCAGCACATCGTGCCCGCGCGTTCTCAGTTCGGCGACGGCGGGGGCGATGATGGTTTTCTCCTCGTTGCCGAGCACGCCGTCTTCTCCCGCGTGCGGGTTCAGACCTGCCACCGCCAGCCTGGGCGCGGAGATCGCGAAGAAGCGCTTGAGCGAGGACAAGATGATCTCGCCTGTCTCCACGATCGCAGCCGTTGAGATTGCTCCCGGCACCGCCGCAAGCGGCTTGTGAATCGTCAGGGGCGCGACACGCAACAGATCGCTCGCAAGCATCATGACCGCACGTGGCGCGCGCGTCAGCGCTTCGAGGAATTCGGTGTGACCGGGATAGGCGAAGCCTGCATGCACCAGAACGGCCTTGTTGATCGGCGCGGTGACGATGGCGGCAGCATCTCCGTCGCGCGCCATCGTCACGGACGTCTCGATGGCTTCGATGACGGCCTTGGCGTTGCTCGCGGCCGGCTTGCCCGGCGAACGCGACGCCTTGGCGCGCGTCGGCACGATGGCGGCTTCGTCTTCGAGGCCGCAACTGCGGAAGACGGAACCATCGCCGACGAGCTTCAACGGATGACCAGCGATCCGTCCGCCCAAAGCGCGGAACGCGGCGACCGCGATCTCCGGTCCAATGCCGGCGGGCTCGCCCATCGTTACGAGGATCGGTCGGTCCGCGCCAGGTCTCTCAGCGGGTTTCGACATTGGCGTTGCGGCGAAGATCGCGAAGATAGCGCCGCGAGAGATTCGTGATCTGCGCGTCGAAAAGCTGCTCTTCGACTTGCTGGCGCGACGGTATCGTGTAGGCGGTGATGATCGGCGCGCGCTTGTCGCAGCGTACCATCATCTCGATGCCGGCCGGCGAGAAGAAGGGCGGCGTCGCCTCGCCGGGCCCGGCCTTGTTGATGGCTTCCTGAATCTCCGGGCTGAGATCGGTGATTTTAATGCCGAGTTTGGCGAGGTCCTGAACCACCAGACCATGGATCTGTTGCTCAATTTTGGGCAACGTCTCGCAGCCATTGACATGGTCGTGAATCTGAACCGCAACCTTCAGCGCATTGTCCTTCAGTTGCTTTGACGGATTGGCGCCGAGCGGCAACAACACGCGATCGACTGTGAGCGGGCCCACCGGTTTTACCGTCGCCGGATCGGGAATCTTGGTCCCCAATCCCTCCTGACGGTCGCGCAAACCGAGGATGTAGTAGCCGCCCGTCGAACGGATGGGCGGTGAGACAGCGCCGACCTCGAGATGCTGCAAGGCGTCGTCGAGTTCGGTCGGTAATTGTCCCGCATGCACCCAGCCGAGATCGCCTCCTGCCGCAGCCGTCGGGCTCTGGCTGAACTGGCGCGCCACGGTTCCGAAATTGGCTCCGGAATGAAGTTGCGTTTCGATATCCTGCGCGTCCTTCATGACCTTCGCGTCGACGTCGGGATTGTCGACCGTGAGGAAGATTTGCGAAACGAGAAAGTGGGTCTTGTTCGCACCCTCCTGCAGCTTGGCGAGTTCCGCGTCGACGTCGGCCGGCGTGACGTTCACCCGATCCTGGAATTCGTCCTCGACCGCCTTTTGCCAGGCGATCTGCACGGCAATCTGGCCGCGCAAGGTCGACATCTCGACGCCGCCTTTCTTCAGAAGGTCGGCAAGCTGGTCCTTGGTCAGGTGGTTGTCTGAGGTGATGCGCTCGATTGCCTTGTCGACGTCGGCCGGTGAAACGGTGATGCCCTTGTGACGCGCTTCCTGGATCTGCAGCTGTTCGGTCTCGAGCTGGGAGAGCACCTGGCCGCGAAGTTTTGCGAGAATCTCCGGCGTCGCCTGCAAACCGGAGGTCGCGACGAAGAGAAGGACGCGCTGACGCAAATCGTACTCGGTAACGACGGCGTCGTTCACGATGGCGGCGACGCCGTCGCTGGGGCCGGTATCGGTCTGGAGAACGGCGCCGGCAGGCGGAATGGGCGGCAGCGCCGCGGTTGCGCCGGTGCCGGTTCTGGCGGCGGCTACCGGGGGTGGTGCGGCTGCAGGCGCGACGGCCTTGCCGAGCGCGGGCACCGCGCTCAGCAATGTGGCGAGCGCAATAACGGCGTGAATTCGACGCATCTGAATCAAGGCTCGGCCCTTCGGCAGCAATCTCAATGGTTTACGCGCTCGCCCCCGAACCGGCCGCGAGAATAAGCAAAATCGCAGACGGTTCAAGGATGAGAAAAGACATCCTGCGGGAACAGGCTGAACGGCATGATGGGCTGGTCTCCCGTTTTCAGGCTGAACCGCAGAATGATCGAGGTGGAAGGCGGCAAGTCGCGGTCGGTGGTGAACTTCCGGCGATAGGCAACCGAAACGCCAAGACACTCGTCCTCATAGCCTAGCCCGAGTTCGGTATCCAACATTTGACCAGCGAGGAGATCGCGGCGGATGGCGCCGAAGGCTTGCCAATTGCGATAGAAGTTGATGTCGGCCTGCGCGTTGATTTCCTCGCGGGCGCCAAGTCCCAGCGTTTCCTCTTCGGCCGGCAACTGGACATAGCTGATCTGAATCGTGGAGCGATTGTAGATGCCCGTCAGGTAGACTTCGTGGCGCCTGACCGTTCCATTCGTGCGGTCGATATCGATGCGGTCGGTGAGGTCGACGTAGGGCAGAAATTTGACGCTGACGCGTCCGACGATGTCCGACGTCGTGCCATGCTGGCCCGAGTCCTCGCCGAAGATCGGATCGGGCTTCCAGCGATAGGTCTGGCCGAGGATGGCGTCGATGGAGCCGGAGGGGAACTGAGCGCGCGCATGCAACCCGACATTCGCGCGCGGTCCGCTTTCCACAAGGTCGTAACCCGGCGTCTGATCGAAGGAGAGGATGTTGTTTTCATCCAATTCGAAGTCGGTGCTGTCCTCGATCGGGATGCCGGTCGGATTGCCGCCATAAGGCTGGACGATCATTTGCGCGATCGGTTCGACGATGAAGGCGCGACCGTCGCGCGAGCTTGAAATGAAGGGCCAACGCCAGTCGAGCGCCGCGTAGGGGATGCCGCGCGAGATGAACGTGTCGTGGGATACGAGCGGCGGCGGGTTGCTGATGTGGTACACGTCTCCGCGCGCATCGAGTTGCAGCGACAGCATCTGTCCGCCCGGAAGAATCATGGGCCAGCGCATGCGTGCTTCCGCCGTGGCGCGCTGGCTGTCGACGCCGATGTCGCGCGTGAGTGTCACGGAGTTGAAGTCGAAGCGGAACTGGCCGCCCAGCCAATGCTGCAACGGGCTGAAGCTGAACTCAACCAAGGGCAGAGCCAGCGGAATGACGCGGCTGTTGTCGGTGGCGCGCAGGCCCTGGAAGAAATAGCCGGTCACCGCGAAACGCGTTCGCGCTCCCGCTCCTTCGATATACACATCGTTCACCAGCCGGTCGGCCTGTGAGAAATCGTAGCGTTTGAGATAAGTGTCGTTCGACGTCAGTTGCGCGTCGTATCCGGCCGTCCAATTGTCGGAGACAGGTATCCGGCCGGCACCGAAAAGGCTGGCATACCACTGATGCTGGGTTTGCGTGATCCCGCCATAGGGATTGTAGGCGACGCTTCCCTGCAGCCACATGCCGCCATGTTCCCAGCGTTCGCGATACTCGCCCGCAAGAACACCGCCGCCGCGCGTCGAGGCGATGGGCGTGATCGTGGCATCGTTTGTCGGCGACAGCGCGACATAAATCGGGAGGCGCAGAAAATAGCCGATGGAAGTCGACGATCCGAAGTCGGGCGTCAGGATTCCAGATGCGTAGCGAACCGACGGATCCGGCTGCGAGAGGTAAGGCGTGTAGAAGACCGGGACGTCGAAGAATTCCAGCGTTGCGCCCTTGAACACGATGCGATGCTTGACCTGATCGTAGATCACATGGTCGGCCTGCACGCGCCACACGGGCGTGCGCTGACCGGGCTGGTTGCAGATTTTGCAGGGCGTGTAGGCGGCGTCGAACGCCTCGGTGAAGCGGCCTTGGCTCCGTGATGCGCTTGCGGCGACGAGGCGGCCGTTCTTGCCGATCAGGGCCGCGAAACTCCTGAGGGCGCCTTCGCGCATCTTGTCGTGGAGCGTCACATGATCGGCGAACGCGACATTGCCCTTTTCATCGGTGATGCTGACATGGCCGCTGGCGGTCACGGTGTCGCTATCCTGGTCATACGACACCTGGTCGGCGAGCAGGATCCGGTTGTCGCTGTCGATCTCGACATGGCCTTGCGCAGTGACGATGTGCTTGTCGACGTCGTAGTCGAGTGCCTCAGCCTGGAGCAGGAACTGCCCTTTGATGGGCACTGCCGGTGCCGCCTGCGACACGTTCGGCGCAAGCGCCATCAACCCCGCCAGGATGAGACCGGCGCGCGTCATCCATCCTCCTGATTGAAGACGAGTGTCATGCCGATGAGGATCGAAGCGATTGCCGGCGCGGTGGCTGCGAGCGCAACGGGCAGGATGCCGCTTTGACCGAGCGCGCGCGCGAACTCGCTGAAGAAATAGACGCCGAAGCCGGCCAACGCACTGACGAGAACGACCCGCGGCAGTCCGCCTCTGCGCGCCAATCGCACCGAAAAGCTCGCCGCCATGAACACCATGGCCGCGAACAAGGCCGGGGTCGCGAGCAGGGTATAGAGATAAAGCTCATAGCGGATCGCAGAGAAGCCGGCGCTTTGTGCGGTCCGGATGAATCCCGGCAATTGCCAGAATGACAGTGTATCGGGCGACGCGAAGCTCTCCTGGATCTGCGCCGGCGTCAGCGTGGTTTCGAGCTTGTATTTGTCGTGATGGACGGGCCGCCCCTCGGTACCGCTCACCCAGGCGTCCATGAGCATCCAGGTCCCGGCCTGAAGCTGCGCCGATTTGGCATCGACGCGCCCGAGAAAGCGATCGTCGGCGCCATAGAGAAACACGATGACATCTTCCAGATGTACGCCCTGGTCGGTGACGCGCAGTGCATGAATCACGGACTGTTGCGTCGCATCGCCCTGTCTCAGCCATAGTCCGTTGCGCGACACGGCAAGCTGCGAGGCTTCACCCTTGATGTACTTGGCTTCGAGCGCGGTGAACTGCGCCAGCATGCGCGACGAGATCGGCGTGACGATCAAGACGAGAAAGACGCCCAACGCGGCGGCGACTGCGAGCGGCGGGGCCAGGAAGTCCCACGCCGACATGCCGGCCGCGCGTATCGCAACCAGTTCCTGGCTGCGCGCCAACCTCGCAAAGGCGAACACCCCGCCCAGAAGCACGGCGAAGGGCAGCAACTTCTGTCCGAGGTCGGGCAGCTGAAGGATCGCCATCGCGATCACGACGATCGTCGCCACGCCGTGCCCCGCGGTCCGGTTCGTCAGGTCGACGACATCGATCGAGAACGCCAGAAGCAGAAACACCGAATAGACGATGACGACGCCGATGAGGAACTGCTCAGCCAGGTAGCGGTAGAGCGTCCAGGACCAACTCATGAGAGGGCCTCGACCGGTTCGCTGCGCTTGAACCACGGGGCGGGATTGACGCCCGCGAGCACGGCCAAGGCGACCGCCGCGCCCAAAAGCGGGATCAGATAAAAGAGAAAAACGAGCGACGGCGAGCCGACTGCGAGACCCTGCACGCCGTAGCCGGCGATGCGCACGACCGCGGCACCAAGGGCCGCCAGCGCCAGCCTCAGCGCATTGGCACCGCGCGCCCGGCGCCCGCGCAACACGGCCGCAAGGGCGATCAGCGCGAAGGCGATGCAATAGAGCGGCTGCGACAAACGGTTGTGGCCTTCGGCGATGTAGGCGTTGCGCAGCTTCGGCATGAGCTTCGGATCCGGCGAGAACAATTCGGACAGATAACGTTCGCTGGTGGCGCGGTCGGTGGCGCGCGCCGGGCCTGCGAACTGGTCGAGGTCGAACACGTCGCGCTGGAAGTTCAGCACCGTCAGCTGGCCTCCGGCGTGACTGCTTTGCTCGACGGTGCCGTCGAACATGATCAGGCGCGCGCCCGCGGGCGTCTGCGCCAGTTGACCGCGTACGGCGAGATAGGTGACGGGGCTCTTCTTGTTGCGATTGTCGTGGACCATGACGCCCCGGATCGTGCCATCCGAGTTCAGCTCGCGGATGAACACCGTCAATCCGCTGGCAGGCGTGTTGAATTCGCCTTCGTTGAGCAGGGCCGCTCCGATATCGGCGCGTATGTCGACGACCTTGTCCTTCATCGCGCGTTGTCCTGCCGGCATCAGGTAGAGACCGCAGAGATAGGTGAGGGCCATGACGATCGCGGCCGCGAGCAACACAGGCAGCGTGATCTGCGCGCGGCTGAAACCGGCGGCGGACATCACCACGAGCTCGCTGTCGGAGTTGAGCTTGTTGAGAGCGAACAGCGTGCCCGCGAAAAACGCGATCGGCAGGATGATGACGAGCAGGCTCGGGAGGATGAGAATCGTCAGATAGACGAAGGTCGGGGCGGACTGGCCGCGATTGATGACGAGATCGAGCAGGCGAAGCGATTGCGTCAGCCAGATCACGGCCGTGAGCAGAAAGGCAAAGAGCAACGTCGGGCCGATCATCTGGCCGAGCACGTAGGTCGACAGTCGCGGCAGTTTCACGCTTACAGCCGTCATGGCGCGGGAATGCACACTTTTGTGTGCGCCCTTTCGCCCCTTATCAGATTCGCCCTAAACTAGCATTCCGGCGTGGTAATCCGGCAATATGGATCGGCCGCGCTCCCGCCTCTTAATACCTGTCAGTCGGGTCCCAAGTCACGTCATCGGTTCACGTCAGGAGACATACAATGCAACTGTCCTTCGCCGCGCCGCACGCGATCGATTCGGGCGCCTGGATCGTGGGTGCGTCGGATGGCGGCACGCTCAGTGCGACTGCGCAGAAAGCCGACAAAGCTGCGGGCGGCGCGTTAACCCGCGCACTCAAAGTCAGCAGCTTCACCGGAAAGTCCGGACAGGTTCTGGAAATCTTGGCACCCGCGTCAGTGAAGGCTTCGCGCATTCTCCTCGTTGGAACGGGTAAGGCGTCGGAGTTCGACGGCACGAAAGCCGAGAATCTCGCGGCCTCGATCAACGGGCGGTTGAGCGGTTCGGGAGAGACCGAAGTCACGTTCGATATCGACGTCCCTAAGGGCGCCAAACTGAAGCCGGGAGAACTTGCGGCGCACCTTGCGCTTGGCGCGCGGCTGCGCGGTTACGCCTTCAACCAATATCGCACCAAAAATCTCGACGAATACGAATTCAAACTCAAGAAAGTCACGATCGCGACAGGCGCGCTCTCGGAAGCAAAGAAAAGCTGGGCCAAACTCGAGGGCGTAGCCGGCGGGATCGTCACGGCGCGCGACCTGATCAACGAGCCGCCGAATGTCTTGCATCCCGAAGAGTTCGCCCGTCGCGTCCGCGCGTTGCTGACCAAGCTGGGCGTCAAGGTCGACATTCTCGGCGAGGCCGAGATGAAGAAGCTCGGCATGGGCTCGTTGCTCGGCGTCGGCCAGGGCAGCGAACGCGAGAGCCAGCTGGTCGTGATGCACTGGAATGGTGCGCGCAAGAAAAGCGACGCGCCCGTCGCGTTCGTCGGCAAGGGCGTGTGCTTCGACTCCGGCGGCCTGTCGCTCAAGACCGGCCCCGGCATGATGGGCATGAAGGGCGACATGGGCGGCGCCGCGGCCGTCGTCGGAACGCTCCAGGCGTTGGCAACGCGCAAGGCCAGGGTAAACGCGGTCGGCGTCATCGGGCTCGTCGAAAACATGCCGGATTCCAAGGCGCAACGCCCTGATGACGTGGTCAAGTCGATGTCCGGCCAGACGATCGAGGTGCTGAACACCGACGCCGAGGGCCGTCTCGTGCTCGCCGATGCGCTGACCTATACGCAGCGCAAGTTCAAGCCGAAGTTCGTCATCGATCTTGCGACACTCACCGGCGCGATCATCATGGCGCTCGGCCCCGAACATGCCGGATTGTTCTCGAATGATGACAAGCTCGCCGGTCGGATTACCGATGCAGGCAAGGAAGTCGGCGAACCGGTTTGGCGCATGCCGCTCGGCCCCAACTACGACAAGCTGCTGCGCTCCAAGATCGCCGACATGAAGAATATCGGCGGACCGAATGCCGGCTCGATCACGGCTGCACAGTTCCTGCAGCGTTTTGTCGAGAACAAGACGCCTTGGGCCCATCTCGACATCGCCGGTGTCGCCTGGCAGGACGGCGAGCGCAAGGCGCATGCGCCGAGCTGGGGCGTCGGGTGGGGCGTGCGCATTCTCAATCAACTCGTCTCGGAGCACTACGAGGATTGAGCGAAGTTCTCTTCTATCACCTCGAGCGCCGCACGCTGGACGACGTGCTTCCCGGCATGATCGAAAAGACGCTTGAGCGCGGCTGGCGCGCGCTGATCCGTGTCGAGTCGTCCGACCGGGCGGATGCGATCGATAATCTGCTCTGGACTTATAACGAACAGACTTTTCTGCCCCACGCCCAGGCGGGCGAGTGCGACCCGAAGCGCCAGCCGGTCCTCATCACGGTCGAAGACGACAACTTGAACGGCGCCAACGTGTTCTTCCTGGTCGGCGGCGCCGCGCCTCCGGCTTGGAGCGAACCGGCCACAAAGAGCCTGACCCGTGTCGTCATGATGTTCGACGGGCGAGACGGCGAGCAAGTCGGACGCGCTCGCACGGCCTGGAGCGCCGCGAAGGCGGCCGGGCATGACGTGACATATTGGAAAGAGTCGGCGGCCGGCAAATTCGAGAAACAGGCTTGAGATTGCCGCCGCAAGCGACCATCTGGTAGATCAGCGCCACCCGGAGTTTCGCTTGCTCAATCCGCTCGTCTATCTGGAAAATCCGCTGACGCTCATTCCGTTGGCGCTGATCGTGGTCTGCGTCGTGCATGCGGTCCGGCGCGGCAACATTTTTCCCTGGATCTACATCATCGTGTTCCTGCCGGGGATCGGCAGCCTGATCTATCTGGCGATCGAGATCATTCCCGAACTGGTGCGGGGCAGGGGCGCGGCGCGCGTGAAATCGGGTGCGGCGGCGGTGCTCGATCCCAACAAGTCTTTCCGCGAAGCGCATCGCGCCGCGTCTCTGGTCGGCTCGGTCGATGCCAAGCGCGCGCTGGCCGAAGAGTACGTTGCGCGCGGTGCCTATGCCGACGCCGTTGCGCTCTATCGCGAAACCGCGCAAGGACAGTTCAAGGACGATCCCGCGCTCCTGCTCGGCCTCGCACGGGCACAGTTCCTCAACAACGACCCGGCTGGCGCACAGGCGAGCCTTGACGCCTTGCAGGCGGCCGATCCGAGTTTCGTTTCCGGCGATGCGCATCTTCTCTATGCCCGTGCGCTCGAAGGACAGGGCAAGAACGAGGAAGCGCTCGCCGAGTATCGCAAGCTCGTCCCCTACTACTCAGGCGAAGAGGCGCGCGCCCGCTACGCCATGCTCCTGGAAAAGACCGGTGCCCGCGACCAGGCGCGCGCGCTCTACCAGGAAATCGTCAGGCTGATCGACGGCGCGCCGTCGCGCTATCAGAAATCGCAGAGAGAGTGGGGCGATATCGCGCGCCGCGCGCTGCGCTAGCGCGGAGCCGTCATGCCTCCGCCATCGCTTGCTCGTACTCTTCCTGCATCTTGACCCAGCGCGCCTCGAGCAATTCAAGCTTCTTGATCGCGTCGGCGCGCTTCTTGGAAACGGCTTTGCCGCGCGCCGGATCCTTCGCAAAGAGGAGCGGATCGGAGAGCGACTTGTCGCACTTCGCGATCTCGATGTTGAGCTCGGCGATCTGGTGTTCGGCGGCTTCGAGCTTGTCCTTCAGCGGCTTGAGCTGGCGTCTCTTTTCCGCGCCGTCGCGGCGCGCCGTTTCCTTGCCGGTCTTCGCCTCGGGTTCGCGGGCGGGCGCTACGTCGCCCGAGAGCAGAAACCGGCGATAGTCGTCGAGATCGCCGTCGAACGGCCTGACCTCGCCGTTGGCGACCAGCAGAAGGCGGTCGGCCGTCGCCTCGATCAGGCGGCGATCGTGGCTGACGAGCACCACGGCACCGTCGAAATCATTGAGCGCGCTCAGAAGTTCGCCGCGCGCATCGATGTCGAGGTGATTGGTGGGCTCGTCCAGGATGAGCAGATTCGGCTTGTCCAGCGTGGCCAACGCCAGCATCAGGCGCGCGCGCTCGCCGCCGGAAAGATTTCCAACTTTCGTCAACTGCTTGTCGGCGGAGAAACCAAAACCACCGAGCTGCGTACGCACTTCCCGTTCGCTGAGCTTCGGTCTCAAATGCTGCAGCGTCTGGATCGGCGTGATCAGGCCGTTGAGTTCTTCCAGCTGGTGCTGCGCGAAATAACCCGGGACGAGCTTCTTGGCGCGGATCAAATCGCCGCGCATCGGCTCGAGCTTGCCGGCAAGAAGCTTGGCGAGCGTTGACTTGCCGTTGCCGTTCTGGCCGAGCAGCGCGATGCGATCATCCGGATCGAAGCGCAGCGCCAGATGCGAGAGCACGGGTTTGCCGGGCTCATAGCCGACCGCGACGCGTTCCATCGTCACCAAGGGCGGGCTCGCGTCCGTCGCTTTGGGCAGGCGGATCGGCGCGATGTGCTCGTCGAGCGGAATCTCGATGCGCTCCAGCCGCGCGATCATCTTCATGCGGCTCTGTGCCTGGCGTGCCTTCGACGCCTTGGCTCGGAAGCGGTCGACGAAGGATTGCAGATGCTTGCGTTGCGCCTCCTGCTTCTTCTGCATCGCGCTGTCGAGCGCGCGGCGCATGGCGCGCGTTTCGGCAAAGGTGTCGTAGTTGCCGGTGTAGAGCGTGAGCTTGCCATGCTCGAGATGAAGGATGAATTCCGCCGCGGTGTTGAGCAAGTCGCGGTCATGGCTGACGATCAGCACGGTGCCGCGATAACGCTGCAGGAAATTCTCCAGCCACATCACGCCTTCGAGATCGAGATAGTTGGTCGGCTCGTCGAGCAGCAGAAGATCCGGCGCGGCGAAGAGAATGGCGGCGAGGGCGACGCGCATGCGCCAGCCGCCGGAAAACTCCGCGCACGGACGAAGTTGGTCCGGCGCCGGAAAGCCGAGGCCGGCGAGGATTTCGGCGGCACGCGCCGGTGCCGTATAGGCATCGATCGCGTCGAGCCGGTGGTAGATGTCGCCGAGCTTGTGCGCGTCGGTCTCGTGCTCCGCGTCCGCGAGCAGTTTCGTCCGCTCGGCATCGGCCGCGAGAACCGTGTCGATCAGGCTCGCTTGCGTGCCCGGCGCTTCCTGCGCGACCGAGCCGATCCGCCAGGCGCTCGGCCATGATGTGTCGCCATCGTCGGGATGAAGTTCGCCAAGGATGACCTTCAGCAGTGTCGACTTGCCTGCGCCGTTGCGTCCGACCAAGCCAATGCGCCGCCCCGCGGGCAAGCTTGTGCTCGCGCCCTTCAAGACCTCCCGGCCGCCGAAGCGGACGACGATGTTGTCCAAAACCAGCATGGCGGCGGGGCTTGTATCACGGGATTTCCCACGGCATAAGGCGCGCGCTTTCGCAATTTGGAGTGGATGATGGCCGTCGAGCGCACCCTTTCGATCATCAAGCCGGACGCGACGCGCCGCAACCAAACGGGCGCGATCATCGACCGTTTCGAAAAGGCGGGTCTGCGGGTGATCGCCTCTCGCCGCATGCATCTGTCGCGGTCGCAGGCGGAAGCGTTCTACGCCGTTCACGAAGAGCGGCCGTTCTTTCGCAGCCTGGTCGAGTTCATGACGTCGGGGCCGGTGGTCGTGCAGGTGCTGGAAGGCGAAAACGCCATCGCCAGGAACCGCGAAGTGATGGGCGCGACCGATCCGGCCAAGGCGGCACCTGGCACCATCCGCAAGGACTTTGCCGAATCGATCGAGGCGAATTCCGTTCACGGCTCTGACGCCGCGGAGACCGCCGCGAACGAGATCAAGTTCTTCTTCAGCGATCTCGATATCGTTCCTTAAGCGTCGGGAGAGAACATGCAAGGCAAGACAGTCGTCGTCACGGGCGGGACATCGGGCATCGGAGAAGTGGCGGCCCTGAGGCTTGCCGAAAAGGGCGCGCGGATCGTCCTGATCGCACGCGATCCCGCGCGCACCGCTGCAACTCTCGCCAAGCTGAAGAACGCCAATCCGTCCGCTATGCACGCAGCACACTATGGCGATCTCTCCGCGCTCGCCGAGATGAAACGCGTCGCGAGCGAAGTGGCGGCCGCCGAGCCGCGCATCGATGTGCTCGTCAACAATGCCGGCGCGGTGTTCCTGTCGCGCCAGACGAGCCTCGACGGTCTGGAGATGACGTTCGCGACCAACCACATGGCCTATTTCGTGGTGACGAACATCCTGCTCGACCGGTTGAAGGCGACGCCGGGCGCGCGGATCGTGTCAACCGCGTCCGATGCGCACAAGTCCGGCAAGCTCGACTTCGACGATCTGCAAAGCGAGAAGAGCTACGGCTCGTTCCGTGTCTACGGCACCTCGAAGCTCTGCAACATCCTCTTCACGCGCGAACTGGCCCGTCGCCTCGATGGCGCCGACGTCACGGCCAACTGCCTGCATCCCGGCTTTGTCGGTACGCGCTTCGGCCAGAACAATGCGAGCAACGTCTTCACCAGGCTGTTGCGCAACGCGGTCATGTCGCTCGGCATTTCGCCGGAGGAAGGGGCGAAGACCATCATTCATCTCGCCTCGTCGCCCGACGTGGCCACGATCAGCGGCGAATATTTCTACAAATGCAAGGTGGCCGAGCCGACTGCCGCGGCGCAGGACGACGGCGATGCCAAACGGCTGTGGGACGTGTCCGCAAAGATCGCGGGTCTCGGCTAGAGAAGTACCGCTTTGCCGTCCCGCAGGACGACTTTGCCTTCGGCCACGAGCCTGAGCGCCGCGGGATAGAGTTTGTGCTCCTCCACAAGAACACGCGCCTGCAACGTTGCGGGCGTGTCTTCCGGATAAACCGGCACTGCCGCCTGCGCGATGATCGGGCCGCTGTCGAGTTCGGGGACCACGAAATGGACCGTGCAGCCTGAGATTCGCACGCCGGCGTCGATGACCTGCTGGTGCACGCGGATGCCTTTAAAAGCGGGTAGCAGAGAAGGGTGGATGTTGAGCATCCGTCCCTGCCATTTGCGCACGAAGACATCGCTGTGGATGCGCATGAAGCCCGCTTCGCAGATCAAGGCGATGTCCGCTTCGCTCAAGGCGGCATCGATCGCCGAGTCGAAATCCTCCCGCGTGGCGTAGGCCTTGTGGGAAATTGTCCTGGCAGGAATGTGCGCCGCTGCCGCGACGCTCAGGCCTTCCGCAGTTTCGACATTGGAAATCACCAGCACGATCTCGGCGGGAAAGTCCTTGTCGCGGCAGGCTGCGATCAGCGCGGCCAGATTGCTGCCGCGACCCGAAATCAGAACGGCGGTGCGAACCTTCTTCGTCAAAGCTTGAGCGCGCCCTTATAGGCGACCTTCGCTTCGCCATGCGCCGCCACGAGCGTGCCGACGCGCATCGCCTTTTCGCCGCATTCCTGGAACGCATCGATCACATGGCCTGCGCTTTCAGCCGCGACCACGGCGATCAACCCCAGTCCGCAATTGAAGGTGCGAAGCATCTCGCTTTCGAGAATGCCCGCCTGTCGCGCCAGCCAACCGAACACGGACGGCGGCGTCCAGCGTGTGAGATCGATCTCGGCGTTGAGACCAGCGGGCAGGATGCGCGGCAGATTTTCCGTGATGCCGCCGCCGGTGATGTGCGCCAGTCCCTTCACGCCGCCGGCCCGGATCGCTTCCAGACTGCTCTTCACATAGAGCCGGGTCGGCGCGAGCAATGCGTCCGCGAGCGTGTGCGCTGCGTCGAACGGCGCGGATTTGTCGTAGGCGCCGCCGGCGTCGGCGACCACCCTGCGCACGAGCGAGAAGCCGTTGGAGTGCAGGCCACTGGACGCGACACCGATCACGACGTCGCCTTCCTTCATTGTGCTCGTCCGCGGCAAGACGTGACCGCGTTCCACCGCGCCGACGGTGAAGCCTGCGAGATCGAAATCGCCTTTGGCGTAGAGGCCGGGCATCTCCGCCGTCTCGCCGCCGATCAAGGCGCAGCCGGAGTCCCGACAGGCCCGCGCAATGCCTTCGATCACGGTGGCCGCCTCGTCGACATTGAGTTTTCCCGTCGCGAAATAGTCGAGGAAGAAGAGCGGCTCGGCACCCTGAACGACGAGATCGTTGACGCACATCGCGACCAAGTCCTGCCCGATGCCGCTGAGCTTTTGCGTTTCGATGGCGATCTTGAGTTTTGTACCGACTCCGTCGGTCGAGGCGACGAGGATCGGGTCCTTGAACCCCGCGGCTTTCAGATCGAACAAGCCGCCGAAGCCGCCGAGGTCGGCATCGGCGCCGGCGCGACGCGTCGCGCGGGCAGCGGGCGCGATCCGCGCCACCAACGCTTCGCCCGCATCGATGTCGACGCCTGCATCTTTGTATGTGAGGTTGTTGCGGCCGGTTTTGTCGGTCATCTCGAGAGCGTGGGCGCGACGGAAGCGGTTTCACGCTTCGTTTAAAATGCACCGTGTGAACATACAAGAAGTTCCAGCGAGCACGCCCGAGACAAGGATTTTCCCGCCAGCGACAACATCGTCGGGCTGAAGGAACCTATTCGGGCCTGATTTCTGCCGCTTTCGCGCCTAGGCTGCGCCCTTTATACTTGCGCCCGTATCACCAGGGTTCCTGATGCGACAGATTTTGCCCCGGCCGGCTCCTTTTCTGGCGCTTGCCTTCGCCGCGCTGTTGTCGCTGCCGGCGCAGGCGGCCGATCCGACCTTCACGGTGAGCGGCATTCACGTCGACGCGTCCGCCGCTTCGGCCGCGGCGGCCCAGGCGATTGCCATCGATCAGGGCCGGCCAAAGGCCTGGGACATTTTGTACAAGCGCGTCGCCCGGCAAACCGATTTCACCAAGGAACCGAAGCTCGACGCCATCGCGCTCCGCGGGCTGGCCCGCGGCTACACGGTCGCGAATGAGCGGCGTTCGACGACGCGCTATGTCGCCGATGTCACGTACATATTCAGCCCGGAGGCCGTGGCACGCGTGATGCGTACCATTTCGCCGGGTTATGCGGTCACGCAGGCGCGGCGCATTCTGCTGATCCCGATGGCGCCCACCTTCAACCGCGATTCGCCCTGGAGCAGCGCCTTCGTCAGTCCGCGCTTTGGCGGCAGTCTGGTGCCGTTCATCGTTCCCTCGGGCGGCTCGGCAGACGTCAAAGAACTCAGCCGGCTGCAATTCGACTCGACGAATTGGGCGGACGTCGAGCTTGTCGCCGCGCGCATTCATGCGACCGAGGCGGTGATCGCGCTTGCGGTTCCGATTCCGGGAAAGATCCAGATCTGGCTGAAACGCATCGGCATCGCGGAGATGCCGACGAAAGTCTCCTACGACGTTCCTTTGGTCCAGAACAGTGTGGCGCTGACGTATGCCGCCGCGGCGGATCAGGCCGTGCACGGCATCGAGGATCTGTGGCGGCAGAAGGCGCCGCTCGATCTTTCCACAAAGAACACTCTGGTGGCGGACATCCGCGTCTCATCGCCGGGACAGTGGAGCACCATTCTGAATGCGATGGGCCTGGTCGCCACCGTGCGCGACGTCAGCATCGTGGCGATGGATATCGGCATGATGCGCGTATCGGTGAGCTATCTGGGCACGCCCGATCAATTGCACGATGCCCTGGCGCCCGTCGGCGTCGCGCTGACCAAAGAAGAATCCGGCTGGACGATCGCCTATGCGCCGCCGCCCAAGCCCACCGCGTCGGTGTCGCCGTGAATACGCTGCTCAGAAACATTCCCAACGTCTTGACCGCGGTACGCGTTCTGCTCGCGCCGCTGACGGCCTATCTCATCGTGCGCGGCGCCGATTTCGCCGCACTTGGCGTCTTTGCCGCAGCCGGCGCAACCGACGCGGTGGACGGTTTTCTCGCGCGCCGCTTCGGGCTGGTCTCGCGGTTCGGGGAGTATCTCGATCCGGCTGCCGACAAGCTACTCATGCTGATCTGCTTCGTGACGCTGACCATGATGCATCACGTGCCGCTATGGTTGTGCGTGCTCGTCGTCGCCCGCGACGCCGCGATCATCCTGGGTGTGCTCGTCGCACGCGCGTTGTCGTTGCCCGTGAAAATGGAGCCCTTGGCGATCGGCAAGGCCTGCACGGTCGTACAGGTCGGTTACATCGCGCTGCTGCTGTTGCTTCTGACGGTCAATCTCGACATGACGCAGCTGACCTTGATGGCCGCAGTGATCGCCGCGGTGTTCACGCTTCTCTCGTGGATCGCCTACGGCCAACTCCTGCTCAAGGCATTCGCGCTCGGCCGTCGGCCGGCCTGAATGGCTTCGCCGTCGCAACTCATCCTGCCGCTGCAGTCGGCGCCGGCGCTGGGGCGAAGCGATTTTCTCGTCGCCCCGGGCAACGCGGAGGCGGTCGCCTTTGTCGACGCTTTTCCCATCTGGTCCGTGCCTTCGGCGGCTCTTTACGGCCCGTCCGGTTCGGGTAAATCCCACCTTGTGGCCGCATGGTCGCAAGCGTCTGGTGCCGTGATCCTGCGCGCGGCGGATTTGAATGCTTCCTTTGTCGAGCACTTGGAGCCGGGTGCGGCCGTTGCCGTCGAAGACGTGGATGCCACGCCCGACACCGCTCACGAAACCGCGCTGTTCGCGCTCTTCAACCGCAACGGGCCCCTTCTGCTGACGGGACGCGAACCGCCAGCGCATTGGCCGGCCGTGCTGCCGGACCTCAAGTCCCGATTTGGGGCACTTCTCGCCTTCTCGTTGTGGCAGCCCGACGATGCACTTTTGGCGGCCCTGACGCGCAAATTGTTCACGGACCGGCAACTCGCGGTGCCCGATAGTGTGGTCATGCGCATCCTCCGCTCCGTCGAACGTTCTCCCGCCGCGATCCGCGCCTTCGTGGCCAGCGCCGACGCCCGCGCTTTGGCACAAAAAAGGCCGATTACTGCGGTTTTGGTGGGCGAAATGCTGTCCGGAGATGGCGGGGTGCTGTCATGACAGAGTCGCGCCGTTTGGCTACCCTTGACCCTTCCCGAACGGCCATTTCGTGATGTCCAACCCCGTCGTTTCCACCCCCGTCGATGCACTCGGTGCCGAGGTCCAGCCGGCGATTGACCCCGCCTCGCCCGAGCGCTTCGTCAATCGCGAACTCTCCTGGCTCGGCTTCAACCGTCGTGTTCTGGAGGAAGCGCGCAACATGCGCCATCCGCTCCTCGAGCGCCTCAGATTCTTGTCGATCTCCGCGTCCAATCTCGACGAATTCTTCATGGTCCGCATCGCGGGGCTCAAAGGCATGGTCAATGCCGGGGTCAACACGCTGAGCGACGATGGTCTGACGCCGGCGCAACAGCTGGTGCAGGTCGATCGCATGGCGAGCGAACTGATCGCCGATCAGCAGACCGTCTGGACAGGGATGTGCGGCGAACTGCGCGAGGCTGGAATCGCGGTGATCGAGCCCGAGGAACTGCTGAAAAGCGACCGTGTCTGGCTCGATGCCCATTTCCGCGAACAGGTCTTTCCCGTGCTCACACCGCTCGCCATCGATCCGGCACATCCTTTTCCCTTCATTCCCAATCTCGGATTCACCTTGGCGCTCCGCCTGGTTCGCGCCAAGGACGGCAAGATTGTCACCGCACTCGTGCCTATTCCGCCGCAGCTGCAGCGCTTCATCCGTCTTCCCGACAGCGGCAAGGTCGTGCGCTTCCTGCCGCTCGAAAAAGTCGTCACCATTTATCTCGACCAGCTTTTCCCCGGCCATGAAGTCTCCGGTGCCGGCGTCTTTCGCATACTCCGCGACAGCGATGTCGAAGTCGAGGAAGAAGCCGAAGATCTGATGCTTCTGTTCGAGACTCTGTTGAAGCGCCGTCGCCGCGGTTCCGTCATCCACATGAAGTGCTCGAGCTCGATGCCCGACGATCTGCGCGCCTTCATCGCCGATCAACTCGACCTCGATCAGCAGGACCTTGTCATCATCGATCATATGCTGGGGCTCTCCGACTTCGACAAGCTTATCCTCGATGAGCGCCGCGACCTGCAGTACAAGCCCTATGTTGCGCGCTTTCCCGAACGCATCCGCGATCACGGCGGCGATTGCTTTGCCGCCATCCGCGAGAAGGACATCATCGTCCACCATCCCTTCGAAAGCTTCGACGCGGTGGTGCAGTTCGTGCGCCAGGCGGCGGCCGATCCCAATGTCGTCGCCATCAAGCAGACGCTCTACCGCACCAGCAGCGACAGCCCGATCGTCTCCGCGTTGATCGAGGCGGCGGAGTCGGGCAAGTCCGTCACCGCGCTTGTGGAACTCAAGGCCCGCTTCGACGAGGCTGCCAACATCAAATGGGCGCGCGATCTCGAGCGCGCCGGCGTGCAAGTCGTCTACGGCTTCATCGAGCTCAAGACCCACGCCAAGGTCAGTCTCGTCGTGCGCCGCGAAGGCGGACAGCTGCACACCTACGTTCACTTCGGAACCGGCAATTATCATCCCACCACGGCCAGGATCTATACCGACCTGTCGCTCTTCAGCGCCGATCCCGCGCTAGGCCGCGATGCGGCGCTGCTGTTCAACTACATCACCGGCTATGCCGAACCGGCGGCGCTGGAGAAGATCGCGGTCTCGCCGCTGACGATGCGGGGCCATCTGATCGATGCGATCCAGCACGAGATGGTGCACGCCAAAGCGGGCCGTCCGGCGGCGATCTGGATCAAACTCAACTCGCTGGTCGATCCGCACATGATCGACGCGCTTTACCGCGCGAGCCAGACGGGCGTGCGCATCGAGCTTGTGGTGCGCGGCATCTGCTGCCTGAAACCCGGTGTGCCGGGTCTGTCGGACAACATCAGGGTCAAGAGCATCATCGGCCGTTTCCTGGAACATGGCCGCATCGTCTGTTTCGGCAACGGCCATGGCCTGCCGTCGCCGCAATCCAAGGTCTACATCTCCTCGGCCGACTGGATGCCGCGCAATCTCGACCGGCGCGTCGAAGCCCTGGTTCCCATCGAGAATCCCACTGTGCATCAACAGGTTCAGGACCAGATCATGGTGGCGCTGCTCAAGGATCAGGCGCAAAGCTGGCATATGGCGGCGGATGGAACCTATGCACGCGACGCCGAGGCCTCGTCTGCGGAAGCGTTTTCGGCGCATACTTACTTCATGACGAATCCCTCGCTGTCCGGCCGCGGCCGCGCGCTCAAGATGCAGCAGCCGCGACCGGTGGCTGTGGTCGCCCGGCGGAACTGAATGAGCGGCACTCAAACTCCTGCGACGGATGTTCGCGCTCCGTCGCCGACGCGCCCGCGTCCGAAGCCGCGTGGCCCGTTGGCCGTCGTCGACGTCGGCTCGAACTCGGTGCGTCTGGTGATCTATGAGGCGGAGTCGCGCGCCGCCGCCACGCTCCACAACGAAAAATCGATCTGCGGCATCGGTCGCGACATGGTAACGACCGGCCGGCTGCACAGCGAAGGCTGCGCCATGGCGCTGGAGGCGCTGGCCCGCTTCAAGATGCTGGCCGACGGTTTGCACGCAACCGTGCGCGAAGCCGTGGCCACGGCGGCGGCGCGCGACGCTTCGAACGGCGCGGAGTTCGTCCGTCGCGCGGAGGCCGCCTGGGGCGCGCCGGTGCGCGTGCTTTCCGGCGAAGATGAAGCGCGCATCGCCGCCGAAGGCGTCATCGCAGGAATCCCCAATGCCGACGGGCTCGTCGCCGATCTCGGCGGCGGCAGTCTCGACATGGTCGGCGTCAGAAACGGCAAGATCGGCGAAGCCATCTCGCTGCCGTTCGGACCGCTCCGCCTGATGGATGCCTCGAAGGAAGATGCCGACAAGGCGCGCAAAATCGTCGACGAGGGTCTTGCCAACTTCGAATGGCGCGGCATGAACAATCGTTCGCTCTATGCCGTCGGCGGGATCTGGCGAAGCTTCGCGCGCGTCGACATGGAAGCGATCAACTATCCGCTGCACGTGCTGCAGGAATACGAAATCCCCCGCAATCGCGCGCTCAGGCTCTGCAAGGTGCTTTCAGGCCTGTCGCGAAAATCGGTCGAGAAGATGAAGGTCGTGTCCAGGCGGCGCGCGGAGTCGTTGCCCTATGGCGCGATCGTGCTCGAGCGCGTGTTGCAGGCTTGCGATCTCAGATCGGTGACCGTCTCGGCCTATGGCTTGCGCGAAGGTTTGCTGTACGCGCGGCTCCCGGCCGAAGAGCGTGCGCTCGATCCCCTGCTGGAATTCGCTGAAGGCATGAACATGCGCGAGGCGCGCGCGCCCGCCCATGCCGGCGAGATGTTCGACTGGATGTCGCCGCTCTTTCCCGACGAAATCGCTCAGAGCCGTCGGATCCGTCGGGCGGTCTGTCTCTTCTCCGACATCGCCTGGCGCCGTCATCCCGACGACCGCGCGCTCGGCGTTTTCCATCAGGTGTTGACCGCGCCGTTTGCGGGTGCCGATCATCGCGTCCGCGCGCTGATCGCCACGTCGGTGTTTCACCGCCACACCGGCGACGAAGACTTCCCGCGCGAAATCGCGCAAGCCGAGCTGCTCAATTCCGACGACGAGGCGCTTTCGCTGCGCATGGGACTGGCCTGCCGCCTGGCGTTCGCGCTTTCGGGATCGTCGGCCGGCGCGCTGTCGCGCTACACGCTCAGGGTGACGCCGGCCAAAGTCGTGCTCGATGTGCCGCGCCGTGACGAAGCGATCGCCGGCGAGCCGGTGCAGAAGCGCCTCGGAGCGCTGGCAGCGGCCTTCGGGCGCAAAGGTGAAATCCTGATCGGCTGATTTATTGAAGATAACCGGGCATTTTTGCGCGCCGTCTTGCGTATTTAGCCCCGAAGGGTCTTTAACAAGCACGGTTTCGCCCCATACGACGGGGAAAAGGAGAGTTCCATGGGTGGCCTCAGCATTTGGCACATTCTGATCTTGGCGGTCGTCGTCCTTCTCTTGTTCGGCGGACGCGGCAAGATTTCGGATCTGATGGGCGACGTGGCGAAGGGCATCAAGAGCTTTCGCCAGGGCCTGAACGATCCCGAAGACGCCAAGACGATTCCCGGTTCGACCACTCCGCCACCGCCGCCGGCACCCAACAAGGACCAAACCACCGTCGGGCGGTAGTGAATGCTCGATTTCAGCTGGAGCCATATCCTCATCTTGCTGATTGTCGCCCTCGTCGTGGTGGGGCCGAAAGATCTGCCGCGCCTGATGCGGATCGTCGGCCAATGGATGGCCAAGGCGCGCCGCATGGCCGACGAATTCCGCAAAAGCTTCGACGACATGGCGCGGCAGTCGGAACTCGACGAGCTGCGCAAGGAAATCGAAAGCCTGCGTGCCGACCGTCCGCTCGCCGGGATCGAGCATGACCTCCATCAAGCGATCATTCCCGACGAGATGAAATCGGCCCCCACGATCGAGACCGAAACCGCGCCGCCCGAAGTCCATGCGACGCCGCCCGAGGATACTCAGGCGGGCGAACCGCTCGCCGCCGACGGTTTCAAGCCGTCGCCGCCATGAACAAGCCGACCGAAGAAGACGAAGCGGCGATCGACGCGACCAAAGCGCCGCTGATGGATCATCTGATCGAGCTTCGCAAGCGGCTCATCTGGTCTATCGCTGCCTTCATCGTCTGCTTCCTGGTGTGCTTTTACTTCGCGAAGCCCATCTACGCCTTCCTGACCGAGCCGCTCGCCGCCGCGCTCAAGAGCGAACCGAGCCGCCATATGATCGCGACCGGGCTGACCGAGACATTCTTCGTCTATGTCAAAGTCGCGATGTTCGCCGGCCTGTGTCTCTCGTTCCCCTTCATCGCGACGCAACTCTGGATGTTCATCGCGCCAGGCCTCTATCGCCACGAGCGCAACGCCTTCCTGCCGTTCCTCGCCGCGACGCCCTTCATGTTCGCGCTCGGCTTCGTATTCGTGTTCTACATCATGCTGCCGAACGCCATCCGCTTCTTCGTGAGTTTCGATACGGTCGGCGAACCCAACACGCTCGGCATCGAACTGCAGGCCCGCGTCAGCGAATATCTCGACTTCGTCATGACGCTGATCTTCGCGTTCGGGCTCTGCTTCCAGCTTCCGGTGTTGCTGGCGCTGCTCGGCCGCGTCGGGATCATCACCTCGGCGCAACTGCGCTCCGTCCGCCGTTACGCCATCGTCGGCATGACGGCGCTCGCGGCGCTGCTCACGCCGCCAGACATCTTCTCGATGCTGAGCCTGCTTGTTCCGCTCGTCGCGCTCTACGAAGTCTCGGTGCTGCTCGTCTGGCTGATCGAACGCGAGCGCACGAAGAAGGAAGCGGCCGCAAAGGCGGCAAGCACATAGTCTGGAATGTCACGCGAATATTTTGTCTATATCCTCGCGAGCAAACGAAACGGTACACTCTATATTGGCGTGACGAACGATCTCGTGCGCCGGACGTTGGAACACAAGCACGGCGATGTGCCGGGATTTGCGAAGAAGTACAGCGCGAACATTCTTGTGTATTTCGAAACATTCGGTCGAATCGAAGACGCCATTGCGCGCGAAAAGCAGTTGAAAGGCTGGAATCGTGCCTGGAAAATCCGACTGATCGAGAAGAATAATTCGGGTTGGAACGATGTGTTTGGCGGCTAAACCCAATTGTCATCCCCGGCGAACGCGAACGGCACGGCCGTTCGCGTGAGGGAAGGGGACCCAGGTGGATAGATAGAGCTTGGTCCATCTACCTGGGTTCCCTTCCCCTCGCATCGCTGATGCGATGCTCGGCCGGGAATGACAGATTGGGGGAATACCGCTGCCGTTCGCCACCTAGATGACATGCGCCGGCGCCTTGAAGCGTTCGCCCCTCCCGTGCCATTACCCGCGGGCGTGGGAGCGCGCATATGCACGACATCAAGACGATCAGGGACGATCCGGAGGCCTTCACCGCAGGGCTGAACCGTCGCGGCATTGCCGACGCAGCGGCGCTCACGTCGAAGCTCTTGGCGCGCGACAAGGAGCTGCGCGATCTCCTCACGCGCCTGCAACTAGCGCAGGCGCGGCGCAACGAAGCGTCCAAGCTCATCGGACAAGCCAAAGCGAAGAAGGATGAAGGGCAGGCAAGCGCGCTCCTCAAGGAAGTCGCAGGCCTCAAGGACGAGATTCAAGCCGGCGAGCAAAAAGAACGCGAACTCAGCGAAGCATTGAAGAACGATCTCGCAGAGATCCCCAATCTGCCGGCGTCCGACGTGCCGGACGGCGCGAGCGAAGACGAGAACAAGCCCGTTCCTGCGCGCGCCTTTGGCCGCGCGCCCGGGATGAATGCGCCCAAGGACCACGTCGTTCTCGGCGAAGCGTTGGGCATGCTCGATTTCGAGCGCGCGGCGAAGATTTCGGGGAGCCGCTTCGTCTATCTCAAGGGCGAGCTTGCCCGTCTCAGCCGCGCACTCGCGTCTTTCATGCTCGACAATCACACGGCGAAGTTCGGCTACCTCGAAGTCGCTCCGCCCTTGCTGGTGCGCGACGAGGCGATGTTTGGCACCGGGCAACTGCCCAAGTTCGAAGCCGATCTTTTTCCGACACGGCTTCTGAAAGAGCAGGAGCAAACCGCCAAAGCCCCGGACTCGGCCATTCGATATCTCGCGGCCAATACCGCCGCACCAGCCGTATCAGGACAAATATTCGAGAAGATACTCGCGACGAATATCGGCGCGTCGCACGATCCGGCCGACATCGTGAGGAAGTATGTCGAGGCCATTTCGCAAATCACCTCCATCGACCCCGGTCGGTCCACGGCCACGGCGGCGCCCGAAAGGCGCCAGCAGGCGTTGCGCGAGTTCGCCTCGGACACGGCCCTGTTTGAGTCGCTCTGGCTCATCCCCACGGCCGAAGTTTCGCTGACCAATTATGTCAACGGCGAAATAGTCGCCGAGGCAGAGCTGCCGCTGCGCTTCACCGCCTTCACGCCATGCTTCCGCGCCGAAGCCGGCGCCGCCGGCAAGGACACCCGCGGCATGATCCGCATGCATCAGTTCGACAAGGTCGAGTTGGTCTCGATCACGACGCCGGAACAGTCGAGCGCCGAGCATGAACGCATGACCGACGCCGCGCAGGACATCCTGAAGCGCCTCGGACTCCATCATCGCGTCGTGACCCTGTGCACCGGCGACATGGGCTTTGCCGCGCGCAAGACCTACGACATCGAAGTCTGGTTGCCGGGGCAGAACCGCTTCCGCGAGATTTCATCGTGTTCGAACTGCGGAGAATTCCAGGCGCGGCGCATGAACACGCGATTCCGCGGCGCCGACGGCAAGGTCAAAGGCATGGTGCACACGCTGAACGGCTCGGGCCTCGCGATCGGGCGCACCATCGTTGCGATCATGGAGAATTATCAGGAGCCCGATGGTTCGATTGCGATTCCTGATGCACTTAGGCCATACATGAATGGCCTCGAGAAAATTACGAAATAAATCTGAATCCAGCCTCTTGAACGATGGCGGTTCAAGACTACTTTCCTATGTTCGCGAATGAGCGCGAGCGGAGAAAAAGGGGATTGCACCGAACAGGAAAAACCGCGGCACAATTATGTTGCCGAAGCATCGGGGGACACGAAGTCGCTGCCGAACGTGGCGCGGAAGACTTGTCCAGCAACAAAGTGGAGACCGATCAATCGCTTGACGCGAATTTCGACGAATTGAATGTCGAAAAAGCGAGAAAAATTGGCACAGGGGAAACGGCAGGACGAATTGATCCCAAAAAATTGCAAAGATTTTGGCAACGACATCCGAAGATGAGCAGTCGGAGTCCTTACGATGTACGGAGATGAGTGGCGGCATGCGCATCCTGGTGACGAACGATGACGGCATCCATGCGCCGGGGCTGGCCGCCGCGGAAAAAATCGCGCGCGCTTTAAGTGATGACGTATGGGTCGTGGCACCCGAGACCGAGCAGTCGGGTGCCTCGCATTCGCTGACCCTGACCCTGCCTCTTCGACTTCGCCAGATCGAACCGAAGCGCTTTGCCGTGACGGGCACGCCGACCGACTGCGTGATGATGGCTTGCGCCCATGTGATGAAAGAGTCTCCTCCGACTCTTCTTCTCTCCGGCGTCAATCGCGGTTCCAACATCGCCGACGATGTCACCTATTCGGGAACCATCGCGGGCGCGATGGAAGGCTGTGCGCTCGGCATTCCGTCGATCGCCCTCAGTCAATCCTATGGCTGGACGGAAGGTGCCGAGATTCCGTGGGCGTGCGGCGAAGTGCAGGGTCCACCCTTGATCCGAAAGCTGGTCGAGGTTGGCTGGCCCGAGGATGTTCTGATGAACATCAACTTTCCCGATGCCGCGCCCGGCGAGGTGAAGGGCGTCGATATCGCTTCACAAGGCAAGCGCGATCTGCAAACCGCGGCGCTGGAGCGGCGCATCGATGCGCGCGGCAATCCGTATTTCTGGATCGGTTTCAAGCGGGTTCGTTCCAATCCGCCTGAAGGCACCGACTTGCATGCGATCTACAACAAACGGATCGCGGTGACGCCTCTGCATTTGAACCTCACCGAATTCGAGGTGCTGCAGAAGATGAAGCAGAAGCTCGGCAAGATTTCCTTGGCGTGATGGAGATGGAGCAGGACTCGCGGCAGGAACACCTGATCAAGGAATTGCGCCGCCAAGGCGTCAAGGACGAACGCGTGCTCGCGGCCATCGCCAACACGCCGCGCGAAATGTTCGTCGATGCTCCGTTCGCCGACAGCGCCTACCACAACAGCGCCCTGCCGATCGCTTGCGGCCAGACCATCAGCCAGCCCTTCGTCGTCGCCTACATGACGGAGCACCTCGAAGTCGGCGAAAATATGCGCGTGTTGGAGATCGGAACCGGCTCCGGCTACCAGGCGGCCGTGCTCAGTCCGCTCTGCCGGCGCGTCTACACGATCGAGCGGCACCGGCCATTGCTCGACAAAGCCAGGGAGCGCTTCACCCAACTGAAGCTCGAGAATGTTGTGACAAAGCATGGCGACGGCTTTGCCGGCTGGCCGGAACAGGCGCCTTTCGATCGGATCCTGCTCTCTTGTGCAGTGCAGCAAGTGCCGCAAGCCCTTGTGGATCAACTCAAATTGGGAGGTATATTGATTGCGCCGGTGGGCACTGTCCCGAAATCGGACGGGTTCGGCATCTTGGAAAGTATTTCTCAACGATTAACCAAGATGATCCGAAATGAGACGGGGGTAACCGAAGAGGTCCTGATCCCTGTCGTGTTCGTCCCGATGGTTGCGGGATTACCGGGAGGGGGCGCGTAAGCAATGGTTTGGAACATGGAAGTTGGCCGCTTCGCGACTCTTCTCGCGGCTCTTATCATCGCCGGCATGTTTCTCGCCGGCTGCGTCGAGGACTCGCCCAGGACGTATCTTGATTGGGGACCGGTCCGCGACTCCGCGCTCAACACACGTGAAAGGGCGACGGCGCCCGTTCGACTGAACGCGCCGAGCGCACCGGTACAAACGGCATCACTCGTGACTCCGGCACCGCGCGCCAAGCCGGCCTGGTACACGGCAAGCAACTTGCCGCCGCCTGTCACGACGACGCAGCCTCCCGTCGCGTATGGCAGCACGCCGGTCACGCCGACATTCGTGTGGCCACTCACCGGTCGCGTGATCTCCGACTTCGGAACCGAAAGCAACGGCGAGCGCAACGACGGCATCAATATCGCGGCACAGCCCGGAACGCCGATCCGCGCCGCTGCCGCCGGCACGATCAGCTATGCCGGCAATGAATTGCGCGGTTACGGCAATTTGATCCTGATCAAGCATGACGACGGTTATGTCACTGCCTATGCGCACGCGGAGCGGATCACAGTGCAGCGCGGCGATACGGTGACGAAAGGTCAGATCATCGCCTATGCCGGCAGCACCGGCGATGTCACGAGCCCGCAACTGCACTTCGAAATCCGCCACGGCGTTCAGCCGGTCAATCCGCGTTCGTTGCTCGTGGCCTCGAACGGCTAGCCGAGGGTCTTGCCGAGTTCGCCGCCGAGATCCTGAATGAACTGCCACGCGACCCGGCCCGAGCGCGCGCCGCGACCTTGGGCCCAGGCCAGCGCGCGGCTTTGAAGCTCGGTTCTATCGAGCTTCAGGCCATAGTGCGCCGCATAGCCCTCGATCATCGCGAGATATTCGTCCTGACCGCAATTGTGAAAGCCGAGCCAGAGTCCGAAACGGTCGGAGAGTGAGACCTTTTCCTCGACCGCTTCCGAGGGATTGATCGCGGTCGAGCGTTCGTTCTCCATCATGTCGCGCGGCATCAGATGGCGGCGGTTGGACGTCGCATAGAAGAGGACATTCTCGGGCCGGCCTTCGAGACCGCCCTCGAGCGCCGCCTTCAGCGACTTGTAGCTGGTATCGTCCTTGTCGAAGGAGAGGTCGTCGCAATAGAGCAGATAGCGTCGGGCATCCTTGCGCAAGACTCGCAGCAAGAGAGGCAGGCTGACGATTTCTTCGCGGTGGATTTCCACCAGCACGATTCGGCTTTTGCCCTTGCGTGTGCGGTTCACTTCGCCGTGCACCGCCTTTACCAGCGAACTCTTGCCCATGCCGCGCGCGCCCCAGAGCAGAGCGTTGTTGGCGGGAAGGCTGTCGGCGAAGCGGCGCGTATTCTCGAGCAACGTGTCGCGCGCCGCATCGATCCCCTTCAGCAGCGACAGCGGCACGCTTGCGATCTTGTCGACCGCAAGAAGCCCGCCATGCGCGGGCTCCCAGACAAAGGCGTCGCCTGATGGCGGCGCAACCGACGACAAGGCGCCCGGCGCGAGCCGCTCAAGCGCCGCTGCGATGCGTCGAAGCAGGCTCCCGTCCGCATCGGCCGGTTTGTTCGCCTTCATGGTGGCCATAAGCTAAGCCCTTGTTTTTCCATAGTTGCAATGGAGGAACGCGTCGCTATATTCCCCAGCGAAACGCCGCCTCGACATTCTTCGGCGCCCTATTCTTCCGGAAGCAGTATGCAAGATATTCTCACGAACCCCCTCTTTATGTTCATCCCGATCGGGCTGATCTTCTATTTTCTGGTGATGCGTCCGCAACAACAGCAGCAAAAAGCGCATCGTTTGGCCATCGACAATCTTCGCCGGGGCGATACGGTGGTGACGGCGGGCGGCGTCATCGGACGCGTCGCCAAGGCACCGACGAAGGAAGACGCCGAAGTGACCGTCGAAATCGCGGACAATGTCCAGGTCAAAGTGGTCAAGAGCACGCTCAGTCAGGTGCGCGCCAAAAGCCAACCTGTCGACACCAAAGCGGACAAGAGCTGAGCGGCGATGCTGCAGGTTTCGACTTGGACGCGCCTTATCGTCGGCCTCATCCTGCTCGCGGGCCTTTTGATCGCGGTTCCCAACGCGCTGCCGGATAATATTCGCGCGGGCTTTCCGCGCTGGCTGCCGAGCCAGACCGTCACACTCGGACTCGACTTGCAAGGCGGTTCCTATCTGCTTCTGGAAGTCGAACTCGAAGCGGTGCAGAAGGACAAACTCGAATCCTTGATGAGCGATGCGCGCCGCGCGTTGCGCAAGGCACACATCCTTTACGACAATATCGGCATCACGGCCGATACGTTTTCCGTCGAGATCAAAGATCCCGCGCAGCGCGACGAGGCGCGCACGCTGATCCAGGGCCTGAATCCCAATATGGGCTCCGGCGTGCTTGGCGTCAGCGGCCATGCCTACGAATTCTCGGACAATGGTCGCGGCACGTTCACGATGAAGATCACCGAACAGTACAAGTCGCAGACGCAGGCGGAGATTGTGAACCAGTCGATTGAGGTCGTGCGCCGGCGCATCGACGAAATGGGAACGCGCGAGCCGACCATCGAGCGTCAGGGCGAAGATCGAATCCTCGTGCAGGTCCCCGGACTAAAGGACCCGGAGCATCTGAAGCGCACGCTCGGCAAGACCGCGAAGATGACGTTCCAGCTCGTCGACGAGGCCGCTGATCGCGGCGGTGCGGCGCAGCGCGGCGTGGCGCCGATCGGCGACGAGATTCTTCCGGTCCAGAACAAGGATCCCAAGGCGATCCCGCAGATGATCGTCGTCGAGAAGCGCGTGATGGTGGCGGGCGATCGCCTCGTGGACGCCAGCGCAGGCTTCGACTCGCGCACCGGCGAACCGACCGTGAATTTCCGCTTCGACAGCGTCGGCGCGCGCGAGTTCGGCGATGTCACCAAGTCGTTTCCCGGCGGCACGCAGCGCTTTGCGATCGTGCTGGACAAGCAGGTGATCTCCGCACCCGTCATCAACGAGCCGATCCTCGGTGGATCGGGACAGATTTCGGGATCGTTCACCGCGCAATCCGCGAATGACCTGGCGATTCTGTTGCGGGCAGGTGCGCTTCCCGCTCCGCTGAAGGTGATCGAAGAGCGTACGGTCGGTGCCGAGCTCGGGGCCGACTCGGTCAAGGCGGGGCGCTATTCTGCGCTCGCCGGTTTGTTGCTGGTCGCGCTCTTCATGATCGCGCGGTACGGGCTGTTTGGCCTCTTCGCCGACATCGCGCTGACACTGAACGTCATCCTCTTGCTGGCAATCCTGACTTTGTTCGGAGCGACGCTGACCTTGCCCGGTATCGCCGGCATCGTGCTCACCATGGGCATGGCCGTCGACGCGAATGTGCTGATTTACGAGCGTATTCGTGAGGAGCAGCGCAACGGCAGGAGCATGCTGGCCTCAATCGACCAGGGCTTTCGCCGCGCGATGTCGACGATCATCGACGCCAATTCGACTCACGTCATCGCCGCGCTGATTCTGTTTCAGCTGGGTTCGGGACCGGTGCGCGGGTTTGCGGTGACGCTGGGTGTCGGGATTATCACCTCGTTCTTTACGGCCGTCATGGTCACGCGCCTCATCGTCATCCTGTGGCTCAACATCCGGCGCCCGCGCAAGCTGGCCATCTAGCAAAAAGGGCTGAAAAGCGCGGTGAATTCGGTAGAATGACGGCGGACTCAGAATCACGGGAGGACGGGCATGGCAGCCTTTTTGGGAAATCTTCGCAACGTCGTGATCGCAGGCTTCGTGCTCGCGCTTATCGTTCTGTTCATTCACGGACAGCGCAGCGGCTGGAACAACATCGATGCTGAAACCTTCGTCGCGTTTCTGATCCGCTGGGCGCATATCATCTGCGGCGTCATGTGGATCGGACTTTTGTGGTATTTCAATTTCGTCGCCACACCGACAATGCCGAAAATTCCCGATGAGTTGAAACCTGCACTTGGCAAATTCATCACGCCGGCGGCACTTTTCTGGTTCCGGTGGGGCGCCATGGGCACGATTGTGTTCGGCATCCTTCTCGCTGGCATCAACAGGTATCTCGTCCAGGCCTACACGCTGGACTTGGTCGATTCCAACGGAGCCTTGTCCTCGACCACCAATCTGATGATCGGAATCGGCATGTGGCTGGGCACAATCATGTGGTTCAACGTCTGGTTTCTGATCTGGCCGAACCAGCAGAAGGCGCTCAACATCGACAACCGTTATCCTGACTTGGCGGCACCCGCCAAGGCAGCGGCAGCCAAGACCGCGGGACAATTCTCGCGGATCAATACGCTGCTCTCGATACCGATGTTGTTCTGCATGGCCGCGGCGACGCACTGGCCCTAGGCTGGGGCAAAGGAAAAATGCAGGGGCCGCCGGAGCGATCCGGCGGCTCTTTCGTTGGAAGACATATGAGCGAGCCTCGCGAGACGATCGATGAGACCGTCCGGCGCGTTGATCCGGACCGTTATTTTTCAGCACTGTTCGCTCCCGCGACGTCGCGCCGCCTACTGCTGACGCTCTACGCCTTCAACCACGAGATCGCCCGTGTCGCCGAGACGGTGCGCCAGCCGATGATGGGAGAGATCAGGCTGGAATGGTGGCGCGAAACGTTGGAAACCGCGCGCAGCGGTCGGCCGCGCGACCACCCGCTGGCGCGCGCGCTGGCCGAACTCTTTGTCGCGCGTGCGCTGCCGACCGATTTGTTCGACGCCATTCTGAATGCTCGCGCGTTCGACTCGACGCCCGATCTTTTCGCTGACTGGTCGCAAGTGGAAGACTATTGCAACGCGACGAGCGGCAATCTCATGCGCCTTGCGGCGCGCATTCTCGGCGGCGACGACACCCAGGATGTGCTGGCGCGAGAAGCCGGAACAGCGTATGCGATCGCAGGCTTGATCCGCTCCCTGCGGTTCCACGCCGCGCGCCACAAGGTCTACCTGCCGCAGGACTTGCTCAGTGCCGTCGGACTGATGCCGGATCAGATCATGGCAGGCAAGTTTGACGCGAAGGTGAAGGCTGCGATCGCGCAAACGGCCTTGAAAGCGCACGAGCATTTTCGCGCCGCGAGGCTGATGAAGGCGCCGCGTTTTCTGCTTCCGGCATTTCTTCCCGCCACACTTGTGCCGCTCTACTTGAGGCGTGCCAAGCGCCGCAGCTTCGACCCGCTCAGGCATTCCGGCGACATCGCGCAGCACAGAAAGCAACTGGCCCTGCTCGGAGCCGCGTTGCGTCGCAAACTCTGATCATTCTGCGGCGGCGCACGAGGTCTGGAGCCATGCTCGCAGGTCCTCGAGGGCCCGGCGCGCCTGAGCACGCTTGCGGTCCTTGCCGCGCGTGTGTGCCGGCGGTTCGGGGAAGAGCCCGAAATTCACATTCATCGGTTGGAATGATTTCGCATCCGCTCCCCCGGTGATATGCGCCAGAAGCGCGCCGAGCGCGGTTGTCGGCGGCGGTGGTTCGACCTCACGGGCTAGAGTCTCTTCGGCCGCAAAACGTCCGGCGAGAAGGCCGATCGCTGCGCTTTCGACATAGCCTTCCACGCCGGTCATCTGGCCCGCAAAACGTAGACTGGGCCGAAGCTTGAGGCGCAGCCTGGAGTCGAGGAGACGCGGCGAATTGATGAAGGTGTTGCGATGCAGCCCCCCGAGCCGCGCGAACGTCGCGTTGGCGAGACCTGGAATCATTCGGAAGATGCGCGTCTGCTCGCCATGCTTCAATTTTGTCTGGAAGCCGACCATGTTCCATAGCGTGCCCAAGCCATTGTCCTGGCGCAGTTGAACGACGGCATGCGGGCGCCGGGATCGGCGTGGGTCATGGAGGCCGACCGGTTTCAGCGGCCCAAACCGCAATGTCTCGGGACCTCGCGCGGTCATCACTTCGATTGGCAGGCAGCCTTCAAAATAGGGTGTCGACTTTTCCCACTCCTTGAATTCCGTTTTTTCGCCGCACAACAAGGCCGCCACGAATGCTTCGTACTCCTCGGCGTTCATCGGGCAGTTGATGTAGTCGGCGCCGTCGCCCTTGTCGTAGCGCGACTGCATCCAGCAGACATCGAAGTCGATCGAGTCCCGGTAGACGATCGGTGCGATGGCGTCGAAGAAGGCAAGCGACTCCTCGCCGGTCACGCCGCGAATGGCTTCTGCCAGCCGTGGCGAGGTGAGGGGCCCGGTCGCGATGATCGTGGATCGCCAATCGGCTGGCGGAAGGTCTTTGATCTCGTCCCGTTCGATCGTGATGTTCGGATGGCCCTGCAGCGTTCGGGTGACGTCAGCCGAGAAGGGCTCGCGATCGACCGCCAAAGCGCCACCGGCAGGCAAGCGGTGGCGGTCGGCAGACCGCATGATGAGCGAGCCGGCCTCGCGCATCTCCGCATGCAGCAGGCCGACCGCATTGTTCTCCCAGTCGTCGGACCGGAAGGAATTGGAGCAGACAAGTTCGGCCAAGCCGTCGGTGACGTGGGCCTCGGTGCCGCGAACCGGCCGCATCTCGTGCAGCACGACGCGTACGCCTGCCTCGGCCGCCTGAAAGGCGGCTTCGCTTCCGGCAAGGCCTCCGCCGATCACATGGAGTTCAGTCATGGGGTCCATTAGCACAAAAAACGCCTTCATTTTCTGGATCAATTCCGGGGCAATTCGGCCAATGACTTGATTTCACTTGAGATTTGGTCGAATTGCGGTTCTTCATAATTGGATTGAATATAGGAATATCATCACACAATGTCAAGGCTGAATATGAAAATTATCTTGACATCAAGACATCAATTAGCTGATGATTTGATGCATGAGAACGACCCTGACGGTGGATGACGACAATGCCGCGAGGCTGGCTCGCCTTCTCAAGGAACGCGACCTCAGCCTGAAGGAGGCCGTGAACGTGGCCATTCGGTTGGGTCTGAACGAAATGGCTGAGGCACCAAAGAAGCGTCAGCCATTCCAAACCCGCGCCGTGAATTTGGGGCAACTGCTTTTTCCAACCGTCAAAGAGGCGGGTCGCGCCCTCGGCGAGGACGCCGATCGAAAGAAACTTGAATGATCCTGATCGACGCAAGTTTGCTGATTTATGCGAGCGATTCATCGCTGTCTCAACATGAGCGGACACGCTCCTGGCTCGACGAACAGCTTTCAGGCACCGTTCCGGTCGGACTGCCGTGGCCAAGCCTTCTCACCTATTTGCGAATAACGACAAATTCCAGGTCGATTTCTCGCCCTCAGAAAATGTCCGACGCCTGGAGCCAGGTGCGAGAGTGGCTCGCGTGCGAGCCAGCCTGGACGCCGGAGCCCACGGACCGGCACAGCGAGACGATGCGCGAACTTTGCGAGTCGGCCAACGTCTTCGGCGACCTTGTTCCCGACGCGCATTTGGCCGCGCTGGCCTTGGACCACGGGCTGACGTTGTGCAGCGACGACCTCGACTTCGCGCGCTTTCCGACCTTGCGCTGGTTCAACCCGCTCGCCGCGTGACTCAGTCCCAAAGGGGAGGCCGGCGATCGATCCACGGCCGCGCCCGTTCGAGTTGAGCGGCGAGGCGGAACAGCGTGGCCTCATCGCCATAACGGCCGGTGAACATCATGCCGATGGGGAGCTTATCCTTGGACATGCCGAGCGGCAGCGACATGGAAGGCTGTCCCGTGATGTTGAATGGCGGCGTATAGCCGAAGACGCGGCTTTGCCGGCGATTGAATTCTCGCGCCTGCACGTTTGACGGATCAAGATGGCCGATCTCCGGCGGCGGCGTGATGGTTACCGGGGACAGCAGCACATCGAATTCGCGCCACAACGCGAGAATCTGGCGGCTGATCTGGCGCAGGGTCTGAAGACCCAAGCCCAAATCCTTAGGCGTGATCTTCTGCGCCGCGCGATAGCCCGCAAGCGCCAGCCATTCGAGTGTTGTTTCGTCGAGCGGACGCTTCAGTTCCTCCGACCATTCTTCGAGCGAAGCCACTTGCATGGCGCCCGACACCGCACCCTGTGCGCGGTACATCTTGCGCCAGTCGATCGGCAGCGATTTTTTCTCGATCATGATGTGGCCGAGTTCGCCGAGCAGTCTGACCGTGTCGTCGAACGTCGCCTGAACGTCGGGATGAAGCGGCGTGTTGCTTGGATTCTCGGAGCAGAACGCAATGCGCAAACGGCCTGGCGACGTTTGAATCTCTTCGACATAAGGCCGCGCCTTGGTGAGCGGCGCATATGGCGCGTCGTCTTCCGGCGTGCCGGTCCAGTCGAGCATCGCGGCGCTGTCGCGTACGGTTCGCGTGAGGACGTGATCGTTGACGAAGCCGTGCGCGCGGTTGCGGTCGTCTGGCCCGCCTGGATTGCGGTAAAGCGTCGGCTTCATGCCGACGAGCCCGCACTGCGCCGCCGGAATGCGGATGGAGCCGAGACCGTCCGAACCATGCGCCAGCGGCACCATGCCGGACGCGACGGCCGCCGCTGCGCCGCCCGATGAGCCGCCCGAACTGTGATTGGGATTCCAGGGGTTGCGGCAATGGCCGAGATGGCGGCCTTCGGTTGTTCCAGGAATTCCGAATTCCGGCGTGTTGGTTTTTCCGGCGAGCACGACTCCGGAGCTGCGATAGCGCCGCGTCAGTTCGCAATCGAAATTGGTCACATAGTCCTTGAGCAGCGCGCTGCCGTTCGTCATCGGCCAGCCTTCGACCGGTAAGTTGATGTCCTTGATCAGGAATGGCACGCCTTTGAAGGGGCCGTCAGGCAGTTTGCTCTTCGCGGTCTGCTTTGCTTCGTCGTAGGCCTTATAAACGACGGCATTGAGCTTGGGATTGTGGCGCTCGATCCGGGTTATGGCTTCCTCAAGGAGCTCGAGCGGTGTGACCTCGCCGCGGCGAACGAGATGCGCGAGACCGAGGCCGTCATAATCTGCATATTCGGCGAATGCCATTTTTCATATCCTTATCGTGTCATAGCGGTGGGCCCATGGTGCCGCCTTTTCCAGTTCTGCGGCAAGTTTGAGCAACGTCATCTCGTCCCCACTGCGTGCGGTGAACTGCACGCCTAAAGGAAGACCCTCCTTGCTCCAGTTGAGCGGCAGATTGATCCCAGGCGTGCCGGCACAGTTCTGCATCGAGGTGAAGGGGACATAGCCAAAGTTGGGCAGGAAACCCTTTTGCACATCGGTTTCGTCGATATCGATCGTGCCCAGCTTCATCGGCGGCCTACCGAGCGTGGCGGTGAGCCAGACATCGTACTTTTCGTGCCACGCAGCGAACTTCCGCCCGGCTGTCGTCATCACCTGGCGAGCGGCGATGAACTCGGCGGCGCCGACGCGTTTCCCCAATTCGTAGAGCCCGATCGTGAGACCTTCGACCACGTCGAGTGACGGCTTGATTCCGGTCTGCGCCGCGAGGCTGTCGAGCGTGAACGCGACATTGGCGCACCACACAGTCGAGAAGGCATTGACGAGTGCGCCTGCATCGATCGTAGGATCGGTCTCTTCGACCTCATGGCCAAGGCTCGCGCAGAGTTTGGCCGTTTTTCGCACGGCTGCCGTGACCTCGGCATCGTGTGGTGTTCCGTTCAGCATCTTGGTGCTGACGGCAATGCGAAGACGCTTGGTTTTCCGCTTAATGCCTTCGAGATACGAACCGTCCGGCGGCAGCGCGAAATAAGGATCGCCGGGATCCGGCGCGCAGGTCGCATCGAGAGCTGCAGCTGTGTCGCGCACGCTTCTGGTGACGAAACCGTCGACCGAAAGACCGCCGGTCGCGTCGGCGGCGCCTGGTCCCTGCGTGATGCGCCCGCGTGAGACCTTGAGCCCCACGAGGCCGCAAGCCGAGGCGGGAATGCGGATCGAGCCGCCGCCATCGGTCGCGTGCGCGATCGGAACAATACCGGCAGCCACGGCGGCTGCGGAACCACCCGACGAGCCGCCTGGAGAATGCGCGAGATTCCACGGATTGTGCGCCGGTCCATAGAGCTTGCATTCCGTCGTCGGCAGAATTCCGAATTCGGGGACGTTCGTCTTTCCGAACGGAATCAGGCCGGCGTCCTTGCAACGCGTGACCAGCGTCGACTCAAACGCAGACGGCGTGGCGGGCACGTAGCGCGAGCCCGAACGGTTCGGCCAACCCTTGACGTTGGCGCGCATGTCCTTGAGCAGCATCGGCACGCCGGCGAAAGGACCTCTTTGCGATTTTCGTTGCGCGGCGCGCTGTGCATCCTCATAAGCCTTAAAGACGATTGCGTTCAGCCTGGGATTGAGCGCCTCGGCGCGCGCGATGGCTTCGTCCATCACTTCGCGGGCCGATACTTTTTTCTTGGCGATCGCTTGCGCGAGGCCGAGCGCATCGAATTTATGGTATTCGCGAAAGGCCATAGTCAGACCTTTATCTTGGCGTAGCGGTCGAACCAGGGATTGGATTTCTCGAGTTGCGCCGCGAGCTTGAGCAATGTCAGCTCATCGCCGAAGGGTGCGACAAACTGAGTGCCGATCGGAAGATTATCCTTGTTCCAGTAGAGCGGAATGTTCATCGCCGGCTGGCCGGTGACGTTCTGCATCGCGGTGAAGGGAACATAATCGATCTGGGGCTCAAAGGATTTCGTCAAATCCGTGTTGTCGAAATCGAAGACGCCGTTCTTCTCCGGCGGGCGGCCGAGCGTCGGCGTGATCCAGACGTCGTAGGTCTCATGAAAGCGTCCCATTTCGCGCGACGCGCCGTTGAACAAATCCTTGCCTTGCAGATAGTCGCTCGCCGATACGTTCTTTCCAGCCACATATAAGGCCCAGGTGAGACCTTCGAACAATTCGCGCGACGGCGTTTGTCGCGTCAGTTTGGAAATCGCATCGATGCCTGCAGAGAGCCCGCCGCCCCAGAATGCCGTGAATGCGCCCATGAGCGAGGGCTGATCGAGCGACGGCATCGCCTCTTCCACAATGTGGCCGAGCTTCTCGCAAGCCTTTGCTGCGCTCTTCACCGCCGAAACGCAATCGGCGTGGAGCGGGCTGCCGTCGAGCTTCTTGAGCGTGACCGCGATGCGCAGGCGCTTGGGCTTCGTCTTGATGGCTTTCAGATAGGAAGCCGGGTGAGGCGGTTCCGCGAAGGGATCGCCCGGCATGAAGCCGCGCACGGCATCCAAAGCGGCGGCGGTGTCGCGGACACTGCGCGAGACAACGAGATCATTGGCGAGGCCGTCAAGCGCCGCGCCGAAATCTGGACCGTGACTGAGCCGGCCACGTGAAGGTTTCAGCCCGACGAGGCCGCATGCCCCCGCCGGAATTCGGATCGAGCCGCCGCCGTCATTGGCGTGCGCCAGCGGAACGATGCCCGCCGCGACAGCCGCCGCCGATCCGCCCGACGAACCTCCCGTCGAGTGCGCAAGATTCCACGGATTTCGCGCCGGACCATAGAGTTTCGACTCGGTCGAAGCGACGAGACCGAATTCGGGAACGTTCGTCACACCGAAGAGGAGCAATCCCGACGCCTTGAACTTGGCGACAAGATAGCTGTCGCGCGGATGACGGATGGCCGGGATGAAGCGCGAGGCTTGGCGCGACGGCAGGCCCTGCGCGAAAGCTGCGATGTCCTTGAGCAGGAAGGGGACGCCCGCAAAAACGCCTTTGGCGAGTTTGCCCTTCGCCAATTGCCGCGCACGCTCATAGTCCTTGAAGATAATGGCGTTCAGTTTGGGATTGAGCGCTTCGGCGCGCGCAATCGCCTCATCCATCAGCTCCGCTGGTTTGATTTTTTTCTTCGCGACAAGAGCGGCCAAGCCAAGCCCGTCGAACGAGCCATACTCCGAGAACGCCATCCCACACCCACCATTTGTTATGGCGCGACATTAGCCGAGCGGTTGCGAGCCTGTCACGAGATCGCGCCTTGCGCGGCGCAGCCTTCGCGGTCTGTCCGAATTTGCCGCCGCGGAAGCCGCCGAATAGGATGGCGCGCCAAAGCGTGGGGGCAGTCGATGCACATACCGTTCGAGTGCACGATCATGGGCGCTTATCGGTTCGGTGCCGCAAACTATCTTGCGATCCTTGGGATAGCCTGGCTGCCATTCCTGCTTTTTTTGGCCGCCGCAATGTTGCTGGTCGTCTCCATGCTTCCGGAACTGAGCAGTCTCATGGCGATCGGTGCCGACACATGGGACGAGACACGAGTCAGTGCGTTTGTTGTCTCGATACTCGGCAAAACTCTCTTGGTGTTGGTGCTCCTCCTCCTGGCGTTCGCCATTGTCACCGTCGGGCTGATGCGCAAGGCGCTCGGGCAGGATTTCGAAACCGTCTTCCTCTATTTTTCCCTCGGGGCCGACACATGGCGCCTGGTAGGCGCCTATATTGTCCTGCTCCTTCTCGCCACAGCCTGCATCATCGCCTATTGCCTCGGCGTCGGTCTGATCTCCTTTCTTCTGGCGCAGGTCTCAGCGGGCCTGCAGGGCGTCGCGACCACATTGCTGATCCTGGGCGGCATCGTGTTCGGGATCTACGCAATCGTCAGAACGCAGTTCTTCCTTCCTGCTGTCGTCGTCGCCGAGCATCACATCGGAGTCCGCCGCTCGTGGAAACTCGGGCGAGGAAACTTTTGGCGCATTGTCGGCATCGTGCTGGCAGTGAGCCTTCCAGCCTATGTGGTCTTCACGGTTCTCGATTCGATCGTCCTGCAACTCGCGCTTAACGGTCAGGCGCTTCCAATGGTCGGCGCGACCCCAGGCAAAGTAACGCCCGGAGAGGTGCGCCAATACTTTACTATGTGGTTCGCCGCGGTTCGTAGCGTGCTCCCGGTTATGGCATTGCTGCAATTGCTCTATATGGTGGCGGTGACGGGTCTCTCTGCCGGCGCGGTCGCGACCGCTTATGAACTCGTCACTGGCCATGACAAGTCTTCAGATTCGACAAAGGTTTCCGTATGAACAAAATTCCCGTGGGCCAGACCATCCGCTTCGCCTACGCATTCACCTTGGGCGAAATCGGCACCATCATCGGATTGATTTGGGTCCCGACCTTGATCAACGCGGTCGCCACGTTTTTCGTCCTTCGCAAATACTACGACACGCTGATCAACAGCTTCGAGAGTGGCATGCCGCCGACCGGCGCGGGATTGGGCTGGCCGCTGCTTCTCGCATTTCTCGCCATGTTGCTCATGGCGATGATCGGGGTCGCGATCACCGAGCAGGCGATGGGGCGGCGCCAGGGGCCCGCATTTGCGCGCGTCTCTCTCGGGAGCGCCGAATGGCGCGCGTTCGGCGGTTTCTTCGGTCTGTACATATTGCTGGTGCTTTTCATCTCGGTCTTCGCCCTTGGCATCGGTGCTGCGGCAGTCGCGAGTGCCGGTGCGGTCCAGTCCAATCCAGCCCAGGCCGGCCTGTTCGGTGCGATCATCGCTTTGGCTTTGTTGATCGGCGGTTGCGTCATCGCCTATCTGATCGTCAGGCTCAGCTTTTTGCTTGTTCCCTCGGTCGTCGATGGCGGTGAATTCGGCCTGTCGCGCAGCTGGCTGCTTACCAAAGGCAACTTCTGGCGCATCGTCGCGATCGCGCTTGCCACCCTGCTGCCGATCATCGTGGTCTTGGGCACTGTACAGCTCATCCTGTTGGGGCCTGGATTCTTCATTCCCGATCTGCAGCACGCCGCCGACGCGGGCGCGAAAGTCCGCGGCATGGTCGCGCAGATGCGCGCGATGCGGGAGAACATGCCGATCCTGATGGGATTGAGCTTCGTGGTCTCGCCGCTACTCTATGGGTTGATGTTTTCGGCGTCGGCCTTCGCCTATCGGTCGTTGGCGGGGTCTGGCACGCCAGTCGCGTACGGCAAGACCTGATTTCGCAGAGCGAAAAGCGGACAAGCGAACATGCGCAACATCCGCCTCATTATCGTTCTTGGCGTCGTTTATATCGACATGCTGGGGATCGGACTCGCCTATCCGATCCTGCCCAAACTCATCGAGCATTTCGAACACGGCGACATTACGCACGCTTCCTACATCTTCGGTTTTCTCGCGTCCGGTTTCGCGCTGATGCAGTTTCTGTTTGCGCCGCTGATCGGTGCGGTGTCAGACCGCTTTGGACGCAGACCCGTCATCCTCCTCTCGCTCGGCGGGGCAGGGGTGGCCTATTTGCTCATGGCGGCGGCGCCCGGGCTTGCCTATCTCGCCCTGGCCAGGCTTGTCGCCGGCGTGATGGGCGGGTCCTTTTCGACGGCCGGCGCTTACATCGCAGACATCACGCCGCCTGAGAAGCGCGCCCAAAGCTTCGGCCTGATCGGGGCTGCATTCGGATTTGGCTTTATAACGGGTCCGGTCGCGGGTGGCCTGCTTGGCGCCATCGATCTGCACCTGCCGTTTCTCATCGCCGGTTGTCTTTGTTTCGCCAATTTGACATTCGCATATTTTGCACTGCCGGAATCGTTGAGCATCGAAAACCACAAGCCGTTCTCGTTCCGCCATGCCAATCCTGTTGGTGCGCTGCGCGAGGTCGGCCGCTTCTCGTCCGTCTACGGCCTGATGTTGGTGCTCGTCCTTGCCATGTTCGCCAATCGCGTCGCCGAGATGACCTGGGTCCTCTACACCGGCTATCGCTTTCACTGGGGACCGACCGAAATCGGAGTCTCGCTGGCATTTGTCGGCGTCATCTTCGTGGTCGGTCAGGGGTGGTTCACGCGCATTCTCATTCCGCGCATCGGCGAGCGCCGCGCTATCGTGATCGGGCTCGCGATCAGTGTTGTTGTCAGCGTGTTGTATGGCTCGGTGACGCGCGGCTGGATGCTCTACTGCGTCATGCCGCTGGCGATCGGAGGCTGGACCGTCGCCCAACCCGCCGTGCAAGGGCTGATGTCGCGCGCCGTTCCCGCCAACGAACAGGGCCTGCTTCAAGGTGCCGTTGCGAGCGTGACGAGCCTTACCAGCATCGCCGGGCCGCCCATCTGGACGGGACTGTTCGGCTATTTCGTCAGTGCGTCTGCGCCGATCATCATTCCAGGCGCCGCATTTTATGTGTCGGGCGCCGTCTTTTTCGTGGCGTTGCTTGTCGCGATTATCCGGGAGACCGGCACGCCGCAACCCCTCGCAGCTTCGGCACCGCGTTAGGTGCGCAGTCGGCCGCGTTCACTCAGCGGCCTTCATCTTCCGTGCCGTCAATTTCTCGGAAGAGCGGTTCTTGAACAATTTGCGCAGATAAATTCCTGTGTAACTGCGCGGATTCCGTGCCACCTCTTCCGGCGTTCCGGAAGCGATAATCTCGCCGCCGCCATCGCCGCCCTCGGGACCAAGGTCGATGATCCAGTCCGATGTCTTGATGACTTCCAGATTGTGTTCGATCACCACGACGGTGTTGCCGTTGTCGACAAGCTCGTGAAGCACTTCCAGGAGCTTTTTCACGTCGTGGAAGTGCAGACCGGTCGTCGGCTCGTCGAGTATATATAAAGTGCGGCCCGTGGCGCGGCGCGACAGTTCCTTGGAAAGTTTAACGCGCTGTGCCTCGCCGCCGGACAATGTCGTCGCCTGTTGCCCGACATTGATGTAGCCGAGACCGACCCGCTTCAACGTATCCATTTTTTCCCGGATCGAAGGCACGGCCTTGAATAGGTCCGCGGCCGCCTCGACTGTCATGTCGAGCACGTCGGCGATGGAAAAGTCGCGGAATTTCACCTCCAACGTCTCTCGGTTGTAGCGTTTGCCCTTGCAGACGTCGCACTGGACATAGACGTCGGGCAGAAAATGCATCTCGATCTTGATGACGCCATCGCCCTGGCATGCCTCGCAGCGCCCACCTTTGACGTTGAAAGAGAAGCGGCCCGGCTGATAGCCGCGTGCCTTGGCCTCGGGCAGTTCGGCATACCAGTCGCGGATGGGCGTGAACGCGCCAGTGTAGGTTGCGGGATTGGAACGCGGCGTGCGGCCGATCGGCGATTGATCGATATCGATGACCTTGTCGAGGAACTCGAGACCCTCGATCCGGTCATGTGCTGCCGGATGCTCGCGTCCTTGCGTGAGCTTGCGCGAGGCGGCCTTGAACAGCGTTTCGATCGTCAGCGTCGACTTGCCGCCGCCCGACACGCCGGTGACGCACGTCAGAGTACCCAGGGGAAACGAGGCGGTAACGTCTTTAAGATTGTTACCGCGCGCACCGACGACTTTCAGCCAGCGATCATGGATCGGCTTGCGACGCTTGGCGGGTATGGCGATTTGTTCGAGCCCGGTCAGGTATTTTCCCGTCAGGCTTGCCGGGCTTGCCATGATGTCTTCGGGGGTGCCTTCGGCGACGATTTCGCCGCCGTGAATGCCTGCGCCCGGTCCCATATCGATGACATGATCGGCGGTTCGGATCGCCTCCTCGTCATGCTCGACAACAATCACTGTGTTGCCCATGTCGCGCAGGCCCTTAAGCGAGTCGAGCAGTTTTTCGTTGTCGCGCTGATGCAGTCCGATGGAAGGCTCGTCGAGCACATAAAGTACACCGGTCAGTCCGGAACCGATCTGCGACGCGAGCCGGATGCGCTGGCTTTCGCCGCCAGACAAGGTCCCCGAGGCGCGCGCCAGAGTGAGATAGTCCAATCCGACATTGTTGAGGAACTTCAGCCGCGCTCGAATTTCCTTGAGGATGCGCGCGGCGATTTCCGTCTGCTGCTTGTTGAGCTTCTTGTCGATGTCGCGGAACCACTCGTCGGCATGACGGATCGACTGATCGCAGACCTCGCTGATGTGCTTACCGCCGATCCTCACACAGAGCGCTTCGGGCTTCAGGCGATAGCCTTTGCAGACATCGCAGGGGCTCGTGTCCTGGAAACGCTCGAGTTCCTCGCGCACCCAGGACGAGTCGGTTTCTTTGAAGCGCCGCTCCATATTCGGAATGACGCCCTCGAACGGTTTCTTGGTTTCGTAGCGGCGCAGGCCATCGTCGTAGATGAACCTGATCTCTTCCTCGCCCGAGCCGTGCAGGATGACGTCCTTCGCCTTTTTGGACAGATCTTCCCAAGCCTCGTTCAGCGAGAATTTGTAATGCCGTGCGAGCGCTTCGAGTGTCTGCAAGTAATAGGGAGACGAGCCCTTTGACCATGGCGCAATCGCGCCCTTGCGCAGTGTGAGTGTTTCGTCGGGCACCACGAGCTGAGGATCGAAATAGAGTTGCGTACCCAGACCGTCGCAGGCCGGACAGGCGCCGTGCGGATTGTTGAACGAAAACAGCCGTGGTTCGATCTCCGGGATCGTGAAGCCAGAGACGGGGCAAGCAAATTTCGACGACATCAGCAGCTGCTTTGCCGAACCGTCCTTCTCCTTCACATCGGCGAACTCGGCGATGACGAGTCCGTCTGCGATGCCCAGCGCAGTCTCGATGGAATCGGGCAGGCGGTTCCCCATGTCTTTCTTGACGACAATGCGGTCGACCACGACCTCGATGTCGTGCTTGAGTTTCTTGTCGAGCGCGGGAACCGAGCCGATCTCGTAGTATTTTCCATCGACCTTGACGCGCTGGAATCCCTTTTTCTGCAACTCGGCGAATTCCTTGCGGTATTCGCCCTTGCGGCCGCGCACCATCGGCGCCAGCAGGAAAAGACGCGTTCCCTCGTCGAGCGCGAGGATACGGTCGGCCATCTGACTCACGGTCTGGCTCTCGATCGGAAGTCCGGTCGTTGGCGAATAGGGCACGCCGACGCGCGCGAAAAGCAGACGCAGATAGTCGTAGATCTCCGTGACGGTGCCCACGGTCGAGCGTGGGTTGCGGGAAGTGGTTTTCTGTTCGATCGAGATCGCCGGCGACAAGCCTTCGATGTGATCGACATCGGGTTTCTGCATCAATTCCAGGAACTGGCGGGCATAGGCTGAGAGCGACTCGACATAGCGCCGCTGGCCCTCGGCATAGATCGTGTCGAAGGCGAGCGATGATTTTCCCGAGCCCGAAAGGCCCGTCATCACCGTGAGCGAATCGCGGGGAATCTCGACGTCGACATTCTTGAGATTGTGCTCGCGCGCGCCGCGGATGGAGATGTTCTTCAGCATGCTTTTCCTGACCGAATTTCCAGCTTGCTGCGCGTGCGACACGCCCGCAAGCGTGGCTCCCGCGACTGCTGACAGAATCCCGACTCCGTTCCCGACTCTGTAGAACGAAACAGGAACTTCTTATTTCAGAAGACCGGACTTTTGTCTATCTGCTCACTTTGCCGAACCGGCGCTATCGCCCTTGCGATCTGCGCGATATAGGCATCCGTGCCCTGACTTTCATCTCCACGCACCGAGCCGATGCCAACGACCAGACCGTCCGCGCCGGGCAGCCTGTCCTATCGCCCCGACATTGACGGGTTGCGCGCAGTCGCCGTTGTTCCCGTGGTTCTCTACCACTTCCGCGTGCCGGGCTTTGGCGGCGGCTTTGTCGGAGTCGACGTCTTCTTCGTTATCTCAGGTTTCCTCATCACCTCTTTGATCTTCGGCGAGATGCGCGCGGGCGAATTCTCGATACTGCGCTTCTACGAGCGGCGCGTGCGCCGTATCTTTCCCGCGCTGTTTACGGTCGTAGCTGCGACGCTGGCGGTCGGCGCGGCGACACTCTTCCCGCGTGACCTGCTGCGTCTGGCGGAGAGCGCGATTGCGACGGCACTCTTTGCGTCGAACTTCGATTTCTGGCTGCAGTCCGGCTATTTCGACGTCGGCGCAGACCTGAAGCCGCTGCTGCATACTTGGTCCCTGGCGGTCGAGGAACAGTTCTATCTCGTCTTTCCGGCCTTGCTGCGCCTGTTGCACACGGGCAGGCGACGTTCGCTGCTGGGCTTTGTGTTGGCATTGGCGGTCGTATCCTTTGCGCTCAGCATCTGGGCGGTGAGCGAACATCCGAGTGCCGCTTTCTATCTGGCGCCTTATCGCACCTGGGAACTCATGCTCGGCGCGATCTTGGCATTGGGCGAGTTTCCGCGGCCGAAATCAGCTCTTCTGGCCGATGCATTGTCGCTGTCCGGGCTCGCGGCGATCGCTTGGGCCGTGTTCGGCTTCACTGCCGCAACGCCCTTCCCGGGCACAAACGCGCTGTACCCCTGCCTCGGGGCGGCGGCGCTCATTTTTTCCGGCGCGACGAAGGGAACGATCTGGCGCGTTCTCGCATCGCGCCCGTTTGTGTTCGTCGGACTGATTTCATATTCGCTCTATCTCTGGCACTGGCCGGTTCACGTTTATTCCATCTATGTCTCGCGCGCGGCCGCCGGCTGGGCTTGGACCTCAGCACTGATCGCGCTCTCCTTTTGTCTCGCCCTACTTTCCTGGCGATTTGTCGAGCAGCCTTTCCGTCGCCGCCAAGTCTTCTCGCGGCGCGCGATTTTTCGCTATGGCGGCAGCGCAACCGCTGCCACGCTCGTGCTCTGCGCTGTCCTGTTCGCGGCGCATGGGTTTCCCCAACGTTTCCCGGCCAACGTTCAGCGCATCCTGGCCGAGGCCGACGATATCGAGCCGCGCCGGCACGAATGCTTCAATCGCAGCGCCGAAGACGTCAAGCTGGGCCACATCTGCACTTTCGGCGATGCGAGGGCTCCGGCGCCGACGTTCATTCTGTGGGGCGACTCTCACGGCGATGCACTGTTGCCTGCCGTGGACGCGGCCGCCGCGCGCGCAGGACGCAAGGGCCTGTTCGTTGCGCACGGACGATGCCCGCCGCTTCTTAACTTATCGCTGACAGACGAGCCCACCGGGCGCTGCGCACAATTGAACGACGCAGCGCTCAAACTCGCGATGCGAACGGAAATCAAGGAGGTCATTCTGGTCGCGCGATGGGCCTATTACGACCAGGGTGACGGATACGGACCCGACGCCAACGAAGTCCGTCACCTCATCGACTTGGCTCCGCCCGCTCGAGCGGACGTTTCGCAGCACGCAAGCTTCGCGCGCATCCTCGAACGCACTGTGCTCACGCTTCTGAGAGCGGGCAAGAAGGTGATCATCGTCGCACCAGTGCCCGAACCGGGGTTCGACGTTCCGGAAGTACTGGCGCGTGACGTCGAGTATGGAGCAGGCGAACGTCAGACCCTTTCAGCTTCGGACTATCGCGCGCGCGATGGGTTCGTCCTGATCGCACTCGCCAAGCTGCACAAAAAATATGGCATTCCGATCCTCGATCCGGCCACACTGCTATGCGTTTCGGCCGACTGTGTTGTTCAGCGCGAGGGCAGACCATTCTATGCCGATCACCACCATCTCAGTATGTTCGGCGCCATGCAGATTTCCGGTCTGTTCAATCAGTCTTTCCAAGACAAATAAAACCTGACTTGCCGCAGCAACTCGAATAGAACATAATAAGAACAAACTGGAATCCTTCCGGCAACGTCATCCTGTCCACAACCGGGTGGCTGCGCGGTGTGGCGGAGGCGGACAGTCGGGACTAGTTTCGCTGCAATGCCAAGAAATGGAGACGGATATGGCGGGTAGTGTGAATAAGGTCATTTTGGTTGGAAATCTCGGGAAGGATCCCGAAGTCCGCCGCATGACGTCTGGCGAGCCCGTCGTGAACCTGTCCGTCGCGACCTCTGAAACATGGCGTGACAAAGCCTCGGGCGAGCGCAAAGAGCGCACCGAATGGCACCGCGTGGTGATCTTCAACGAAAACCTCGCCAAGGTTGCCGAGCAGTATCTGCGCAAGGGTGCCAAAGTGTATCTCGAAGGCGCGCTGCAGACGCGCAAATGGACCGACAAAGAGGGCGCCGAACGATATTCGACCGAAGTCGTGCTGCAGCGCTTCCGCGGCGAGCTTGTGATGCTCGATAGTCGTGGCGAAGGCGGTACGCGCGAGCGCGTGGCTGCGAGCGACGCGCCGGCGAGCTTTCAGCGCGACGAGATGGAAGACGAGATCCCGTTCTGAATCGCGCCATGCAACGCTTTATCGTTATCGGCCTCGCGCTGATGCTTGGCGGTTGTGCCGCCTCCTATGGCGAGCGCGCCGCTGGGTTTCTCAATCCTCAGCTTGCCGGCGCCTATATCCCGCTCGAGGGTGTTACGCTCGTCGTCCTCAAGGCGCACGCCGCGGCGTTCGTGATTGCGCCTGGCGTCGCTGTCACAAACGCGCACAACCAAGCCATCGTCGGCGGAGCCCCGATTATCGGGCAGTCGCGCGACTACGATCTTCTCTTCTTTCATGTCGACAAAAACAGCGACGTGTCGACCGCAGCGCCTTCTGCAGGCGAAGGCGTGATTGCCTACGGTCAGGGCGCGTCGGGCGAACTACGCGTGGCCCGTGGAACAATCATGTTGCTCAATGCACCGGTCGAGGCGCGTTGCGAAAGTTGTGCGGTGCAATCCGCTTTCACGTTCGAAGGCGATGCCGGTCCAGGGTTCAGCGGCGGACCCGTCGTCGACGCGAAGACTGGTCGGCTGGTCGGCATCACGTTCGGTTTCTTGGATCCGCGCGGACGTCGGACGATGTACGCCTATCCCATCAACCGGGTGCGCAACGAGCTGTCGGCCATCGAGCACAAACTGCCGGTAGATGTGGATTGACGCGCGGGATTTCCGGGGCCAGGGAGCGTCTTCGAAAACTCTCAATAAGCCATTGAAAAATATAACATTATTGTACATGAGGCGCTATGGTCGAATCGAATGCGAAATGCTAGTTAGACGGCTTAATTCCGCGACCGAAGGACCGACTTTTTGAGCGACCCACAAGAGCCTGACTCCTCGCCACCCGGCGGCGCTCAGATCAGCGGAATTGCGATCGAAGACGAGCTCAAGAAATCGTACCTCGATTATGCGATGAGCGTCATCGTGCAGCGCGCGCTGCCCGACGTGCGCGACGGTCTCAAGCCGGTGCATCGGCGCATTCTCTACTCGATGCACGAAAACGGTTACGACTGGAACAAGGCCTATCGCAAATCGGCTCGCGTCGTGGGCGATGTGATCGGCAAGTATCATCCGCACGGCGACCAGTCTATCTACGATGCACTCGTGCGCATGGCGCAAGACTTTTCGATGTCGGCGCCATTGATCGACGGGCAGGGCAATTTCGGCTCGGTGGATGGCGATCCTCCGGCCGCGATGCGCTACACCGAAGTGCGGCGTTCGAAGATCGCCCACCTTCTGACGGAAGACATCGAAAAAGGCACCATCGAATTCAAGGACAATTACGATGGCACAGAGAAAGAGCCTGTCGTCCTGCCGGCACGATTTCCGAATATCCTGATCAACGGTTCGAGCGGCATTGCAGTCGGCATGGCGACCAACGTCCCGCCGCACAATCTGGGCGAAGTCATTTCGGCCTGTCTCGCCTACATCGATGACCCGTCGATCAATCTCGAGGCGTTGACGGAAATCGTCCCCGGGCCCGACTTCCCGACCGGCGGTCTTCTCATCGGCAAGCAGGCGGCACGCGCAGCGCTGGCCCGTGGCCGCGGCTCGATCCTGATGCGCGCCAAGTGTCATATCGAAGAACTGCGCAAGGACCGCGAAGCCATCATCGTCACCGAACTTCCTTATCAGGTGAACAAGGCGCGCATGCAGGAAAAGATCGCCGAGATGATGCGCGAAAAGCGCATCGACGGCATCGCGGACATCCGCGACGAGAGCGATCGGCAGGGCATGCGCGTGGTGATCGAGCTTCGCCGCGATGCGTCTTCAGAAGTGGTGCTCAACCAGCTCTACCGTTGGTCCGAACTGCAGAGCAGTTTTGGCGTCAACATGCTGGCGCTCAATTCTGGCCGCCCGGAATTGATGAATCTGAAGGCGATGATCGGCGCATTCGTGGCGTTCCGCGAAGAAGTCGTCACCAGACGCACACGCTTCGACCTTTCCAAGGCGCGCGATCGCGGGCATATCTTGGTCGGTCTGGCGGTCGCCGTCGCCAATATCGATGAGGTGATTGCGCTGATCCGCGCCGCCCCGGACGCCACAACGGCGCGCGATCAGTTGATGGCGCGCGATTGGCCGGCGCGCGATGTCGCGCCGCTTGTCCTTCTGATCGCCGATCCCCGGCACGTTATGAACAAGGATGGAACGATCCGTCTCTCCGAAGAGCAGGCAAAAGCGATCCTCGACCTTCGACTGCAGCGCCTGACCGCGCTCGGTCGCGACGAGATCGGCGATGAGGTTCGAAAGCTCGGGGAAGCGATCAAGGACTATCTCGAGATTTTGCGTTCGCGCCCTCGCGTCCTTCAGATCATTCGCACCGAGCTTGAGGAGACTCGCGCCGAGTTTGCCGTTCCACGGCGCACCGAACTGGTCGACGCCGAAGTCGAAGTCGAAGACGAGGCGTTGATCGAGCGCGAAGATGTCGCCGTCACCGTTACACATGCGGGCTACATCAAGCGGACGCCGCTCGACGAATACCGCGTGCAGGGGAGGGGCGGCAAAGGCCGCTCTGGAATGGCCACACGCGACGAGGACTTCGTCAACTTCATCTTCGTCGCGTCGACGCACGCGCCGTTGGTTTTCTTTTCTTCGACCGGCATGGCCTACAAACTCAAGGTCTGGCGCCTTCCCGAGGCGCGCATCCAGGGCAAGGGGAAGGCGATGGTCAACCTTTTGCCGCTCTCCGAGGGCGAGAAGATCACGACGATCCTGCCCCTTCCCGAGGACGAGGCGCAGTGGGACAAGTTCAACGTCGTCTTCGCCACCAAGTCCGGCGATGTGCGCCGAAACGAGCTCTCGGATTTTGCCAACATCAATCGCAACGGCAAGATCGCCATGAAGCTCGACACCGGCGACGGCATCGTCGGGGTCCAGGTGTGCACCGACCAGGACGACGTTCTGCTCACAACCAAAAGCGGCAAATGCATCCGCTTCGCCCTTACGGACGTGCGTGTCTTCAAAGGCCGTGAATCGACAGGCGTGCGCGGCATCAAGCTGGCGTCGGGAGACGAGGTGGTCAGCCTGACACTGTTGCGCCACTCCGACGCAAGCACGGCTGAAGCGCGAGCCTATCTCAGACAGGCCATCGCCGCGCGCCGGGCCGCGCTGGGTGAGGAGGCCGGTCCGGTCGAGGATGTCGCCGACGACGAGGAGAATGGCGAGGAGGCGACACTCACGCCTGCGCGTTACGCGCAACTGGGCGCACGCGAGCAGTTTGTGTTGGTGGCGAGCGAGAATGGCTTTGGCAAACGAACGAGTTCTTACGAATACCGTGTTACGGGGCGCGGCGGCTCAGGCATCGTGGCCATGGCCATGGCCCGCAAAAACAGCGGCGTGGTCGCGTCGTTCCCCGTTGAGGAGTCCGATCATCTGATGTTGATCACGGACCAGGGACAAACCATTCGTGTGCCGGTTGCAAGCATCCGCATCGCCGGTCGTGCTACACAGGGCGTCACGCTCTTCAGGGTCGACGGTACCGAACGCGTCGTCTCCGTCGAGCGCATCGAAGACGTGTCGGGAGACGGGGGCGAATAGGTGGCGCAAGCACAAAAGACTGGTCTGACGCATAAACCTCGCATCGGGCTTTACCCCGGAACCTTTGACCCGGTAACGCTTGGCCATCTCGACATCGTCAAGCGCGCGGTGAAGCTCGTCGATCATCTTGTCATCGGTATTGCGACAGGTGTTGGCAAAGTTCCGCTGTTCTCGCTTGAAGAACGCGTCGCCATGTGGCGACACGAGGCTGAACCGATCGCGCGGGGCCATGCGACGATCGAGGTGATACCATTCGATAAGAAATTGCAGGTCGACTTTGCGCGCGAGCTTGGCGCCAGCGTAATCATTCGCGGGCTGCGGGCGGTCTCCGACTTTGAATACGAATTCCAGATGGCGGCCATGAATCAACGCCTGAACATGGAAGTCGAAACGGTCGTCATCATGGCCGACCCGCGGTATCAGGCGATCGCTTCGCGGTTGGTGAAGGAAATCGCTCTGCTCGACGGCGACGTGAGCGCGTTTACCAGTCCCTATATCGCCGATCTGCTCATCAAACGCTGCAAGGAGCTTGTTGACCACTGATGGCACGCGACAAGGAAAACACGCTGATCATGGAGTTGAAGAACGGACCCGTCGTGATCGCGCTTCGCCCCGATCTTGCGCCCGCACACGTCGAACGCGTCAAGGAATTGACGCGCAAAGGTTTCTACGACGGAGTCGTGTTCCACCGCGTCATTCCCGATTTCATGGCGCAGACGGGGGATCCGACCGGTACAGGCAGCGGCGGATCGGATCTCCCCGACCTCAAGTCGGAATTTTCGAATGAAAAGCACAGGCGCGGAACTGTGTCGGCTGCGCGAACCAACAATCCCCACAGCGCCAACAGCCAGTTCTTCATTTGCTTCGGAGAAGCGCCCTGGCTCGACCGTCAGTATTCAATCTGGGGCCAAGTGGTCGAAGGCATGGAACATGTCGACGCCATCAAGAAGGGCGGTGAGCACAACAACGGTGCCATTAGCGGTACGCCCGACAGGATCGTGAAGATGCGCATCGAGGCCGACAGCTGAGGCATCTCTGACCGGTTCCACTCGCGCAGTTCTCGCGTTGTTGACGGTGTGCGGCAAAGGGCACGTGCGCACTTGGCGAAGAGGTTTGCGGCTTCTGACTTCTTGTGACCGCAAACCGTGGATGTTAAATCGTTTACACCCTACACCGTCGATCCATGCGGATTGTTCGAATCAATCAAGGGTATCAAGGAGATACGTGTGAGCAACCGCCGCGCAGGTACGCCCGGAAATCCTGTCCAACGCCCTTCTCAAGCCGCACCGCAGGCGAGCCCGGGAAAGAAGATGATGAAGCTGGAGGACGCGGTGGAGCAGGCGTCGAAGCTCTACGCCGCCGGCAGGCTCGATCAGGCTGAGGATCTGTGCCGACAGATCATCGCGTCGCGCCCGCTGCGCGCCGACGTGCACAATATTCTTGGCGTGGTTCTGCACCGGAAGGGGAAGACGGAAGAAGGCATCAAATCCGTTCGCGAGGCGGTCCGGCTGAATACTTCGAACCCTAACTTCTATTCCAACTTGGGCGAGATGGAGCGCAAAGCAGGACATCTCGACGCTGCCGCAAATGCGCTCCAACGCGCCATCTCGATCGACGCGCGCTCGGCACAGGCGCAGAACAATCTCGGCATCGTCTACTACGACCAGCACGACTACGAAAGAGCCGCCGAACACTATCGCAAGGCGATCGAACTCGATGACCGCTACGCCGAAGCCCATAACAACATGGGCAACGCGCTCCGCGCCTTGGGAGATTCGGAGGCTGCGCTCGGCGAATACGAACGCGCCATCGAATTGCGCGAAAATTACGCCGAGGCCTACAACAATATGGGGACGGCGCTGCGCGACAAGCAGAAACTCGAGGAAGCCGAATTCTCCTACCGCCGCGCTCTCCAAATTCGGCCCAACTATATCGAAGCCGGAAACAACCTTTCGACGCTGCTGATGCAGCAGAAGCGCTACGATGATGCTCTGAGAATTCTCGGCGACATCCTCAAGATCCAGCCGAAGCACGTCCAGACTCTCGTCTGCGTGGCGCGTGCACAGTTGATGCGCGGTGCTCATTCGACGGCTGAACGCGCGGCCAAAATGGCGCTCGACGAGGATGCTGCGAGTTCAGAGGCCTACACGGTCCTTGGCCAGATTTATCACGAGCTCGATCGCTACGATGAATCGCTCGCGAACTTCGAAAAGGCGCTCAAGATCAAGCCAGAGAGTCTCGAGACTTTGAACTACTACGGCATCACGCTGAAGTCCTTGGGACGCATGGACGACGCGCGCGCCATGTTCGCAAAGGCGTTGGAATTGCAGCCCGAAGCCATCGGCGCCTATTCGAATATCGTGGACCTCGAAAACTTCTCGAAGGACGACACCCTGTTCAAGGCCATGATCGGCATTCTCGGCAAGGCGAAGGACCCCAACGAAGAGCGCTACATGGCGCTGCATTTCGCGCTCGGCAAGGCTTATGACGATATGAAGGACTATCCCAAGTCGCTTGAGCACTATTCGGTCGGCGCCAAGCTGAAGCGCGCGATCCTGAAATATGACGAGGCGGACGTCTTCGGTTTTTTCGATTCGATCCGTCAGACGTTCGACGAAAACTACTTTGCGAAGCGGCCATACGAGGGGGTGCCGTCGTCGCTTCCCATCTTCATCGTGGGCATGCCGCGTTCGGGAAGTACGCTGACCGAACAGATTATCGCGAGCCATCCCGACGTTTACGGTGCAGGCGAAATCAAGCTGTTGAGCGCGTGTCTCAGCAATCTTCGGCAGAAATTTCCGAATATTCCGCGCTTTCCGCAGATGGCGACCGCCATGAAGCACCACCAGTTTGCGAGCGTCGCGAACGCGTATCTGAGCGAGCTTACGGCGATGTCGGCAACCGCGCTACGTGTGACCGACAAGCTTCTTACGAACTACTATTTTGTCGGCTTCATCAACACGCTGTTCCCGAACGCCAAGATCATTCACACCATGCGCAACCCGGTCGACACGTGTCTCTCGGCTTATTCCAAGCTGTTCAAGGATGACATGCCCCACAGCTACGACTTGGCCGAGATCGGGCGCTACTACAAAAAGTACGAAGAGTTGATGGCGCATTGGCGGCGTGTTCTTCCCGCCGGCGTCATGCTTGATGTGCAGTATGAGACGGTCGTCGAAGACGCGGAAACGTCCGCGCGAAGAATTGTCGAGTTCTGTGGTCTGCCTTGGAGCGACGCCTGTCTCGACTTCCACAAATCAGATCGCCCCATCAAGACGGCGAGCGTCTCGCAGGTGCGAAAGCCGATCTATGGCAGCTCGGTCAAACGCTGGGAACGCTATGGCGACGGTCTTAAGCCTCTGATCGATGCGCTCGACGCCGGTATTCCGGCGCCCAATCCCCGCGGCTAAGGCATTCGCGTGGGAGCGGACCCATTCAAGCGCGCCTGATTCGAGTTCCGTCGACGTCTTTGTGGTGATCGCGCGACCCGATGCGCGCAGTCTGCGCACGACGGAGTGATCGACGAATGCGTTGCTCTCGTTTTGTCGTAAAATTGAGACACTCGCAGCGCGGGTGAGTTTTGGTTAAGCCTTTGTTTTTACTAGAAAAAAGAAGTTGCAAAAATGCAACTTAAAATACAAATCGTACGCGGTGCATCTCGCGATGTTTTTGGCGAATACGTTGTTTGTTTACACTTGCGAGATTAAGCACAGCATGACAAAGCTTCTGCTGAGTTTACACCATCTTATGCGCCGTAACTGACGGCGTACGATGTCCTGAGGGGGATTCCAATGAATAAGCTCACCCGCGGTCTGATGTCCGGTGCGTCGCTTGCTGCCTTGTCTCTGGGGCCGATTTCTGTAGCCGAAGCCGGAAATATCAGCATCGTCGCCTCGACCGGAGCGGTCGCGGTCACCGCCGGTCAAGTCTTCAGCTTCATCGAAGTCACGTCGACCGGAACGGTCAATGGCGACATCACCAACAGCGGTGTCGTCGGCGTCGGAAGCGCATTCGCCTTCTCGATCGACAATGGCGGCGCTGTCCTTGCGACGACCGCCGCGGCTGGCGACATCGTCAACAACAACATCGTCATCGCGACACGCACGGGAATCTTCGTCGGCACGACCGCGGAAGTCGACGGCAACATCATCAATAACGGTACGCTGGTCGTCAGCCGCAACGGAATTGCCGGCACAGACGTGGTCGGGATTCTCGACGAAGGCGGTCTCGTCGGTGGCGTAACGAACAATGATTCGATCATCGTTGCCGGCACCGGCGCCAGCGGCGCGTTCATCGGTGTCGAACAGAACAACACCCATGCCGATTTCACCAACAATGGCCTGTTGAAGGTCACGGGCAGCGGCGGCGGTGCGGATTACGTAGGTGTGTCCCAACACGCTTCGGGCACGGCAGGTGTCGAAGCCAGCATCATCAACACGGCGACAGGCGCGATCAAAGTCGACGTCGCAACGGTCACCGGCGCCGTCACCATCGACACAGGTATTGTCCAGAGCGCCAACGCCACAGCCGGATCTGCGTCCGTCTCCGTGGACAACAGCGGCCTGATCGAGATCAGTTCCATTGCGACCGGCCCCTTGACGCCGGTCGGTGTGGCCCAGGCGACCGCCGTGATCGTCAGCGGCATTCATCAGGCAGCGTCGGGTGTCGGCAGCACTTTGACGGAAGTCGACGCCGCAGTTTCGCTTCATAATGAAAGCACCGGCACGATCAACATCATCGCGGCGGCGAACGTCTTCGGGCTCACCACGGCACGCGCATTTGCCACCGTCGATACCGGCATCTCGCAATTCGCGCACGTTACGCAAGCGGGAGCCATTGGTTCGCAGGAAGGCGACGCCACTGTTTCGTTGACCAATGACGGCGTGATCACGGTCGCTGCCAGGGCGCACGCCACGGGTGCGGCGTTCGCCTCCGCTATCGCGCGCATCTCTGATTCCGGCATCTTCCAGTGGGCCGAAGATGGCGACAACTCGACCGCCACTTTGACCAACTCTCTGGGTGCCACGTTGAACGTCGAGGCGACGGCCGGCGCGAACGCTTCGGCCCATGCATCGGCTTCAGCGTTCCTGGAACAGGGCATCGGACAATTCGCCACCGCCAGCGGCGATCAGGACTCGGCGAATGTCACGCTGACCAATGACGGCACGCTCAACATCTTGGCGACGGCGTCGGCTCATGCGGGGACGGATGCTTTCGCCCGCGCGACGATCCACACAGCCATCAGTCAGTCGGCTGATGACTCCCTAAGCTCGAACGTCACGCTGACCAACACCGGAACGCTTAACATCGTTGCGAAGGCGGTCGCCGGGGGATCGAGTTTTGCGGAAGCCGAGGCGACCGTCTTCTTCGGCGCCTTCCAGTTTGCGAGCGGCTCCGGGCTCGCCGGCTCGACGGCCACCGACACCCTCACCAACTCGGGCACGATGAACGTCCACGCCACTGCGTTGGCGAACGGAAGCACAGAGGCGGAAGCCTTTGCGTCGGTTCGCGACGCCGTCAGCCAGGAGGCGTTCGACGCGGTGAACACCAATGTCACGCTGGACAACAGTGGGACACTTGACATCGTCGCCAAGGCCAACGCGGCCGGCGCGACATTCTTTGCGGAAGCGGAAGCAACCATTGAAGATGCCATCAGCCAGTCGGCCGGCGGCAGCGGCCTTGCGGCCTCGACTGCAAATGTCACGCTCACCAACTCGGGCACGCTCAATATCCATGCCCTTGCAACGGCCAACGCCGGTACGGAAGCCGAAGCCTTCGCGTTCGTCGAGACGGCGATCAGCCAAGAAGCTTTCGATGCGGTCACTGAAAACGTCACGCTGACCAACAGCGGCACGCTCGACATCGTTGCGCAGGCCATCGCGAACGCGACCGGCTTCGCGGAAGCCGAAGTGACGTTCGAAGACACAGTCATCCAACAGTCGGCGGATGGTGACGGCCTTGCAGCCTCGACGGCCAACGTGACGTTGGACAACTCGGGCACGCTCAATGTTCACGCCATTGCATCGGCACATGGCGGCACCGAGGCTGAAGCCTTCGCCTCGATCTCTGAGAACGCCATCAGCCAGTCGGCCTTCGATGCCGTGACTTCGAACGTGACGCTGACCAACAGCGGAACGCTTGATATCCTGGCAAAAGCGGTCGCCGGTGGTGCGACTGGATTTGCGGAAGCGGAAGCGACCATCGACGAAGCAGCCATCTCGCAGACGGCGGATGCGGACGGCCTCGCCGCCTCAACGGCAAACGTCACGCTCACGAATTCCGGCACGATCAACATCCACGCTATCGCTTCGGCGACGGGCGGCACGAGTGGCGAAGCTTTCGCCTTCCTCGACCGCGGCGTCGACCAGGAAGCCTTCGACGCCGTGAGTTCGAATGTTACGCTGACCAACAGCGGGACAATCGACATCCTGGCGCAGGCCCATGCCAATGGTGGAGCGGGCTTTGCGACGGCGGATGCGACGGTCGACTCGGGCATCTTCCAGTCGGCGGACGCCGATGGCCTTGCGGCCTCGAGCGCAACCGTGGCGCTGACGAATTCCGGCACGATCAACATCCACGCCCTTGCAACGGCTGTTGGTGGTACGGGAGCGGAGGCCTTTGCCTCGGTCGATACCGGCATCAGTCAGGATGCGTTCGACTCGGTCACTGAAAACATTTCGCTGACCAACACCGGAACGATCGACATTCTTGCGAAGGCGGTCGCGACCGCAGCCGGATTTGCGTCGGCCGACGCAACCATCAGCACCGGCGTGTTCCAATTCGCGGACGGCTCCGGTCTTGCCGCATCGACGGCATCGGTCGATTTCAACAATTCCGGCACATTCAATGCACACGCCTCAGCGGTGGCGCATGGCGGGACGGCTGCTTCCGCGTTTGCGTTCGTGACATCGGGCGTCTTCCAGAGCGCCGAAGGCGCGACGGTCAACAGCGTCTCGTTCGAGAATTCCGGAACGTTCGACGTGAGTGCCAAGGCTGTGGCGGTTGCCACGACCGAGGCGTTCGCCTCGGCCTTCGCGCTGGGCGTCGACCAGTTTGCTCTCTCCGGCGGCGTCGAATCGTTCACCAACTCGGGAACCTTCAACGTCAAGGCCGTTGCATCGGCGTCGGCCGCAACGACGGCAAGCGCCTTTGCCCATGCGACGGGACTGTTCGTCAGCGTGGATCCGGGCACGGTCAACATCCTCAACACGTCCTCGGGCACGTTCAACGTTTCGGCCCAGGCCGTGGGTACCTTCGGTTCAGCCTCTGCTGTCGGCGTCTTCGCGAAGGACTCGACCCCGGGCGACTCGATGGCCGGAACGATCGAAAACGACGGCACGATGACCGTTACGGCGCAAGCACCGGGCTTTGCGGCCGCGCGCGGCATCAAGGTCGTTGCCGATGAGTTCGACGGCACTGTCATTAATAAGGGCAATCTGCATGTCGCAGCGATCGGCGCGACGCCGGTCGCGGTTGGCATCCAGATCACAGCG
>DATLOU010000028.1:0-2004 GCA_035536115.1 Rhizomicrobium sp.
AAGGGCATGCGCACAGCGCGCAGCAAGGCCGAGGTGGCCGAGGGCTTCGCCCGCGCGCGCTCGGAAGCAAAGTCATCGTTCGGGGACGAGCGGGTCTTCATCGAGAAGTTCATCACGGATCCTCGTCACGTCGAAATCCAGGTGCTCGGCGACAAGCACGGCAATGTCATCCACCTCGGCGAGCGCGAATGCTCGATCCAGCGCCGAAACCAGAAGGTCATCGAGGAGGCGCCATCGCCGCTGCTTGATGCCGCGACCCGCAAGAAAATGGGAGAGCAGGCGGTCGCGCTCGCCAAGGCGGTCGGCTACGACAGCGCCGGCACGGTCGAGTTCGTCGCCGGGCAGGACAGGAGCTTCTATTTCCTCGAAATGAATACGCGGCTGCAGGTCGAACATCCGGTGACCGAGCTGGTGACGGGGATCGACCTGGTCGAGCAGATGATCCGGATCGCCGCGGGCGAGAAGCTTTCGATCAAGCAGAGCGATGTCACATTCGACGGATGGGCCGTCGAAAGTCGTGTTTACGCCGAAGACCCGTACCGCAATTTCCTTCCCTCGACAGGGCGGCTCACACGCTACCGGCCCCCGCAGGAGCAAACCGCCAACGGCGTGACTGTGCGAAACGACACCGGCGTCTATGAAGGCGGCGAGATTTCACTCTACTACGACCCGATGATCGCCAAGCTCGTGACGCATGCGCCGACGCGCGCGGCGGCGATCGCCGCCCAAAGCGATGCACTCGATGCCTTCGTGATCGACGGCATCCGTCACAATGTGCCGTTTCTCGCCGCGCTGATGGCGCATCCGCGCTGGGAGGCGGGGAAGCTTTCGACTGGCTTCATCGCCGAGGAATTTCCAGGCGGGTTTCATGCGGCCGCGCCGCAGGGCGAAGCGGCAAAAGTGCTTGCGGCTGTCGCCGCTGCCGTCGACCACGTGCTCGGCGAGCGCAAGCGGCGCATATCGGGACAGTTGGGTGGCAAGACCGTGACGCGCGAGAGCGAGCGGGCGGTGTGGCTGGGCGACAAGGAAATACGACTGACCGTCAAGCGCGAGAATGGCGTGATCGAGGTACGGTTTCATGACAGCAAGGTCCGCGCGTCCCGTGTCGTGTCGGACTGGAAGCCGGGCGCGCCGGTCTGGAGCGGAACGGTTGACGGCCATCCGGCAACCGCTCAGGTGCGCACGATCCCGAATGGTTTTGCGCTGTCATACCGCGGCGTCGAGACGCGCGCCTATGTCTACACCGAGCGCGAGGCCGGCTACGCGCGGCTGATGCCGGTGAGAAAGGCGGGCGACACCGGCAAGCAAGTCGTGTGCCCGATGCCGGGCCTGGTGGTGTCGATCGCCGTCAAGGAAGGGCAGGAGGTCAAGGCGGGGGAGACGGTCGCGGTGGTGGAAGCCATGAAGATGGAAAATGTGCTGCGCGCCGAGATCGACGGCACGGTCAAGAAGATCAATGCCAAGCCGGGCGACAGTCTTGCGGTCGACGCTGTCATTCTCGAGTTCGCCTGAAGCAATCCGTCAGGGAACCCCAGGAACCCCCATCAGGTCGCAGCGTTGGTTCCCGACACCACAAGAGGGAGCCAGGCCATGCGAAACAAACCGCGACAGCGGCGCCGAGCGCCTGACGAAGTCGACCTGGAAACCAACATCGCGCCGGACGCACTGCGTGACGATTTGCGGCGACGCGACCAGCCGCCGACGCCGCCCGATTCAATGCCGCCACGCGACGACGAACGGCCGGGCGAAGTGCCGGCCGGCGGCGGGTTCACCCCGGCGCCTGATGGCGGCAACGACCAGCATCCGATCCACGACGAGGATCAGGAAGACGCAACGCCGGACGACTACGAGCGCGAGATCGATCGGCTGGACGCCGCCACGCGGGCGCGCTGACGAAGCGATCAAAGTTCTGCTATGCCGAGGCGATGACCCTCTACTTCGCCTATGGCTCGAACATGAATCGGGCGGCGATGACGCGCCGGTGCCCGAACGCGCGGGCAATCG
>DATLOU010000029.1:0-2088 GCA_035536115.1 Rhizomicrobium sp.
CGATTTCGTCTTCCGCATTCATTTCATCGCGCCGATCTACCAGGTTCAGCCGTTCGAACTCGGCCGCGCCCTCGTCCTCGTCGCGGTGGCGTTCTCCGGCGCCTTCGTCATGGCGACGCTGGCCGGCGCGATCTGGAACAGTTTCAACCGCGCTTAAGTCAGCGTCATGAAGAGGCGTGTCGCGAACGAGACCTGATAGACCAGGTTGAGGATCGCGAACGTCCAGTGGAACTTTCGGTTCTCGGTGAACATCGCGGCGATGCTGATCGCGATGTAGGTCGGCGCGCGGATCAGATATTCGAGGCCGAACCAGGCGAGATATTCGTCGCCCTTCAGAAGCGTGTCGGCGAAGTCGAACACGAAGGTGAGCGCGAAGAGGCCGAAGAACCAGCGCTTGCGGGAATAGAAGTAATCCTCGTAGCCGGCATATTCCTCGAGATTATCGGGATAAAGCAGGCTGCAGAGCAGATAAAGCGCGACGGTGAAGAGGATGAGGAAGCCGTAGATCGGAAACGTCCAGCGCTTGATGTCGGTCAGCCAGAATTCCCACCACCAGAAGTGGACGAGCATGAAGAGCATCGAGATCGTCCAGATCAGATGTACCGGATAGACGGTGAGCTTTTCCGGATGCTGGATGAAGCGCGACACGCCGGTGAGGAGCCGCGCGATCGACAGCGAGATGACGAAGCCCAGGACCAGGCGGACATGGGCGAAAATCTCGGGGTTCAACGGATCCATGAATCAGTTCCGGGCCTGCAGCCATCCTTCGACAAGCTCAGGGTGAGGACTTTCCCTCGCACCTCATGATGAGACTCTCGAACCAGGAGGCGCTTCCTCATCCTGAGCTTGCCGAAGGATCACCAGCTGAACGACCAGGCCGCGATCTTCCAGCTGCCGCCGGCACGCGTCAGCGCATAGGTGATCGTGCCATGCTCGACGATGGTCTTGCCCTTCACCTTGTAGGTGTAGTCGGTCGGGATCACGGCGTATGCGGCGTCGCCTTCGACCGTCAGGCGATGGACCTTGTGCATCGTCAGGCGTCCGTCGCTGGCGCCGAGCCTCTGCGAATCCTTGCCGTAGTCGGCGGCCCAGGCGTCGAGCGAGGACCAGTGATGCGGCGCGAATTCGTCGATGATCGAAGGCGCATCGACATGCGCAGCCGCGGCGGCCTTCATGTCGCCTTTGTTGATGCCGTCGACAAACGCCTTGATCGGCACCATCGCGTCGTCTTTTTCAGATGCATAGGCCGGCGCTGCCAGCAGCAGCGCGGACGCGAGCAGGAAACTGCGAAACATGGAAGGCTCCCCCAGTTGGCGGCCACTGTCGGCCGCGAGCATGACTTTCGATGCAAAAGTGCCTGCAATCTCGACACTTTACCATGGTTGATATTTTCCCCCGCAGCGCAGCATTTTGCGCTAAACTGTGACAAGAACGGTCACCGCGCAGCCCTCCGAAGCGGCCACGCGCGCCCGCCCCGAAAACCGCAGAGCCCCTCTCCGCCGTCGCGGACCCGGACCCCGCGCAAGACAAGGAGTCCGCCATGGCGAACCCGACCGATATCCGCGACAGCGCCAGACGCAAGGCGAACACGCACTTCACCGCCTCGGAACAGCGCGATGCGATGGTGAAGAAAGAGCTCGAGATGGAGCGCACCGCCTTCGACAACCGCACCGCCAAGCTGCGCGCGCTGCGCCTGGCCAAGGAAGCCGCCGATGCCGAAGCCGCTATGAAACTCGCCGCCGAACAACCGCCGAAGCCGGTTAAGAAAAAGCGGGCTGCTGCGGCAAAAATCCGCTGAATCACGAATTGCAACAGCCGATTGCCATGGCGCGTCCAAAAGCCTATATGGGCGCCAACGTAGACGGCGTCCCGTCAGAGAAAGCGCACTGTTACTAAAGCCCTGCCCGCCTCAAGTGCGCGCCTGGACGAGACAGCAACACTTCCTCTCCTGATGGCCGTTTTTCGTACCGCGTCGGCATGTGCCGGCGCGTAATCCAAGTGACTAGGACAAAAGTGAAATGACCATCGGAACCGTGAAGTTCTTCAACACTGCAAAAGGGTTTGGCTTTATCGCGCCGGAAGGCGGCG
>DATLOU010000030.1:0-30748 GCA_035536115.1 Rhizomicrobium sp.
TCTGGCGACACGCCGGCTTCTACCGCCATATCGGACGCGATTTGTACGCAAGGCCCGCAATCCTCGATCAGAGCGCCGGCTATTCCCGCCGCGAACAATGCATCCTTGGGCGCACCGCCCCGCCATCGTCCCGCGGCCATCTGCATGATCGCGAAGCGATTGAAAGCCGAAGTCGAGATGTCGGCCATCTCGTGCATGTACGTCGCATCATAGGTGTAGCGATGCTCGAGCTTGCGGATATAGCGATGGATCAATTGCCTCATCATGTGGTGTCTCCCTGACGCTGCCGGACCCACGCGAGCACCACGCCCGCCGCTCCGACGAGAATGACTCCGATGCCTTCGTTCAGGATGTCCGTGGTCGTCGCCGGCAATCCCATCATCGTCCATTCGCGGACATGGATGAGGGCGTGCAACGCGGGCCATGCGGAACCGGCAATGGCCCAAGGCGCAAACGCGCGACCTCGCCGGGCGCTCCAGACCAGAGCCGCGCCGCTCGCCAGGAACGCCATGCCGATGTCGGCAATGAAGTGGAACTCCAGGTGGCTTGGCGAGGGATCGTGCACGACGGTCGCTGCCCATTGCCTCGGCAGCGCCAACATGGCCAGCCCATTGGCGGCGTGAAAAAGGCCCAAAATCAAGAGAAATGCGCGTGTAAACATGGCTCTTTCCCAGGTTACCGCATGAAGACGTTCGAGCCTCTGGATTTGTGACCGCAAAAGCGCATATCAGGGGGCGACTTGTCGACGTGGGGCGCCCCGTTTCCAGACGGTTTTCGCGCCTGGTCTGGGCCAGCTCTTTCTCTGCCGATACGAGAGTTCATGCATACCTATCTCGAATTCGAACGACCCATCGCCGAACTCGAAGGCAAGATCGTCGAGCTACGCAAGCTAGCCGAAGAAGACCCGGCGATGCAGATCGAGGCCGAAGTCGGCCGCCTGCAAACGCGCGCCGACGGCATGCTCAAAGACATCTATTCCAAATTATCGCCCTGGCAGAAGGTTCTGGTCGCGCGCCATCCGGGTCGACCGCACCTTCTGGACTATGTCCGCCACCTGTTCGACGAGTTCACGCCGCTCGCCGGCGACCGTTCCTTCGCCGACGATCACGCCATCATTGCGGCGTTGGCGCGGTTTCGCGGCCGCGCGGTGGCGGTGATCGGGCACGAGAAGGGCAACGACACCAAGACGCGCCTCAAGCATAACTTCGGCATGGCGATGCCAGAGGGCTATCGCAAGGCCGTACGGCTTTTCGAAATGGCGAACCGCTTTGCCCTGCCGGTCGTCTCGCTTGTCGACACGTCCGGCGCCTATAGCGGCGTCGCCGCGGAGGAGCGCGGACAATCGGAAGCCATCGCACGCTCGACGCAGGCCGGTCTCGATCTGCGCGTGCCTTTCGTCGCGACGATTATCGGCGAGGGCGGTTCCGGCGGAGCGCTCGCGATCGCGACGGCCAACCGCGTTTTCATGCTCGAGCACTCGGTCTATTCGGTGATCTCGCCGGAAGGTTGCGCTTCGATCCTGTGGCGCAAGCCCGAGAAGACGCAGGACGCCGCCGCCGCGATGCGCATCTCGGCGCAAGACTGCCTGGCGCTGAAGGTCATCGACGGCATCATCCCGGAGCCGGTTGGCGGTGCCCATCGTGCCCCGGAAGAGACGATCCTCAATGTCGGCGAGCAGATCGCGCGTGCGCTCGCGGAAATGGACCGCGTTCCCGGCGATCAACTGCGCAGCGAACGTCGCGCCAAGTATCTCGAGATGGGCCGCAACCTGGCAGTTTAGCCGAGGCTTCGGGCGAAGGCGCGGATGTCGCCGACCAGATCGTCGGGTCTTTCAAGCGCCGCAAAATGCCCGCCCTCGCTGAAGCTCGTCCAGTGCGTGACGTTGATGCTGCGCTCGACCTGGCTGCGCGGCGGAAACGGAATGAGGTCGACGGGAAACGCCGCAATGCCTGTGGGCTTTTCCAATCGCGCGCCGCGGGGAATGGGCATCGTCACCTGTTCTTCGGCGCGCCCGCGATACATCCAGGTGGCGGTGTTGAAAGTCCTCGTGACCAGATAGATCATGATGTTCGTCAGAAGCTGGTCCTTGGTATAGGCGTTCTCGAACCCTTTGCGGCAATCGGACCAGCCATGGAATTTTTCCACGATCCAGGCCGCGACGCCGACAGGCGAATCCATCATTCCGTACGACAGGGTTTGCGGCTTGGTGGTCTGCTCCATGAAATAGGCGCCCTCGGCCTGAAACAGAGCACCCGCCTTGGCCGCGAACTCCTTCTCCTCGGGCGTCTCGGCGCCGACGCCGGGCGAAACCCAGCCCATCATGTTCAGGTGTACGGCGCGACAGCCTTTGCCTTCGTAGCCCATGAGCGCCGAAATCGCGCTTCCCCAATCGCCGCCTTGCGCGATGTAGTTCGGCAGCTTCACGACGTCGGTCATCAGTTTGTCGAACAGGCGCGCCGTCGTGCGCGGACCGATCGGCCGCTTGGGCTTTCCGGAAAAGCCGTAGCCCGGCAGGGAGGGGATGACGAGCGTGAAGGCATCCTTCACGTCTCCGCCATGTTTTTCGGGATGCGCGAGCTTTTCGATGATGTGGAGGAATTCGAACACCGAGCCGGGCCACCCGTGACTGAGGATCAGCGGCTTCGGTGACGGGCCCGAGCCTTTCACATAGTAGAAATGCAGATCGATATCGTCGACATGGGCGACGAACTGCGGAAAATAGTTGAGCGCCGCTTCCCACTTGCGCCAGTCATAACCGTCGATCCAATAGGCGCAGAGCGTTTTCATGAAATCGAGATTGGCGCCATAGGCCCAGCTGCCCTCGAGGCCGTCGCCACGCGGCATTTCATGCCACTCATAGGCACGAACTTTCGCGCGGATGGCGTCAAGTGTCGTCTGCGGTACGTTGATCTTGAACGGTGTCATCGCGTCGCTTTCCGGTCTCGCCTGTCATTGGCGCATGTTGACCCGGTAGCTGCGGAACCAAAAGCGCCGCCGACTCCCGGTTCATCAAACCTAAGGGTTCAGATTCCAGACATAGACAGGCCGTCCGTCGGAATGAAACGTCGTGAACTCCGCCGGTTCGCCTTCCGGGCAGGTGGTGTCGTTCGAGCCCGTCATGAAATCGTAAGGACCGGGATATTCGATACATTGCTTGATGTCGGTACCCCAGAACTCGTCGGAGTGGCCTTGAACTTCGGCACGGGCATAGAATGTTCGATTGGTGGTCGTGAAGATATCGCGGCACGCGCCTGCGTTGACCTTGGTCCATCCTTTGTTGCGCCATTCCTTGCCGCCGATCGGTATGAAGCTCGATCCGATCAGCGTCGGGTTGCTGGTGTGGTTGCAGACCCGAAGCGTGATGACGTTGTTGGCGGCGAGCTGGACCTCAGCAGGCGCAGCTCCAGACCCTGAAATCGCCGCGGCTACTAGGGTTGCGGCGAGAATGCCAGTTGCCATGTCCTCCCCCTGAATTGGTGGCGAACGCAAAACACACGTGGCGGACGCCACGCGCGACTATCGCATTATTTGGCTGCAAAATCACGGCAACTTTGCGACACGCCGTTCAGACGAGCGCGCCGTGACAGTGCTTGAACTTGCGTCCGGACCCGCAAGGGCAGGGCGCGTTGCGCTGCACCTTTCCCCAAGTCTGCGGATTGTTCGGATCGACTTGCGCGTCTCTTGGCCGCTGCACCAGCCGCGGTCCGCCCGCTGGCGGGGCGTCGGCAATCTCCTCCTCGCCGGTGAGTGGATCGATATGCGAAGCGCGCATCTGCTGCGGCGAAGGATCGACGAGCGGCGGGGCTTCCTCGGCAACCTGGATGTGCATGAGCTGGCGGATGACGTCGCTGCGCATCCTGCCGAGCAGGCCTTCGAACAGGGAAAACGCCTCGCTCTTGTATTCGTTCAATGGATCACGCTGGCCATAGCCACGGAGCCCGACATATTGGCGCAGGTGATCGAGCTGCACGATGTGCTCGCGCCAGTCATGATCGAGCGTCTGAAGCAGGATCGTCTTTTCGGCATAGCGCATGATCTCGGGGCCGAAATTCGCCGCGCGCTCTGCCGCCCGCTTCTCGACGGCATTTTGGATGCGCTCGCGCACCTCTTCGTCCGCGATGCCTTCTTCCTTGGTCCAATCGACCACAGGCAGTTCGAGGCCGAAGATGCGGCTGATCTCGCCCTGCAGCCCGATTGCGTCCCACTGCTCAGCATAGGCCTTTTCGGGGATGTGGCCGCTGACCAGGTCTTGCACGACTTCGATGCGAAATTCGGCAATCTGGTCGCTGACATCGTCGGCCGACATGATCTCGCGACGCTGCTCGAAGATCACCTTGCGCTGGTCGTTGAGCACGTTGTCGTATTTCAGGATGTTCTTGCGCATTTCGAAGTTGCGCGCTTCGACTTTCTGCTGGGCTTTCTCCAGAGCCTTGTTGACCCAGGGGTGCGCAATCGCTTCGCCTTTCTCGAGACCGAGGCGCGCCAGGACCGAATCCATACGCTCCGTCCCGAAGATGCGCATCAGATCGTCCTGCAGGCTCAGGAAGAACTTCGAGGCGCCCGGATCGCCTTGTCGGCCGGCGCGGCCGCGCAGCTGGTTGTCGATGCGCCGGCTCTCGTGCCGTTCGGTGCCCACGATGTAGAGACCGCCTGCGGCTATCACTTTTTCCTTGTCGACGCGGATCTCCGAACGAATTTCATCGGCGCGCCGGGCCAGTTCGGCCTCGTCGACAATTCCGCCAAGCTCGACTTTGATGCGCATATCGGCGTTGCCGCCGAGCTGGATATCGGTTCCGCGGCCGGCCATGTTGGTTGCGATGGTGACGGTGCCCGGCGCTCCGGCCTGCGCCACGATCTGGGCTTCCTGTTCGTGATATCGCGCGTTCAGCACATTGTGCTGGATCTTGCGCTTCTTCAGCAGATCGGAGAGGTGTTCCGACTTCTCGATCGACGTCGTGCCGACAAGAACTGGCTGGCCCTTCTTGCGGCATGACTCGACAAGCTTGATGATCGCTTCGTTCTTCTCGTCGGCGGTGCGGTAGACTTCGTCGTCGGCGTCGAGGCGGCAGACCGGGAGGTTGGTCGGCACCTCCATGACATCGAGCTTGTAGATGTCCATGAACTCGGCCGCTTCGGTCATCGCCGTGCCGGTCATGCCGGCAAGCTTGTCGTAGAGACGGAAATAATTCTGGAAGGTGATCGAAGCGAGCGTGACATTCTCCGGTTGGACTTCGACTTTTTCCTTCGCTTCGAGCGCCTGGTGCAGGCCCTCGGAATAGCGCCGCCCTTCCATCATGCGGCCCGTAAACTCGTCGATGATGATGACCTTGTCGCCCTTGACGATGTAGTCGCGATCCTTCTGGAAGACCTTGTGCGCCTTCAACGCCTGATTGACATGGTGGACGATCGAGATGTTCTCGATGTCGTAGAGGTCTCCCGTCTCCAGCAGGCCCGCATTGCGCAGCAACTGCACCATGTGCTCGTTGCCGGCCTCGGTCAGCGTCACGTTGCGCGTCTTCTCGTCGACTTCGTAGTCGCCCTTGTCCTGGACGACTTCGTCGACGACCCGTCCGTCTCTCTCCTTGGTCTTCTTTCCCGTCTTGATCTTTTGCGGCGCGATGAGCTCGGGAATCATGGCGTCGACAGAGACATACATTGCGGTGAGATCGTCGGTCGGTCCGGAAATGATCAGCGGCGTGCGCGCTTCATCCACCAGGATGGAGTCCACTTCGTCGACGATCGCATAGGAATGGCCGCGCTGGCTCATCGTCGCGATCGAGTACTTCATATTGTCGCGCAGATAGTCGAAGCCGAACTCGTTGTTGGTGCCGTAGGTCACGTCGGCAGCGTAGGCGGTCTTGCGCTCGTCGTCGGTCAGACCGTGCACGATGCAGCCGACGCTGAGCCCGAGAAAGCGATAGATCTGGCCCATCCATTCGGCGTCGCGCTTGGCAAGATAGTCGTTCACGGTGACGACATGAACGCCTTCGCCGGCCAGCGCGTTGAGATAGACCGGAAGCGTGGCGACTAGCGTCTTGCCTTCGCCGGTCTTCATTTCGGCGATGTTACCGTAGTGGAGCACCATGCCGCCGATCAGCTGGACGTCGAAGTGACGCTGGCCGAGTGTGCGCTTGGCCGCTTCGCGGACGACGGCAAAGGCTTCGGGCAGAATGTCTTCGAGGGTTTCGCCCTTGGCGAGGCGTTCCTTGAAGGCCGGCGTCATGTCGCGCAGTTGCGCATCGCTCAGCGCGGCGAATTTCGGTTCCAGCGCGTTGATTTCCGGCACCCTGGCGGCGAAAGGCCGGAGCTTCCGTTCGTTGGCGGAACCGAAAAAGCGTTGCGCTATGCCGCTGAAACCCAGCATGAAATCCTCGTTGATCGGCCTTATTGTGCGGGCCGTGGGTGTTCGTCCGGCATGGCAGCCGCGGCGGAGAGATAAGAACGCCTCACCCCCTTGTCAAATCAGGCGATTCCAGTCACATGCCCGCCCGATTATCGGGGGGAAGGGCGCGTCGATGCAAAAGGGCAGACCAGCCGCGATCAAGGCGACGGCCGCCCGCGCCGCAGTCTCGCCATTGGCACCCAAGACGCTCCAGAAACTGCCGCCGCTGGCCGGCGTTCGCCTGAGTACGGGCGCGGCCGGTGTCCGTTACAAGGAACGCACGGACGTGCTGCTGGCCGTCCTTTCGCCGGGCACGCAAGTCGCCGGCGTCTTTACGAAGTCAAAGACCGCGTCGGCACCCGTCGAGTTGTGCAAGGCCAGTGTGCGGGGCGGAAGCGCCCGCGGCCTCGTCGTCAACAGCGGCAACGCCAATGCCTTTACGGGCAGAGCCGGGTTCGAAGGCGCGCAGCAGATCGCCCAGTCCGCCGCGGCGATCATCGGCTGCCGGGCGGCCGAAATCTTCATGGCATCGACCGGCGTCATCGGCGAACCGCTCCCTGCAGGGCGGATCGCGCGGATTTTGGCAACGCTGGCAGACGAAGGCGCTGCCGACGGTTGGCGCGCTGCCGCGGAAGCGATCATGACGACCGACACCTACCCGAAGCTTGCGACTGCATCGGCGATGATCGATGGCAAGCACGTGACGATCAATGGCATCGCCAAGGGTTCGGGAATGATCGCGCCCGACATGGCAACGATGCTGTCGTTCGTGTTCACCGATGCAAGTCTGCCAGGTCCCGTCCTGCAGGATTTGCTGTCCGTGGCGGTCGAGACATCCTTCAACGCCATTACGGTCGACAGCGATACATCGACGAGCGATACACTGCTTCTGTTCGCCACCGGCAAGGGTGCGCATCACGCGACCATCTCGAAAGCCAGCGACAAGCGGCTGAACGAGTTTCGCCACAAGCTCGATGCCGTGCTCCTTGATCTTGCACTTCAGGTCGTGCGTGATGGCGAGGGCGCCCAGAAATTGATCCGTATCGACGTGACCGGCGCCGAGAGCGACGAGGCGGCCAAACGCGTCGCGCTCTCCGTCGCCAATTCGCCGTTGGTGAAAACAGCAATCGCCGGTGACGATGCCAACTGGGGCCGCATCGTCATGGCAGTGGGCAAAGCGGGCGAGGCGGCCGATCGCGACAAGCTCAGAATCGCGTTCGGAAATCATGTCGTCGCGGAGAAAGGCGAACGCGCCGCCAAGTATGACGAAGCCGCGGCGACGAAAGCCGTAAAGGGCCGCGAGGTCGAAATCGCCATCGATCTCGGTTTGGGCAAAGGCAAGGCGCGTGTCTGGACTTGCGACCTCACGCACGGCTACATCGACATCAATGGCAGTTATCGCAGCTGAAACGATCACGCTCGTCCCGGCGCTCGACGCCCATTTCGCGTGGATGCTTGGAGAGACAACGACGCCGATTTCCGGGTTGCGGCTTCCACCCGGCGGTGTCGACTCGCCAGAAGTGCTCATGATCCTGCGCGCGATGAGCGAAAAGCTGAGGACGGCGGGCTGCGAGGGAAGCTGGCTCATCGTTGCGGGCGACGAAGTGGTAGGGCTTTGCGGTTACAAGCTGCCGCCTTTGGCGGACGGGAAAGTCGAGATCGGGTATGGAGTCGCAAGAGGTCGGCGCGGCTTCGGTTACGCCTCCCGCGCCGTCGGCGCCATGGTCGAACACGCGCGCCGCGATGGCTTGGTTTCTGCTCTGACCGCGGCAACCGCGACTGCCAACACCGTCTCGCAGCATGTCCTGGAACGAAACGGCTTTGTGCGCACGGGGACGACCTATGATCCCGACGACGGCGAGCTCATCTGGTGGCGGCGCGATTTGTCCCAATTTTATCGATTCGCTTAAATCGGCCTTAAAGGAGGCACCGTCATCGTGACACCGTCTGGGCGAAGGCTTGTCTTGGTTGCGGCCTGCGCCTTGATTGATCCGGACGGCCGAGTGCTCGTCGCACAACGCCCGCCGGGCAAGCGTATGGCGGGCCTATGGGAATTTCCTGGCGGCAAAGTCGAACCGGGCGAGCGTCCGGAGGAAACCGTGATCCGAGAATTCCGCGAGGAATTGGGGATCACGATCTCGGAGCCGTGCCTGGCGCCGTTTACGTTCGCGTCGCACACCTACCCGGACTTTCAACTCCTGATGCCTCTCTTTGTGTGTCGGCGCTGGGACGGCATAGTCACGGCGCGCGAGCACACCGCGCTCAAGTGGTTGAAGCCGCGCGAACTCACGACACTGGCGATGCCGCCGGCCGATCAGCCGCTCGTCGCCATGCTGCGCGATCTGCTTTAGCGTCGCTTTTGCGCGACGTAAGTGGCGCGACGGCCATCGAGTATGCGTTGATCGCCAGCCTGATCTCCATTCTGATCATCGCGGGCATCACGCAAATCGGAACGGCGCTCCTCGTCTTCTATACGCTTGCCTCCAACCTTTAGCGTTTAGGCACTGCTTCGCCAGCGCTCTGCTCCGACGTGTTCAGCGCGTCCGCCAATCGCGCCATCGCCGAGCCCGGCTTCAGCGGTTGTTGCTGGCTTTCGTGCGGTGCCCACGCGGTCAGATACGCGATTTCGAAGGTGGCGCGCAGCCGTCCATCGGGATCTGCGTGATGGCTCGCGTAATGGGAGAGCGCGGCCGCGAGCGTCCTACGGCGCAACGGCTTTCGGCTTCTTTCGTGCAGCGCATTTGTCTCGCCCATCATGCGCAGATCGGAGACGAGCGTTTCGAATTGGCGATAACGCACCACCGTCCGCTCGATATCCGCCACGGGCAGCGCGAATCCGGCACGTTGCAGCAGTCCGCCCAAGGCGCGAACATCGGCAAAGGGCGCCACACGCGGGCTGATCCCGCCCAGGGTTTCCAATTCGCCGGCTGCCAACGACTCTCTCAACTCGCGCAATGTCTCGCCCGAGAACAAGGCGGCGACGAACAGTCCGTCGGGCTTGAGAATGCGCCGTATCTGAAAGAGAACGCCCGGCAGATCGTTTACAGCATGTAGCGACAAGAGACTGACGACCAGGTCGAATTGTTGCGGTTCGCCGCGCAGGGATTCGTCGTCCGATAGCGTTTGGCGTGTCCAGTGTTTGGCGTGCGGACCGAGAAGACCTGCGGTCGCTTCGCTGGCATTCAATTCCAACGCTTCGGAAAATGTACGTCGTACTGCGTCGAGCCGCAGCGCCAGCCCTTCGCCGGCCTGGCGAACCAGAAACCTCTCGCCTGCAATCTTGCGCGCGCGTGCGCGATGCAGTGTGACGGCGTCGGAATCGAAAATGCGCGGCGGTCCATCGGCCATCGCGCTAGGATAGGGCATATGCCGGGCGTACTGGAGCAGATGTTTGGCTCTGATCGATCTTCTTTTTCCGCCGCTTTGCATGGCGTGCCGCGTGCCGGTGACGGATCACGGAGCCTTTTGCGCAAAATGCTGGCAGGAGATCCAGTTTCTCGATGGGCCGATGTGCGACTGTTGCGGTCTTCCCTTCGAACTGGATCCCGGCAGCGGTTCCCGGTGCGCAGCGTGTCTGGCAAACCCTCCGGCCTTCGACAAGGCGCGCGCCATCATGCGCTACGACGAGAAGAGCAGGCGTCCCATCCTGGCTTTGAAACATGCCGACAGGCCCGATCTTGCGCCCACCTTTGCGCGCTGGCTTGATCGCAGCGGGCACAGTCTGCTTGCCGAGAGTGATCTTATTCTGCCGGTGCCGCTGCATCCGCTGCGCTTGTGGTTTCGTCGCTACAACCAGTCAGCCGAAGTGGCCAGGGCTCTCGGCAAACTGACTGGCAAGCCGATCCATGTGAGCGCTCTTGCGCGCAGCCGGCACACGCCGAGCCAGGGCGCGATGCCTTCGGCGAAGGCGCGCCGGCGTAATATGCAGGGCGCGTTCCGCGTCTCTGCTCGCCACAAATCCGCCATTGCGGGGCGTAATGCTTTGCTCGTCGACGATGTGTTAACCACCGGAGCAACCGTGAACGCATGCGCGAGGGCGCTAAAGCGCGCAGGTGCGGCAAAAGTGTTCGTGCTGGTGATCGCGCGCGTTGTTCGTCCGTTAGCAGAAAGTATTATATGACTGCCACGAAAAGGTGCCGCTGAGTCGCTCGTCATGCCGAGGATCAAGATTTACACCACGCCGATCTGCCCTTATTGCGTGCGGGCGAAAGCGCTCCTGAAGAAGAAGGGCGCGCCGTTCGACGAAGTCGACGTTTTCATGGACGCCGACGCGAGGCAGGAAATGGAAGACGCAACCAACGGCGCGCGCACCGTGCCGCAAATCTTCATCGGCGAGCAGCATGTCGGCGGATGCGACGAACTCTACGCACTCGAGAGCCGGGGTCAGCTCGATCCTTTGCTGAAAAGCTGATGGCTGCGTTTCGCGCTGCCTGCGTTCAACTTCGCTCAACGGACGATGTCGCGGAGAATATCCGCGCGACCAGCGACTTGATCCGCGAGGCCAAGGCCAAGGGCGCACAATTCATCGCAACGCCCGAAAACACGACCCTCATGGCGCCCGATGGCGGCGCGAAGCTGGAGCGCAGTTTCGACGAGGCGCATGACCCCGCGCTTCCGGCCTTTACAGCGCTGGCCGAGGAACTCGGCGTCTGGCTGCTTATCGGCTCTTTGGCAATCAAGGTCAGCGACACAAAGACCGCCAACCGGTCCTTCCTGATCGATCCCAAAGGACGCATCGCGGCGCGCTACAGCAAGATCCATCTCTTCGATGTCGATCTGCCGTCGGGCGAGAAGTATCGCGAGTCGAACACAGTCGCCGGCGGCGACGCTGCAACACTGGTCGAGACGCCTTTCGGCAAGATCGGGATGACGATCTGCTACGATCTGCGCTTCCCGCAGCTCTATCGCGCGCTGGCCCAGAAAGGCGCTTTCCTGCTCACGGTGCCGTCGGCCTTCACCGAAACCACCGGCAAGGCGCACTGGCACGTGTTGCTTCGCGCGCGGGCGATCGAGAATGGCGCCTTCGTGCTCGCGCCGGCGCAAGGCGGAACCCACGCCAACGGCCGCAAGACCTACGGACATTCGCTCATCATTGCGCCCTGGGGCGAAATCCTGGCGGAAGGCGGCACGGAGCCTGGCGTCATCGTGGCGGACATCGACCCGGCTGCTGTCACGGATGCGCGTTCGCGTGTGCCAAGCTTGCAGCATGACAGGCCGTACAAGACTCCCTGATCGCGCGACTCTGGGTGTGCGCTCACACTCGGGATGGGCGGCATATGTCGTGCTCGCAGGCAACGCGAAAGAGCCGCGGTTCGTGACACGCGATCGGATGCAGCTTTGCGATCCGACCATCAAGGGCTCCAAGCAGCCGTTCCACGAAGCCGAGCCCATGCCGTTCAATAGAGCCGAGGCGTTTATCGAAACCTGTACTGCGGCAACCGCGAAACTTGCGCGCCGCGCGCTCACGCAAATCCATCGTCAAACACCGCTTCGCGCCTGTTGCGTTTTGACGGCTTCCGGAAAGCCGCTGCCGGAGCTGCGCGCGATTCTGGCGTCGCATGCGCTCATTCACACGGCAGAGGGGGAGTTCTATCGCGATGCCGTCGCCGCGGCCTGCGAGACCTGCGAGATCTCAGTGCGTCGCGTGCGCGAACGCGATATGGAGAATGAACTTCAAAAGCTCCCGGTAACTGCCGTGGCTGCGAAGGAACGCATCGCCGCGTTTGGCAAGCAGGCAGGACCGCCTTGGACGCAGGACGAAAAACTAGCCGCGCTCGGCGCCTGGTTAATGTTGGCGGTGTTGCCTTCGCGCCACTAGCCGTCGTATTGGCATTCGAAAGGTAGTTCCGGACTTCCCATTTGGGATATAATTCCCCCGATGGGTCCGCCTGAGGCAATTGCGTGATCGTCTATAACCTCCGTTGTCACAACCGCCACGAGTTCGAAGGCTGGTTCAAGGATTCGGCTGCCTTCGACAGCCAGTCGAAGTCGGGCAGGGTCGTTTGCCCCATCTGCGAGTCGAAGAAGGTGGAAAAGGCGATCATGGCTCCGGCGGTCTCCGGCGCCAAAAAGCTCACGACGAACTCCGAAGAACGCAAGAAAGTGCGCCAGTTCATGACGGGCTTGCGCAAATACGTTCAGGAAAACGCCGACTATGTCGGCCCGAAATTCGCCGAAGAAGCGCGGAACATTCACTATGGCAAGTCGGAGGAGCGGCACATCTACGGCGAAGCCACCCTCAAGGAAGCGAAGGATCTCCTCGACGAGGGTGTGGATGTCGCGCCGCTTCCACCCGACGTCGACGGCGCGAACTAGCGGCTCGCGACCACCATATAGTTCACGTCAACATCGGACGAGAGCCGCCACTCCCAGGCGAAGGGATTGAATTCGACGCCTTGCACTTTCAAAGGGTTGAGGCCTGACTCTTCGAGCATTCTGCGAAGTTCGGCCGGCGTGACGAAGCGATTCCAGTCGTGGGTGCCAGGCGGAAGCCAACGCAGAACATATTCCGCTCCGATCTTGGCCAGGGCGAGCGCCTTCAGCGTCCGGTTGAGCGTCGCGACCACCATCAGCCCGCCGGGATTAACCAGCCTGGCGCAGGCCCGAAGATACGCCCTGAGGTCGGCGACGTGTTCGACGACTTCCATGTTGAGGACGACGTCGAACGTGGCGCCTTCTGCCGCGAGCACCTCTGACGTCGATTCGCGATAGTCGATGGCAAGGTCGGACGTCGCGGCATGCGCCTTTGCGGTGCCGATGTTCTTGGCCGAAGGATCGACGCCGGTGACGGCAAAGCCCAGACGCGCCATCGGCTCACTCAGCAGTCCACCGCCGCAGCCGATGTCCAGGAGCGCCAATCCGCCGAACGGTTTCAGACTCTTGGGATCGCGCCCGAAATGAGCCGCCACAGTGTCGCGGATGAACGTCAGCCGCACAGGATTGAACTTGTGCAGCGGCGCGAATTTGCCGGTTGGATCCCACCATTCCTCGGCCAGCGCCGAGAACTTGGCGACTTCGGCTTCGTCAACGGTTGAGTCACTCATTTCAGAATTCGCGTTGAGCGTGGATCGGCTGGCGTCTATGTATGCCGTGAGCATGCGGGCCGCAAACGGGACGGGTGGATGGCGAAGATTGCGATGAAATTCGGCGGCACGTCCGTGGCCGATCTGGACCGCATTCGCCATGTCGCTACGCTGGTGAAGAGCGAGCGCGATCGTGGCAACGAGGTCGCGGTCGTGGTTTCGGCCATGGCGGGCGAAACCAACAAGCTGATCGGCTGGACCAACGAAGCCGCCAAGGGGCCCGGCGCGAACGCGATCCAAATTCCCGATGCGCGTGAGCTCGACGTCGTCATGGCTGCCGGCGAGCAGATCACGGCCGGCCTGCTGGCCGTCGCGCTCGGCGCTCTCGGCGTGCCGGCGCGCTCCTGGCTCGGCTGGCAAATTCCGATCCGCACATCGAGTGTTCACGGCCACGCCCGCATCGAAGGCGTCGATCCCGAATTGATGAACGAGAGTTTGTCGCGCGGCGAAGTCGCGGTGGTGGCGGGCTATCAGGGAGTCGCGGCACACGATCGGATTTCGACGTTGGGCCGCGGTGGCTCCGACACCTCGGCGGTCGCGGTCGCCGCCGGACTTCGGGCGGATCGCTGCGACATCTACACCGACGTCGACGGCGTCTATACGACCGACCCGCGCATCGTGCCCAAGGCCAGGCGGCTGGAAAAAGTTGCCTATGAAGAAATGCTCGAAATGGCGTCTTTGGGCGCCAAGGTCCTGCAGACGCGCTCCGTCGAAATTGCCATGCTGCATCGCGTGCCCACCCGCGTGCTTTCGACCTTCGCTCCCGACGCGGGCGGCACGCTATTGTGCGACGAGGAAGACATCGTGGAAAAGAAACCCGTAACCGGCATCGCCTATTCGCGCGACGAGGCGAAGATCACGCTGCACAAGATTCCGGATCGTCCCGGCATTGCCGCGGCGATCTTCGGACCGCTCGCCGATTCCGGCGTTAATGTCGATATGATCGTGCAGAACGTCTCGGAAGACGGCAAGAAGACCGATCTCACCTTCACCGTTTCGCGCAGCGAGCTCGCCCGCGCGCTCGCGTCGATCGAGAAGGCCGCGCCCCAGATCGGCTATCGCGAGATCACGCACGATGCGAACGTCGCGAAAGTCTCGATCATCGGCATCGGCATGCGCGCCCATCCCGGCGTGGCGCAGACGATGTTCCGCACGCTCTCCGAGAAGGGCATCAACATCCAGGTGATCTCGACATCCGAGATCAAGGTCTCGGTCCTGATTTCCGAGGAATATGTAGAGCTCGCCGTCCGCGCTTTGCACTCGGCCTACGAGCTGGACGTGGCCTGATGGCGGTCGCGGCGGGCGGTCCACGTCTGCTTCTGCGGCGCCTCAGAGAGATCATGGCGGAGCAGTCGAGCGCGCAGACGCGCCTCGACAAGCTCGTGACCGTGATCGCCACCAACATGGTGGCCGAAGTCTGCTCGATCTATTTGCGCCGCGCCGGCAAGGCGCTTGAACTCTTTGCCACCGAGGGCCTCAACCGTTCCGCCGTCCACAACACGCGACTGAAGGAAGGTGAGGGGCTGGTCGGCCTCGTCGCGGAGACCGCCGAACCCGTCAATCTGAGTGATGCGCCATCCGATCCGCATTTCTCCTATCGGCCGGAAACGGGAGAAGACCCGTACAAGTCGTTCCTCGGCGTGCCCATCGTGCGCGGCGGCCAGGTGTTCGGCGTGCTCACGGTGCAGAACCGCGCCGCCGTGCTCTACGCGGAAGAAGAAGTCGAGGCACTGCAGACCGTGTCCATGGTGCTGGCGGAAGTCGTCGCCCAAGGCGGCCTTTTCAACATCGCGGAGCTCGACGAGCCGGAACTGCGCGTCGACCGCCCGCGCGTCTTCCATGGCGAAGGGCTGTCCGAAGGCGTCGCGGTCGGACGCGTCGTGCTGCATGAACCGCGCGTTCTGGTCGAGCGGATGATCGCGGACAATCCCGCCGAAGAATTGACGCGCCTCGAGGACGCCATCGGGTCCTTGCGCGACTCCGTCGACGAGATGCTCGACTCCCGCGAGCTCGACCTGACCGGCGAGGGCAGGGAGGTGATCGAGGCGTACCGGCTCTTCGCGCACGACCAAGGCTGGCGCCAGCGCATGCGCGATGCCATTCGCACGGGTCTCACCGCCGAAGCCGCGGTCGAGCGCGTGCAGGACGAGATGCGCGTGCGCGTCCATCGCCTGGACGATCCGGCGCTGCGCGAGCGGTTGCACGATCTGGACGATCTGGCCCGCCGGCTGTTGCACCATCTGACCGGCTCTTCGGCGGTGCAGGAGCTGCCGCTCAACGCCGTCGTCGTCGCACGCGCCATGGGCCCTGCAGAGTTGCTGGATTATGGCCGCGAACGGCTGGTCGGCCTGGTGCTCGAGGATGCGGCGAGCATGTCCCATGTCGCCATCGTGGCGCGTTCGATGGGCTTGCCGCTGATTGGATCGGCGGAAGGCATCACCGACTCCGCACGCGTCGGCGACACGATTGTGGTCGACGGCGAATCCGGCGAAGCGCATCTGCGGCCGCAGACCGAGATCGTCGCCGCCTTCGAAGCCAAGCGCACCTTGCGCGAGCATGCCCAGGCACGCTTTGCGGCGCTGCGCGACTTGCCCGCGGTCACGAAAGACGGCGTGCAGATCAAGCTGATGATGAATGCGGGCCTGCTTCTGGACATGCCGCATCTGGCGGAGTCGGGCGCCGACGGTATCGGACTCTTCCGCACCGAATTGCAGTTCATGATCGGCGAGACCATGCCGCGCCTGGCGGACCAGGCCGCCTTCTATCGCAACATCATCGAAGCGGCAGGCGACAAGCCCGTAGTGTTCCGCACGCTCGATCTCGGCGGCGACAAGGTTCTGCCGTATGCGCGCTGGGAGCGCGAGGGCAATCCCGCCCTCGGCTGGCGCGCGATCCGCATCGCGCTCGATCGGCCCGCGCTGCTGCGTTACCAGGTGCGTGCGCTTCTGATGGCCGCGGCAGGTCGCACGTTGCGCATCCTTTTGCCGATGGTCTCGAACGTCGATGAGTTCAACCGGGCCCGTTCCATGGTCGACCGCGAGATCGAGCGCGCGCGGCTGGTCAGCATGGAGCGACCACGTCAAGTGCTCGTCGGTGCCATGCTGGAAGTCCCGTCGCTTGCCTTCATGTTGCCGCAGCTCATGCGCAACGCCGATTTCGTCTCGATCGGATCGAACGATCTCTTGTCGTTCGCGTTCGCGGTCGATCGGACGAATCCGCGCGTGGCGCGCCGCTACGACAATCTGAACCCGGCTGCGCTCACCCTCATCCGCCTCATCGTCAACAGTTCGGCCGAGGCGCATGGCGAACTGTCTTTGTGCGGCGAGATGGCCGGCAAGCCGCTCGATGCGATGGCGCTGTTGGGTCTTGGGCTTCGCACGCTTTCGATGTCGCCGGCGAATATCGGGCCGATCAAAATGATGATCCGCAGCATGGCGCTGGCCGAGGTGGCGCCCTTCGTCGACAAATTGTGCGGCCGCACGGATCACAGCCTGCGCACGAGGCTCACAGCCTTCGCGGCCGAACGCGGAATCGTTTTAAAATAGACGCCGCTGGTACCGGCCGCTGGCGCGTGGTTTCATCGCCAACATGCGCTGATTTGTCCCCCGCCAACCCCTGGAAAGGGTTGAATTCCGCGCGGTTTTCAAAGAATTGGCTGGCTGGCGCGTTACACTGTGTATATTTGTTGCCAATGACCAAAGTGACCCGTCTGACGCTCGATGACAGCGGCAATGTGAAGAGCCGCCGCATCCACCTGCGCGAGATTTCCGGCGACAGTGACGCGCCACTGGAAACCGTGGGACAGGATCTGCGAGCCGCCCGGCTCCGTCGCGGCGACGACCTGGCGACGGCTTCGAAGGTGCTCAAGATCCGCAAGGACCATCTCGAAGCCCTCGAGGAGGACCGGCTCGAAGCGCTGCCCGGCCGGACGTATGCCGTCGGCTTCGTGCGCTCCTATGCGGACTATCTGGGGCTCGATACGGCGCAATGCGTCGAGCGGTTCAAGGCGGAAATTGCCGGACGTTCGGATGCGGACCACATGCCGCAAGTCAACGTCATCGACGAGGATGAGCATCGCCGTCTGCCGCAAGGCTGGAAAATCGTGGCCGCCGTCGTCGCTCTTTTGATGCTGTATGGCGCCTATTATCTGATTTCGTCGGCGAGTTCGATCGTCTCGCAGCCTTCGACGCCTCCGGCTCCGACACAGGCGGCCGTCAAGCCGGCCGCGGCGCACAAGGCGCCGAGCGCCGTCGCCGCTGCGCCACCCGCCGCGATAGACGCGCAGCAGCCGGCTTCTTCGCCTACGCCCGCTCCCACTGAAACGCCGTTGCCCGCCGGGACCGCTTATGGTCAGCAGAACGCGAACGCCCGCGTCGTCCTTCGCGCGCATCAAACAACACGCATTCTGGTCCAGGGCGAAGGCGGCATCGTCTATATCAATCGCGCCCTCAATCCCGGCGACACGTTCCGCGTGCCGAACAGAACAGGCGTCACGCTGACGACGACAAATGCGGGCGCAGTGGAAGTGGAACTCGATGGTCAGTCCATGGGTTATGCTGGCAAGGGGGCTCAGCTTGCGGAGGCGCTGTCGCTGGATCCGCAATCCATCGTCGACCGCTCGAACAAGGGAGCTTCGGCACAATGAGCGTGCGCGCATACCGCGATATCCATAGACGCAAGTCACGCCAGATCCGCGTCGGCAAGGTGCTCATCGGCGGCGATGCGCCGATTTCCGTGCAGACGATGACCAACACGGTGACCGGCGATGCGCGCGCGACGATCGATCAGATCCGCGCCATCGAGGAAGCCGGCGCCGACATCGTGCGCGTGTCGTGCCCGGATGAGGACGCGACCAAGGCGATGCGCGCCATCACACGGGCCTCGAACATCCCGGTCGTGGCCGACATCCATTTCCACTACAAGCGCGCCATCGAGGCGGCGGTGGCCGGTGCTGCGTGCCTGCGCATCAATCCGGGCAATATCGGCTCGGAACAGCGCGTCAAGGAAGTTGTGCAGGCGGCCAAGGATCACGGTTGTTCGATGCGCATCGGCGTCAACGCCGGCAGCCTCGAAAAGGATCTGCTCGAGAAGTACGGCGAGCCGTGCCCCGAGGCGATGGTCGAGAGCGCGCTCAACCACGCCAAGATTCTCGATGACCTCGATTTCCGCGAATACAAGATCTCGGTGAAGGCGTCCGACGCCTTTCTCGCGGTTGCGGCCTATCAGCAGCTAGCCGATGCGGTCGATTGTCCGATCCATCTCGGCATCACCGAAGCGGGCGGCATGATTTCCGGCACGGTCAAATCCTCGATCGGCATGGGAATGCTGTTGTGGAGCGGCATCGGCGACACGATCCGAGTCTCGCTGTCGGCTGATCCGGTCGAAGAGGTGCGCGTTGGCTTCGACATCCTGAAGTCGCTCAACCTGCGCCACCGCGGCGTGAACATCGTCTCGTGTCCGAGTTGCGCGCGCCAGGGCTTCAACGTGATCGAGACGGTCCGTCTGCTCGAAGACCGGCTGAAGCACATTGCGACTCCCATGTCGCTCTCGATCATTGGCTGTGTCGTCAACGGTCCGGGCGAGGCACGTGAGACCGATCTCGCCTTTACCGGCGGCGGTGCGGGCAAAGGTCACGGCATGATCTATCTCAACGGCAAGCCGGCGTATCGCCTGGACAACGAAAAGCTCCTCGATCACGTCGTCGAGCTTTGCGAGAAGAAGGCCGCCGAGATCGAAGCCGCGCGCGGCAACGCGGAAAGCGCGCTCGAACCTGTTTCTTAGCGTATACCGTCAGGGCGCTTCGGCTCTGGCGAACGAACGATGATCCCAACTGCGAAACTCGAACGTCTGCTGGATCGCTTTCATGCGATCGAGGCGGAGCTTGCGTCCGGTGCGGGCGGTGCCGGTTACGTGAAGCTCTCGAAGGAACATGCCGAGCTCGCGCCGGTGGTAGAGGTCGTGCGCGAGTACCGTTCGGTCCAGGACCAGCTTGCAGGCGCTGAAGCGCTGGCATCGGACCCCGCCACCGATCCCGAATTGCGGGCACTGGCGGAAGAGGAGCGTGCCGAACTGAAAAAGCGCTTTGCCGACCTCGAGCATGCGTTGCGTATTCGGCTTCTGCCCAAGGACGCCGCCGATGATTCGTCGGCGATCATCGAGATCCGCGCCGGGACGGGCGGCGACGAAGCGGCGCTCTTCGCCCACGACCTCCTGCAGATGTACACGCGCTTTTGCGCGCTCCAGGGCTGGAAGACGGACCTGATGGCGCTCACCGAGAGCGATCTCGGCGGCATCAAGGATGCGGTGCTCGAAGTCAACGGTCACGGTGCCTATGCCAAATTGAAGTTCGAGAGCGGCGTGCACCGCGTGCAGCGGGTGCCGGTGACGGAGGCCAGCGGACGCATCCACACCTCGGCCGCCACCGTCGCGGTTCTGCCGGAAGCCGAGGACGTCGACATCCAGATCGACGAAAAGGACCTGCGCATCGACGTCTACCGTGCCCAGGGCGCCGGCGGGCAGCACGTCAACAAGACGGAGAGTGCGGTGCGCATCACCCATCTTCCGACCGGCATCGCCATCGCCCAGCAGACCGAGAAATCGCAACACAAGAACAAGGCGCAGGCGATGAAGCTGTTGAAGGCCAAGCTGTACGAGATCGAGCGCGAACGGCTCGACAGCGCACGGGCCAGCGAACGCAAGTCGCTGGTCGGAAGCGGCGACCGCTCCGAACGCATCCGTACATACAATTTTCCGCAAGGCCGGGTGACCGACCATCGCATCAACCTGACGCTCTACAAGCTCGACAAGATCATTTCGGGCGACGAGCTGGGCGATATCGTCGATGCCCTCGTGGCGCAGGATCAGGCCGATCGCCTGGCCGCTTTGGAATCGGAAAATTGAGTCAGGATCCCGTTGCCGACGCCGCCCGCCGTCTCGCCGAAGCCGGCAGCGAGAGTGCGCGCCTCGACGCGCGCCTGCTGTGGCAGTTCGCGCACGAGGTCGAGGCGGCCGCGCTTGTCTCCAAGGGCCGCGCAATTGCGCTGTTTGAGTCGTTCCTGGCGCGACGGTTGGCGCACGAACCGCTCGCCTACATCCTCGGCCGCAAGGAATTCTGGAGCCTCGACTTCGCGGTGGGTCCCGGTGTCCTGATCCCGCGCCCGGACAGCGAGACCTTGATCGAAGCCCTGAGCAAAACCTTTTCGGACGAGACCGCGCCGCTGTCGATCCTCGATCTCGGGACCGGGTCCGGCTGTCTCCTCGTTGCGGCGCTGAGCGAATACCGGAACGCCCGTGGCGTTGGTGTCGAGTCCTCGCCCGCAGCGCTCGACTGGGCACGGCGCAACGTCAGGGCGCACAAGCTCGATGCGCGAGCGGCGTTGGACGAAGGGGATTGGCTCGGTGCGGACCATCCCGGCTTCGACGTCATCCTCTGCAATCCGCCCTACATCGCCACCGCGGAAATCGAAAGGCTGGCGCCCGACGTGAGACTGTTCGAGCCGCGCTTGGCCCTCGACGGCGGCCCTGACGGACTGGACGCTTATCGGGCGCTGGCGCCGCGAATCGGGAAATGGCTCGCCCCGCGAGGTTGCGCCTTCCTCGAGATCGGCCGTGGCGGAGAAGCAGCGGTTCGCCGCATTCTCGAAGCCGCCGGCCTGACGGTTCTGTCTGTTTCGCCTGATTTGGCGGGCATCCCGCGCTGTGTAACTGTTGCCAACATGTCAGGAGACCGAAGCGCGCCGCGCCAGAAAACAGTTGGAAAAAGCGCGGTAAACCGCTAGGTTCCTATTCCGTGGGGACATAGGACCCTGCCGGCATCGGTCTATTAGGACTGGGGGGCGCCGGAGCGGCTAGGCCGCGGGTCCAGTGCCAAGCGAAAGACGAGCCCTGCAGGGAATGGCGTTAACCCGGTCGCGTCCGTAACGGCGCCGGTCGCCACATCTGGCAGATGGTGATCTCGTTCTAGAATAGGGGAATAGGTGAAGCGTTCTCGCAGAGGCGGCCGCAGGCCGCAACACGCAGGCGGCGGCCACAACAACAATGGTGGCGGTGGCGGACACAATCCGAATCGCACCTTCGATTCGTCGGGCCCGGAGGTCAAAATCCGCGGCTCGGCCGCGAATGTGTATGAGAAATATCTCCAGCTCGCGCGCGACGCCAATTCATCGGGTGACCGCGTGATGGCGGAAAATTATCTCCAGCACGCCGAACACTATTACCGGATCATGGCCGCGCAGGCTCAGGCCCAGCAGCAATACCAGCAGCAGGCCCAGCAGCAACAGCTGAACCAGGGCCAGAATCGCGGTCCGGGCGGACAGGGCGGCGAGCAGCCATACCAGCAACAGCAACAGCAGCAGCAGAGCCAAAGCGCTCCGTCATTCTCCCTCACCGAAAACGGCGGCGAGGAAGAAGATGAGAGCGAAGAGGCGGATGCCGCAGGATAGGCAGCACCTCATGAAGGTCCTCGCTACCGCCTGATCCTTCCCGTCTTTCGACGGCAAAGGAGCGAACGCCCGCGCGATCGCGGGCGCTGTTGAGTCATTCCTGAATCGAACTGGAACGACAACATTTTCATCATGGCCGAGTTGACCCGGCCATGACGGACTTGACGTGAGGGGGATTACCTGTGGCGATCATCTCCGGTGTGCTGTGGCGGCATTCGGACTTCATGCGGCTCTGGGCCGCGCAGACGGTTTCATCCATCGGGGCGCGCATTGCGCGCGAGGGCCTGGCGCTGGCATCGGTCCTGACGATCGACGCCAAGCCGTTTCAGCTCGGCATCCTTGCCGCGCTCATCATGGGACCAAGCGTCGTCGTCGGCTTCTTCGCCGGCGGCTTCGTCGACCGTTCGCGAAAGCGCGCGATCATGGTCGGCACCGATGTGATCAGAGCCCTGGTCTTGTTGTCGGTGCCTGTCGCCGCCTGGTTTCATATCCTGCGCATGGAGCAGCTCTACGTTGTCGGAGCACTCATCGGCGGCGCCAACATCCTCTTCGACATTTCCGATCATGCGTACCTGCCGCATCTGATCGGGCGTGACGCGTTGATGGAGGGCAACACCAAGCTTTCGACGACGGAATCGCTGGCCGAGGTCGGCGGCCCGGCCCTTGCAGGCATTCTGGTCCAGGCTTTGACCGCGCCCTTCGCCATCGCCGTCAACGCGGCGACGTATGTCGTCTCGGCTCTGTTCCTGGGAGCGATCGCGACGAAGGAGCCGGTTCCGGAGAACGCGAAAATTCGCCCCACGCTTTTGAGCGACCTTGCGCAAGGATATTCGGCGATGGCAGCGACGCCGGTTCTGCGGCCGTTGCTCTTCATGAGCATCGTCTCGCCGCTCTTTGGCGGCGTGTTTTCCGCTCTCTATGTGATCTTCGCGATCAAGACGCTCGGACTGTCGCCTGCCTTGATGGGACTCACGGTCGCGGTCGGCGGCATCGGATCGCTTGCCGGGACGGCGATCTCGCGGCGCTTTGCGGCCTGGCTCGGGATCGGCCGAGCGATCGTGCTCGGGTTTGTTGTCTCTGCCGTGTCTGCGATCTTCGTGCCTCTCGCCAGCGGACCGATCGTGCTCAAACTCGCATCGCTGATGGTCGCGCAATTCGTCGGCGACTCCATGGCGGTCGCGGCGATGATCCCGGCCGCGAGCCTTCGCCAAAGCCTGATCCCGCGCGACAGGCTCGGACGTGCGGCCGCATTCCTGTCGGTTGGTGCCGGCGCGAGCGCCGTGGTCGGCGCGCTCACGGGCGGTGCGCTGGGAAGCGCCTTCGGGCCCCGCGTGGCGCTTTTTGCGTCCGTCGCCGGTCTGGTCGTCATGCCCGTCTGGGCCAGCACGACGCCCCTGTGGCGGCTCGCCGAAATCCCGGCTGCAGCGCCGAAAACACCGCTGCCCGCCTCTTGAATCCAAAGGACTTCAAACCCAGATAACGTGATGGAAAGGCGCCCATCAGGGGCCTTATTCTGAAATTCATGGGACTTGTCCCGGCGGGCCGCGAGGCGACCGTGGCAAGGGCTTGAGAGGTAAAATGGACCCGGAGAAATTCACCGAGCGGTCGCGCGGTTTTATGCAATCCGCGCAAGGTCTCGCGCTCCGTTCGAACCACCAGCAATTCACGCCGGAGCATTTGCTGAAAGTCCTCATCGACGATGAGGAAGGTCTGGCGGCACGTCTGATCGCGGCTGCAGGCGGAAAGCCGGAACAGGTTCGTGACGGCGTCGAGCAGGCACTTGCCAAGCTCCCGCGCGTCGAAGGTTCAGGCTCCGGCCAGGTTTATCTTTCGCCCGAAGCGGCGCGCCTGTTCGACAATGCGGAGCAGATCGCCAAGAAGGCCGGCGACTCCTTCGTCACCGCCGAATATCTCCTTCTCGCGCTCGCGATGGCGTCCGGAACGCAAAGCGCGCGCATCCTGAAAGACGCCGGCGTCACGGCGCAGAACCTGAACAAGGCCATTTCGGATTTGCGCAAGGGACGGACCGCCGACAGCGCGACCGCCGAGAACCAGTATGATGCGCTCAAGAAATATGCCCGCGACCTGACCGAACTGGCGCGCACCGGCAAGCTCGACCCCGTGATCGGCCGCGACGAGGAAATCCGCCGCACGATCCAGGTCCTGGCGCGGCGCACCAAGAACAATCCCGTGCTGATCGGCGAGCCCGGCGTCGGCAAGACGGCTATCGCCGAAGGCCTCGCCTTGCGCATCGTCAATGGCGACGTGCCCGAGTCCTTGCGCAACAAGAAATTGATGGCGCTCGACATGGGTTCGCTCATTGCCGGCGCCAAGTTTCGCGGCGAGTTCGAAGAACGCCTGAAGGCCGTGCTCAATGAAGTGACCGGCGCCGAAGGCAGCATCATCCTCTTCATCGACGAAATGCACACGCTGGTCGGCGCCGGCAAGGCGGATGGCGCGATGGATGCGTCGAACCTGTTGAAGCCGGCGCTCGCGCGCGGCGAACTGCACTGCGTCGGCGCCACCACGCTCGACGAATATCGCAAGCACGTCGAGAAGGATGCCGCGCTGGCGCGCCGCTTCCAGCCTGTCTTCGTCACCGAACCGACGGTGGAAGACACGATCTCGATCCTGCGTGGCCTCAAGGAGAAGTACGAAGTCCATCACGGCGTGCGCATCACCGACTCCGCGCTCGTCGCAGCGGCACAGCTTTCGAACCGCTACATCACCGATCGTTTCCTGCCGGACAAGGCCATCGATCTGATGGACGAGGCGGCGTCGCGCCTGCGCATGCAGGTCGATTCCAAGCCGGAAGAGCTTGACGAACTCGACCGCCGCATCATCCAGCTCAAGATCGAGCAGGCGGCGCTCAAAAAGGAGACCGATAAGGCTTCGAAGGATCGCCTTCACACGCTCGAACATGATCTTGGCGAGCTCGAGGACAAGGCCGGCGTGCTGACCGCAAAATGGCAGGAAGAAAAGAAGTCGGTCCAAGACGTCCAGGGACTGAAGGAAAAACTCGACAAGGCGCGCATGGACGCGGACGTGGCGCAGCGCAAGGGCGACTTCGCACGCGCTGGCGAGCTGACCTATGGCGTGATCCCCGACCTCGAACGCAAGCTGCAGGCGATCGAGGACAAGGAGAAATCCGCGCTCGTTCACGAGTCGGTCACGCCCGAACATATCGCACAGGTCGTGTCGCGTTGGACCGGTATCCCGGTCGACAAGATGCTCGAAGGCGAGCGCGAGAAGCTCCTCAAAATGGAATCCGCATTGGAACAGCGCGTCGTCGGCCAGCATGAAGCCGTTCGTGCCATCGCCAACGCGGTGCGCCGCGCGCGTGCCGGGCTGCAGGATCCGAACCGTCCCATCGGCTCGTTCCTGTTCCTGGGCCCGACCGGCGTCGGCAAGACCGAACTCACCAAGGCGCTTGCGGCGTATCTCTTCGACGACGACAGCGCCATGGTGCGCATCGACATGAGCGAATACATGGAGAAGCACTCTGTCGCGCGCCTGATCGGTGCGCCGCCGGGTTATGTCGGCTACGAGGAGGGCGGCGCGCTCACGGAAGCGGTTCGCCGTCGCCCCTATCAGGTGATCCTGTTTGACGAAGTCGAGAAGGCGCATGGCGACGTTTTCAACGTTCTCCTCCAGGTCCTCGACGATGGTCGGCTGACCGACGGGCAGGGCAGGACCGTGGACTTCAAGAACACGGTCATCATCCTGACCTCGAACCTCGGAACGGAATTGCTCTCAACCGGCAGCGACACGCGCGAGGCACGCGCCGCGGTGATGCAGGCGGTGCGCGCGCATTTCCGCCCGGAATTCCTGAACCGCCTCGACGAGATCATCCTCTTCCATCGCCTGTCGCGCGAGAACATGGACAAGATCGTCGATATCCAGATCGCTCGTCTGGAGAAGCTCGTCGCCGACCGCAAGATCGAGATCGCCCTCGATGCCAAGGCGCGGGCTTGGCTGGCCGATGCCGGCTACGATCCGGTCTATGGTGCGCGGCCTCTGAAGCGCGTCATCCAGCGCCGTCTGCAGGACCCGCTGGCGCAGCTGATGCTGGAAGGAAAGATCCTCGACGGTTCCAAGGTAAAGGTCAGCGTCGGCAAGGGCGGGCTCACCTTGAACGGGATGGAGTTCGCCGCGAGCGACGACGATCTCGAGGCCGAGTCCTCACCGCAGACCAGCCGCGCGGTGCATTAGGTTTCTTCCTGATCGACAGGTTTGGACGGAAACCGGTCTTTGCCCCTTGCGGGCCACCGTCTAATCTTTCTCAAGACAAGGATGGAAGCGATGAGCGATGCGGTCGGTCCTGGCGATCTCGTATTATGCGTCAATGCCGCGCCCAACCATGCCACGGGCAGGCCGGTGCCTCTTCGCGTCGGAGAGACCTACCGTGTTATCGCCGTCATGGAATTTGCCTGTCCGTGTGGGCGTTCCGACGCTCTCCTCGATGTCGGCGTCGATTTCGCGTGGTGTCAGACGCGCTTCCGCCTCCTGCCCAAGCCCAAAGCTGAGAAAAAACCCCGCCGTGTTTCGGTGCCCAAAGAGAAGGAGACGGTAAGATGAATAGCCGCCTCAGGCTTCCACTGTCGAAAGATATCCGCGCCAGACCCACTCCAACGCGCCGGGCAGCGTCTGTTCGGCTACGCGCGGATCGACGTGGCGTGCGCCGAGCGAGAGCGTGAAGCGATAGGCATATCCTTTCGCCTTCAGCGCGTCCGCCATGCGCCGGTTGGCGAGCGGCCAATTGTGCCAAGTCTCTTCCGGATCGTCGTGGTGCAAGTCCTTTTCGCCCACCTCAAGCCAGATACGCAGCGGTTTTCGCGCCGCCTCCTGAATGAGGTGCGCGTGATACTCCCATGCGCCGCGCGGCGTCATGGGATCGGGCGGCGACTGCTGATTGACGAAGGTGCCCGAGTAGCAAAGGACGCGGCGATAGCGCTCGGAGTGATACCACGCCAGCGTGAAGGCGCACGCGGCGCCCGAACTTGCACCCATCGTGGCGCGCCCTTCCGGATCGTCGGTGAAGACGATGTCGCATTCCTGTTTGATCCGCGGCAGCACCTCGCTTTCGACGAAGTCGCTGTAGCGTCCCGAGAGCGTGTCGTATTCCAGCCCGCGCTGGCTTCCCTGCGCGTCGCCGCCGCCGGAATCGATCAGGACGGCAACCTGCACGGGGACACGGCCGGCCGCGATGAGATTGTCGAGCACACGCGGCACGAGATTGAGGTAGCCGTGTCCGTCCTGCACCACGAGAAGCGGCGCCGGCGTTCCCTTCACATATTGGGCCGGCACATAGACCCACACGGTGCGCGTGTAGGGCGCGGCGACCGACTGTTCTGACTGCGCCGCCGCGATGCGATTGCCATGGGCATCGCGCCGCCGCGTGATGTCGTTCTCGAGTCTGCGGATGCCGGGATAGATCTTGCTGTCGCGCGATTCCATCGTGAAGGCATGGATCGTTCCACGTGGAATGCCGGGAACGACCGCGCACTCAGGCGCGGGCGAATAATCAGGTCCGATGGTGAAGTCGCCGTCAGGGTCGCGATCGGCGGTCACGCTCAATGGGGATTAGCGCGCCTTGGCCTGGCGCAGATCCGTCGCAGCGTCGGCGACTTTCGTTTCGAGCGGCGTCGAGGCCAGAAGCGCGTCCGTGCGCAAGCGCGAATCGAGGAAGGTGCGCAGTTCGTTGCCGGCGAGCTTTCTGCCTTGCGCAACCTTGACCTTCAGCGGATTGACCTGCTCGCCCTTGACGAGGATTTCGTAGTGCAGATGCGGACCCGTCGACATGCCGGTGTTGCCGCTATAGGCGACGACCTGACCCTGGCGCACGCGGCTTCCCATGTGGATGCCGGGCGCGAAACGCGAGAGGTGGCCGTACGCCGTGCCATAGCCGTTGCCCATGTCGATGCGCAGATAGTTGCCATATCCGCCCATCCGTCCGGCGATCTTTACCGTGCCTGTTCCGGCAGCCATGACGGGCGTTCCGACCGGTACGGCGAAGTCGATGCCCTTGTGCATGCGCGTGTAGCCCAGGACCGGATGGAAACGCATGCCGAAGCCCGATGAGATGCGCGCGCCGTCGACCGGCGTCTTCATCAGCATGCCTTTGACGTTCTCGCCATGGGCATCGAAATAGTCGGCAGGCTGGTTGGGGTCTGGCTGGAAGCGATAGAGCGTGATTTCTTTTCCGCCGGTACGGATCACCGCGTACGCGATGTTGCCTGGCTTCGCGAGCTGTCCTTCGGGCGTGTAGTAGTAGTCGTAATAGACCTCGAAGGTATCCCCCGGCTTCAGGTCGCGCTGGAAGTCGACCTTGTAGGAGAACATGTGAATCATCTCGATGACGACGTCAGTCGGAATTCCGGCCTGGGTCGCTGCGAGATAGAGCGAGGAGTCGATCGTCGCGCCGGCGCGATGATGGTGCTGGACGAGCTGCTTGACGACGTCATTGGCGCTGAAGCTGCCGTCGGCCGCACGCGAAATCGTGATGTTTTGTTCGACGGTCGGCGAAAACGCGATGGACAGGAGTCTTCCGACCGGAGTCGGCGTTGCCGGAGTCACGACGCCGTTGGGATCGGCGTCGTTGGCGTCGTCCTGATTGGGCAAAGGAATGTTGATCACGCCGGGCGTGGTGTCCGGCGGCAGCGGCACGGCTTCCGGCGGCAATTGAAAGGTCAGCTGAAAGCTCTGGCCGGCCCGGGTGCTGCGAATGTTGAAGATCTTGGCGAGCGCCGCGACGGCGGCATTGGCGTCGGCGTTTGGCACCCCGGCATCTTCGAGCAATCCGGCAAGCGTCGAACCGGACTCGAGGGTCAGCGTGCGCGTTTCGATGCCGGCCGCCTCGCCGTTGTCCTCCGCATCTTCGGCGGCGAGCGCCGCATCGAGATCGCCCGCCGGCGTGGGCTGTGTGTGCCGGACCGAATAGCCCGAGGCGAGGCGGCTTCCCGCCTGCGCCAGTTCCGAAAACAAGGCGTAGGGCAGATAGGTCGTGTTGGCTTCGTGGGTTCTGGCACCGATCGGCGGCATGGCGCCAATGGCGAGCCAGGCGATCGTCCCGGCCACGAGTGCGGTAATGGAGGTGGAGACGAGCGCCCAGCGGCCGTCCGAGGTCGCCGCCACGATCGCGGAAGCGTCCCATTCCTGGTCACGCGTTGAGTCTTGTGTCGATCCCGTCAGATCGTTCACGTCGGCTCCCGTCTTGCAGTGCTGATGCGCGTGGGCGCTTCAACCCCAGCCCAGTGTTATGCCCCCGGTACGCAGCCGGCGTGCCGGCGCATATAGCCCTATGCTTAATATGGGCGTCAACCCTTAGCGTTCGGTTAAGAAAGTCTTGAGAGAGCTCAACGATTCGCTTCGCCGCACAAATCCAAATCGTCGTGGCCGCGCTCGAGGCAGCCACCAATGAGCGTGCCTCCGCGCGCCGAGAGACGCATCCTTGTTTCAAAACGGAACGTGATGGTTGGGTAAGTCATACCCGGCCATGACGAGAGGTGTTCAAAGCCGAACCAGCAAACCTTCGGCGATCTTGCCGTGCACCCAACCCACGGCGCGCGCGATGTGCAGCACCACGAAGAACATCAGCGTACCGACAACCGCCAGCAAGATGAGACCGGGCGCGGTGTGCAGGAGGTGTTCCAGATAGGGCGCGTCCTGGATCTGGATATGCGACTCGCCGGTCAGGAGACTGAAGATCGCGCCTCCGACCACGCCAAGCGAGACGGCAAGACCGACCACGCCGATGACGAAGTAGCTGATGCCCAAAGGCAGCATCAACAGCATGTAAAACATCGACGACCAGGTTCTGACGTCGGTGAACGCCTCCCTGATCTTCGCGAAGAGTCCGGTGTCGGCGGCAGGTTCGGTCGGCGGGCGGCGCGGCATGCGCACGCCGAGCAGTGCTTCGACGATGCGACCCTCGACGTAACTCAGCACCCGCACCGAGGCGATGAAGAGCAGCGCGAAAGGAATGCCGATGATCAGAATGGCAAAGCCGAGCGTCAGAGAAAGTCCGGTGACCACCCAGGTGAAATAGAAGATGCCGGTCGCGAGCGACAGGAGCATGTAGAGCAGGGCGCCGTAGGTTCTCGGATCGGACACGACGTTGAAGAATCCGAAGCGCCGCTCTTCGGGCAATTCCTGTTTGGGGAACGGCGTTGAAATCGTGGTTTCCATATCGCGGTACTCCTCTGCGATTTCCTCGGGCGTTCCGTAGGTCTCGACGACGGATGCGAGGATCTGCTGTTCGGTCAAATTGGGGTTCTGCGCGATCTCGTTTCTCAAATGGTCTTCGCAATCGGCGAGGGCGTCGCTGATCAAGCCGGCAGGCGCGCCCTTCAGCGCGCGCCGAAGTTCCGCCAAATAAGCGGAGACCGTCTCAGGCGGGTGCGCCGGCATGGCCATCAGGAATTGCTCCAGGCGGAACCGTGCCCGCTTTCAGTGCGTCGTCGACGAATTCACGCATGTCACGCCAGGCGAACTGCCACTCGGAGAGCGCTTTGCGGCCATCGTCGGTGATGTCGTAGTAGCGCCTGGGCGGTCCGAAGGCCGATGCCTCGACCCGGCTTTGCAAAAGGCCCGACGCGTTGAGCGAGCGAAGGACAGGGTAGATCGCACCCTGTTTGAAGATCAGTCCGCCTTCGCCTTCCGCCTTCACGGCCTTGGCAATTTCGTATCCGTACATTTCCCGTCCGGCGCGTGCGAGCACGGCCAGCAGGACGAGCGATGAGAGCCCTGCCATGAGTTCTTTTCGGAATTTGCGCGTGAAAGGGGATTCTTCGGTCACAACGCGCCCTCTTCCGCCTCCTTAGCTATTGCGAACTCATATCTAG
>DATLOU010000031.1:0-29759 GCA_035536115.1 Rhizomicrobium sp.
CCGGTTCTGACCGCGCCCGGACTGAGAAGATTGACCTTGACCTTCGTGGTCGCGCATTCCTCGGCATAGGTCAGCGCCAGAGACTCGAGCGCCGCCTTGGCCATGCCATAGCCGCCCCAGAACGGCGTGTGATGGCGCGCCGCGCCGGACGTTACGAACACGACGCGGCCCGCATCGGATTGTCGCAACAACGGATCGAGCGAACGGATCAGCCGCCAGTTGGCGGTGACGTTCACCTCGACCAATTCCTGAAACACCTTGGGTTCGAGATGCGCGAGCGGAGTCAGAACGCCGAGAGCCCCGGCATTGCCGAAAAACGCATCGAGCCGACCCCAGCGCTCGAAGATGGTTGCACCGAGGCGGTCCAGCGCCTCGAAATCGCGGATGTTGAGCGGTACCAAAGTCGCCGATCCGCCCGCCTTGCGGATCTCGTCGTCCACCGCTTCGAGACCGCCGACAGTGCGAGCGAGACAGATGACATGCGCCCCGGCCGCCGCAAGCCCGATTGCTGCCGCCTTTCCGATTCCGCGCGACGCGCCTGTCACGAGCGCGATGCGTCCCTCCAATGGTCGTGTCATGGGATCAGGCTACGTCGGCCAGCAGCGAGAGCTGAACGTCCTTGGTCCCGCCGGTGAGGTCGGTAAGGTCGATGGGGTAGGCGCCGGAGAAACAGGCATCGCAGAACTGCGGCGAGTCTGCATCGCGCTTGCCCTCACCCATCGCGCGATAGAGTCCGTCCATCGAGATGAAGGCGAGCGTATCGGCGCCGATCAGACGACGCATGCCTTCGACATCGAACTTGTGCGCCAACAGGTCGTCAGTATTGGGTGTGTCGACCCCGTAGAAACAAGAGTGAGAAGTCGGCGGACTCGCCACGCGGAAATGCACCTCTGCGGCGCCTGCGTCGCGCACCATCTGCACGATCTTCTTCGAGGTCGTGCCGCGCACGATCGAGTCGTCGACCAGGACGACGCGCTTGCCGGCGAGCGTTGCGCGATTGGGATTGTGTTTCTTGCGCACGCCGAAATTGCGAATGCCGTCCGTCGGCTCGATGAAGGTGCGACCGACATAGTGGTTGCGGATGATGCCGAGCTCGAAGGGAAGTCCCGCCTCGTTGGCATAGCCGATGGCTGCGGGGATCGAGGAATCAGGAACGGGGATGACCATGTCTGCCGTGGCAGGGCTTTCCTTGGCGAGTTCGACGCCTGTGCGTTTGCGTTGCTCGTAGACATTGCGGCCCTCGACGACCGAATCCGGTCGCGAGAAATAGATGTATTCGAAGACGCAGAAACGATGCGGCTGCTTGGCAAAGGGGTGATAGCTCTCGATCCCGTCCTTGGTGATCACGATCATCTCGCCCGGCGCAATGTCGCGCACAAATTCGGCGCCGATAATGTCGAGGGCGCAGGTCTCGGACGCCAGGAAATGGGCGCCATCGAGCCGTCCCAGAACCAGAGGACGCACGCCCCATGGGTCACGCACGCCGATCAGCTTCTTGGAAGTCAACGCGACGAGCGAATAGGCGCCCTCGACCTGCTTCAGCGCGTCGATCAGCTTGTCGACGATCGGCTTGTACTTGCTGCGCGCGGCGAGATGGATGATGACTTCGGTGTCCGACGTCGACTGGAAGATGCGACCCTCGCCGACGAGTTCCGCGCGCAGGAGCCGCGCATTCGTCAGATTGCCATTGTGCGCGATCGCGATGCCGCCCCCGGTCAGATCGGCGAACAGGGGTTGGATGTTTCGCGGCGCCGAGCCGCCTGCCGTCGAATAGCGGTTATGTCCGATCGAGAAGGAACCTTTGAGATTGAGAGCACGCGCGCTGTTCTTGCCGGCGAAGATATCGCCGACCAGGCCGGGATGACGCTCGGCGATGAAGTGTCCGTTGTCATAGGTAACGATGCCCGACGCCTCCTGACCGCGATGCTGCAGGGCATGCAGACCGAGCACGGTCAGAGCCCCAGCGTCCGGGTGGCCGAAAACGCCGAACACACCGCACTCCTCGTGCAGTGTATCCCCTTGAAAATCCTTCTTCTTTGGAAGGCCGGTCATGGCTTGCCGCTACCGCCGTTGCCTGTCGCCTCGAAAAGTCTGTCTAGCGCGCGGCGGTCGCCAACGCCATAGCCCTTTGTGACGTGCTTAACAGACTTCGGCTTGTCTGGGGCGGCCGCCTCAGGCCCCCCGGCGGGAAGGTTTTGGGCCTTTCGCGTCAAAGGCACGACATCCTGCGCGTGGGAGTTGGGCACCAGGGAAAGCAGGACCTCACTTGAACTCTGGATCAGTGGCAATGCACGCGCGGTCGTCAGCCATTTGGGTTGACTTCGGATCGGCACGAAAGCGGTAAACACCAGATATGCGAGGCCGAGTACCACCACGCCGCGCACCACTCCGAAGGCCATGCCCAGGACGCGATCGATGAAACCGACCGGCGAATGCTGCACGCTCTGCGCAAGGCGAGAGCTGGCGAGCGAGAGGGGAATGAGCACGACCAGGAAGACGATTGCGTAGCCGGCCAACGATGCCAGCCATGGCGGCGAGATTAGAGCGTACAAGCGGTCGCCCGCCCAAGGACCAAGATAAAGCGAGGCGAAGGCCGCGACGGCCCATGCGACGATGGAAAGGGTTTCCGAGATAAACCCCTTCCAAGTCGCGTAAACGGTCGAAGCCAGCACCACGAAAGCGGCGACCAGATCGACGATCGAATAGTCGAGACTCATGACTCAAGCCTACCACGCCGCGGTCCGCCCTGTTCCGCTCCGGCATGGGAAAGTAGCTCGGAGATGTCGCGGACCTGAACCAACTTCAGAGCCGTCCCTTCACTCTTGGTGCCCGCCGGCACGATCGCCGTTGAAAAACCCAGTTTCGCCGCTTCCTTCATTCTTAATTCGGCCTGCGGCGCCGGCCGCACATCGCCCGAGAGACTGATCTCTCCGAAGAAGACGCTCTCGCGCGGCAAGGGCTGACCGACGAAGGACGACACCAGCGCCGCCGCCACTGCTGCGTCGGCCGCCGGTTCGTTCACCTTCAGCCCGCCGGCAACGTTCAGATAGACATCGGATGCGCCGATACCAAGACCGCCGCGCGCCTCAAGCACGGCAAGGATCATCGCCAGCCTTCCGGTATCCCAGCCGACGACGGCCCGGCGCGGCGTGCCGAAGCCTGCCGGCGCGACAAGCGCCTGAATTTCCACCAGCAGCGGGCGGGTGCCTTCGAGACCGGCGAACACCGCGGTACCGGGCGACACGCTGTCGCGGTCGCCCAGAAACAGCGCCGACGGGTTTGCAACTTCGGCAAGCCCCTTGCCGGTCATCTCGAACACGCCGATCTCGTCGGTCGGACCGAAGCGGTTCTTCACCGCGCGCAGCACGCGGAAGTGGTGGCCGCGCTCGCCTTCGAAGTAGAGGACGGCATCCACCAGATGTTCGACCGCCTTCGGTCCGGCGATCTGTCCCTCCTTCGTGACGTGACCGATCAGAATGACGGCGGCACCGGACGATTTGGCGTAGCGCACAAGATCGAATGATGCGGTGCGCACCTGCGCGATCGTGCCCGGCGCCGCTTCGAGTGCCGAAGTCCAGATGGTCTGGATTGAATCGATGGCAACGATGTCGGGCGGTTTGCCGCTCTCGAGCGTGGCGAGGATGTCCTCGATACTGGTGGCCGACGCGAGTTGCACCGGTGCGCCCGCTACCTCCATGCGTTGGGCGCGCATGCGAACTTGCGCCAACGCCTCTTCGCCGGAGATGTACACCGCGCTGCCGCCGCGCTGGGCATAAGCCGCAAGCACCTGGAGGATGAGCGTCGACTTGCCGACTCCAGGGTCGCCTCCGATCAAAAGCGCCGAACCCGGGACAATACCGCCGCCCGTGACGCGATCGAACTCCGCGATGCCGGTGAGACGCCGGGGCGGCGCACGATCCTCGGTCTTGAGATCTTCAAGGGCGAAGCGACGGCCTTTGGCGCGCCGTGCGGTGCCGGAACCGATCGGTGCGGGTGCGCCCTCCTCCACCATGGTATTCCAACCGCCGCACGCGTCGCATTTGCCGGACCATTTTGGGTGGACGGCACCGCATGACTGGCAGACGAACGTCGCGGCAGCGCGCGCCACTAGGCCTTCACTTCCATCTTGATCGGACCTTCGGCACGGCCGTGGATGAACTGGTCGACGTAAGGATTGCCGCTGGAGTCGATGTCCTTGGTCGGGCCGTTCCAGATGATCTTGCCCTTGTAGAGCATGGCAATCCGGTCGGCGATCTTGCGGGCGCTGACCATGTCGTGGGTGATCGATAACGTCGTCGCGCCGACGTCTTTGACGGTGTCGACGATGAGAGCGTTGATGATGTCGGCCATGATTGGGTCAAGGCCCGTCGTCGGCTCGTCGAAGAAGATGATCTCGGGATCGGCTGCGATCGCGCGCGCCAGACCGACACGCTTCTGCATGCCGCCGGAAAGTTCCGCAGGCGAGAGACCCGCAACTTCCGGTCCGAGTCCAACCTTGGCCAATTTCTGAATTGCGATGTCGCGCGCCTCTTTGCGTGCCATGCCACGGCCCTGAATGAGTCCGAATGCGACATTTTCCCAGACCGCCAGGCTGTCGAACAGCGCGGAGGCCTGAAAGAGCATGCCGAACTTGCGCAACATCGCCTCGCGTTCGCGACCGCGCAGCTTCGTCACATCCTCGCCGTCGACAAAGATCTGGCCCGCATCGGGGCGCAGGATTCCAAGCACGCATTTTATCGTCACGGATTTTCCCGTGCCGGAACCTCCGATGACGACCAGCGAACTGCCGCTTTCGAGCGTCAGATCGATGCCGTCGAGCACAACCTTGGAGCCGAAGCGCTTCTTGACGCCGCGAAGTTCGATTTTCGGCGTGCCTGCCATCGCGCTCACTTCGAGAACAGAATCGAGGTGAGAACATAGTTGGCGGCGAGGATGAGAATTGACGACGAGACCACGGCATTGGTGGTCGCCGTGCCGACGCCTTGCGCGCCGCCCTTGGAATGAAAGCCGTTGTAGCAACCCATCAGCGCGATGATGAAGCCGAACACGGCCGCCTTGATGAGGCCGGACGTGACATCCTGATGCGTGACGAAGTCGACCGTGTTCTTGAGATAGGTGCCGCCGCTGAACCCGAGACTCTCCGTCGAGACAATGTAACCACCGAAGACACCGATCGAGTCGGCGATGCCGACGAGGATCGGCATGGAGACGATCGCCGCAACCAGCCGCGGCACGACCAGGTATTTGATCGGATTGGTCGCGAGCGTCGTCAAGGCATCGATCTGTTCGGTAACCCGCATGGTGCCGATCTCGGCGGCGATCGCCGCGGCGACGCGGCCGGCCACCATCAGCCCCGCAATGACCGGGCCAAGCTCGCGCGTAATGCCGAGGACAACGATCTGCGGCACGATCGCTTCGGCGCCATAGCGGTTGCCACCGATATAGATCTGCAGCGCCAGCACGCCTCCCGTGAAGAAAGCGGTGAGACCCACGACGGGAAGCGAGAAGTAACCGATGCGCATGATCTGGCGCAGGATGTGCAGCCAATAGATCGGCGGCCGAAAGCAGCCCGAGACGGACGAGACCGTGAACGCCGTCAGACTGCCGATCTGGGCGAGCATGGCCAGAAACGCGCGGCCGATGGGAGCGAAGATGTTCATGCCGCGACATCCAAATAGTGTCGCGGAACGCGCGGTGTAATCGATGCCAGGATCTCGTAGGACGCCGTGCCGCCGGCGCGCGCCGCGTCCTCGAGCGAAATCGTGTCGCCAAAAAACTCCGCTTCCGCATCGGGCGTGAGATGCTCGGATGGAATGTCCGTGACATCGAGAGTCGTCAAATCCATCGATACGCGGCCCACGACTGGAGCCCGAATACCGCCGATTCCCGCATGTCCGCGATTGCCGATGGCGCGCATCAATCCGTCCGCATATCCCAAAGCGACGGTTGCAAGTACGCTCGGCCGCCTCGTCAGGAACGTGGCTCCGTAGCCAACGCTCCCACCACTGTCAACGCGGCGGACTTGCAGGATGCGCGCGGTGAGTACTGCGGCGACCGAGAACGGATTGACCGGCATGTTCTGGATGTTGCCGCCATAGAGTCCGATTCCGGGTCGCACCAGATCGAAGGCGTACGCTTTTCCCAGCAGCACGCCGCCGGACGATGCGAGGCTCGCCGGCATGGGCGGCAGCATCGCGAGCACGGTGCGAAAGCGTTCGAGTTGCACGCTGTTCATTTTGGCGCCCGGATCATCGGCACATGCGAGATGGCTCATGACGAGCACGGGCCTAAGTCCCTCGACGCGCTTGCTCCATTCGGCGGCGAGCAGCGCCAGCTCATCACCTGGCAATCCCAGCCGATTCATGCCCGTGTCGATGTGAACGGCACAGTCCAGCGTCGCACGCGTCTCTCTGGCAGCTGCGCGCCAGCCGGCAATCTGCGCCAGCGAATTCAAAACCGGCGTCAGGCGATGGGAAATGAGCGCCGGCACGCAGTCGGCCACCGCGCCGTCGAGAATGAAAATGCGCGCTTGAGGCACGATCGCGCGAAGCGCAACGCCCTCCTCTGTGCGCGCCACGAAGAAGCTGTCGCAACCGGCATGCGACAGCGCTTCCGAGACGCGTCGGGCACCCAAGCCATAGGCGTCGGCCTTCACGACGGCTGCGACAGCCGCGGGTCCGGAAAGGCGCTGGCACACGCGAAAATTCGACAAGACGGCGCCCAAACGCACGGTCAAGCGCGCCGCTTCAAAATCCGATGGGTTCATGGCCGGACAATGCCGGTGGGCTGTCGCCCCGTCAAAGGCCTGCATCCCGTCAGAAAGGCTTCGGGCCCCCGCCGGATGGATCACCGTGCATGACCTTGCCCAGGCACGGCACGTTGGACAAAACCGGACAGGGCGGAGCGGTTTCCTGCTCGTGGCGAATGATGTCGATCGTCGAAGGCTGCGTCTCGACCGGCTTGGGCACGTCGAGCACGATCGTTCCATCCGAACGCTTCACGAAGTGCCAGGGATGGCGCAGGCACGCCTCGCGCTGCAGCGGGGACAAATATTCATAGCTCGATGCGCCGCAGGCAAGCGAACGGCCGACGCCCAACAGGCCTTCGCTCGGCGGCGCCGCCAACGGGCGCGCCGGAATCGGCGGCAGCGTGATAGGCGCCGTATATTCCGGAATGGCTGCCTCGGGCAGTTCGGGACGGATGAGCTTTGGTTCCACAGGCTTCGGCGGAAACGCGAACCAGAAAATCGCTTCGGGAATCGTCGTGCGAATATGCTGAGTGAGAGGAATTCGGCTGCTGACGATGAGAACCGAAATCATCAGAACGTGCAGCGCGAGAACGAGCAGCGTCACGATGGCGCGGCGCAGATTGCGCTCGCGCGCAACGGCATCCAACCGGCCGCGCTCCGTCAACACGAAGGAGAAGTCCGCTGGTTCGCTTGCGACCGGGGTATCCGTCACGCCGACGCCTGTTCAATCATTGTGGGCGGAGCGTGAGGACACGCCCGTTCTAAATCTCGCTGGCCGCATCAAGGCGAGCGCGCATCCTCTTCACTTTATCAGAATTCCACAGCGCCAGCGTTTTCGCCAGCCGCCGCTCGGAAGCGGGCGTTTCGTCGCGGGCACCCTGGGCCAAGGGCGTCCCCTCCTGTGAATCTTTTTTCATGGCGACGGCAATCGCGCTAGGCGCTATTTCGCGCCCGAGGAATGCCGCAAGACCACGGCACGCGACCAGCGGATCGGCGATCAAATCCTCGTAACGAATGAGATGACAGTCGCTCTGGCGCCGCAGGAAATCGTAACACGATAGCGCCGTAAAATATTTTCCGATCATTTTCGACGGCGCGTTGCGAAAGGTCCGACCTGTCGACTTTGCCCAGTCTGCGAAATTCCGAGTCATGAACAGGGTTCGGCGTTCGCGCGGGTCCGTCACCAAAGCCGGTGCGCGGCACGCCTCGGCCCTGAGCTTGGCGACGACGGGACCCGATGACGCGAGCTGGACACAGAGGTCGCCGCCCATCGCGAGCACGGCGTGGCGCATCGCCGAACGCAAGGGGTTGAACGCGCTCGCCGCCCACCCCGACGTCGACTGCGTGTAGAAATCCGGTTCGGAGATGTTGGCGATTCGCGCTTCAAAGAGGATGCGGCTGAGCAGCGTCGAGCCGCAGCGTCCGGGCGAGAACAACAACACCGGCGCGCGAGAACCCTCCGCCGATAGCGCGCCCTCTTCCCAGGGAATCGTGACCACAAACCGGGCATGGCGTCGCAGGTGCAGATAATAGAACGGGGCACCTTCCGCTTCGCGAGCCTCCACGCCGCCGACATAGACCGAACGGCGGCGGACAATATCGAAACAGTAGGGCAAAAGGCGCAGGGCCGACGCCTCGCTGCGGGCGAGAGGATGTGCCGCGGCCACGGCGAAATCGCGCGGCGAGGCAATGCTGATTCGCTCGGTTCGCCGCGCCGCCAGCACGTCGGCCCTGAGGATCGCTCGTTCCCTGGCCATTTCCTGCCTCAGTCCTCGCCGAAAGTTGGTGGACGAAGGCTCCAGGAGTGCGTCTGAGAGTTCATAGAGCGACGCTGCGCAATTAAGTTGTCGTTGTAATCACTGGAGAATTTTGTCTCAGATTGTCGCAACGTGAACTCTACTCACACATTGTCGCAAGCATATGGACGGGATATGGCGTACATGTAGTTGAATTTATATAGCTGCTGGGCAGCAGCGGAACGAGGGGCATGCGAGCCTACCTGATCAACCTCGAGCGCAGGAGTGACCGCCTGCGCAAGATGACGGACCAGTTGAACGCGCTCGGCATCGATTTTGAGCGTGTCGATGCGCTGGACGCTCGTTCGGTCCCAGACGGCGAACTCGCGTGCCGCTTCAGGGACGACGGACCACTCGGCATCATCCCCAAGGGCGACAAGTGTTGCGCGCTGAGCCATGCGCTTGCGTGGCAGACCTTCGCGCGTTCCGGCGAGTCCCATGCCATCATCCTGGAAGACGATGTCGCCCTCGATGTCGCGGCGGCGGCGCTTCTTCGCGACGACGCCTGGATTCCGGGCAATGTCGACCTCTTGAAGCTCGAACGGTATGGCCCGCCGAACCAGCGCGTCCTGATCGACGAGCGCGTCAGCGTCGGAAACGGCCACAAGATCGGACGGCTCCGTTCGCGCCACACGGGCGCTGCAGCCTACATCATGTCGCGCCGCGCCGCGCTGACGCTCAACGAGCGCGTCGATTGCTGGTGGCTTCCGGTCGATCATCTGCTCTTCAACCTCAACAATTCTCCGCTCGCCGAACTTCTTCACCCCCACCAGATGACGCCCGCGATTGCCCATCAGAGCACAGCGCTCGGCGGCCGCACCGACATCGAGGAATGGCGCGTCGCGCTCAGACGTTTCGACTGGCGCTATGTGAAGCGCGAAGTCGTGCGCGCCTATTACGAACTGCGGCTTTTGCCTGCTCAGGCCGCGCGCTGGCTGCGCCAGGAATCGACCCTTGTGCGGGTCGACGAGCCTTCCTCGGAGCCTCATTCCGCTAGTTTCTGATGGACTCCTCCGTCGCGAGATTGGAGAACCGCGTGAAGCGGTCGTCGAAGAACAGCTCGATCTTGTTGGTGGCGCCGTGCCGGTGCTTTTCGACCAGGATCTCGGCGCGACGATGCGCGCGCTCGCATTTCTCCAGCCACTTGCCGTGATCGGGCGAGCTCGGATCGGGCTCGCGCGACTTCAGATAATATTCTTCGCGATAGATAAACATCACCACGTCGGCGTCCTGTTCGATCGAGCCCGACTCGCGCAGGTCCGACAGCACCGGCCGCTTGTCGTCGCGGCTGTCGACGCCGCGGGAGAGTTGCGAGAGCGCGATCACCGGCACGTCGAGATCCTTGGCAAGCACCTTCAGCGCCTTTGAGATTTCGGTGATCTCCTGCACCCGGTTCTCCGGCCGCCCCGAACCGGCGACGAGCTGAATATGGTCGATCATGATGCAGCCGATATTCTTTTCGCGCTTCATCCGCCTCGAGCGCGCCGCGATCTGCGCCATGGAGATGCCGCCGGTATCGTCGATGTAGAGCGGCAGCGTCGAGAGATCCTGCATGGCCAGGACAAACTTTTCCCATTCCTGCTCCGAGAATTTCCCGTTGCGGATCTTCCACATATCGATTTCGGTCTGTTCGGAGAGAATGCGCGCCGAAAGTTGCTGCGCCGCCATTTCGAGCGAGAAGAGCAATACCGGCGCGCCGCGCGGCACCTCGGCACCCGCTTCCTTGTCCTGCACATAGGCCCGCGCGGAGTGAAAGGCCATGTTGGTGGCAAGCGAGCTTTTGCCCATGCCCGGTCGGCCGGCGACAATGATGAGGTCGGAGGGTTGCAGCCCGCCCAGCAGCGAGTCGATGTCGGAAAAGCCGGTAATCAGCCCCGAAATCCGCCCGCCCCGGGCCTGCGCCTTTTCCGCGAGTTCCACCGTGCGGTGCAAGGCTTCGGCGAAATCGATCGGGCCGGCGCCGTATTTCGAACTTTCGCTGACCCGATAGAGCGCCTTCTCCGCTTCCTCGATCTGATCCTTTGGCGGTTTGTCGTGCGGCGCTTCATAGGCCGTGTTCACGATGTCTTCGCCGATGCGGATCAGCGAACGGCGCACCGCAAGATCGTGCAGGATGCGCCCCAGATCGCGCACGTTGGGCAGAGCGGGCGCCGCCTGGACAAGGCCCGCGAGATAGGCGTGACCGCCGACTTCCAGGAGACCCGGATCCGCCTTCATCGCCGCATGCAGCGTCAAGGGCGTCAGGATCATGCCGCCGCGTTCGCTCGACGTCAGCATCACCTCGAAGATGCGCTGGTGCAGCGGATCGTAGAAGTCTTCCGCCTTCAGGATCGCGCCGACGCGCTCGAGCGCCTGATTGTCGACGAGGATGGCGCCGAGCAGCGCCTGCTCGACTTCGACATCATAGGGGACGTGGCGATAGGCTTCCTGTTCCATGGTTCTGCTTTTGGTGGCCGCTCTATCGCGGAAACCGAATCAAGCGGGAGTTCCCTGCGAGAGCAAGGCTTACAAGGCCGACTCGCAAGTTGATCACAGGATAATTCCGCACTTTTTTCATGTCACGCGCACCATTTTTGTTGACGTTTCTCCTTTGTCATGGCTCGCCGGTGACGCGCGGTGTGCATCAGATGCATTACTCCGTGTACGGAGGAGTCTCGCGGGCGCCATGCGCCCGCGGCAAACCGGTCATGCCGCCGCGCCGAATGGCGGAATTGCCCCTGCACATTGGCGGTCCGCGTGCTTACCTGATTTGGGTAGCCGTGGTTCTCTGCGCACCTCAATTCCCCAACACCACAAAGGAGATTCACGTGTACAAACGCTTTATCATCGAGCGTGACATCAAGAACATCGGCGCGATGACGCCGCCCGAATTGAAGGGCGCGGCGGAAGTGTCCAACACGGCGCTCGCCAAGCTGGCGCCGAAAGTGCAGTGGGAGCATTCCTACGTTGCCAAGGACAAGACGTTCTGCGTCTATCTCGCCGAAGACGAAGCCGCGATCCGCGAACATGCGCGCCTGTCGGGATTTCCGGCGACGACGATCACCGAGGTGCCCCGGATGATCGATCCGACCACGGCGCGGGCCTGAGAAGGGGCGCGGCTGGGGAACGCCATGCTTGATGTCACGGTAGTCCTGTTCGATGACGGCTACGCCTCGACCGCGCTCATGCCGATCGAGGTGTTCCATTCGGCGGGTGCCTTGTGGCGCGAGCTCAAAGGCGAACATCCCGAGCCGCGCTTTCGCGTCACCACGGTCTCGCTCGACGGGCGAGCGGTCCGCGCGCCCTATGCGGGCCTGATGATGTCGCCGCAATGCGGCATCGCCGACGTGCAGAAGTCCGACATTGTGGTCGTTCCGACGTCGGGTCTTCATATCGACGACAAACTCGTCGCGAACAGCGCGCTCGTTCCCTGGCTCAAGAAGCATCACCAGGACGGCGCCTATCTCGCCGGCGTCTGCATGGGTGCGATGTATCTCGCCGAGACCGGATTGCTCGACGGGCGGCGCGCGACCACCCACTGGGCTTTGAGCGCGGAATTCCAGCGCCGCTATCCCAAGGTCGAGTGGTGCAGCGATCTCTTCGTCACCGAAGACAGTCGGCTTTTGTGCAGCGGCGGCGTGACGGCGGCCGCCGACGTCAGCCTCTATCTGGTCGAGAAACTGTGCGGGCACGAAATCGCGGTGCAGACGGCGAAGTCGCTTCTGCTGTCGATGCCGCGCACGCATCAATCCGGCTACGCGGTCTTGCCGCTCTCGCCCGCCCATGACGACGACCGCATCCGCGCGGTCGAATCCGAACTGAAGGAGCGGTTTTGCGAGCCGCTCAGCAACGAATATCTCGCCGGCCGCGCCGGCATGAGCGAGCGCACATTCCTGCGCCGCTTCAAGGCCGCGACCGGGCGCGTGCCTGCCGCCTATCTCCAGGCCGTGCGCATCGAAACCGCCAAGGCGATGCTGGAGCGCGATTCCACGCCGGTGCAGAGCATTGCGTCTGCGGTCGGCTATCTCGACGTGTCGTTTTTCCGCATGGTGTTCAAGCGGTTGACGGGCATGACGCCGGCAGAATACCGCGCGCGTTTCGCGGTCCACACCGTCAGACAGAGCGAACTGGTCGATCTCAGCCAGGTCTGACAGGCGCATGCGGAACCGGATGACGCGCGTGCGCGTCAGCCGCCGCGTCGTTCCCTCCAGCGCCGCACGCGCGCGAAAATGCGCGACGAGCGCCCTCCCCCGACGAATGTGCGCGCGAATGTCGGCGTAAAGCTGCAGCCTCTCGCGCGAGTATTTGCCGTGGCGAAAGGCGTTGCGATTGCCGTCGGGTGCGCCGCGTCTAGCTGTCATCGTCCGCGTCATCGTCGTCGGCACTGTTGGCGTCGTCCGGTGGCTCCGTTACCGGCTCGTCTTTCGGAAGGAGCCGGGCGGGAAGCGGTTGCGCCATAAGCTTCTTGGCCGCTTCCTCGCGCTCACGAATTTGGTCGAGCCGGCGTTCCAACCTGGCGATGGGGTCCTCGCCGGACTGCCTTTTTTCTTCTTCGATTTCGCGGATCAATTCCTCGCGCGTGGGCCGGTCGTCCTGAAGATGGAGCACGACGGAGCGCTTACGCTGCTCCACTTGAGAGATGCGGGCGAGCGCATCCGCCACCTTGGCATTGGCGAGCAAAACCCGCGCAGCCGCGTTGATCGGCCCGACCCGATCGCCGGGCTGAGACGTCAAGTCCTCGCAGCGCAAGATGAGCGAAGAGCCGCTCTCGAGATGATCGAGCAGGTGCCGCATGGCATCGCGCCGCAGATCATCAGGAACAGGTGGCGAGAAGGCTTCGGCGACGGTGGCTTTTTTGTTTCGGCTGCCCGGGTTCGATTTTTCGTTGGTCTCTGTCATTTTTTCTCGATTGGTGTTTCGGTCATATTATCCTAATATAGGACTTTTTTCGTAATTGCAAGGTCGAACCCAGATGTTTTCGCTTTACGTTGCTGTTCATTTGCCTTGTATTTCGATGTATGTCTAATTAGATGTAGGTGAAAGGAACACTTCCATGTCCGAGCCTCTGCTCGATTTCTTCAAGGCGATGGCCGACGAAAGCCGGCTCGGCATCATCGGTCTTCTGACCGCGCGCGAAAGGAGCGTGCAGGAGCTGGCGCGTGCGCTCGATCTCAAGGAGCCGACCGTCTCGCATCATCTCGCGATCCTGAAGGCGCAGGGTCTCGTCACCGCGCGCGCCGAAGGCACCACGCGCTGGCACGCGCTCGACAGGGACGCGCTCGAGCGCCTGGCGCGCAGCGTTCTCAAGCCGATCGGCGAAACGAAGAAGGCGGAGTCGTTCGACGCGAAGGTGCTGAAAAGCTTCGTCGCAGACGACGGCGCGCTCAAATCGATTCCTGCGAGCCGCAAGAAGCGCACCATCGTCTTGCGTTGGCTGATGCGCGATTTCGTGGGCGGCCGGCGCTATCGCGAAGCCGAAGTCAACGAGGCGATCCAAAGGCATCACTGGGACAGCGCCACGCTGCGGCGCGAGCTCGTCGGCCATCGCATGCTGGCACGCAAGGACCGCGTCTATTGGCGCTTGCCGGAATCGGAATGGCAGGACGGCGGCAAAGCGTGAGGCGCGTCAAATCTCGGTCAAGTTCTATACGCGACTAGCGGGAATTGGCGTCCTCTCTGTTGAAGTCGGCAGGAAGCCGTCCGCGCCATGTCACGTAGGGCAGCACGAACATGTAGAGCCCGGTGAGCAGCATCAAGAAGAGCGGTGGCAGCGGGGCATAGACGATCCAGGACGATGCGTTCGGCGAACACAGAAGCTCATTGGCCTTCCCTGCAACTGCTCCCACGCGGAGCGGGGAGGGTACGGCCTCCCCGCTCACGGTGTCGTTCATGCTCGCCGGCAGCGGCCGGACATTCAAGCGCGTTGCTTGAGCGGCATGACCAGTGGAAAGTCGACGTCCGTTCCGATGACCAGGTTCATGTAATTGGCGAAAGTGAACAAAGCCACGTTCGCGACGATCTCCTGTATTTCCTCATCCGAGCAGCCCGCGGACTTCACCTTTCGGAAATCTTCCGCCGTGACAGAGCCGCGCTGGCGCACGATGGCTGCGGCAAACTTCAGGATCGCGTCGATCTTTGGATCCGTCGATCCCGCAGTCCGGCACATCGCGAGGGTTTCATCCTTGATGCCGCCGCTCTTGCCGATCGCCGTGAAGGCCGAAAGACAATACGGGCAACCATTGATCTCCGAAACCGCTAGCGCAATTTGATATCGGGTCTCGAACGGCAAGACGCCGCCCTCAAGTGTTCCGGAAAGATCAAGAAAGCCCTGAAGCCCAGCCGGCGAATGGGCCATCGTCTTGAAGGAATTCGGAGCCATGCCGTATTTTTTCACCACGGCATCGAGCAGCTCCTTCGCCTTTCCCTTGGCCATCGCGGGATCGATGACCGGCATTCTCTGGGTACTACCCACCTGATTCTTATCCATATTTCGTGCTCCTTCGGTGACGTCCGCTAATTGGACTAACTAGTCCAGTTTGCACCGACTATATGGACTGTCAAGTCCAATTCCGCTAAATTCCGAAGATGACCGCCCAGCAGAAGTCCCAGACGCGCTCCCTGACCGCCCGCGGCGCGACCACGCGTTCGCGCATCATCGATGCGGCTGCGGATTTGATTTATGACCACGGCGTCGAGGGGACGAGCCTCGATGTGGTGATGGCTGCGAGCGGCGTGAGCAAGTCGCAGCTCTACCATTATTTTGGCGACAAGGACGCACTGGTGCTCGAGGTCATCGCTCGTCAAACGGAGCGCGTTCTCGAAGCGCAGCAGCCTCATCTGGGAGCGCTGGATTCGCTCGCGGCGCTGAAGGCGTGGCGCGACGCAATCGTAGCGCTCAACAAAGCCACGCGGGGCAGAGGTTGCCCCGTGGGATCGCTGGCGAGCGAATTGTCCAACGACTCGCAGTCGGCACGGAAACATCTCGCCGGCAGCTTTGCGGTGTGGAGCGAGCGTATCGAACAGGGCTTGGACAAAATGCAAAAGCGCGGCGAACTCGTGTCCTCGGCCGAGCCGCACGATTTGGCTCTCGCACTCCTGGGTGCGGTCCAGGGCGGTCTCCTCCTGGCCAAGACCACACAATCAAGCCGCCCGCTGGAAATTGCACTCGACATGGCCATCGACCACGTTGCCAGCCAAATGACCAGGCGGGCGAAATCCCGCAGGAGATGATCAGCGGCGGCGCATGAGAAGCGCGCCAGCGGTTTCGCTCCTCATGGCGCCCGGTTTTTTGTCTCGCAGACCCCAATTCTTAGGACTGGAAGGATGGCGCCTGACCGCTTCCAAGGAATACTTGTCTGTATTCAGTCTCCGGAGCGATCTTTTCTTGAATTGATTCAAGAGCCGCCATCATGACTGAAACAATGACAAAAATAGTGCGGCGAACTCTCATTTTCTGCCCCACCATTACTTGTTTACTCTATAAACTTACCGTAGCGTAACTCTGCGCGCGAGACGCCGTGCAGACCTGAATCCAAATCCACGACGTGCCCTCGCCCGCGCCTATCCCGCAATGGTGTTCGCATTCGCGTTGGCTAACTCAACCAAACGAAGGAGTGGACAATGACGACGAAAACATCCGCGGCGGTACATCCGCCACTGAATCTCGACGAACTTGCGCAGCGGCCCGACCTGCCGGCAACAGAGAAAATGCCCGATGAGATCGCGTCCAAACTCTCGGCCGCGACCGTCTATGTGAGCGAAGTCGAAGGTGGCGGCCGTATCAAGGATCCAGTGCTGAAACTGCATGAATCGAGCGGCCGCGATCAGAAGGCGTGGCAGTTCGTGCTGCCGCCGTCGACCGCGCTCGGACTGCCGGGGCGCAGCGCCTTGCGTCTGGAGCGTGCCGAACGCGATGTCTCGCAGCGTGGAAACCCCACTGCACCGCATCGGCCGCTTTGGGCCGAACAAACGTTCGAGACGCGCATAGCCGCGGAATATCCGCAGCGCCCGACGATCCGCCGCAAGAACGGCCGCATCATCGAACCTTATTATGGCGTGTATGGCGCCGACGATCGCCGCGTCTTCTGGCCGTCCGGTTATCCGTGGCGCTGCATCGGCCGCGTATTCACCTGGAATGCCTGGGGCACGCCGGGATGGAGCTGGTCGGGCTCGGGCGTGCTCGTCGGACCGCGCCATGTGCTGACGGCCGGTCATGTCGCCCCCTGGGGTTCGCAGAACTGGGGCATGCAGTTCGTTCCGGGCTATTGGGACGGCGCATCCGTGTCCGGCCCGGGAGCCGCATCGTGGACGTCCGACGTCCGCGGCTGGAATACCGGCAACCAGGTCGCCGCGCACGACATGTGCGTTTTGCGTCTGTACGACCCCGTCGGGTCGTGGCTCGGATGGATGGGCACGCGGACCTATGATGACAGCTGGGAAGGCGGCAATTATTGGACGCTTGCGGGCTATCCCGGTGCCATCGCCGGAGCCAACCGGCCTTCCTATCAATCCGGCATTCCCGTGCTCGACGACGATGAAGATGGCGACGCGATGGAGATCGAACATCATGGCGACGCGACCGCAGGCGACTCCGGCGGTCCGTTCTTCGGTTTCTGGAACGACGGACCCTATGCCATCGGAACAGTCAGCGGCGGCGAGGCGATTTCCGGCTTCCTCGGGATCGGCAGCGAGGACAACAACATCAATGCCGGCGGCGATGCCATGGTCGACCTCGTACGCTGGGCAAGGACCAACTGGCCGTAATCGCTTTTGGTGATCATGCCAGCCCAACCCTCTCCCTTCGGGAGCGGGTTGGGGCAGTCGGATCGATTCGATCCGGACACAACGCCGCCGTCGAGGCTCACTCCCACTCGATCGTGCCGGGCGGCTTCGAGGTGATGTCGTAGACGACGCGGTTGATGCCGCGCACCTCGTTGACGATGCGCGTCGAGACGCGCGCGAGGAAGCTGTGCTCGAAGGGGTAATAATCCGCGGTCATGCCGTCGGATGATGTCACCGCACGCAATGCGCACACGTGATCGTAGGTGCGCGCATCGCCCATCACGCCGACGGTGCGGACCGGCAAGAGCACCGCGAAGGCCTGCCAGATCACGTCATAGAGTCCGGCCTTGCGGATTTCGTCGAGATAGATCGTGTCGGCCTGGCGCAGGATGTCGAGTTTCTCGCGCGTGATCACGCCGGGAACGCGGATCGCGAGGCCGGGGCCCGGAAAAGGATGACGCCCGACGAACGCCGCCGGCAGGCCGAGCTCGCGGCCGAGCGCGCGCACTTCGTCCTTGAAGAGTTCGCGCAACGGCTCGACCAGCTTCAGCTTCATCAGTTCGGGAAGTCCGCCGACATTGTGATGCGACTTGATGGTGACCGACGGCCCGCCTGTCGCCGAGACGCTTTCGATCACGTCGGGATAGAGCGTGCCTTGCGCCAGGAACTCCGCCCCGCCGACCTTCATCGCCTCGGCTTCGAACACTTCGATGAAGCCGGCGCCGATGATCTTGCGCTTCTTCTCGGGATCCTCGACGCCCGCCAGCCGCGAGAGAAAGAGTTCGGACGCATCCGAATGGATCAGCGGAATATTATAGTGGCCGCGGAAGAGCGAGACGACCTCGTCCGCCTCTCCTCTCCGCATCAGGCCGGTATCGACGAAGATGCAGGTGAGCTGATCGCCGACCGCTTCGTGGATGAGCACGGCCGCGACCGAGGAATCGACGCCGCCCGATAGCCCGCAGATCACCTTGCCCTTGCCGACCTGGGCGCGAATCTTCTCGATCTCGGCCTTGCGGAACGCACCCATGCTCCAGGTCGGTTTGATGCCGGCGATCTTGGTGACGAAATTGGCGATCATCTGCGCGCCATGCGGCGTGTGCACGACCTCGGGATGGAACTGGATGCCGTAGAGCCTGCGCTTTTCGTCGGCGATCATGGCGTAGGGAGAATTGTCCGAGGTCGCGACGACCTCGAAGCCGGGTGGGATGGCGGTGATCTTGTCGCCGTGATTCATCCAGACGGGTTCGGAGTCGCCGGCCTTCGCGATGCCGTCGAGGAGACGCGAATCCAGCGCGACCAGAATGTCGGCGCGGCCGAACTCGCGGTGATGCCCGGTCTCAACCTTGCCGCCGAGCTGTTCGCACATCGTCATTTCGCCGTAGCAGATGCCGAGCACGGGAACGCCGAGTGCGAAAACCTTCTCCGGCGCGCGCGGCGTGTGCGTTTCGGCGACGCTCGCCGGCCCGCCCGAAAGGATGATCGCTTGAGGCGTGTCATCGGCGAGCGCCTTATCCGCCTTGTCGTAAGGCACGATCTCGCAATAGACGCCGGCCTCGCGCACGCGCCGCGCGATCAGCTGGGTGACCTGCGAACCGAAATCGATGACGAGAACAGGAGCTGCCATGACGGGATTTACGGGTTACCTCCCTAGTGGAGTGGCTTTGACATTCGCTACCCTAGTTGGCGCAAACACCGAAAGCGAATGTCCAAGCCGAAACTCCACTAGAATCCTATAATGGCTAGCGGTCCTTTGATTCCAACATTCGCAATAATGCCCGGCGCTGGCGGGTGTTGGAATCGGACCGCTGGCGCTTGTCCAGCGTTCAGGATTTCTTCGGTTCATAGCCGGGGACCCATGTCTCATGTTGCGGAAGCGTGTCGGTGATCGTCCACCACGGCGCGCGTGAGGAGGTGAAGACATGCAGCATCGGGCGAACGCCCGGATCGTCGTCGAGCAAGCCGGCCGGAATGCTGACGGTCGGCAGATACGGCGCCTTTCCCGGGGCGTTGCAGCCGCAGATCCTGCAACGCTTGCGGACGCTGCCCGGCGTCGACTCATAGTCCGCCAACATGTCTTCGCCGGCGAGAAAACGAAATTTATCGGCGTCCACATGCGCATAGGTTCCGAACGCCGAGCCGCTGAGCTTGCGGCAGATGCTGCAGTGGCAGGTGGTGAGCGCGCGGACCTTGTCGATCTCGAAACGCACCGCACCGCAGGCACAACTTCCCCGAATCATGTCGACCTCTCCATGACGCAAATGAAAAATCCATCGGTTCCCGTGGTGCGCGGCGTGGCCTTGAAGAAGCGATCAAGGCCTGGCGGTGGCGTTGTTTGCACCGATTCGCGCCACACCTCGGCGCACGGCCGGATGGCGAATTCCGCATGGCGCGCGAGGAACGCCGCAATGCGGTCCTCATTCTCGCACGGCAGGATCGAACAGGTCGCATAGATCAACCGGCCGTTGGCGCGCACGCGCGTTGCGGCCTCGTCCAACAGGCGGTCCTGCGTCGCGATGCGTGCCGCAAGTATCTCCGGCGTCAGCCGCCAGCGCAGTTCCGGCTGGCGCCGCCACGTACCCGTGCCGCTGCAGGGCGCATCCACCAGAACGGTGTCGAACACGCCTTGCGGCGGCTCTGGATCGGATAGATGCGTGCGTATGATCGCGGCGCCGGCGCGCCTGGCGCGCAGCGCAAGCTGCTGCAGGGCGCTCTGGCGGATGTCGCATGCAACGATCACGCCCTCGTTGCGCATCAGCGCCGCGAGGGCCAGGGACTTGCCCCCCGCGCCTGCCGCGATATCGAGCACGCGTTCGCCAGGCTTTGCCGCGCAAAGAAGAGTGGCGATCTGCGCCGCTTCGTCCTGAAACTCGAAAGCGCCACCCTCGAACAACGTGCTCGTGCCCAGTGCAGCCGACGCCGAAGCGAGGCGGATTCCAACCGACGAGTATGGCGATGGCTCCGCTGCAAAACCGCTGCCGCGCAGCTCGTCCAACACCTCATTGCGCTCGCGCTTCAACGTGTTGACACGCAGGTCAACCGGTGCCCTTGCCTGCAACGCTTGCATCTGCGCGAGCAGTTCGGCAGCGAAGGCGCGCGTCAGCTCCGGTTCGAGAAAGGGTGGAAACTCCCCTTGAACATGGCGTGGCGGTTTGCCTGTGGGAGGCGTTGCGATGGCCGCGCGTTCCGCCTCGTCCAAAGCGGACGGACCATAACCTTCGCCGCAGAAAAATGCTCCGGGCGCTTCGCCGTCCTGCAACAGCGACGCCATCACCAGCGCCCGCGGCGTCTCGCCTCCCATGCGCCATGAATACGAGGCGCGATGGCGAACGACGTCGAAGACACGCTCGGCGACCGCGGCGCGATCCTTGGAGCCGGCGAAGCGGCGGGAGCGGAACCAGTCGCGCAGGAAGCGGTCGAGCGGCTGATCCGTGCCCGCAAGCGCTTCCAGGATCTCGATGGCCATCTGCAGGCGCGCCGCCGGCCTCACAGGCCCGACGCCCTGACAGCGAGGAAAATCACCGCGGCACCCAGCAACGTCATGAAGGTCGTGGCCGCGCGCGGATGCTGGTGATGACTCTCCGGAATGAGATCGGACGCGCCGAGATAGAGAAACGAGCCCGCGAAGACAGCGAGCACCGGACCGATCTCCGTCGGCGGAATTCTGAACAACAATGTCGAGAGCGCGCCGAGCACGGGCGCGACGGCATCGGCGAGGAGCCAGGGCAATGCGCGCTGCCAGGTCCCGCCGCCCCGAACGATGAAGCTCACGGTGTTGATGCCGTCGGAAAAATCGTGCGCGATCACGGCGGCCGCGATGACGAGGCCGACGCCGGGCGAGGCCTGGAAGCCGATGCCGATGGCGATGCCGTCGAAGACGCTGTGGGTCGAGAGCGTGAGCGCGCCCGCAATGCCGCGCGCCGACACGTCGCCGTGATTGTGGTCGTCGCCGTGATCGTGGGGATGGATGAGGATGAGACGGTCGAGGATCAGATAGGCGAGAAAGCCGCCGGCGAGGAAGAGCGAGATCGTTGCCGGTCCGTACGACGCGCCCGACGACAGCGCTTCCGGCAGGAGATCGAACAAGGCGACCGCGACGACTGCGCCGGCCGAAAATCCGAGGATCAAATGCAGCCGGTCGCGAAAGCGCAGCGCGAACACGCCGCCGAGCATGGTGGCGGCGAATGCGATGGTTACGATGAGGAGAAGCTCGGCGGTCATTATCAAATGACCTCATCCTGAGCTCGTCGAAGGATGAGGGCCGACTTCAGTGGTCGGTGAATGCGGGCCTCGCCCTTCGACAGGCTCAGGGTGAGGCCCTCTTCACTGCCCACCGGGATAGTTCGGCGCCTCGCGCGTCACGGCGATGTCGTGGACATGGCTTTCGCGCAAGCCTGCGCCGGTGATGCGCACGAACTCGGCTCGCTTGTGGAAGTCGGCGATGGTCTTGCAACCGGTGTAGCCCATCGCCGCACGCAAGCCGCCGATGATCTGATGCACCACCGTCGCGACCGGACCTTTGTAGGCGACCTGGCCTTCGACGCCTTCGGGCACGAGCTTCAACGTGTCGCTGACTTCGGCCTGGAAGTAGCGGTCGGCGGAGCCGCGCGCCATCGCGCCCAACGAACCCATGCCGCGATAACCCTTGTACGACCGGCCCTGATAGAGAAAGACCTCGCCCGGCGCTTCTTCGGTGCCGGCGAGAAGGGAACCGACCATCGCGACATGCGCGCCGGCGGCGATCGCCTTGGCGAGATCGCCCGAATATTTGATGCCGCCGTCTGCGATCACCGGCACGCCGGCTTTCTGAGCCGCCGACACGGCGTCCATGATGGCGGTCAGTTGCGGCACGCCGACACCGGCGACGATGCGGGTCGTGCAGATCGAGCCAGGTCCGATGCCGACTTTGACCGCATCCGCGCCGGCATCGATCAGCGCCTTGGCGCCGTCCGCCGTCGCAACGTTGCCCCCCACCACCTGGGTGTAGTTCGATTCCTTCTTGATGCGGCGAACCGCATCGAGCACGCCCCTGGAATGGCCATGCGCGGTGTCGACCATGATGACGTCGCATTCCGCCTCGATCAGCGCCATGGCGCGCGCCAAACCGTCGGCGCCGACACCGGTCGCGGCGGCGACGCGCAAGCGGCCGCGCTCGTCCTTGCAGGCATTCGGAAATTTCTGCGCCTTCTCGATGTCCTTGACGGTGATGAGACCGACGCAGCGATAGGCGTCGTCGACGACGAGGATTTTTTCGATGCGACGCTGGTGTAGAAGGCGCTTGGCTTCGTCAGGCTTGACGCCTTCGCGCACCGTGACGAGCTTGTCCTTGGTCATGAGCTCGTGCACCGGTTGGCGCGGCTCGTTGGCAAAGCGCACGTCGCGATTGGTGAGGATGCCGACGAGTTTGCCGGCGCCCTTGCCGTTGGCACCCTCCACCACCGGAATGCCGGAGATGCGGTAGCGCTCCATCAAGGCCAAGGCATCGGCTAGCGTCGCATCGGGTGCGATGGTGACCGGATTGACGACCATGCCGCTCTCGAATCGCTTGACGCGGCGGACCTGCTCGGCCTGTTCCTCGTTGGTGAGATTCTTATGAATCACGCCCATGCCGCCCGCCTGGGCCATGGCGATGGCGAGGCCGGCCTCGGTGACAGTGTCCATCGCCGCAGAAATCAAGGGAATTCCGAGCTCTACGGTCTTGGTGAGCCTGGTTCTGGTATCGACTTGGCCGGGGAGGACTTCGGAAGCGGCAGGCACCAGGAGCACATCGTCGAAGGTTAAAGCTTCGCGGATGGTCATGTGCGGCCGCTCCATCTGGTTTGGAGCGCCGAGCCTTTAGCAGCGCGGAACTGATTCCGCAAGCCAGCAAAAAAAGCCCAAATCGGCACGTTTTGGGGTCACAAATTGGCCTTCTACGCTGTAGAGTGTGGCTTCCTCGGGACGGCCGGCGTGCTATGCCGTTCGCCTAACATCAGACAATACCCCTACGAAATAGGAGAATTTCGACCATGCAGAAGAATTTTCGCTTGATGATCGGCGCGGCCGCCTTGGCGATCGGCGCCGTGGCGCTCGCCGGCACAGCCGACGCTGCCCCCCATGGGATCAAAGTCGGCACGCTGACGTGCAACGTCGCCAGCGGTTGGGGCTTCGTGTTCGGATCCTCCAAGGACCTGCACTGCACGTTCCGTCCCAGCAACCGCGCGAGCGAGCACTATACCGGCTCGGTGAGTAAGTTCGGCGTCGACATCGGCTACACCGAAGGCGGCGTGCTCGTTTGGGCGGTGTTCGCACCCTCGTCCGATGTTCGTGCCGGCGCGCTTCAGGGCGACTATGCCGGCGCAACGGCAAGCGCCACAGTCGGCGTCGGTCTTGGCGCCAATGTGCTGATCGGCGGGTTGGACAAGTCGATCGCACTGCAACCCTTGAGCGTCGAAGGCAACAGAGGCTTGAACGTCGCCGCAGGTATCGGCGCGATCAGCCTGAAGTCTTCGCCGTAAGACGCGCAGCTTTGAGTTAAGCGAAAGCCCTGCCGGCGACGGCAGGGCTTTTGTTTTTATACCTCTCCCGCGAGCGGGAGCGGTTAGTTGGACGCTCGTCCTGTTCCTCGAAACCCCATCGCGACCAGATACAACTCAACCGACTCTGCGCGGCTGGCCGGCGGCTTGACGTGTTTGACCGTTCCGAATGACGTCTTCAGCCGCGTGAGCAATTCGCCGGTGGCGCCACCCTGAAAAACCTTTCCTACGAACACGCCGCCGGGCTTCAGGACGTCCTCAGCCACATCGAGCGCGGCTTCGAGCAACGCACTCGTGCGCAAGTGATCGGTTTCGCGGTGACCGGTGGTCGGTGCGGCCATGTCGGTCAGGACGACGTCGGCCGGTCCGTCGAGCGCTGCGCGCAACAATCCCGGTGTTGCAGAATCGAGAAGATCGGCACGCAGGATCGTCACGCCCGCAATCGGCTCCAACGGCGAAATATCGACGGCGACGACATAACCCTTCGCGCCGACGCGCTGGCGCGCGACCTGGCTCCAGCCGCCCGGTGCCGCACCGAGATCGAGAATGCGGCTGCCAGGCCTCAAGAAATGAAATTTGTCGTCGAGCGCGCTGAGCTTGAACGCCGCGCGCGAGCGATAACCTTTGGTCTTGGCGGCGCGGACAAAGGGATCGTTGAGCTGGCGCTCGAGCCACTTGTTCGAGGACGCCTTGCGCGATTTCGGATTCTTCGGCTTCACGCGTTTCGCGCCGCGAACCGGCGTGCCTTTCGTCATGGCGCGCGCTCCGCAAGGAGTTCGCGCAGGATCGCCTCGCGCAAGCCGCGGTCGGCGACGCGAAGCTCCGTACACGGCCAATGTTCGAGGATCGCCGCGAAGATCGCGCAGCCCGGCAAAATGAGATCGGCGCGATCGGCGCCGACGCAGCCGAGCGCTGCGCGTCCCGCGAGATCGAGGCCGGCCACGCGATCGACCACGGCAACGATGTCGGCCGAGCGGTGCCAACTCGCATCGACGCGCGCGCGATCGTAGCGGGCAAGGCCGAGTGCAATTCCGGCAAGCGTCGTCACGGTGCCCGAGGTGCCGAGGAGATGATGCGTCGTGGCATCGAAGGCGCCGACTTCGTCCATCCTGGCGCGGATCGGACGGAAGCGGTCGATCATCGCCGCCCGCATCGCGGCGTAGCCGGCGCGATCGCTCCGCCTTTCCTTCCACAAATCGGCCAGTGCGACGACGCCGACCGGTTCCGATTGGGAGGCAATGACGCGCGGCACGCCGTTCGAATCGCGACGCATCCAGATGACTTCGGTCGAGCCGCCGCCAATGTCGAAGATCAAGCCGCCTTCAGCCTTTGGACCGATCAGCGGCGCGCAACCCATCGCTGCAAGCCTCGCCTCTTCCTCGGTGGTGATCACCGAGAGTTCGATGCCCGCTTCGTTACGGGCGCGCGCGAGCAGAAGCGACGTGTTGCTGGCGCGTCGGCAGGCCTCCGTCGCGATGGCGCGAACGCGGTCGACGCCCTTGGCGCGCATATGCTCGGCACAGATTTTGAGCGCGGCGATGGTGCGCTCGATCGCGGCGGGCGATAGCTCGCCGGTCTCAGCGACGCCCTCGCCCAAACGAACGATGCGCGAAAAGGAATCGATGATGTGCAAGTCCCCGCCGTGCTTCGGCGTCGCGATCAGAAGGCGGCAATTGTTGGTGCCGAGGTCGAGGGCGGCAACGCGGAGCGGCCGGCGCGGCCTTCGCCGGCGTCTGCGCTGCGTCCTGACAGCTCCCTCGCGCACGTGCGGCCTCCCCTCGACGCGATCACGCTAGCATGTTTGGGATCGCACAATAGTGTCCCACGCTGCGTCGCGAAAAGGGTACTGTTTGTGCTCGCTAGTTCGGTCGTCACCCTTCACATCATCCGGCGGAGCGAACCAGCAATGGAGCAAGCAATTTGACAACTTCCGCAATTGTCTCGTGGAGCGGGGGCAAGGACAGCTGCCTTGCGCTGGATGCGATCCTGGAGAAGCGCGACGTCCAGATAGAGGCCCTGGTCACGACGCTGACGCGCGACTTCGATCGCATCAGCATGCACGGCGTTCGACGCGCACTGTTGGAGCAGCAGGCAGAGCGCCTCGGCCTGCCGTTGCATCAAGTCCTGATCTCGAAAGGCGCGTCCAATGCCGAATACGAAGCCAACATGGGCGATGCATTCCAAACCTATCGCCGGCTGGGTGTCGATTCCGTGGTGTTTGGAGACCTGTTTCTCGAAGACATCCGGGCCTATCGCGCGCAACTGCTCGCCCGGCATGATTTAAGCGGCCTCTATCCCATCTGGGGAAGAGACACTTCGCAGTTGATTCGCGAATTCATCGCGCGCGATTTCAAGACGATCGTGGTCTGCGTCGATCCGGCAAAGCTCGATCGCTCCTTTGCCGGGCGGGTGATCGATCAGCGCTTTCTGGACGACCTTCCAGACACTGTCGATCCCTGCGGCGAGAACGGCGAATTTCACACCTTCGTGTTTGACGGTCCCATTTTCCGATCGCCCGTGCGCTTCACGCTTGGCGAAACTGTCCTGCGTGATGCATTCTACTTCGCCGATTTGCTTCCGGCATAGAACAGGATCTTTCATGCTCAAGCCCGGTCTCGTGAGCGAACCGTCGGAGAGTTCCGTATGATGAGCGAGACCGGCGCGCAACGGATCGTTTCGTTTCTGCCTTCGGCGACAGAGATGGTTTACGCGCTCGGCCTGGGCGATCGGCTGCTAGGCGTCACGCACGAATGCGACTTTCCAGACGAGGCGACGCGCAAGCCCGTCGTCGTGCGTAGCGTCCTGCCCGTCGAAGACATGAGCCAGCGCGACATCGATACCGCGGTCTCCCTGCGGCTGCGCGACGGACAGAGTCTCTATAAAGTGGATGAAGCGCTGATGCGCCAATTGGCACCGGACCTCATTCTCACTCAGGATCTCTGCCAGGTCTGCGCGCCATCCGGAAACGAAGTGACCCAGTTGCTCGCCTCGCTCGCGCACCCACCGCACATTCTGTGGCTGACGCCGCGATCGCTGGGGCAGATCTTCGGCAATCTCCGCGACATTGCCCAGGAGGCAGGCCGTGCGGGAGAGGCCGATCGGCTTATCGCGCGCGCGCAGGGACGACTGAATGCCATTGCGGAGAAGACGCGTTCGATCGCACGGCGGCCCCGAGTTTTCTGTATGGAGTGGCTGGATCCCATCTACTGCTGCGGTCATTGGGTGCCGGAAATGGTGCGTATTGCAGGGGGCGAGGATGCGCTTGGCCGCGCCGGCGCGGATTCCGTCCGCATTACCTGGGATGACGTTCGCAACTACGCTCCCGATGTCGTTGTCGTCATGCCGTGCGGATTTCATCTGGAGTCGGTGCTTGGACAGGCCGACCAACTCGCCGACTTTCCCGGCTGGTTCGATCTCCCCGCAGTCAGGAGCGGGCGCGTCTTCGCGGTTGATGCCAGTTCCTACTTTGCGCGACCGGGCCCGCGCGTCGTCGACGGCACGGAACTGCTCGCGCACCTCATTCATCCGCAACATTTCGGGTGGGAGGGGCCTGACGACGCGTTCCGGCGCCTGACGTTCGAACCGGGCCGGGCGCGCAAAGCATCCGCACGAGCCCTTTGAATGCGCGAACCGGCAGATCCGCCTTCGTCCGCCGCATCCGCGACGCAACGCGAAAAGCTGTGCTCGATGTGTGGCGCGGATTTTCTTTGCGGGCCAAGTCCGTCAAAAGCCACATGCTGGTGCAATGACTACCCGCCGGTCTGCCCGACAAGCGACGGCGCGGATTGTTTCTGCCCGACGTGTCTTGGTCTCGCCGGTTCCTGCCGCTGACGAAGCGCGGTTGGCGGCCGCGATCCTTGCGTGGTCGAAGCCCGTTCGCTAAAGGACTGCGACCGATCCGTTGGGGGATCGTCTAATGGTAGGACTGCAGACTCTGACTCTGCCTGTCTAGGTTCGAATCCTAGTCCCCCAGCCAGCGGAGGAATCAGCGCGTTTTTCCCGTAGCTTGGCGGGATGGCGAAGCGATGATACATTTCCTCGGATGAAACCGAAAGTAATCCGAGGAAATGTATCAAGGCCGCCACGCAGCCAGCGCGACCATCTGACGGCTTACCTCGAGCGACACGGCATTGCCCGACTGGCCGAAATCCGGCGCGCCGGCATCACCGCCGCCGCCGTTTCCCGCCTGGAACGGGAGGGACTGGTCATCCGTCTCGGACGCGGAATCTATCAACTCGCCAGCGCCGCTGCCGATAGCAACCACAGCCTGGCTGAGGCGGCCAAACGGGTGCCTAAAGGCGTGATCTGTCTCATCTCGGCGCTGGCATACCACGGCATCACCGATCAGCTGCCGCGCCGGGTATGGATCGCTATCGGCTCCAAGGACTGGAAGCCGCAAGTGGATTATCCGCCGCTGCGTATCGTGCGCTTTTCCAACTCTCATCTGCGCGCCGGCATCGAACGCCACCGCATAGAAGGCGTGTCGGTGCCGATCTTCGGTGTCGCCAAGACGATCGCCGATGTCTTCCGCCATCGCAGGATTGGCCGCGACGTTGCCGTCAGCGCGCTCAAGGAGGCTCTACGCCAGCGCAAGACGACGCCTTCCGCGGTCTCGGATTGGGCGATGAAGAGCCATGTCTGGAAAATCGTGCAACCCTATCTCGAAGCCTTTACCAGCGATGGCTAAGAAGCCGCTCACTAACACCGGTGCTTCCTTGCGCGCGCGGCTGCTCAATCTGGCGGGTGAGACGGGGCAGCCTTTCGATGTTCTACTCACCCGTTTTGTCCTGGAGCGCCTGCTCTATCGCTTGAGCCGCTCGCACCACACCGACCGCTTCGTCCTCAAGGGGGCGATGCTGCTCACCACCTGGTTGCCCCATACCAGCCGCGGCACGCGCGATCTCGATCTTCTGGCCTTCGGCGAGTCCAGTGAAGACCGTGTCCTCGGCATCTTCCGCAACATCGTGGCGATCGATACGAACGACGGCGTGGTCTTCGATCCTGCTTCGTTGCAAGCCAGCCGCATCCGCGAAGAGCTCGACTATGGCGGCCTGCGTCTGCGCGGCGCCGCCGAAATCGGCGGCGCACGCATCGCCATCGTGATCGATATCGCATTTGGCGATTCCGTCGAGCCCGGTCTCGAAACGATCGACTACCCGGTGCTCTTGGATCAACCGTCACCCAAGCTGCGCGCCTATGCGCCGGAGACCGTGATCGCCGAGAAATTCCAGGCCATGGTGGCACTCGGTCGCGCCAACAGCCGGATGAAGGATTTCTATGACGTGTGGGCGTTGTCCAAGACCTTCACGTTCGATCCCGAACGTCTGTCTCGCGCGATTAGGGCGACCTTTGCCCGTCGTAACACTGCGGTCCCGACAGAGAAGCCGGATGCGCTGACAGAAGCGTTTGCCGCAGATACTTCCAAGCAACAGCAGTGGACCGCTTTTGCCACCGATATCATTGATGCGCCGCGCGAACTGCGACAGGTCATCATGGACATTGGGCCGTTTCTGATGCGAGCCGCCAAGCAGACGCGGACCTAGCCCAGCTTTGAGGGGCAGAAAAAGAAGGTCTGCAAGGCACAATCACATGCAGGACGCCATTTCTGATGGCATCATTGGCGACATTCTAGGTGATCCCCGCGATTCGAATCCTAGTCCCCCAGCCACCGAGCTCAACGCGTCGCGGTGCGCACCCAGACATAAATCCCGACGAGGATGAGACCCGCGATCGAGGCAGACAGCTGGACCGGCGCGGAGAGGAAGAAATCGAAGATGATGTTGGCGCCTTTCCATGCGCCGCCGGACCAGGAGGGACCGGGAAACGCGGGACCGTCGGGATCGGTCCAGTCGAACCAGGATCCGAAGCGCAACCAATAAAGACATTGGAAAGAGAATGCGGCGACGGCGACCGCAATGGCCGCGAACAGGACCCATACCA
>DATLOU010000032.1:0-36089 GCA_035536115.1 Rhizomicrobium sp.
GGCGCGCTGTCGCTGGCCGTCCTGAGCTTTCTCGGTTTTGATGCGGTCTCGACGCTCGCAGAGGAGACGGTCGGCGGGCCACATCTCGTCGGCCGGGCGACGATCCTGTCTCTTTGTCTCGCAGCCTTTCTCTTCGTGGTGCAGACCTATCTCGCATCGCTGTTCGTGCTCGGCCGCACGCAGTTCGCGCCCGGCAACGAGACCGAAACGGCGTTCTACGGAATCATGACCCAGGTTGGCGGTGTTTGGTTCAAGACCATCGTGTCCATCCTCGGCGTGCTGGTCTCCGGCATACCCGCCGCGCTGACGGCGCAGGCCGCGACGGCACGTCTGCTCTACGGCATGGCGCGCGACCGCAAGCTACCGAAGTTTCTCAGCCATGTGCAGGCGACGCGCAAGGTGCCGGACTATGCGATCGCCGCGGTGGCGCTCGTCACGTTGGCGCTCGGCCTCGTGCTCGTCAGCCAGCTCGAACTCCTGACCTCGATGGTGAGTTTCGGCGCGCTTCTTGGCTTCTTGCTGCTCCACTGTTCGGTGATTGCGCATGGCGCCCGCACCGGTCAGTTGCGTCACTGGCTGCGTTTTCTTCTCGCGCCTGCCATCGGATTTGCCATCATCGCCTATGTCCTCATCAACGCTCAAGCGAACGCCCAGATCGCCGGCGTGGCGTGGCTCGCGGCCGGTGTGGTGATTCTCTTGACGCTCAAGCTCAGCGGCCGTCCCGCGGCCCTGATAGAATCGGAAGCCCCGCCCGCCGATTGAGGCGGCCCCGTCTTGCGTACCCCGCACTTGCGACTATGATTTTCATCGTAGCGTTGCGTCGGGGGCGTCCATGACTATTTCCAGAAAAGCCATGTTGTTGGCCGGTGCCGCGGCAGTGTTTGCGTCGGGCTCTGCGCAAGGCGCGATCGAGACAGTCGTGGTGACTGCGGAGAAACGCTCCGAAGATATTCAGGCGGTTCCGATCTCGATCCAGGCGTTTACCGCCAAGCAGATCACCGACCTCGGCATCAAGTCGTCGATCGACATCAGCCAGTTCACGCCGAACGTCGACATTGCTTTGGTGGCCGGTAACGGCAACCAGCCGATCATCACGATCCGCGGGGTCGGCTTGAACGACTACGACACGAACAATGCCGGCCCCAACGGCGTCTATGTCGACGAAGTCTATCTGAGTTCGCCGGCCTCGCAGACCTTCCAGACCTTCGATCTCGATCGCATCGAGGTGCTGAAGGGGCCGCAAGGCACGCTCTACGGGCGCAACACCAGCGGCGGCGCGATCAACTTCATCAGCGCCAAGCCGACGGACGAATTCACCGGCAATTTCCATGGCGAATATGGCGCATATGGTACCTACCAGCTCGAAGGCGCGATCGGCGGACAGATCGTCGACGGTCTCGATGGCCGCATCGCGGTCGTGCACAACGGCTCCGGCGGCTACACGCTGAACGCCTTGACCGGCCGGCGCGAAAACGGCGCCAACAACTATGCCGGCCGCGCGCAACTGCAGTGGCGGCCGATTGCGGATTTAACCGTGCTGCTCAATGTGCACGGCGGAACGGTGGCCAATCGTCCGGCAGAATATCGCCATCTCGGTTCGTTGGATCCGGTGGATTTCAGCCCCTGCAGTGTGACGCGCGTGTTCTCCAACAATAGCGACTGCGTCGACATCTTCGGCTATGGCACACCCAAGAACTTCTACGGCGGCGCCTTCAATCGCCAGCAGCATCTGCAGGTTCACAGCTTCGGCGCATCTCTGCGCGGCGATTACACGCTCGGCGATATCACGCTGACATCACTCTCCGCCTTCGAGCATATTGACAAGCTGCATCCCGAAGACAGCGATGCGTCGCCGAACCGTCTTTTGGAAATCGATTTCGGCGTCCGCAGCGCCACCTTTACGCAGGAATTCCGTGCCGATTGGAACACGGCGAACAATGATCTGATCGGCGGGCTCTATTACCTCGACGAGAATCTGCATCAGAACCAGCCATTGTTCATCCTGCTCGACGCGGACAATTTCTTCGGCGGGCCCGGGTCGGGGGACGGGATCGCCGAGATTGCGACGGATCAGAGCCGGCAGATCACCGATTCGTACGCAGCATTTGTCCACGATACCTACAGCGTGACCGATCAATTGAAGCTGACGCTCGGCGGGCGCTTCACCGGCGAGAGCAAAAGCTTTCAATATTCCGGCGGTACCACGTTCCAGTCGGGCGGCATCGATCATTTCCCGCCGGTGACGCCCATTCTTCCGCCGCCGGGCCAATCCTTCAACAAGCGGCTTTCGAACACCTCGTTCAACTGGCTCGCCTCGGCCAATTATCACTTCACCGACGACATCATGGCCTATGCCAGCGTCAGCACCGGCTTCAAGAGCGGCGGCTTCAACGGCAGTTTCATCGGCGCCACGCCTGACCCAGTCCAGGTCGAAGCACAGCTGCAGCCGATCAAGCCCGAGCAGGTTACGGCTTATGAAATCGGCGAGAAGGCCAGCCTCTATGACGGCCGCCTCATCATCAACGGCGCGCTGTTCTACAGCGACTATCGCAACGAGCAGGTGTTCATCCTCGAACCCATCGCGCCGCTCGTCGCCATCAATATCCTGACCAACGCCAAGAAGGCGCACATGCAGGGTGCCGATCTCGAAATCATCGGAAAACCGCTCGACGAGTTGACGCTGTCGGCCACGTTGGGATTGCTGGATTCGAAGATCGATTCGAGCGAATTCCCGAACCATCAATTGCCGCTCTCGCCGCATGTCACGGCATCTTTGTATGCCGACTATAAGACACCGGTATGGGACGGCGCGCTCGATCTGCAATTCTCCGCCAACTTCAAGAGCCATCAGTTCTTCGACGTTGCGAACAGTCCGTTCCTCACGCAACGCGCCTATTGGCTCGAGAATGCGCGCATCGGCTACACCTTCGACGACAATCAGTGGGAAGTCGCGGGCTTCGTGCGCAATCTTTCGGGTCAGAAATATTTCCTGGACATCTTCGACTTGAGCTTTGTCGGCTTCTATCAGGGGATCTTCGGACAGCCGCGCACCTATGGCGCGGAAGTGAACTACCACTTCTGAGCCGGTTGCCGCGAACCTCGTCCACTGGACTTGCCTGTCCAATTGCGTAACGCTGGTTAGGTGACGGCGTACAACGAACGGACGGCAGTCAATGGCTGGGGATGAACAAGCCGCCGATCCGAAGCGCCTTGCCGTTCGCAACATCACGGCCGCAACCGTCGGCAATGCGCTCGAATTCTATGACTTCATCACGTATGCCTTCTTCGCCATCCAGATCGGCCGCTGCTTTTTTCCCAACACCAATGCCTACGCCAACCTGATGCTGTCGCTCGCGACGTTCGGCGCAGGCTTCATCACGCGTCCGATCGGCGGCATCATCATCGGTTCCTATGCCGATCGCGTCGGCCGGCGCCCCGCCATGATCCTGAGTTTCACGCTGATGGGCGTCGCCATCATCGCGATGGCGCTCATTCCTTCCTACGCGAGAATCGGAATCGCGGCACCTATCCTGGCCGTTCTTGCGCGCATGGTGCAGGGTTTTTCGCTGGGCGGAGAGGTTGGACCGACGACCGCGTATCTTCTGGAGTCCGCACCGCTGCACCGTCGCGGCTTCGTGGTGGCGTGGCAGGCTGCGAGCCAGGCGATCGCGGCGACGTTGGCGGGCCTCGTTGGGCTTATCCTTGCGTCGACGCTGTCGGCATCCGCGCTCACCGACTATGGCTGGCGCATCGCGTTTCTGCTCGGCGCGGTCACGCTTCCGGTCGGGCTTTGGATGCGCCGCGGACTGCCGGAGACGCTGCACGAGCCTGAGCATCACACCGTCGCGCCGGCGACCAAGACGGCCAGTGTGTATGCGACCTTTCGCCAGAATGCCCGCGTTATCGTTCTTGGCCTCATCGTGCTCGCCAGCGGCACGATCGGAACCTATCTCTTCAACTATCTGACGACCTTCGCGCAGAGCACGCTCAAGATGACGCCCACGGTCGCGTTCGCAGGCACGTTTGCGCAGAACGTGATCTCGCTTTTCGCGGTTCTTTTCGGCGGCTGGCTATCGGACCGCATCGGGCGCAGACCCGTGATGATCTATCCGCGCTTTCTCTTCCTCATTCTCCTTCTCCCCGCATTTTATTGGATCGTCGAGGCGCGCAGCGCCACGGCATTGATCGTCGGTTCGGCGATCTTGTCGTTGCTGAGTTCGGTCGGCGGCGGCGCTTTCTATGCCGCACTGACCGAGAGCCTGCCCAAGCGCATCCGCGGCGGCGCGTTTGCGACGATCTACGCATTTTCCATCGCACTCTTCGGCGGAACGACTCAGCTGGTCGTCACCTGGCTGATCCACGTCACCGGCAATCCGATGGCGCCCGCCTATTACTGGCTCATCGCTGCGACAATCGGCACAGCCGCCGCCATGGCGATCATCGAAAGTGCGCCGGTTCGCGCCATTTCCCGGCCGGTTCTCGCCGAATAATCCGTGTGCGGCTGATCGCCCAAACGCCCGCCGCAGGATTGAAATTATGGTTAAAATATAGTTAGTTAGCTTGTGACTTGCGGCTTTGGGGCACGCGCTTTTCATGAATGTTTCGACTGTCACGGACTGGCACGGCAGCGATCTCAATCTCGTGCGCTTCGTCACCCGGCATCTCTTCCGCCCGATCGCGCTTCTGTGCGTCGAGCTCGCGCTTTACGCCTTTGCGGTGGTGGCCGCGGTCATCAGCACGCCGCTGCTCGCCAAGTTCGGCTTTGCCTTCCTCGCCGGAGTCTTGACCGCAACGCTTGCGATCATCGGGCATGACTGTGCGCATCGAGGCGGGACGCGTCACTCCTGGCTGAACCGGCTCATCGGGACGCTCGGCTTTCTCCCCGCGCTTCACCCCTTAAGCCGCTGGGCGCATCATCACAACCAGGTCCATCACCGCTACACCGCGCAAATCGGCGTCGACAACGCCTATTCACCGATGACGGTCGCAGATTATCGCGCGGCGTCGCCGCCGCGTCAGGCTTATTACCGGTTTCAGCGCAGCGTCTTCGGCCAGCCGCTTTTCTATCTGATCGACATCTGGGCGCCGAAGATCTTTGCGCCGGGCCCGAACGAGCGCCGCACGTTCCGCGCCCGCGATTATTGGGACATGGCGTTCGTGTATGTCTGGCTCGTCGCGCTCTTGGGCGGATTGACCTGGCTTTCACTTCGCACTGGCGCGACGTCCAGTCTCGGCGCCGCGTTTGCAAACGCGGCGATCTTCGGACTCCTCGTACCGTTCCTGGTGTGGAATCTCTTCATCTCGTTCGTGACGGTCATTCAGCACACCGGTCCCGACGTGAAATGGTCGGTGCCGACGGGACGGCCCTCGACGCCCGCGCAGAAGATGCACGGCACGGTCCGAATCCGTTTCCCGGAACCGATCGATCTTCTGTTTCACCGCTTGATGCAGCACACCGCGCATCACTTGAACCCGATCATTCCGCTCTATTCGCTCAAGGCGGCGCAACGGAGCCTGGACGAGAGCCATCCGGACAAAGTCATCAATGTGCATTGGACGCCCGCCTATCACATGCGGCTGACGCGCGAATGCAAGCTCTACGATCCCGATGCGGACGGCTGGTGCGATTTCGATTTCCGTCCGACGGCTGGTGCTTAGTCCGGCTTCCTGTCAACGCTTGTCGCACGCGAAGCGAGCGAAGGATGGTGGGCGCGATAGGGATTGAACCTATGACCCCTCCCGTGTGAAGGGAGTGCTCTCCCGCTGAGCTACGCGCCCGTCCGAGACGGAGGAGCGGACCTATAGGGTGGCGCCGCCCAAGGCGTCAAGCGTCGCGCAAAGCCGCGCCAATTGCGCGACCGCTCAAGCTGACGTTTGATATCCGACGTATGGCGGCAAGGCGGGGAGAGGCGCGTGGACGAGGCGACACCGAAAAAGAACCAGTTTGCCAAAATCGGTCTTTCGCTTTTCGCGCTCAGCGTCTGCGGTGCCGTGCTGGTCTTGCCCTATGTGGCCGCGCTGGAAGCGAAGGCGCTCGCGCTTGCCGCCGCGCGCGCCCACGTCGAAGTTTGGCAGGCGCTGGCGGTATCGGTCGCGCAATCTGTCGTGCTTCTGGGTGTCGCGGTGTTCGCCGGTCTCTGGGCGTCGCGCCAGCTCGATCTTCGCACGCCGTTGTTCACAGCGCTCTTCTCCTCGACGCCGGTTCCCGAGAGAACGCGCCAGATGCTGCTCCTGGCTTTTGCCTTGGGCATTTTGACCGCGCTTGGCATTGCCGCCCTCGACCGTTTCGTGTTCCAGAATTTCGCCTCGGTTTCCCTGCTCATCGAACGGGCACAGTCCGGCGCGGTTCATCCCGTCCGTTGGCGCGGACTTCTGGCTTCCTTCTATGGCGCGTTCGACGAGGAAATTCTGATGCGGCTCGGATTGCTCTCGCTGCTCGCACTGCTCTTTCGCACCATCGCGAGATGGGGGAGTTCCGATGCCACCGCAGTACTCCCTTCAGGCGTGTTCTGGGCGGCCAACATCGTGACGGCGTTGCTGTTCGGTTTGGGACATTTGCCGGCGACAGCGGCCATCGTGCCTCTGACGGCGCCTCTCGTGGTGCGCGCCGTGGTCCTGAACGGCGCAGCCGGACTTGTGTTCGGCTGGCTCTACAAGCGCTTCGGATTGGAGTGGGCGATGGCGTCGCATTTCGGCGCCGATCTCGTTCTCCACGTCGTTATCGGCGGCTGAGTACTTCCCTTAACGCTTCGTCACGCGCCATACCGCATTGCCCACATCGTCGGCGACGAGAAGCGCGCCTTTCTTGTCGATCACCACGCCGACGGGCCGGCCCTGCGCTTCGCCCGCAGCGGAGAGAAATCCACTGAGCACCTCGATCGGCATGCCGCTTGGTTTCGCGTCCACGAACGGCACGAAGATCACGCGATAGCCGGCGCGCGGATCGCGGTTCCACGAACCATGCTGGCCGATGAAGACGCCGTGTGCGTAGCGCTCGCCGAGATCGGCGCCGTCCGAAAAGCAAAGCCCGAGCGCCGCGGTATGCGAGCCGAGCGCATAGTCCGGCACGATCGCTTTCGCCACGAGGTCGGGGCGCTGCGGCTGCATGCGAACGTCGACATGCTGGCCATAATAACTATAGGGCCAGCCATAGAAGCCGCCGTCTTTCACCGCCGTCATATAGTCCGGCACCAGGTCGCTGCCGATCTCGTCGCGCTCGTTGACGGCGACCCATAGCGTGTCGCTGCCGGGTGCCCAGTCCATGCCGTTGCCGTTGCGAATACCCGAGGCGAAGACGCGATGCGTGCCTGTCGCGGGATCGATCTCCCAGATGTCGGCGCGGCCTTCCTCGGCAGCGATGCCGTTGTCGCCGACATTGCTGTTGGAACCGATCGTCACATAAAGCTTTCGGCCATCGCGGCTCGCGATGACATTCTTGGTCCAGTGGTGGTTGATCGTGCCGGCGGGCAGATCGACGATCTTGCGTCCCGCGACGGTGATCCGCGTGTCGCCTTCGTGATACGGGAAAGCCAGCACCGCATCGGTATCGGCGACATAGAGCGTGTCGCCGACCAGCGTCATGCCGAACGGCGTGTTCAGTCCTTTGATGAAGATGAAACGCTTGTCGGCGACGCCATCGCCATCGCTGTCGCGCAGCAGGACGATGCGATTGGGGCTGGGCGCGCTGGCGCCGACAAGGTTGAATACATACTTGGCCACGAAGCCGCGAATTCCTTTTTGATCGTCGGGCTGTGGCGGCGCCGTGGTTTCGGCGGCCAGGACATCGCCGTTCGGAAGAACATAGAGCCAGCGCGGATGGGTGAGACCTTCGGCAAACGCCGAAACGGCAAGCCCCGGCGCCGCTTTCGGCTTGCCGTTCTTGGGCCAGCCAACGGCTTTCGCAAAATTGATGGTCGGAAGGAATGTCGGATTGGGATCCGTCAGGACGGGATGAGGCCCATAGCCGGCGTCTTCTGGGAGCTTGGCCTTCTCGCCACAGCCGCAGAGCGCGATCGCGAGCGCAGAGGCCCAAATGGTTGCGATAAGCCTCATGATCTCTCCCCAACGTAATTGCTAGATTTCGAACGAGCGAACGAGCCGCGGAATCTCGGTGAAGCTGTCCACCACGGCATCCGCGCCCAGTTTATGCGCCGGCTCCGGCGTATAGCCATAGGAGACGAGGATCACAGGCGCCTTGGCCGCACGCGCGGTCGCAACATCGGTGATGCTGTCGCCGATCATGATGCCGGGCACTCCGCCAAGTTCGCGCACCACGTCATGGAAGATGCGCGCATCCGGTTTCACGTAACGCATGCGCCCGGCGCCGTAAATCACGCCAAAGAATCGATCGAGCTTGAGTGCGCCGAGCAGGAGGTCGGCCATTTCCTGTGGCTTGTTGGTGAGCACGGCCAGCCGTTCGCCTTCGTCCATCAGCTCTTGGAGCGTCTCCACGACGCCGGGAAACACAACGCTCTCATCGGCGATGTGTGTGCGGTAGTAGGCAAGGAATATTTCGACCAGTGCCGGCAACTCCGACGGCGGGACGGGCGTTCCCGTAGCCGCCATCGCCTGTTCGATGAGGGAGCGCGCACCGAAGCCGACCATGTGGCGCAAGGTTCCCGGATCGACGGGCGGGCGGCCTTGGCTTTTCAGGACCGCGTTGGTGGCGCCCAGAAGATCGGGCGCCGTGTCGACGAGGGTGCCGTCCAGGTCGAAAATCAAGGCAGGTTGTGGCATTAACGAATCCGCTGCGACCTGTGAGGCAATATAGCGTCGCAAATCGTCACTTTGTCCTTTTTCTTCGGCGGTTTAGGTGAACGGCATGGCAAGAGCGGCAGTCATCCTCGCGGCGGGGCAAGGTACGCGGATGAAGTCCCTGAAGGCGAAGGTGATGCACACCGTCGCTGGCCTGCCGATCCTGGGTCACGTCATCGCCGCCGCGCGCGGTGCCGGCGTCGAGCGCATCGTCGTGGTGGTCGCGCCGGGCGCAGTCGAGGTCGAAGGCTTTGCGCTGCGCCATGGCGCCGAGACCGTCGTGCAGGATAAGCAGCTCGGCACCGGACACGCAGCCGGTTGCGCCCGTTCGGTGCTGGGCGATTTCGACGGAACCGTCATCGTCACCTATGGCGATCATCCGCTCGTCACTTCGCACACCTTCGAAGCGTCATTTGCGGCGCAGGCGCTTGTCGGCATGGCGATCGTCGCATTCCATTCCAAGAGCACGGCGTACGGCCGCGTCATCACGCGCGAAGGGGGCTTGCTCGATCGCATCGTCGAATATCGCGATGCGAATGACGGCGAACGAAAGATCGAGCTTTGCAACGCCGGAATTCTCGCGGCCGATGCCAGGAAATTCTTCCGCTGGGCGGGCGAACTCAAGAACAGCAATTCGCAAAGGGAATATTACCTCACCGACATTCCGTCGATCGCGGATTCGGAAGGCATTAACTGTGCCGTCGTCACCGTCGACGAGGCCGAAACGATGGGCGTGAACAGCCGCGCCGAGCTTGCCACCGCCGAAGCGGCCATGCAGGCGAGGCTGCGCCAGCGCGCGCTCGCGGCGGGCGTCGGCATGCTCGCGCCGGAAACGGTGTTTCTCTCCCACGACACGGTTCTGGAAGCCGACGTACAGATCGGTCCCTATGTCGTGTTCGCTCCCGGCGTGGTCGTGCGCAGCGGCGCCGAGATCAAGGCTTTCTCGCATCTTGAAGGCGCAACGGTGGAGCGCGGCGCACTCGTCGGACCTTACGCCCGGCTTCGGCCCGGCGCGACAATTGGCGAAGACGCGCATATCGGCAATTTCGTCGAAGTGAAGAATGCCAACGTCGAAAAGGGCGCAAAGGCAAACCATCTCACCTATCTCGGCGATGCACGCGTCGGCGCCGGCGCGAACATCGGCGCCGGCACGATCACCTGCAATTATGACGGGTTCGACAAGCATCACACCGATATCGGCGCGGGTGCATTCATCGGCTCCAATGCTGCCCTCGTCGCCCCGGTGAAGATCGCGGACGGCGTCTATGTCGGGGCAGGTTCGGTCATCACCAAGGAAATGTCGAAGGACTCGCTTGCGGTGACGCGCGCGGAGCAGAAGGAAATTTCCGGCTGGGCAGAAAAGTTTCGCAGCCGCAAGCGCGCGGAGAAAGCCGCAAAGAAGAAATGAGTATGCCATCCATGCTTCGACAAGCTCAGCATGAGGAATTTATCTTGGTCCTCGTCCTGAGCTTGCCGAAGGACGAGCTTGCCGAAGGATGAGGGTGGAGGAAGGTCTTTAAGATGTGTGGAATCGTTGGAATAGCCGGTACGCGCGACGTCGCGCCGATCATCCTGGAAGCGCTGCAGCGCCTGGAGTATCGCGGCTACGACTCTGCCGGCATTGCCACGCTGGTCGGCGGTTCCATCGATCGTCGCCGCTCGCCGGGCAAGCTTGCGAAGTTGAACGATGTGTTGCGCAGCCGTCCGCTCAACGGACACACCGGAATTGGCCATACGCGTTGGGCGACGCACGGCGCGCCGACCGAGACGAACGCCCATCCGCACGCCTCCGCGCGCGTCGCCATCGTCCACAACGGCATCATCGAGAATTTCCGCGAGTTGCGCGACGAACTGATTGCGAAGGGTCACAAGTTTCAGTCCGAGACCGACAGCGAAGTCGCCGTTCATCTTGTCACCGATTATCTCGATCAGGGAAAAACGCCGAAGGAAGCCGCGAGCGAAGCGGTGCGCCGTCTGACCGGCGCCTATTCGCTGGCGATGATCTTCACCGGCCACGAGGGGCTTCTGATCGGCGCGCGCAAGGGTGCGCCTCTCGCGGTCGGATATGGCGACACCGAGGGCTTTCTCGGTTCGGATGCGTTCGCGCTGGCGCCCTTCACCAATCGCGTCTCGTACCTCGAGGATGGCGACGTCGCGGTGATCGAGGGTCCCCATGTCGCGATCTACGATGCCGAGGGCCGGCCCGCCAATCGCGAGGTCAAGATCACCACGGCTTCGGCCTCGATCGTGGACAAGGGCGGCAAGCGCCACTTCATGGCCAAGGAGATTGCGGAGCAGCCGGAAGTCGTCGCGCACACACTGGCGCACTACATCGATCCCGCCGGCCCCAATGTGAGCATCGCCGAAAAAGGCGTGGTCGAGGCGTTGGCTAAAGCCTCGCGCCTTTTGATCTCGGCGTGCGGCACGACCTACTATGCCGGTCTCGTCGGGAAGTACTGGTTCGAGAAATTCGCGCGGCTCGCCGTCGAAGTCGATGTCGCATCGGAGTTGCGCTACCGCGAACCGGTCTATGAGACGAACGGTGTGGCGTTGTTCATTTCGCAGTCGGGCGAGACCGCGGACACGCTGGCCGCCCTTCGTCACGCGAAGGAGCATGGCCAAACCACCATCGCACTGGTCAACGTGTCCGAAAGCTCGATCGCGCGCGAGGCCGACATCGTCATGCCGACATTGGCCGGCCCGGAAATCGGCGTCGCTTCGACAAAGGCCTTCACGTGCCAGCTTTCGGCGCTGGCATCGCTCGCGATCGCAGCCGGCCGGGCGCGCGGCAAGCTCTCAGGGGCGGAGGAAAGGCGGCTGTGCTCCGCGCTTCTGGAAGCGCCGCGCCACATCGTCGAGATGTTGAAACTCGAGCCGACGTTCGAAGAGCTTGGTCAGGAAATCGCCAAGGCGCGCGACGTGCTCTATCTCGGCCGCGGCTCGACCTATCCGATCGCGCTGGAAGGCGCGCTCAAGCTCAAGGAGATTTCCTATATTCACGCCGAAGGCTATGCGGCCGGCGAAATGAAGCACGGACCCATCGCGCTGATCGACGAAGACGTGCCGATCATCGTCGTGGCCCCCTCCGACGCCTTGTTCGAGAAGACGATCTCCAACATGCAGGAAAGCATCGCGCGCGGCGGCAAGGTCTTGCTGATCTCGGACGCCCAGGGCATCGCGAGAGCCGGAAAAGTCTGGCACGCCATCGAGGTTCCCAACGCCGATCCCCTGATCGCGCCGATCCTTTATTCCGTGCCGATACAGCTCCTCGCCTATTATGCTGCCGTCGCCAAGGGTACCGATGTCGACCAGCCGCGCAATCTGGCGAAATCCGTCACGGTCGAGTGATCGCGCACAAGATGACAGCCGGGGTCGACTCTCTATAGATTCGACCAATGGCAATCGATCAAGACGCAATGAAGCGGATGGCCGCCGCCAAAGCGCTCGAATACCTCACGGACGGCATGAAACTGGGCCTGGGCACGGGCTCGACGGCCGAGATTTTTCTCGAACTCCTGGCGGCGCGCGTGCGCGGCGGCCTCAACGTCATCGGCGTACCGACCTCCGAGCGCACGGCCGAAAAAGCGCGTTCGCTCGGCATTCCGCTGGCCGCACTCGATGATCTGGCGCCGCTCGATCTGACCATCGACGGCGCCGACGAAGCCGATCGCAAGCTCAACCTGATCAAGGGCGCAGGCGGCGCCTTGCTGCGCGAAAAAATCGTCGCGTCGTCGTCCAAGCGCATGATGGTGATCGCCGACAAGTCCAAGCTCGTGTCGCGCCTCGGAAAATTTCTCCTGCCGATCGAGGTCCTCGAGTTCGGGCAAAAGACGACGGCGGAGCGCATCCGGCAAGCGCTTGCGAAATTCGGTTACACCGACGTACCGGTGACGCTGCGCAGCCGCGACGGCCTGACTTTTGTCAGCGACTCCGGAAACCTGATCTACGACTGCGCTCTGGGGGCGATCAGCGCGGCGCCGAAACTCGCGGCCGCTCTCTCGGACGTGCCGGGCGTGGTCGAGCACGGCCTCTTCATCGGTGTCGCGACGACGCTCATCATCGCGCATCCGCGCAAAGTCGAAGTCATTGAAAGGGCGATGTGATCGGAACCAGACTGCGCGTGGCGCGCAGCAGCCAATCTGGCCGACGCTCCGGCGAAACGTGAAGGGCAAATGTGCCGGTCGCGCCCTCGCATCGCGGTTCCTTTTTTGCGTAGCAGAAGACGGTCGGCGCATGTTGCGCTGTCTTTGTTGCGCGCGACTCAATGGGCTCGCCGGCCAGCACCCACATCATGTCCGCCATCATCTCGTAGGACTGCACGAAATAGCCGTGGCCTATTCTGTCGCCGGGCGCCAATGTCGCGTCCACCACGTCGACAATATGTCCCTCCGCTCGGCTGGCATAAGTCAGATCGCTGAGCGGCTCGCGGCCGGCACGCGGAATACCGCCATGTGCGCTTTCCGATGCGATCAGCACCATGTCGCCGGCCGAGGCATAGATGGTGACGCGATGCACGCAAGGGGCCGAGCGTTCCAGGAAGTGGCCGAAATCGTCGTTATAGAGCTCCGAACTGACATCAGGCGCGGCAAGGATCAGTTCGTCGACGATCGGTTTGCCGAGCGTGCGGCAAGTACCGCCGAGCGCCGACAAAGCGCTGAGCGTGATGCGCGCGCCCATGCTGTGGGCGACGATGTTCATCGCGATGCCGGTTGCCGACGTCGCCCGCAGCAGCTCGATCAGGATCGGCACGGAGTAACCGCTGCGCTCGATGTCCGCCGCATAGCGGTCGAACTTGCCTTCGCTGCTCCAGCTCATGAGCGCGCTGGCGCACGGCCATCGCGTGTCGGTGGCGAGTTGCCCGGCGCGAAGCAGGGCGGAGCGGAACGTCTGGTTGTAGCCATGCACGAACATCAGAGCGGCATGACAGTTGTGCAGTGCTGCCTGGTGGGCGAGTGCGACAGCAAACCCCGCCATTTCGGAGCGGCCACCGCACGCGACGTCGTCGCGCGTGTCGACGCCCGGCCAGTCGGGCGCTCTGCCGGCGACGAACGCGGAAGGGATCGAAAGCTGCGCCACGCCGCAGTGGGTCGCTGCGTCCCAATGAAGACCGAAACCGAATTTGCTGTCGTCGGGCTCGCGGTCGGTCGCGAATATCACGACCGGATGTGCCACCGTTGGCCCCGCCCAAAGCGAGCGGATGTCGCCGTTGAGCAGCGAATCGGAGAATGTGCAGGCGGATAGCGTAAATGCTGCGCAGAGCCCCAATATTGTACGTACTTTCCCGATCGCCCGGCGCATTGTTCGCATTGTGGTGCGATCAAACCTCGGCTAATCGACGGTTGGCAAGCGCAAGGCTGAAGGCATGGCTCGGTACGACTACGATCTTTTCGTCATCGGCGGCGGCTCGGGCGGCGTGCGCGCCAGCCGCATGGCGGCTCTCGCCGGTGCGCGCGTGGCGCTCGCCGAGGAATCGCGCATGGGCGGAACCTGTGTCATCCGCGGCTGCATTCCGAAAAAGATCTTCGTTTATGCCAGCCATTTCGCCGACGACTTTGCCGATTCGATCGGGTTCGGCTGGACGGTGGGCGAACCGAAGTTCGACTGGCCGACCCTGATCGCGAACAAGGACAAGGAAATCGCGCGGCTTGAAGCCGTCTATACGCGAAACGTCAAGGCGGCCGGCGTCGATATCTTCGCCGATCGCGCCGTGTTCGAGGATGCGCACACGCTGCGTCTGCTCAACGAGGATCGCACGGTCACGGCGGAAAAGATCCTGATCGCGACCGGCAACCGTCCGACGCGCGAGCTCGGGACCAGCCACATCATTCCGGGCGGCAATCTCTGCATCACCTCGAACGAGGCGTTTCATCTCGAAAAGTTGCCGAAGCGCATTCTGGTCGCCGGCGGCGGCTACATCGCGCTCGAATTCGCGCACATCTTCCACGGCCTGGGCTCGAACGTCTCGCTCATTTATCGCGGCGAAAAGGTCTTGCGCGGCTTCGACGACGATATCCGCGACAGTGTTCACGATTCGATGGAACGGCGCGGCATGCACGTCGCGCTCGGTTGCGAGTTCACCAAGATCGAGAAGCGCGGCGACACGCTTCACGCCGAGACCAACAAGGGCGACGTCATCGAGGCCGACCAGATCATGCTGGCGATCGGCCGCGCCCCCAACACCGAGATGCTGCATGTCGAAAAGGCCGGCGTCGAGCTCGGCAAGCGCGGCGAGGTCAAGGTCGACCGCTTTTCGCGGACCAGCGCCGAGCACATCTATGCCATCGGCGACGTGACCGATCGCATGCAGCTGACGCCGGTCGCGATCCATGAGGCGATGTGCTTCGCGAAAACCGCGTTCGAAGGCGTTCCCACCGCGCCCGACCATCAGAACATCGCGACTGCGGTGTTCACGACGCCGGAGATCGGCGTGGTCGGCATGAGCGAGATGCAGGCGCTCGGCATGGGCCACGCGATCGACGTCTACAAGGCGACGTTTCGCCCGTTGCGCCACACCATGACCGGCAAGGGCGAGAAGATGATGGTGAAGCTTGTCGTCGACCAGAAGACCGACAAAGTGCTCGGCTGCCACATCTTCGGACAAAGCGCGGCCGAGATCATCCAGGTCGTCGGCATCGCACTCAAGATGGGCGCAACGAAGGCTGAGTTCGACCAGACAGTCGCGGTGCATCCGACCGCGGCGGAAGAACTCGTCACCATGCGCACCAAGAGCTATTCGAAGGCGCCGTGATGGCTGCTCGCCAGCCGGTGATCGTCGAGTCGACCATTCGTTGTCCCAACTGCGGAACGACGAAAGTCGAAGTCATGCCGACCGACGCCTGCCAGTATTTCTACGACTGCGCCGGCTGCGGCGCGCTGCTGAAGCCCAAGCCCGGCGATTGCTGCGTCTTTTGTTCCTACGGCACGGTGCCGTGTCCGCCGAAACAGCTCGGCGACGAGTCCTGCTGCACCTGAGCCGTCAGTTCAGCCGCTCGATGATGATCGCGGGCGCCATGCCGCCGCCGGCGCACATCGTCACCAGGCCGCGTTTCAGATCGCGCCGCTCCAGTTCGTCGAGCATCGTCCCGATCAACATCGAACCCGTCGCGCCGATCGGATGACCGAGCGCCATCGCACCGCCATTCACATTGACCTTGGCGCGATCGAGTTTCAGGTCGCGGATGAACTTCTCGGCGACGACCGCGAACGCCTCGTTGATCTCGAAGAGATCGATGTCGTCGAGCGTCAGCCCGGCCTTGGCGAGAACTTTCTTCGCCGCCGGGACCGGTGCATTCAGCATCAAGGTGGGGCAGTCGCCCTGGTTGGCGCACGCCACGACGCGGGCGCGTGGCTTCATGCCGTGTTTCTTGGCGTAGTCGGGCGAGGCCAGCAACACGGCGGCCGAGCCGTCGACCACACCGGAGGAATTGCCGGCATGGTGGATGTGCGTGATCTTCAGGTCGGGATATTTCTGCAGGATAAGCTTGCGGAATGTCAGGCCATTGGCATCGAGCGGCACGTCGGCAAGCTGTTCGAAGGAGGGCTTGAGCTGCGATAGCCCCTCCAGCGTCGTGTTGGGGCGGGGAAATTCCTCGTGGTCGAGCGCAACCGTTCCGTCGTCGCGATGCACTGCGACGAGGCTCTTGCTGAAATGACCGCCGGCGATGGCCGCGGCGGCGCGCTTCTGGCTTTCCAGCGCAAGTTCGTCGACGGCTTCGCGGCTGATGCCTTCCATGGTCGCGATGGCATCGGCGCAGACGCCCTGATTGGTCTGCGGATGCATCGCGCGCAGATGCAGATTGCCCGTGTCGAACAGAGGCGGGCCGTCGCTCGCGTCGCGCCGGTTCGGCATCGACATCATTTCGGTGCCGCCGGCCACAACGAGATCGGCCATGCCGGCCATGATGCTCTGCGCCGCCATGTTTACCGTGGTGATGCCGGAGCCGCAGAAACGGTCGAGCGTCACGCCGCTGCTGGTCACGTCATAGCCGGCGTCGAGCGCCGACATGCGGCCGAGATCGCAGCTTTGCGGTCCGCGCTGCGAACTTGTGCCCCAGATCACGTCGTCGACCTCGGAGGTGTTGAGGTCGTTGCGCTTGGCAAGCTCCCGCAACACCGTCGAACCCAGCCGCTGCGGATGGATTTGCGACAACGCGCCCTTGGGATATTTGCCGATACCGCGCGGCGTGCGGCAGGCGTCGATGATCAGGGCGTCGCTCATGGCTGTCTCCAATATTAAGTCGCCCATCGAGGCGCCATTGTGCGCCTGTCGTCAAGATGGTCCGCAGTCCCGCACTCGAACTTTACCAAGCGCTTTCCACATAAATCACCGTGTCCGCGTCAAGCCCGGCCGTGGTGAGAACTGCGTAGCCATGCCCGGCCATCGCGAAGAACTAAATCTGCACCCTTCTCCCTTCCCAGAAGGGCTTGCGCACCTCGCCGCGCTTGATCTTGCCGGCGGCGCTTCTGGGAAGTTCGGGTACGAAGTCGATCGAGCGCGGCACCTTGAAGCCCGCGAGCTTCGGGCGGACGAAATCGACAATCTCCTTCTTCAGCGCATCGCTCGGCTGAAAACCATGCTTCAGCATGATGACGCTCTTCACCTCTTCGCCCCATTCCTTGTTGGGCACGCCGATGGTGCAGACGTCTTCGACGGCCGGATGCTTGATGATCTCGTTGTCGACTTCCTGGGGATAGATGTTGACGCCGCCCGAGATGATGATCTCCGCCGAACGTCCGGTGAGGAAGAGATAATCGTCCTCGTCGAAATAGCCGATGTCGCCGAGCGTGAAGAATTCGCCGCGATGCGCGCTCGCCGTCTTCTTCTCGTCCTTGTAATAGCGGAACGGATTGGCCTGGTTGGTTTCGTGATAGATCAGGCCGGCCTGGCCCTTGGGAAGCTCGTTGCCGTCCTCGTCCATGATCTTCACGCGCAGCAAGGTCGGCCGCTTGCCGACGCTGCCAGGTTTTCTGAGCCACTCCTCGGGCGTGATGACGAAGCCTGCACCGCCTTCGCTGCCGGCATAATATTCGTAGAGGATCGGGCCCAGCCATTCGATCATCGCGCGCTTGACTTCAGGCGGGCAGGGTGCTGCGCCATGCACAAAATAGCGCACCGATGAGAGGTCGTACTTCCTCTTGAGCGCATCCGGCGCCGCCAGCATGCGCTGGAACATGATTGGCACCATGTGCGCGTGCGTGACGCGCCGCTCCTGGATGGTGCGAAAGACGTCTTCCGTGTCCCACTTCTCGCCGATGAAGGTGATCGGTACGCCGCTCGCCTGCGGAATGGCGATGTCGAAGGCGAGGGGGGCGGCGTGATAGCCCGGCCCGACGCACATCTGCACGTCCTTGTCGGGGTCGTAGTTCGGATTGGTGCCGGCATACATGGGCGGCGTGGCGACGCCGTGCGGACGATGCACGCCTTTTGGCCGTCCGGTCGTGCCCGACGTGTAAAGCATCTGGCTTCCGATGATCGGATCGATGATGTCGGAGGCGTCTTCGCCATAGAGCACATCCTCGTACGGCGTGAAGCCGTCCGCCTGGCCGCCAACCGAAAGCTTGAGCGCGATGCCCGGCGCGCTCTTCACCGCTTCGCGAATGGTGTCGAACTTGGTTTCGGCGATGAGGGCTCGCGCTTCGCAGTCGGCGAGGATATAGGCGATCTCGCTCGCCGCGAGGTGCCAGTTGACCGGCGTGATGCGCAGCCCGATGCGGCGCGACGCATTCAGCGTCTCAATGAACTCGGCGCGGTTGGTACAGAACAGCGCGATCGCGTCGCCCGGCTTCAAACCTTCCTGGCGAAAGACGCGCGCCAATCGGTTGGAGTTCTCGTTGATCTGGCGATAGGTGCGCGTGCCGAAGCGATCCCACACCGCAACGCGTTCCGGCTTTACCTGCGCCCAGAAGGCGCTGACCATGCCCACCCCGGCATAGGCCACCAGTTTCTCGATGAAGGCCTGATCCATTGTCCGCATTTATTCAAATCCCGGGCGTTACGCTAGCGTCGCAGGCACGGCTTGGCCACACTCAACCCCAAGCGAACGATTGTCGCGGGGACCCGCAATCGCGATCAAGCAGAGCAAATTCGGGCGCGATAGCGTTCGTTCGGATCGATTGCAGGAGAAGAACGATGTCACTGGCGAACCGGGCGCTCTGGACCATAGACCGCAACCTGACGGGCGACTTGACGCTCGCGAAAGTGGCCGAGAATTGCGGCGTGTCGCGCTATCACCTGGCGCATGCCTTTGGCGAAACCACGGGCATGTCAGTGATGGAATATGTGCGCAGCCGGCGGCTGAGCGAAGCGGCGAACAATCTCGCCAAGGGCGCGTCCAACATCCTCGATCTCGCCCTGGATTATGGTTACGCCTCGCACGAGGCGTTCTCGCGCGCCTTTCGCAGCAAGTTCGGCATGACGCCCGAGGAGGTCCGCAAGAAGGCGACCACCGCTGGACTTTCGCTGTTGACGCCCGTGAAGGCAGAGGAGGGTGCGCGTCCCGCCATCTCGCCGGTGCGCAGCGAACGTCTCGGCGAATTGAAATTCGTCGGCCTTTGCGAGCATGTACCGTTCTCGGAGATGCAGAACATCGCGTCGCAATGGCAACGGTTCATGCCGCACTATGGCGAGATCGAGAACAAGGCGCATCCCATCCCCGCCGGCGTCAGCACCAATCTCGATGAGGAAGGCAATTTCGATTATGTTTGCGCCGTCGAAGTGAAGCGTTTTGGCGCTGCGCCCAAGGGATTGGTGCAACTCACTCTGGAGCCGCAGACCTATACCGTCTTCCGGCACGACGGCCACGTCTCGGAGATCGGCCAGACCTATCACGCGATCTGGAACGACTGGGTTCCCGAAGACGGGCACAAAATCACCGACGCGGCCAGCATCGAGCGTCATATGGAAACGTTCGACACGCGCACCGGTTATGGCGGCGTCGAGATCTACATCCCGGTGCGTTGACCTGATAGATTGAAACCGCAATGCCTCTCGCACCGGACATCGCAGAGTTCTACACCCGGCCCGGCCGCATGACCGATGCCGGCGCTCTCGACGCTCTTTTGGAGGATGCGCCGCGCGACATTCCCGGCATCGTCGCGTTCATCCAGAATCTGCTTCTGCACGTGCATTGGGCAGCACGCTATGGCGTGACGCTTTCAACGGAACGGCGCGACGAGCAGAATGTGCGCTCGACGGCCGACATGCTGGCGCTCATGCAGCGTCACGATGGACGGCCGCTCCGCGACGCGCGCGCCGTCGACCAACGCGCCGTCGGCACATGCCGGAATTTCTCCGTCTTCGGCACCGCCCTTTTTCGTCGCGCCGGAATTCCATCTCGCTCCCGCGTCGGCTTCGGCGCCTATTTCAACAAGGGGACCTTCGAAGACCATTGGGTCATCGAATATTGGAACGGCACCGCGTGGCAGCTGCTCGACGCTCAGATCGACGAGAAGCAGCGCAGCGTCCTGCAATTGACCTTCGACACGCGGGACGTGCCGCGCAGTGAGTTCGTCATAGCGGGCGATGCCTGGCAAAAATGCCGGAGCGGCAAAGCGGATCCCAAGACCTTCGGCATCTTCGATCTGCGCGGGCTTTGGTTCATCGCCGGTAACGTGGTGCGCGATTTCGCCTCGCTCAACAATGAAGAGATGCTGCCCTGGGACGTCTGGGGACCGATGATCATGTCGGACAATCTGATCACGCCGGAGAGGCTCGACCTGTTCGACACGCTGGCGGAACTCGCGCTCGATCCCGACCGCCGCTTCGCCGACATCCGCGCGCTCTATGCCAAGGACGCGTCGGTGCACGTCCCGGCCGAAGTCTTCAATGTCGAGCGCAAGCGCAGCGAGCCGGCCCGCTAACCCCCCGCGCCACGAAAGATTAACGAACGCGGCCCTCCGGCTGGCAAAGCGGTCATGCTTCCCATATATCCACTGGCCGAATGAAGGAGGTTCCGCGTGGCCCAGGTCTGGTCCCCGCAAAGCTGGCGCTCGAAGCCCATCCGGCAGGTTCCGACCTACCCGGACGCTGCCGTGCTGGCCGCTGTCGAGGCGAAGCTCAAGACGCACCCGCCGCTGGTTTTCGCCGGCGAGGCGCGCAACCTCATGGCCGGCCTCGCCCAGGTCGCAGAGGGCAAGGCGTTCCTGCTCCAGGGCGGCGACTGCGCCGAGAGTTTCGCCGAGTTCCATCCCGACAATATCCGCGACATGTTCCGCCTGCTCTTGCAGATGGCGGTCGTACTGACCTTCGCGGCCGGTGTTCCGGTAGTGAAGGTCGGCCGCATCGCCGGACAGTTCGCCAAGCCACGCTCCGACGATTTTGAGACGCGTGACGGTGTCACACTTCCCTCCTATCGCGGCGACAACATCAACGGCGGCGAGTTCACCGCCGAGGCGCGGGCGCCCGATCCCCGGCGCTTGCTCGAAGCGACGGCACAGTCGGCTGCGACGCTCAATCTTTTGCGCGCCTTTGCCTCGGGCGGGTATGCCGACCTGCACAATGTCCACCGTTGGATGCTTGGCTTCATCGCGGGATCGCCGGCCGGCGAACAGTATAAGGGTCTCGCGTCGCGCATTTCGGAAACGCTCGAGTTCATGGCGGCGTGCGGCATCACGCCGGAATCGGTGCCGCAATTGCGTGCGACCGATTTCTACACCAGCCACGAAGGCTTGCTCCTGAACTACGAGCAGGCGATGACGCGCGTCGATTCCACCAGCGGCGACTGGTACGACACCTCCGCCCATATGCTCTGGATCGGCGACCGCACGCGCCAGCTCGACGGCGCGCATGTCGAATTCATGCGCGGCATCAAGAATCCGATCGGTCTGAAGTGCGGCCCCAGTCTTTCCGAAGACGAGTTGCTGAAGCTGATCGCCGCGCTCAATCCGGAGAACAAACCCGGACGTCTGACGCTGATCGCCCGCTTCGGCTCGGACAAGGTCGCCGACAAGCTGCCGCCGCTCGTGCGCGCCGTGAAGCGTGAGGGCCAAAGCGTGGTCTGGTCCTGCGATCCGATGCACGGCAACACGATCAAGCTGCAGTCGGGCTTCAAGACGCGCCCGGTCGACCGCATCCTGGAGGAGGTTCGCACCTTCTTCGCCGTGCACCGCGCCGAGGGGACTCATGCCGGCGGCGTGCATTTCGAGCTGACGGGCCAGGATGTGACCGAGTGTCTGGGCGGCGCGCAGGCGATCAAGGAGATCGACCTGCACGATCGCTACCAGACGGCCTGCGATCCGCGTCTCAACGCCAGCCAGTCGCTCGAACTTGCGTTTCTGATGGCGCAGGGAATCCGTGCCGAGCGGATGAAGTCCGACCGGTTCGCGGCGTCTGCATAGGAAATGCTGCTCATGCTTCGTGCTTCGACAGGCTCAGCATGGGGACATAAGTGAGAACCTCATCCTGAGCTTGCCGAAGGATGAGGGTTGAGGGGCAATCCAGATGGGTGTGGCGCGCCTGCTAGCAAAAGGGTGGCTCGTCTTCTGCGCCTTTGCCGGCGCGCACGCTATCCATCTGGCGCTGGCGCGCGGCGAACCGCCGCCCGAAGCGGTTCTGGAGATCGGCGTCTGCGTTTTACTCTTCGCCGCGATGGGTCTCTTGTTCATTGCCGGCTTCGGTCTGGCGCCAGGCGGGCGCGCGGGATTCCTGCGCCGTTTGAAGCCGCAGCACCTGACGCCCGGCTTCAACGAAGTCGTCTTTCTCGTGTTCGTGCTCGTGAGCTTCGCCAATCAGCTGTTCGTCGCGCCGCTCTACATGGGAAGCCCCGCCGAACATGCGGTTCAGGCGACGCTCTCCTTCTTCGTGCCGGGACAGAACGCCCTGCAGAACGCGCTCGAGACGTGCAGCCTCGATGGCGGGCGCATCTTCGCCTCGGGGACGGCCTGGCTGTTGGCGATCATCTTCCTGGCGTCGGCGTTATCGCGGGTGCGGCTCGCATCCGGCATCATCCGCATCGAACGCATGGCGCGCGCGCCGACGATCGGGCCGACCACGACCGCCGTCATCTTCGGGCTCGTCGCGATCGTTTCGTTCCAGCTTCTCTATGTCGGCTCGGCTTATCCCTGGCTGAATTGCAGCGCCTTCACCGACATCACCGGCGCCGTTTTGATCGGGCTCGCACCGCTGATGCTGTCCTATATGATCTTCGCGGCGCTCGCGACGCTTCGCGCCAGCGGCCCGGATCATAAATAATGCAATGCCGTCATAGGCGGCCTCGAGCCGCCGACCCATCCTCCACTTGTCATGGCCCACCTAGTGTGGGCCACCCAGTTGAAGCCGCGCTCGATTCTCCAAGAAGACATCGAGACGTCACCTGGGTGGCCCGCACTCCGGCGGGCCATGACAGTTGATGTTTTGCCGAAAAAGAACGGCGCGATGGGTGGGCGGTTCGAGGCCGCCCATGACGGTGCGGAGGATCAAACCGCCTTGTCAGGCCCGACGCGCACCACCATCTTGCCGAGATTGTCGCCCTTGAAGAGGCCGATAAAGGCCTTGGGCGAATTCTCGACGCCGTCGACGACCGTCTCGCGCCACTTCATCTTGCCTTCCTTGGCCCACTTCGCCATGTCGCGGTGAAAGTCCGCCTGCATGTCGGTGTGGTTGGAGACGATGAAGCCTCTGAGCGTCAGGCTGAGACCGATCGCCATCGCGAGGTTGCGCGGTCCGGGCATGAGTTCTGTCGCGTTATAAATGTCGATCATGCCGCACAGCGCGATGCGCCCGTTCGGCCGCATGTTGTTCAGCGCGGCTTCGAGATGTGCGCCGCCGACATTCTCGAAATAGACGTCGATGCCTTCGGGGAAGGCGCGCGTCACGGCGGCGTTGAGATCGCCTGCGGTCTTGTAGTTGATCGTCTGATCGACGCCGAGTTCCTTCAAGTATTTCACCTTCTCGTCCGAGCCGGCGGAGCCGACGACGTAGCACCCCTTCGCCTTGGCGATCTGGCAGGCGACCGATCCGACTGCGCCGGATGCCGCCGACACGAAGACGCGCTCGCCGTCTTTCAAGGCCGCGATGCGCATGAGGCCGACATAGGCCGTCATGCCCGGCATGCCGAGCGCGCCGAGATAGGATTGGATCGAAACTTGCGGATCGAACTTCTGCACGTCCTGGCCGCCTGAGACGTACCACTCGCGCCAGCCATTCATGCTTTGCACGAAATCGCCGACCTTCAGCTTGTCGTTGCCGTTGGACGCGACGACCTGGCCGACGGCGCCGCCTTGCAGGACCTGGCCGATCTGGAAGGGCGGCACGTAGCTTTTGCGGTCGACCATGCGGCCGCGCATGTAAGGATCCACCGAAATATAGCTGTTGCGGACGAGCACCTGGCCGGCTGCCGGCGTGGGGACGGGTGTCTCGGCGACTTCGAAATTATCGGCCGTGGGAAGGCCGACAGGGCGGCTTTTCAGGCGGATTTCGTGGTTTTTCTGGTTGTCCATGGGACGTCTCCTGACGCGGTAAAGGGTTTGATATCAAGGCGGTTAACCTAGCAGCGAAGGCATGTGTAACAAGACGAAACATTTTATGAGTCGCTTCGCCGCCGCCCGCCTGCCCTTATCTCCCTGTATTTCCGACGAGATTCGTTTTTGGCTCCCTTAAGGATTCGCAACGGCGATAGGCTTAAGGCCGCGGTGATTGGCGCCGGCGCGTTCGGCCGTCACCACGCCTCGAAATATCGCGGCATCGACGGCGTCGACCTGATTGCCGTCGCCGATCCCTGTCCTGAAGTGCGCAAGGCTTCGCTCGCCAATCATGGTGTACACGCCGTCGCGGACTGGCGCGATCTTCTCGGCAAGGTTGATCTCGTCAGCGTCTGTTCGCCGGCGGTCACGCATGCCGCGATCGTGCGGGCGTTTCTGAACGCCGGCGCAAATGTGCTGGTCGAAAAGCCGATCGCCACCAGTCTCGAAGATGCCGATGCGCTCGTCGCACTCGCGGCCAACACCGGCCGGGTGCTCACCGTCGGCCACCAGGAACGCTTCGTCTTCGCCGGCACTGGCCTCCTCGACAGTCCGGAGGTTCCGCTCGATATCTCGTGCTGGCGCATGGGTCCTTGGACCGGACGCAGCGCCGACGTCAGCGTCGTCCTGGATCTCATGATCCACGATCTCGATCTCGTGCATCAGCTGGTGCCGTATTCGGTGCGCAACGTTTCGGCGCGGGCCTTTGCGCAGCATGGCTTGCTCGCCGACGAAGTGAACGCGTCGGTGACATTCTCGAACGGCACCGCCGCGCATTTGGAAACCAGCCGCATCTCGGAACTGCGCCGTCGCGGCATGCGCGCCGAGTATCGCGACGGTGTGATCGAGATCGATTTCATCACCCGCAAGGTCAGGAACACCACGCCCCGGCCCTTGAAGGCGCTCGAGATGGGCGATCCGTTGGCCGAGTCGGTGGCGGCCTTCGTGCTTTCGGTCCGCCATGGCGCGCCGCCGCTGGTACGTCCGCAGGAAGCGCGCCGCGCACTGCAGACCGCGCTCCTGATCGACGATGCCGCCGATCATGGACCCGATGCCCGTGCGCGCGAGGCCTATGTGGCCGTCGCAGCGGCCCGCTGATCCCGGCAAAAACAAACCCGCAGAATCAGGAAGGCGTACCGTCCGGAGCCTGTTCCCTTGCCACCCGTGCTTCGGCGGCGGCGAACATAGCCTTGAAGCGCGGATGGTCGCGCAAGGGTTCGAGATCGGGATCGATCATCGTGTAGAACAACGCGCCACGCGCCACTCTCTCGAAGAAGACCGTCAACATCTCGAGCGCAGCGTCTGCGTCTTTCAACTGGGCCGTGAGGGCGCAGGCAAAATTGTACCGCATGTTGATGTTGTCGGGATCGACCAGAAGAGCCCGCTCGATCCACTCCTTGGCACGCTCGGACTCGCCAAGAACCGCGAGTGCATTCACGCCGAAGCTCATCGCATTGCCGTTGCTGCGATCCTGCGCGATGACTTTTTCCGTGCGCGCGAGCGCGATTTGCGCAGCACGCTGCGTAGCCTTGGTATCTCGGAGCGCGGTGTAGACGGTGACCAGCATTCCCGGCGAACCAAAGTCCGTGTCCATCAGTGCGGTAGCCTTCTCGTAGTACCGCGCGGCGTCCTGAAATCGCTTTTGTCGAATATGAATCTGCGCTGACTGAACGTTGACCAACCAGGATTCCGTGTCGAGCCGGCGTGCGATCTCAATTTCTGCGTCGGCTTCCTCGATGTTTCCCTCCTCCAGCAGTATTCTTGCCTTGATTGCGTGGGCGTCAGCCAAATTGGCGTCCAAGGCGAGCGCCTTTTCTGCAGAAGCTTTTCCGCCGTCGCCCCGCCCATTGCGCCAGCGCGTTTCCATTTGTGCGCTCGCCATCAACGTCCAAGCCTCTGCGTAATGCGGATCGATCTCGGTTGCGCGGCTGCAGAGGCGAATGATGGCCTCTTCCTGCCTGGAATCGCCAAAGTTGCCGGCAATGAAATACTGGCGCGCCATGAGAAGAAGATTGTAGGCCTCGACATTGTCGGTGCCGCGGTGGGTGATGGCCTTCTTCTCTTCCGGCAGAAGCTTGAGCTTTAGCGCCGCGACGATGGCTTCCGATATCTCGTCCTGAAGTGCGAAGATGTCGTTCAGGTCGCGGTCGTAGCGCTCGGCCCAAACATGTCCCCCCGAACCGCCATCGATGAGCTGCGCCGTGATGCGCACCCTGCCGCCGGCTTTGCGTACGCTTCCTTCCAGAATGTGATTGACCCTCAACTGACGGGCGACCTGCGACACGTCAACGCTTTTGCCCTTGAACTGGAACGCCGTGTTACGCGCGACGACGAAGAGCGACGATACTTTGCTCAGGTCCGTGATGATGTCCTCGCTGATGCCGTCGCTGAAATAATCCTGTTCCACGTCGCCGCTCATGTTGGCGAAGGGAAGAACACAGATCGACAATTTCCGGGCTTCCTGCACTTTTGGTTCCTCTGTCTCTTCAGGCCGAGCGGTACGGACTGAAAACACGTGCACCGGACGCTCAATATTCTTGACCGTGTGTTCGCCCATGTCCTCGAACACGCAGGGCAGCTTACCCTCAACGTTGTCTCGGACCACCTTGGAAAGCGCGACGCCGCCCGAGGGCGCAAGGCTTTGCAGTCGCGCCGCCACGTTAACGCCGTCGCCATAGATGTCGTCGCCGTCGATGACGATTTCGCCAAGGTTGATGCCGATCCGGTAGCGAATGCGCTTGGCCTTGTCGGCTTCCGCCTTCTCTGTCGCCTCCTGTATGGCCAAAGCGCAATTCACAGCGGCGACCACGCTGGAGAACTCGACCAAGGCGCCGTCGCCTAACAGCTTGAATACCCGCCCGCCATGCTCGGACACACGGGGGTCAAAGATGTTGCTGCGGTTTGTTTTGAGCCGTTCCAGCGTTCCGGTTTCGTCAGCCTCCATCAGGCCGCTGTACCCGACCACATCGGCAGATAGGATTGCGGTCAGTTTGCGCTGCATAGCAGGGGACCAGAATACGCGTGGCATAGCCTAACCGGTTGGCGAGGCGTTGTTCACCCCCAAATCGTGCGCGAATTCCCTGAAGGCGCAGACTCTTTTACCCGGCACCATACCGCGCTAAAGACCGTGCATGACGGACCGTTTTCGCATCGCGCTTGCCCAGCTCAATCCGGTGATGGGCGACATTCACGGCAATCTCACCCGCGCGCGCGCCGCGCGGGCGGATGCCGCGAAGGCCAGGGCCGACGTTATTCTGTTCCCCGAGCTCTACATCGTCGGCTATCCGCCCGAGGACCTGGTCCTGAAGCCGGCACTCCAGTCGGATGCGCGCGAAGCCATCGAGAAGTTCGCTTTAGATACGGCTGACGGCGGACCGGCGGTGCTCGTCGGCGCGCCCTGGGTCGAGAACGACAAGCTCTACAATGCCTTTCTTCTGCTCGATGGCGGCAAGATCGCGGGCAAGACCTTCAAATACGACCTGCCGAACTACGGCGTGTTCGACGAAAAGCGCGTTTTCGCCGCGGGCCCCTTGCCGGGACCGTTCAGCATCCGCGGTGTGCGCGTCGGCGTTCCGATCTGCGAGGACATCTGGACTTCGGAAGTTACCGAATGCCTCGCCGAGACGGGTGCGGAAATCCTCGCCGTACCCAACGGCTCGCCTTTCGAGGCCGGCAAGGAAGACGTGCGCGCCAACCTGATCGCGGCGCGAGTCAGCGAAACGAAACTGCCGCTCGTCTATCTGAACCAGGTCGGCGGCCAGGACGAACTCGTCTTCGATGGCGGCTCGACCGTCGTCAACGCTGACCTCTCGACGGCGATCGTCATGCCGTCATGGCGGGAGAGCGTCGTCATGTCGGAGTGGACGCGCAAAGGCGCGACCTGGGTGTGTGCGTCCGGCGTGCGCGCCGCGAGCGAGGAGCGCTCGCACTCGGTCTATCACGCGATGATGCTGGGATTGCGCGACTATGTGAACAAGAACCGCTTCTCCGGCGTCGTGCTCGGCCTTTCCGGCGGCATCGACTCCGCGCTCTCCGCCGCAGTCGCCGTCGATGCGCTCGGCAAGGATCGCGTGCGCTGCGTCATGCTGCCGTCGCGCTATACCTCGAAGGATAGTCTCGACGATGCGGCCGAATGTGCAGGCCTGCTCGGCGTGCCTTATGAGACGGTCGCGATCGAAAGCGTGGTCGAAGCCTTCGGCAACGCGCTTGCGCCCACCTTCTCGAACCGGCGCGCCGATACGACCGAGGAGAACATCCAGAGCCGCGCGCGCGGCGTCATCCTGATGGCGATCTCCAACAAGTTCGGGCCGATGGTTCTGACCACCGGCAACAAGAGCGAGATGAGCGTGGGCTACGCCACACTCTATGGCGACATGTGCGGCGGCTACAATGTTCTGAAGGACATCTACAAGACCGAAGTGTTCCGCCTGGCGCGGTGGCGCAACCAGTTCGTGCCCGAAGGCGCGCTCGGACCGCCCGGCCGCGTCATTCCCGAACGCATCATCACCAAGGCGCCGACCGCGGAACTGCGCGAGAACCAGAAGGACCAGGATTCGCTCCCGCCCTACGAGATGCTCGACGGCATTCTCGAATGTCTGGTCGAGAACGAGATGACGTTCGAAGACACCTGCGCCAAGGGCTACCATCCCGCCACCGTCAAGCGCATCGAGCAGCTGCTCTATGTCAGCGAATACAAGCGCCGCCAGGCGCCGCCGGGCGTGAAGATCTCGGCGCGCAATTTCGGCCGCGACCGGCGTTATCCCATCACCAATGCGTTCCGCGATGCGCGGGACTAGCGCGTCATGACCATCGTCGTCCGCGTGCCGCCTTCGCCCACCGGCTATCTCCAGGTCGGTAACGGCCGCATGGCCGTGCTCAACGCGCTGTTCGCCCGGAAGAACGGCGGCAAACTGATGCTGCGCATCGACGATACCGACGACACGCGTTCGACGAAGGAATATGAAGACGCGATCCGCGAGGACTATGCCTGGCTCGGGATCGAGCACGACGTTTTCGCGCGTCAGTCGGACCGTGTCGCGCAGTATGGCGAAGCGGCGGAGAAACTGAAGAGCTCTGGCCGGCTTTATCCCGCTTATGAAACCGCCGATGAACTCGAGCGCAAGAGAAAGCGCCAGATGGCGGCGCACAAGCCTCCGGTCTATGACCGCGCAGCGCTCTCCCTGAGCGCAGCCGATATCGCGAAGTTCGAAGCCGAAGGGCGAAAGCCGCATTGGCGCTTCAAGCTCAGCCACCAAAAGGTCATGTGGAACGATCTCATCCGCGGGCCGGTCGAGATCGACACCTCGTCGCTCTCCGATCCGGTGCTCATCCGCGAGGATGGTCGCTTCCTCTACACGCTGCCCTCGGTGGTGGACGACACCGACTTTGCGATCACGCATGTCATCCGCGGCGAAGATCACGTGACCAACACCGCGCCGCAGATCGAGATCTTCGAGGCGTTGGGCGCGCCGGTGCCGGAATTCGCGCACTATCCGCTCTTTATCCTGCCGGGCGGCGAAGTGTTGTCCAAGCGCCTCGGCTCGCTGTCGCTGCGCGCCATTCGCGAGGAGGGGATCGAGGCGCTCGCGCTCGCCTCCTACCTCGCCAGGATCGGAACGTCCGACGCAATCGAGCCGCGCGCTTCGCTCGACGCCCTGGCCGCCGACTTCGCACTGGAAAAGATCGCGCGCGCGCCGGCGCATTTCGACGTCGCGGAGCTTCTCGTGCTCAACGGCAAGCTGCTTCATCTCTTGCGGTATGACGCCGTCGCCGAGCGTCTCGCGGCGTTCGGCGTTTCCGGCGGCGCGGCGTTCTGGGAAACCGTGCGGCCCAACTTGACGAAGCTCGAAGACGCAGTGCTGTGGTGGCACGTGGTGAACGGCCCGGTGACGCCGGTGATCGAGGACGAGAAAGTGACCGCCGTCGCCGCTGCGCTTCTGCCGAACGAACCTTGGGATGAAAACACCTGGGCGGCGCTGACAAAACCTGTGTCGGAAGCAACCGGCATGAAAGGCCGGGCGCTCTTTCACCCTTTGCGTCTGGCGCTCACGGGGCGCGGCGATGGACCCGAACTGAAAAAGCTGCTACCGCTCATCGGACGCGCAAGAGCCCTTGCGCGCCTCAAAGGGGAAACGGCGTGATCGCTCGCCGCCACATTATCCGGACCCTGATTTGCGGCTGACGCCGCAAAAACCCTCTCGCTCGCCCACATCGCCGATCAGCCCTTACCTCTCCCATTCACGGGAGAGGTCGAAAATGCGGAGCATTTTCGGGTGAGGGGACGTTCATCACAAATCACGCTATGACTAAGGCCATGACCATCCGCCTCTACAACACGCTGACGAAATACAAGGACGTGTTCGATCCCATCGATCCGACGAATGTGCGGATGTATGTCTGCGGGCCGACGGTCTACGACTTCGCGCATATCGGCAACGCGCGGCCGGTCATCGTCTTCGACGTGCTCTTCCGCCTGCTGCGTCACGTCTATGGCGACAATCACGTCACATACGTCCGCAACATCACGGACATCGACGACAAGATCAACGCGCGCGCGCTGGAGCGCCGGGGAAATCGCGACATCCTGACCGCGTTGCGCGAGCTCACGCAAGACACGCAAAGCGTCTATCTCGAAGACGTCTCGGCGCTCGGCAACCTGCCGCCGACCTACACGCCGCGCGCCACCGAGCATGTGGCGCAGATGACCCAGATGATCGCGCGCCTGATCGCGGCCGGGCACGCCTATGTCGCAGAGGGCCATGTCCTCTTCGACGTCTCGTCGAAGTCGGATTACGGCAAGCTCGCGCGCCGCTCATTGGTCGACATGATCGCCGGTGCGCGCATCGAAGTCGCGCCCTACAAGAAGAACGCGATGGACTTCGTCCTATGGAAACCGTCCGACGCCGACACGCCGGGCTGGGACAGTCCTTGGGGGCGCGGGCGGCCCGGCTGGCATATCGAATGCTCGGCCATGGCGCGCGAATATCTCGGCGAGACCTTCGACATCCATGGCGGCGGCATCGATCTCGTCTTTCCGCACCACGAGAACGAAATCGCCCAGAGCGAAGGCGCGCACAACGACCGGCCGCTGGCGAATGTGTGGATGCACAACGGCTTTCTCAACGTCGAAGGCGAGAAGATGTCGAAGTCGCTCGGTAACTTCGTCACCATCAACGCGCTCTTGAAGGATTGGCCCGGCGAGGTGTTGCGTTTCAACATGCTCAGATCGCACTACCGTCAGCCGATGGACTGGACGGTCGCCGGCATGAACGAGAGTTGGAAGACGCTCGAGCGCTTCTATGGCGTGAGCGAACCCCTCGCCGATCCGAGGTTGGGCGAAGGCTTTCTCGAAGCCTTGTCCGACGATCTCAACACGCCCCAGGCGATCGCCGAATTGCACAAGGGCAGTGATCTCGAACTCGCCGGCGGTCTCGGCCTTCTGGGATTCTCCAACACGCAAATCCGCATCGAAGCGAAAAAACCGCTCGACACCGTCGCGATCGCCGATGCCATCGAAGCGCGCAACGCCGCGCGCAAGGCGAAGAACTTCACGGAGTCCGACCGCATCCGCGACGAGTTGCTGGCAAAGGGCATTCTGCTGAAGGACGGCCCCGGCGGCACGACGTGGGAGGTGAAGCGATGAGCGCTGTCCCCTCACCCGACAGCCGCGTTGCGTCTGCCGACCTCTCCCGCAAGCGGGAGAGGTTTGGCTTATCTCTCCCGTTCACGGGAGAGGTCGGAAATGCGCCAGTATTTCCGGGTGAGGGATCCGCCCATCGCGATTATCTTGTTGTTTTCAACCGCTTAAAATATTTCTGCCAGACACTATTCCCATTGGTGAATTCATTCCTATATGGCTCGGATGGACCAAAGCGCGCTCACGCACCCCGTTTCGCCCGTCATCGCGGCGGCGCTTTTGCGCGGGCCACGGAGTCGGCCGGGGGGAGGGGGGTGCGAGAAAAGCGTAAAACCGACGAACAATTTTGTTGCCGAAGGCAAACGCGCCGGCGCACGCCGCGGCAATCGCGATGCGCTACGGCACGGCCGGCGTTCGGCGGTGTATCGCGAACGTCGCAGGGCGCTTCGCGCACAGCGCCGGGCGCTTCACCGCATGCTCGCCCGCGCCCGTGCGCATTGCCGGCTGATGCGCGAAACCGCGCACGCTCTCAACGCGCAGCTTGCAGCGGGAGTTTCGCGTTGTGACCAAGGAGCGCCTCTACATCTTCGACACGACGCTGCGCGACGGAGCGCAGACGCAAGGCGTCGACTTCTCGGTCGAGGACAAGCGCCAGATCGCGCTCGCGCTCGACACACTCGGAGTCGATTACATCGAAGGCGGCTGGCCGGGCGCGAACCCGACCGACACCGCGTTTTTTTCCGCGCCGCCGCCACTCAAGAAGGCGCGCTTCACCGCCTTCGGCATGACCAAGCGCTCGGGACGGAGCGCCGCCAACGATCCCGGCCTCTCGGCGATCCTCGACGCCAAGGCCGATGCGGCCTGTCTCGTCGGCAAGACCTGGGACTTTCACGTCGACGTCGCGCTCGAGATCCCACGCTCCGAGAACATCGCGGCAATTGCGGAATCGATCGCGGCGGTGGTGGCGAAGAAGCGCGAGGCATTGTTCGATGCGGAACACTTCTTCGACGGTTACAAGGCAAATCCACAGTATGCGCTCGACTGCATCCGCGCGGCGTTGGAGGCGGGCGCGCGCTGGCTCGTCTTGTGCGACACCAACGGCGGCAGCATGCCGGATGACGTCTATCGCATCGTGTCAGAGGTGAAGGCGAAGTTGCCGGAGGCGTCGCTCGGCATTCACGCGCACAACGACACGGAGCAGGCGGTGGCGGTCAGTCTCGCCGCCTTGCGCGGCGGCGCGCGCCAGATTCAAGGCACGCTGAACGGGCTCGGCGAGCGCTGCGGCAACGCCAATCTCTGTTCGCTGCTGCCGAACCTGTTGCTGAAGGAGCCGTTCGCGTCTGCGTTCGAAACCGGTGTTAGCGGCGAACAACTGGCGCGGCTGACTTCGGTGTCGCGCCTCTTGGACGAAATCCTGAACCGCGCGCCGGGCCGCCACGCGGCTTATGTCGGGCCGTCGGCTTTCGCGCACAAGGGCGGCTTGCATTCCTCCGCCGTCGCCAAGGATCCGCGCACTTACGAGCATGTCGCGCCGGAAAGCGTCGGCAATCAGCGCAAGATCCTGGTGTCGGACCAGGCGGGCCGCTCGAACCTTCTGGCGCGCCTCTCGGACGCCGGCATCGATCTAGACGCCAAGGATGCGCGCATCACGCGGCTCCTCGACGAGATCAAGCAGCGCGAATTTCTCGGCTACGCCTATGACGGCGCTGAGGCGTCGTTCGAACTCCTGGCGCGGCGCGCGCTCGGCCAGGTGCCGAACTATTTCGATGTCGAAAGTTTCCGCGTCATTGTCGAGCGCCGCCATAACGCGTTGGGCGATCTGGTCACGGTTTCGGAAGCCACGGTGCGCGTGCGCATCGACGGCGAGATCGTGCACACCGCAGGCGAGGGCAACGGTCCGGTCAACGCCCTCGACGCGGCGCTGCGCAAGGATCTCGGCAAATACTCGTCGTTCCTCTCCGATCTTCGCCTCGTCGACTACAAGGTGCGTATCCTCACGAGCGGCACCGAGGCCGTGACCCGCGTGATGGTGGAAAGTGCGGACGGGGCAGGCAACCGCTGGTCGACGGTCGGCGTCTCGCCCAACATCGTCGATGCGTCGTTCGAAGCGCTCAGCGACTCGATCTGTTACAAATTGTTTCGCGATGGCGCGCGCACATAGCTGCAATGACGACGACAACGATGCAATCGGCTTCCAACCATCTAGTGTTTGTGCACGGCAACTTGTCATGGCCCGCCGGAGTGCGGGCCACCCAGGTGATCACAAATCGATGAACTGGAAATCTAATCTGCGCTTGCATGGTTCGACATTCAGACTCTCTCCAACTGGTTGGCCCGCACGGAGTTTACACTTCGACCGCGCTACGCGCGGATCGGGGTGGCGGGCTATGACAGTGAGGTTTGAGTCAAATGCCGCCCCAATCCTGCAATGACCGAACCGTCCGAACCTCACAACGAGCTCCGTGGCATCCTTTACGCCGGTGGCGCCTATGCCATCTGGGGCTTCGTTCCGCTGTATTGGCAGTTCCTGGAAGACGTCCCGCCGGTCGAGATCACGCTGCATCGCATCCTGTGGTGTTCGCTGGTGGGATTGATCGTCACGCTGGGGCGCGGCCGCTTCCGGCATTTCCTTGCTATCCTGCGTGCGCCGCGCGTCATGGCCGCATTGCTGGCGAGCAGCCTGTTGATCTCGGTGAACTGGACGATCTTCATCTATTGCGTCGTCACGCACCGCCTGATCGAGGCGAGCCTCGGCTATTACATGACGCCGCTCGTCTCCATCGTGCTCGGCGTCTTCTTCCTGAGCGAAAAAATTTCGCGTCTGCGGATCGTCGCCCTTGCTCTGGCGACGGCAGCCGTTGCCATCCAGGCGGCGGCGCTTGGCGGCATTCCCTGGATCGCGCCGGCGCTGGCGCTGACCTTCGGTTTCTACGGCTATGTGCGAAAGCTGACGCCGGTCGATGCGCTGGAAGGCTTGACGATCGAGACGTGTCTGCTGCTTCCCGTCACCGTGGCGCTGGTCACCTACTGGGCGCTCAAGGGCACAGGCGCCTTTCCCTCCCCGAACTTCACCCGCGATGGCTTGCTGATGTTCACCGGTCCGTTGACGGCGGTGCCGCTCGTGCTGTTCGCGGCGGGCGCCAGGCGCATTCGCCTGACCACGCTAGGCTTCCTGCAATTCCTTTCGCCCACGATTACCTTGCTCGTTGCGACTTTCCTCCTTCACGAGCCGTTCACGCGCACCAACGTGATCGCGTTCGGCTTTGTCTGGTCGGCGCTGGTCCTCGTCAGCCTCGAGGGTCGCCTTGCGTCGTGGACGCGGCGCCGCCTGGCCAGGAGTTGATGCATTGAAGCGCGGCTTCCGGCGTCGCCACGACGCGATAGAAATTCTCGATGCTGCGGATGGCGAAGCCCTGGCGCACGACGGAAGCGAGCAGGGCTTGCAGCGGTGCGAAGTAACCTTCGCTGTCGATCAGCACGATCGGCTTTTTGTGAACCTGGAGCTGCGCGGTGGAAAGCACCTCGAAGATTTCGTCGAAGGTGCCAAGGCCGCCCGGCAGCGCGATGAACGCGTCGGCACGATCCAGCATGATCGCCTTGCGTTGCTGCATGTCGGGCACCACGATCAATTCTTCGCTGCCGTTCAGCGGCCGTTCGACATGACGGAGGAAGGCGGGCAACACGCCCAGAATCGGCGCACCAGCCGCATGCGCCGCACGGGCGGTTTCGCCCATCAGCCCGACATTGCCGCCCCCGAACACCAGCGAATAGCCGTTCGTACCGATCAACTGGCCAAGCCTTTTCGCGGTCTCGGCATATTGTGGCAGGAGGCCGTGCGAGGAGCCGCAGAACACGCAAATCGAAAGCTTCCTGTTATCCATGCTGCGTCCGGGGTTGCGCGTTGGCGCGCCAGTTTCTAAACAGATTCGAGAGATCAGAGGTTAGCCGTGCCGCGTACGCTCGTCATCATCGCCGCCATCGCATTGCTCGCGCTCATCGCCGGGTTTCTCGCTTTCGGCGGCGGTAACATGGGGCACTAGGACCGATGGCTCGGGCGATTGTTGAAGAAGGCGACGGCGCACCGTCCTTTCGTCCCCTATGGATGTTGTTGCCGTATCTCTGGCCGAAGAACCAGCCGGAGTTGCGGCTGCGCGTCATCGTCGCCGTCGTGTTCCTCGTGCTGGCGACGTCGGCGACAAGCTTTTCGCCGCTCTTTCTCGGCTATGCGATCGATGCGCTGACG
>DATLOU010000033.1:0-52530 GCA_035536115.1 Rhizomicrobium sp.
GTTACGCCGTATTGTCTTGCGTCACGACAGGATCAGCTGCACCCGCTCGTGCTGCCGCAGGTGTTGCACTTCATGCAGGTGCCGTTGCGAACCAACGTAAAGTTTCCGCATTGGCCGCAAGCGTCGCCTTCGTAGCCCTTCATCCGCGCTTCCGCGGCCCGCTTGGCCTGGAGCTCGCGCGCCTTGCCGGCCCGTTCGGCCGCATCGCCTGCGCGCGCCGCAAGCTGCGAGCCGAGCGCATCGACCATGTCGCCCACCGGATTGGCCGCTTCCAGTACGCTGGCACGGATCTGGCTGAGGGCATCGGTAACGACCGATTCCTCAACCGTCAGGAATTCCTCGCTCTCCTCGTCCTCGTGGTGGGCATGCTCGTGATGGGCGTGGTCTTCCATCATCTTCGGCGCCGCACCGCCGCGCACGACCGCGATGGAGCGCTGCAGGCGCCCGCGGACATAGCCGCTCGACGTCACGCTCCTGACTGCCTGGACGACTTCGCTGGTGCGATCGTCATGGCTGCCGTCATCGACGCCGCCGCCGACATCTTCGTCCGACGGATGAACATGGGCGAGATCGCTGCGGTCGAGATAGGAGACGGCCAGTTCGCGGAAGATATAATCGAGAACGCTGGTCGCGTTCTTGATCGAATCGTTGCCGAGAACCATGCCGGCCGGCTCGAAGCGGGTGAAGGTGAACGCTTCGACGAATTCCTCGAGCGGCACGCCATATTGCAGGCCGACCGAGATGGCGATGGCAAATCCGTCCATCAGCGAACGGAATGCCGCGCCGTCCTTGTGCATGTCGATGAAGATCTCGCCGAGCCGGCCGTCTTCGTATTCGCCGGTGCGCAGATAGACCTTGTGGCCGCCGACGATCGCCTTCTGGGTGTAGCCTTTACGCCGTTGCGGCAGCTTCTCGCGATCGCGCGAGCGCACGCGTTCGACGACCTTCTCGACGATCCTTTCGGTGATCACAGTGGTGCGCTGGGCGGGCACGATCTCTTCCGATTCCTCCTCGTCTTCGTCGAACTGGAAGACCTGGCTCGCCAGCGGTTGGCTCAGCTTGGAGCCGTCGCGATAAAGCGCATTGGCCTTGAGCCCCAGGCGCCAGGACAGCAGGTAGCTCTCGCCGCATTCCTTCACCGTGGCGTTGTTCGGCATGTTGATGGTCTTGGAGATGGCGCCCGAGATGAAGGGCTGAACCGCCGCCATCATGTGGATGTGGCTGCTGACAGAGAGCGCGCGCTTGCCGATGCGGCCGCAGGGATTGGCGCAATCGAAGACGGGCAGATGTTCGTCCTTCAGGTAAGGCGCGCCTTCGAGCGTCATGGCGCCGCAGACATGGAGATTTGCGGCATCGATGTCGGCGCGGCTGAAACCGAGCGTCTTCAGCATGTCGAAATCGGGCGCATCCAGCGCGGCCGGATCGATCTTCAGGACCTCCGTGCAGAAGACGGTGCCGAGCGACCATTTGTTGAACACGAAGCGGATGTCGAACGCCGATTCGAGCGCGCCTTCGACCGACGCGAGTTCGTCTTCACCGAAACCCTTGGCCCGGAGCGCATCGTGATTGAGCGCACCGCGATAGCCTTCGAGCGTGCCGTGACCGACGGCATAAGCCACGATCTCGTCGATCTCGCCTTGCGTGTATTGCAGCGTCTGGAGCGCTTCGGGAACGCAGCGGTTGATGATCTTGAAATAGCCGCCGCCGGCGAGCTTCTTGAATTTCACGAGCGCGAAGTCGGGCTCAACCCCCGTGGTATCGCAGTCCATCACCAGACCGATGGTGCCGGTCGGTGCGATGACGGTGGCCTGCGCGTTGCGATAGCCGAAGCCTTCGCCCAACGCCACGGCGTCGTCCCAGGCGCGCTGCGCGGCAAAGGCGAGATCCTTGTTCAACACCGCGTCGAGGTCGAGCGGCACGGGCAGGGTGACGAGCCCCTCGTAGCCGGTCTTCTCGCCGTGCGCGGCGCGACGGTGATTGCGCATCACGCGCAGCATCGCCTCGCGATTGGCTGCGAATTCCGGGAACGGGCCAAGCTCGCCCGCCATCTCCGCCGACGTCGAATAGGATACGCCGGTCATGACCGACGAAATCGCGCCGGCGATGGCGCGGCCTTCGCGCGAATCATACGGAATGCCCGCCGCCATCAGGAGACCGCCGATATTGGCGAACCCGAGACCCAGCGTGCGGTAGTCGTAAGAGAGCTGAGCGATTTCCTTGGACGGGAATTGCGCCATCAGCACCGAAATCTCGAGCACGATAGTCCAGAGCCGGCAGCCATGTTCGAACGCGGCGACATCGAAAACTTTTGCATCGTCCTGGACTTTGCGGAATTGCATGAGGTTCAGCGACGCGAGGTTGCACGCTGTATCGTCGAGGAACATGTATTCCGAGCACGGGTTGGAGGCGCGAATGTCTCCGCCCGCCGGGCAAGTGTGCCAACCGTTTATCGTCGTGTGGAATTGGATACCGGGATCGGCGCAGGCCCACGCGGAATAGGAGATCTTCTCCCACAACTCGCGCGCCTTGATCGTCTTGGCGACTCTGTTCGAACCGCGATAGGTGAGGTCCCAGTCCCTGTCTTCCAGAACGGCCTCGAGGAATTCGTCGCTGACGCGGACCGAGTTATTGGAGTTCTGCCCCGAGACGGAAAGATAGGCTTCAGAATCCCAGTCGGTGTCATAGGTCTTGAAGTCGATATCCTTGTAGCCTTGCTTGGCGAAGGAGATCACGCGCTCGATATAGTTGTCGGGGATCATCGCCTTGCGCGCGGCTTTGATCTCGCGACGCAGGGCGGGGTTCTTTTTGGGATCGAAGCAGTCGTCGTTGGAACCTTCGCAGTTGATGCAGGCCTTCATGACGAGCTTCAGGTGGCGTTCGGCAAGCTTGGAGCCGGCCACCATGGCGGCGACCTTCTGTTCCTCGATCACCTTCCAGTCGATGAATTGCTCGATGTCGGGATGATCGACATCGACGATCACCATCTTTGCGGCGCGTCTCGTGGTGCCGCCCGATTTGATCGCGCCTGCCGCACGATCGCCTATTTTGAGGAAGCTCATCAGTCCCGACGACTTGCCGCCGCCGGACAGTTTTTCATTCTCGCCCCGCAGCGAGGAGAAGTTGGTGCCGGTCCCTGAGCCGTATTTGAAGAGACGCGCCTCGCGCGTCCAAAGATCCATGATGCCGCCTTCGTTGACGAGATCGTCGGCCACGGACTGGATGAAGCAGGCGTGCGGCTGCGGGTGCTCGTAGGACGAGGCGGACTTGGTCAGACGGCCTGTCTTGTGATCGACGTAGAAATGGCCCTGGCTTGGACCATCGATGCCGTAGGCCCAATGAAGGCCGGTATTGAACCATTGCGGCGAGTTCGGCGCCGCTTTTTGGGTCGCGAGCATGAAGACGAGCTCGTCGAAAAACGCGCGCGCGTCTTTTTCCGAGTCGAAGTAGCCGCCTTTCCAGCCCCAATAGGTCCAGGTGCCGGCAAGGCGATCGAAGACCTGCTTGGCGGAGTGTTCGCCCGTCGTATCGCTGCCGTCGGCGGTCTTGCGCCAGAGGAATTCGGGAATGCCTTCCTCGGGTATGGTCTTCAGGCTCGTTGGAATCCCGGCCTTGCGAAAATATTTCTGTGCCAGCACATCGCAGGCAACCTGGCTCCATTCGGCCGGCACCTCGATGTCGGACTGGGAGAAGACAACCGAGCCGTCGGGATTTCGGATCTCGCTGCTGGCGAGGCGAAAAGCGATGCCCTCATAGGCGGAACGACCCTCGACCGTGAACTGACGGTGAATGCGCATGGAACTGTCCCCGAATAAGCTGTTAGCGGCCCGACCCCCTGCCGCGCGCCACCATCTGGGGACAGTTTTCCTACCGCCGGGCACATGCCTTTCGGGCATCAGCCTCGGCGGGAGGTTGGGTTGCGTCCGCCAGATTTGGTGTCGCGAGCAGCGACAGGCCCCAAGTATGGGCACCGTTCAAAAGGCGACGCAAGTACGAAGTGGTAAACGAAATCTTACCCACCAGATCTTGTGCCTGGGCGAGGCTGCATTTTGCTGAGGAAAAGTTCATGTCAAGCGGTTAACGCGACTCGCGCAGAAAATTTTTTCATCTGCGTGACACCCTTCTCGTTTTGGATCGATTGTGGATAGCGCGCGCGACCGCGAACTTGGGCTAAGGCGGTCACCGTGTCGCCATCGTGTTCATGGCATCATCGCGGGCCGGCTTCTATATTCCGGCGGCAAATCCGAGACTCGGGCAGTCGCATGTCCTTCTTCCGCATGATTTTCGCCTGGTGGCATCACGCAACTCTGGGAACCCTGGCGACGATCTGGTTCTTCGGCGCGTATGTCGGAACCGACAAATACGGCAATCGGTATTACCAATCGAAAAATGGCGCGCGCCGCTGGGTGACGTATGCGGGTACGGTCGAAGCGAGCCGCGTGCCGCCGGATTGGCACGGCTGGCTGCACCACACCTACGAAGATCCGCCGACGAAAATGCCGTTCAAGGAAAATTCCTGGGAGAAGGAACACCAACCGAATCTCACCGGCACTCCCGATGCGTATCGGCCAGAAGGCAGTCTCGCGAAAAGCGGAACGCGTCCGCCCGCGACAGGCGATTATCAAGCCTGGAAGCCGGAGTAGGCATGACCAGCAACAACACGGTCGAGACGATCATCGGCGCGATCGTCGTCGCGGTCGCCGCTGCTTTTCTTTATTTCACCTACACGAGCACAAGCTCGGGAAGTTTCGGCGGCTACGAAATCACGGCGCGCATGCCACGTGTCGACGGACTTGCGACAGGCACCGATGTTCGATTGTCGGGAATCAAGATCGGCTCGGTCAGCGCGCTCACGCTCGATCCCAAGACCTATCTCGTCACCCTGCATATGAATATTCGCGGCGACGTCCCGATTCCGGATGATTCGTCGTTGCTGGTAACGTCCACGGGACTGCTTGGTGGTTCCTATCTGTCGATCTCTCCGGGCGGCAGCGACAAGATGCTTGCGCCGGGCGGAGCCATCACCAACGTGCAAGGCTCGGTCGACCTGATGGGATTGGTCGGACGCTTCATCGGCGGCGGCAACAATCAGAAACCGAACGGTGGAACGCCTCAGCCGACGGGCACAAATCCGGCGCCGGCTCCGGCAAATGGCACGAACCCGATGCCGGCGAAGGGCGCGGCGGCGGCTTCGCCGCCTGCCGGCGGAAATGGGCAGCAGCCGAGCGGCGGCGCCAAGCCGTGAAGCGGCTGAGTGTCCTTCTCCTGGCCGCGGCGGGCATTTTGCTCGCGGATAACGCGTCCGCGGTCGTGCCTGTCGCCAAGCCGTCGACACCATCGCCAGCCGCGCCGGCTTCGACACCGCCGCAACCCGTCGGACCCTTGTCGCTCATACTTCGCGGACTCGACAAGATCACCGGCCGCGCGACAACGCTCGTCGCGCCAATCGGTAAGCCGATCCACTACGCAACGCTGACGATCACGGCACGCTACTGCTATTCGACTCCGCCGACGGAGACGCCGGAGACAGCTGCGTTCGTTCAGATCGATGATCACCGGCCCGACCAGCCGGGGCGCCGCGTCTTTTCGGGTTGGATGTATGCCTCAAGCCCCGGACTGCACGGCATGCAGCATCCGCTCTACGACGTGTGGGTGATCACCTGCAAGGCAAGTGAACCCGGCCAGACCGTTGCGGTCGGCCCATTAAAACCGGTGAGGCCGGTTTCGCCCGATGCGACCGACAATGAAAAGCCGGCGGCGTTGCCAGAGGACGCCGGCCAATAGGCCGGATGGGCCAGCGCTTCGCGCAAACGCGCCAGATAAGAAAGTCGCGTGATCTCGATAGCGCCGAACTGGGTCAGATGTTTGGTGAGAAACTGCGTGTCGAGCAGCGCGTAGCCGCCCACCTTCAGGCGGGCAACCAGATGCACGAGCGCCACTTTGCTGGCATCACGCTCGCGCGAGAACATGCTCTCGCCGAAGAAGGCGCCGCCGAGGCTGACACCATAAAGACCACCGACGAGTCTATCGTCGCGCCAACACTCGATTGAATGCGCGCGGCCTTGCTTGTGCAGCGCCGTGTAGAGGCGGGCAATTTCTGCGTTGATCCATGTGTTCGGACGCCCTACTACCGCTTCGGCGCAGGCGCGTAGCACGTCGGCGAAGGCGGTGTCGGTTGTGACGCGAAACTGGTCGCTGCGCACCGTCCGCGCCAATCTTTTTGGAATGTGAAACGAATCGAGCGGAATGATGCCGCGCTGTTCCGGCGAGACCCAATAAAGCTCGGGATCGTCGCTGCGTTCGGCCATCGGGAAAATGCCCTGCGCGTAGGCGTGCAGGACAATCTCCGGTGTGAGGGCGGCTGAACCATGCATTGCGCCAGCATAGCGCGCACGGCCTCAGGCCATAAAGCTCAGAGCCGATCGGATCTGACCAGGGCGATAGGGCCCGGTCCCGCTGCCGCGATATAGAGGAAGACGAAGCAGAACAGAATCGCCGCATCGCCGCCGTTGACAGCTGGAAAGAAGCCGCCGCGCGCGAAGTGCCCGATCCAGTATGCGATCGCCATTTCGCCCGAGCAGACAAAGGCGGCAACGCGACTGAACACGCCAAGCACCAAAAGGGCGCCGCCAACCAGCTCGATTACGGCCGCCACCATGATGATCGGCATGGCATCGGCAGGGATGGCCATCGTCATCGGCGGGAAATGAAACAGCTTCTGCGTGCCGTGTTCCAGCAACAGGAGCCCCGCAACGATGCGCAGTACACTGAGCAATATCGCTTCATGCTTGGAAAGCCAGGCCATGTGTTTCCCCCAGTTGATTCACGTCAAAGCTTATCAGTGTCCGCGATGCTGCGCAGGTCCGGTGCGTCCTCCTTGAGTCTGACGCCGGTGAGTCGAAGCCGCCGTGCTTCCGACAACAGCCAGCCAAGCCGGTGTGCGGCATCCTGCAATTCAAGTCCGCCTGGGCGCACATTGGAGATGCAGTTGCGCTCGGCGTCGGTCGTGACGCCCGGTGACGGCGCGAATGTGATGTAGATGCCGACGCTGTCCGCGGCGGTCAGGCCAGGACGCTCGCCGATGAGAACGACTGACAGCTCAGCGCCGAGCGCTTGCGCGATTTCGTCTCCGACGGCGACGCGGCCGCCGCTGACGACTGCGACGGGGCCCCAATTCAGATCGGAATTGGCGCCCAGGATGTGCCGCGCCAGCGCCACGCCGTGCCGATGAATCGCGGTCGAGGAAAGTCCATCCGCGATGACAAGCACGGCGTCGAAACGTCCTCGCTGCAACTTTGCGCGCGAAGAGGCGTCAAGCCGGCGTCCGGCGTCGGGGTTCAGAAGGTAGCTCGCGCGATCGCGCGCCAGCGTCGTGAGAATTAGGGCAGCTGATGTCCCGAGCGCGTCTGCGATGCGGCGCGCTTCGAAGGGGGCATTGACGGCATCGCGAGCACGCGCATGCGCAAGTTGAAATTCCAACACCCGCTTCGTCGGCAAACCATTGCCGGCCCGGCCAAGTGCGAGCCGCGCCGGGGTGAAGGCGCCGAGTTCGTGCCATTCGTCGCGCTCGCTCATGCCGGACTGGCGCCATCGAGCAGACGCCGGGCCTCGCTGCCTTGCAGTTGCGGCCGGACGCGGCCGTTCGCATCCATGATGCCCATGCGCAGGAGCCAAGCCTCGAATTCAGGCGCCGGGCGAAGACCGAGCGCGGCGCGGAGATAGAGAGAGTCGTGAAACGATGTGCTTTGATAGGAGAGCATCACGTCATCGGCGCCAGGTACGCCCATGATGTATGAACAGCCGGCCACGCCCAGCAATGTGAGAAGGTTGTCCATATCGTCTTGATCGGCTTCGGCATGGTTGGTGTAGCAGACGTCGACGCCCATCGGCAGACCAAGCAACTTGCCGCAGAAATGATCCTCGAGTCCGGCGCGCGTGATTTCCTTGCCGTCGAAGAGGTATTCCGGGCCGATAAAGCCGACGACGCTGTTGACGAGCAGCGGCTTGAAATGCCGCGCCACCGCGTAGGCACGCGTCTCCATCGTCTGCTGGTCGACGCCGTGATGTGCATTGGCCGAAAGCGCCGCGCCCTGGCCGGTCTCAAAATACATGACATTGTCGCCGAGCGCGCCGCGCTTGAGCGAAAGGGCCGCGTCACGCGCTTCTTTGAGGACGGAGAGATCGACGCCGAAGCTCGTGTTTGCGGTCTCACTACCCGCGACGGACTGGAACACAAGATCGACGGGCGCGCCTTGCGCCATAGCGCGCAGCGTGGTCGTGACGTGCGAAAGCACGCAGGACTGTGTCGGGATTTCCCAGCGGCGGCGGATGGCGTCAAGCGTCGCGAGCAAGGCCGACACGCCCGCAATGTTGTCGGTCGCGGGATTGACGCCGATGACGGCATCGCCGCTGCCGTAGAGCAAACCGTCGACGATGGACGCCGAAATGCCTTTGACATCGTCGGTCGGATGGTTTGGCTGCAATCGCACCGAAAGGCGGCCGGGAAGCCCGATCGTGTTGTTGAAACGCGTGACGACATTGATCTTGCGCGCCACCGCAATCAGATCCTGATTGCGCATCAGCTTGGAGACGGCGGCAGCCATCTCCGGCGTCAGACCTGGCGCGAGTGCCGCCAGAACCGGTCCCATCGCATCGTCCGACAACAACCAGTCGCGGAACGCGCCGACTGTCAGTGTGCGAACGGGCGCGAAGGCCTCTGTGTCATGCGTATCGCAGATAAGGCGCGTGACTTCGTCGTCCTCGTACGGGATGAGCGTGTTTTCGAGAAAGTGCGACACAGGCAGATCTGCAAGCGCCATGCGCGCCGCGACGCGCTCTTCGCCCGACTGCGCGGCAAGTTTGGCGAGCCGGTCGCCCGATCGATCTGGCGAGGCGCGCGCCAAAAGCGTCTTCAGGTCTTCGAAGACGTAGCGGGTCGTGCCGAGCGTCTGCGCGTAAGGCATGCGTCAGCGTCGCGCGTGAATCTTGCCAGCGCAAGCCCGCCAAGACCTGGCTATGAGGGCTTTTGCCTGGTGAGCCATTGTTCCAGCCAGTGGATGGAATACTCGCCGTCGATGATGTCTTTCTCGCGCACGAGTTGCTGGAAGAGTGGGATCGTGGTTTCGATGCCTCCGACGACGAGCTCGTCGAGTGCGCGACGCAGCCTGAGCAGGCACTCGTTGCGATTGCGGGCGTGGACAATGAGCTTGCCCGCAAGGCTGTCGTAATAGGGTGGGATGCGATAGCCGGAATAGATCGCCGAGTCGAACCGCACGCCCAGTCCGCCTGGCGAGTGGAACTGCGTAATCGTGCCGGGCGAAGGTTGGAAGGTAAAGGCGCTTTCCGCGTTAATGCGGCATTCAATGGCGTGACCGGCGAACGTCACGTCCTCTTGTTTCAATTCGAGCACGCCGCCTGCCGCAATGCGGATCTGTTCGCGCACGATGTCGATGCCGGTCAGTGCCTCAGTCACGGGATGCTCGACCTGAAGGCGCGTATTCATCTCGATGAAGTAGAAGTGTCCATCCTCGAACAGGAACTCGACCGTGCCGGCACCGAGATAACCCAGCTGGGCCAGTGCCCGCGTGACGACGCCGCCGATCTCGTCGCGCTGCGCGGCGTTGAGCGCCGGTGACCCCGCTTCCTCCAAGACCTTCTGGTGGCGGCGCTGCAGCGAACAATCGCGTTCGCCCAAGTGAATGACGTGGCCCTGTGTGTCGGCGAGAACCTGGATTTCGATGTGGCGGGGCTTGAGGAGATACTTCTCCATATAGACCTGATCGTTGCCGAAGGCGGCTTTCGCTTCCGCCCGCGCGGTCGAGAGCGCGAGAGGCAAGTCGGATTCCGTCCGGGCAACCTTCATCCCGCGCCCGCCGCCGCCCGCCGTCGCCTTGATCAGCACGGGAAAGCCGATGTCTCTAGCGATGCGCAAAGCATCGCCATCGCGAACCGCACCGCCGGAACCGGGAACGGTCGGAATGCCGATCTCCTTCATCGCACGGATCGCCGTGATCTTGTCGCCCATCATGCGGATATGGTCGGACGTCGGGCCGATGAACGTGATGCCATGTTCTTTGACGATGTCGGCGAACTTTGCGTTTTCGGACAGAAAGCCATAGCCGGGATGAATCGCTTCCGCGCCCGTGATCTCGCAGGCGGAAATGATGGCGGGAATGTTGAGGTAGCTCTGGGCGTTCGACGGCGGACCGATGCAGACGCTCTCATCCGCCAATCGGACATGCATGGCATCCGCGTCGGCCGTCGAATGCACGGCGACTGTTGCGATCCCCATCTCCTTGCACGCGCGGTTGATGCGGAGCGCGATCTCGCCGCGGTTGGCGATGAGAATTTTCTCGAACATCTATTGACGGACTTTTTCCGAGGAGGAATGCAAAGTTACCGTCATGGCCGGCCCCCGAGCTGGCCATCTCGGCATGCGAGTCTCTCGCTCGCGGACGCTCGCGCGATGGGTGGCCGGGTCAAGCCCGGCCATGACGACGATGGGAGTGGGCGTGGCCGCGGCATGCGTCAAGATATGTAGGCGAGGATCTGTCCGAACTCGACCGGCTGCGCATCGGTAACGCAAATTTCCGTCACCGTGCCCGCGCGCGCCGCGAGAATCGGATTCATTGTCTTCATTGCTTCGACAATAAAAAGCGTGTCGCCTTCCTTCACGCTCTGACCGACCTTGATGAAGGGCGGAGCACCCGGCTCCGGCGAGGCATAGACCGTTCCCACCATTGGCGACGGCACGCCGCCGGCGTTCGGTCCTTTGGGCTTTGGAGTCTCGGCCGGCGCTGCCGGTTCCGGCACGGCCGCTGCGGCCGCCGCTATCGCACCTGCGGCTTGCCGGGCAACGCGCAGCCTTGCGCCATCGTGCTCGATCTCGATCTCAGTCAGGCCGGTTTCGGTCAGAAGCTCGGCAAGTTCGCGGATTGCAGCCGCATCGACGAGTCCATCACCGGACTTCGCCTTTGGTCCATTGGCGAGTCTCGCGCCGATCGACTTCATATCCTTCATGTTCATGGCGTGCCTTTGACGAGCGCGGCCATCGCGTCGACGGCTGAGAGATAGCCCTGTGCGCCGAGCCCGACGATCACCCCGGTGGCGGCTTTGCTGACAAACGAGCGGTGGCGGAACGGTTCGCGGGCGTGCGGATTGGACAAATGAACCTCGATGATCGGTTTGGCGAGCGCCTTCAGTGCGTCGTAAATGGCGATAGAGGTGTGTGTGTACGCCGCGCCATTCAGGATGACGCCACAGCCCTTGAGGCGTGCCTCCTGAATCCAGTCGATCAAGTCTCCCTCGTGATTGGACTGGCGAAAAACAATCTTGAAGCCGTGACGGTCTGCGCGCTCGGCCACCAGATTTCGGATTTCCGGCAGGGTCGTTCGGCCATATATCTCCGGCTCCCGCGTTCCGAGCAGGTTGAGCGTCGGCCCGTTGAGCACGTAGATCGGCAAGGTCTTGATTTGTTTGCCAGATTTGGCCAAGGGATCTCCAGGAGGGCGGCGATTCCGCTCCTTATAGTCGTTAGGAGGCGGATACGGAAACACCCACCGCGAAGCCGAACTGGTTGACTTCTTGTGCTGGGGGGACACCATCGCCGCGTCCCAGGGGCGCCACGTTGGCTGAGATCGGCACTGCCGAGTCCCTTAGAACCTGATCCGGCTCGTACCGGCGTAGGGAGCGGACGGCCACGGCCGCCACTCCCGTCATTCGAGAAGAGGCACGCGGCATGTCCATCAACGTTACGATCAACGGCGAGGCGAAGCTTCTGAACGGCACAATGTCGCTGAACGAGATGCTGTCCAATCTCGGTCTCGATCCAAGGAAGATTGCAGTCGAGCGCAATCTCGAAATCGTGCCGCGCTCGAGCTATGCGCAAGTGCAAGTGAGAGAAGGCGACAACTACGAAATCGTCCATTTCATCGGCGGCGGCAACGCACCGCTCGAAGCGACGTTGCCTGCCGACAAACCGTTCGTGATCGCCGGAAAGACCTACGTCTCGCGTCTCATCATCGGGACGGGCAAGTACAAGAGCTACGAAGAGAATGCGCGTGCGCTTGAGGCGAGCGGCGCAGAAATCGTCACCGTCGCCGTCAGGCGGGTCAATCTGAGCGACCCGACGCAGCCCAAGCTGGTCGATTTCATCGATCCGAAAAAATACACCTACCTGCCAAATACTGCCGGATGCTTCACCGGCGAAGACGCGGTCAGGACTCTCAGATTGGCACGCGAGGCCGGCGGTTGGACTCTCGTCAAGCTCGAGGTGCTCGGCGAAAAAAAATTGCTCTATCCCGACATGCTCGAAACGTTGCGTGCCACCGAGCTGCTGACGAAGGACGGCTTTCAGGTGATGGTGTATTGCAACGATGATCCGCTTCTCGCCAAACGTCTGGAAGAAATGGGCGCTGCCGCGATCATGCCGCTGGCTTCGCCGATCGGATCCGGCTTGGGGATCCAGAGCACGGTGAATATCCGCATGATCATCGAAGATGCGAAAGTGCCGGTGATCGTCGATGCCGGTATCGGCACCGCCTCCGACGCGGCCATGGCGATGGAACTTGGTTGTGATGCCGTGATCTCGAATACCGGGATCGCCCATGCCAGGAATCCCGTGAAAATGGCGGCGGCCATGAAGCATGCGGTGGAGGCGGGGAGACTTGCCTATCTTGCGGGCCGCATGGCGAAGAAGCCGTATGCCGATCCCTCGAGCCCGCTGACGGGACTGATCTGAGGTTACACGGGCTTCTGCTTGATCAGGTCTTTCAGATCGTCGTCGTCGACGAGCCCCGGGCGAAGACGGCCGTTGACAATGAAGGTTGGCGTGCCGTCGATCTTGGCGCTGATGGCGAGCTTGTGCGAGGTGTCGATGGCGCGATCGATCTCCTTGCTTTGCATGTCCGCCTTCAGCTTGGCCACATCAAGGCCCGCCTTGGCGGCGTCGGCGAAGATTACTTCCTCGGTCACCAGAGATTCCTCGCCGAGCAAAGCGAAGTGGAAGGCAAGAAATTTGTCGGGTTGCTTACGCGCCGCCAGGCTTGCGCGCGCGGCGACAATGGAATCAGGTCCCTTGATGGGAAATTCGATGAACGAGAAACGCGTATCGTTCTTGTGCGCTTCGTAGAATTTCTTCACGGCTGGCAGCGAGGCGCGGCAGTAGGGACAGTTGTAGTCGAAGAACTCGACCAGCGTCTGTTTCGCGTCTGCCGGGCCTGCGAGAAACGCGATCTTGGGATCGAAGAACGCCTTTCGGTTGATCGCGAGCAATGCGGAACGCTGTTCGCGCGCCGTGTTTTCGGCGTCCTTCTCCTCGAGCTTGACTTGCATCTCGACGAGGACCTCGGGATGACCGAGCAGGTAGGAGCGGATTTGAGCGCCGTCCAGGCGTTGCGGGAAAAGGCCAAGCATCGCCGCAGCGAGCATCACAGTCACAGCGATGGCCGCGCCGCCGAGCGCGCTCAAGAGGGCGAGCTTGTTTTGAATGTTCATGAAAACGCCTTGGCGATCAGCGTTGCTGGGCGCGCACCGCAGGTGCGGCCACCGCCACGATATCGTTGGCGCGTTGCCAGTCCGGCGAGCCCTGCGCCAGACCATGACGCGCGCGCGTTGCGAATTGGGCGGCCTGAAGCATCGCGCCGACATTGTAGTAGCGCTCGGCTGTCGCAAGGTCGGCCATCGGCTCGTTGCCCATCATGCTGTAGGCCTGTGCGGCCTCGTACCAGGCGAAGGAGTCATCGTCTTCCTGCTGCAATGCGACTTTCAGATTGGCGAGTGCGGGATTGGCAAGATCGGGCCGCTCGGTCGCGAGCTGCGCGGCGGCCAGCCCGACACGGAGCTGCGGCGCGTTGGGCAAGAGATCGACGCTCTTCTGAAATGCACCTACGCCGAGGAGCGGCTTTGCCATGCTCACATAGATTTGGCCCAGCACTTCATAGAAATACGGATTGTTCGGCTCGTCCTTGATCAAGCTGTTGATCTCGACCAGCGCCTTGGGCAAGTCGGGCTTGCGCGAATAGGCCATGGCGCGGGCGTAGCGCGCGGGCTTGCTGTTGTCGCTCAGCGGATAGCGATTGAAGACGGCTTGCAGGGGCTCGATATATCCCGCGAGCTTGGCCTGCAGCATTTCGTATTGGTGTTCCACCGCCGGATCCTCGGGCACGTCCTTGTAGGGCGATGCTTCGACTTCCGTTTCGAGATTCGCGACGCGATCGCGTCCGACCGGATGATCGGCGGCGAAGGGATCGATGCGATCTGCCGCCATGGCTTCTTCATTGGCCAGGCGTTCGAACGTCGCTAGCAGTCCGCGCGAAGATTGGTGCGTCTTATCGAGCAGCTTGATCGCGATCTGATCCGCTGTTGCTTCCTGAACCCGGCTGAACGCGTTGAACTGCGCCTGCGCCACACCCTGTCCGCCGAGCAGGATCAGCATGCCCGCTTGGCCTGCGCCGGCCGCGATCGCAGCGATGCCGATCACCATCGACAGCAGCATCGGAATGGTGGCCTTCTCAATTGCAGCCGTGTCGCGCGACAGGTGGCCGGCGACGATGTGACCGGTCTCATGCGCCATCACGCCCTTCAGTTCGAGCGCGTTCTTGGCGAACATGATCATGCCGGTCTGGATGAACATGTTTTGGCCTTCCGCGACGAAGGAATTCACCGAGGGATCGTTGACCAGGTAGATGTGAACGCCGGCAGGATCGACGCCGCCGGCGCGAAGCAACGGATCCTCATAGCTGCGCAGCGCGCGCTCGGTCTCGGTATCGCGCAGCAGCAACAGACCTTGCGCCGCGGCGGGCGCGGTGAAGGCCGCCAAGCAACCGAAGAAGCCGACGAAAAAACCGATGCCGCGCGCCGCACCTGAAACAAATGTCCTCACGCGCCGCAGGAGTGAGACAGGGTTGCAAAAAGCCAAGGCTTGAACTCTCCTAGTGTCCCCCGCGCCCCTCACTCGCACGGGACCGTATGTGGACCCGTCACAGGCGTCAACGGACGGGACGGCAGGGCGGCTAACCATCAGGGAATAGTGACTTCGATGCTGCACTCTCGGGTCTTGGCCTGCCTTGCAAGTTTGTTGTTGTCCGCCTGCTCGGTGAATCTCGGCGGAACGCTGGGCTTGGGCGGCGGAAGCGGAGTGCGCACGGGCTCTCTCATCGTTGGCGACGAGCCGCTCGCGGTTCGCGCCGGTGCGACGATTCTTTCGCAGGGCGGAAGCGCCGTCGATGCCGTGACGGCGACCTACTTTGCCCTTGCCGTAACATTTCCGGTCGCGGCGGGGTTGGGCGGCGGCGGCATTTGCATCGTCCATGACGGCGCGACGGGGCGAAACGACGAATTTGACTTTCTTCCTCGCGATGCGAGCGGAGGCGGTGCTTTCGCGGTACCGGGCAATGTGCGCGGCTTCGCCATGATGCAGAACACCTATGGCAGGCTTCCCTGGCAGCGCGATGTCTCGCCCGGCGAGGGCTATGCCGCCGCGGGGTTTCCGCTTTCAAGCGCGCTGACAACTCGTTTGACCGAAGCACAAGACGTCATCCGTCTCGATGCCGGACTGGCGTCAGAATTCCTCGATGAGTCGGGTAAGCCGAAACCGGAAGGCTCTGTCGTGACCGCTCCGGAACTGGCGCAAACGCTCGCTGCGGTCCGGGTCAAAGGCAATGATGGCCTCTACAAAGGTGAGATCGGTGCGCGGATCCTCGCCTATTCGCAATCGCAGGGTGGAGGCATCGCGGTCGCGGATTTCGCCACGCCGGGTGTGGTGAGCGGTGCGCCGCAATCGCTGCAGATGGGTGGCGCGGTCGTGTCCCTTCCCGCACAGCGCACCGGCGCAGGCGCCTTCGCCGGAGCACTATTCGACACGCTCAATCGCGCGCAGTCGACCAATGTCGGTGCCAACGACCTCCAGGCCTCTGTTGTGTATGCCGTCAAACAAGCGCTCTCGCGGTTTGCCATCTCGAATTTGCCGAACGATCTCGGGGCGACCGGCTTCGCCGCGGTCGATGCAACCGGACAAGCCGCGGCTTGTGCCGTTACGATGAACGGGCCGTTCGGATCCGGTCACACTGCGGCCGGAACCGGTATCACGTTGGCGCGCGCGCCTTCGTCGGGAGCAGCCGGCGTCGCGTCGGCATTCTTGACGCCGGTCATTGCGCTGCAAGGTCAGGGTGGAGCGGTATCACTCGCCGGCGCCGGAGCGGGCGGCCCGAACGGCACAGCTGCGATCGGCTATGCTCTCGCGCGACTTGCGCGCGGCGACACTCTGGCAAGTTCGGGCGATATACGTTCGACCGGCGTTGCCAACGACACGGTCAACGTCATCGCCTGCCAATCCGGAACCTGCGTGGCGCTTCCGGATCCAGGCGCACACGGATTGGGAGCGTCCGGCGATCAGGGGCGCTGATGACCGTCGCAAGTCTCACGATCTGAACGCGCGTTGCCACCAACCTTTTTTTGCCGGAGGGGTAGGCTTATCGCCGTCGCTCGGCGTGGTGTCGATCTCGGCCGGTTCTTGCAGCGACCATGATGGAGACGACGTAGCGTTGGGCATCAGCCGCGAACCCTCGGTCGGCGTCGTGTCGATTTCGTCGTTCACCGGTCCAAATCGATCTTGCGCCGATGAGACAGGCGAGGGCGACTCAGAAGTCGGCGCAGTCGGCGAGGGGGAGAATTGATCGCGATTGCCGCCTCTGCGGCCGCGACGGCGGCGCCTCCTGCGGCGCGGCGCTCCCTCACCTTGCGTATTTGCGAATTCGCCCTCCGAGCGAGGTTCGTGGTCGGAGAGATGCGCGGAAGTATCGTCTCCCACGCCGCTCGCCAGCGGTGTTGAGGGGAATGCGTCGCCGCCTTCAATGGCCGGAACACCGTCCTGCGGCAAAGCTTGTTCGCGCGGTCCGTCGTTGTGACGCTCGCGGCCGCCACGATTGCGTCCGCCGCGCCGCCGCCGTCGTCGTCCACCTTCGCGGGCGGGTTCGCCACGATCGCGCGGCGCAACGGGCTCGGCGACGCCGGCTTCGGCCGCCTCGATGATCTCGTCTTCCTCGTCAAGCTCTTCTTCTTCCGCGATGGCTGGATCCTCTTCCGGCATTACGGGCTCGCTCACCTCGACGGCCGGCCTGGGGAAGTCTTCCGGGTTTCGATGACCGACACGGTCGATTTCGAATTCGCCAGCCATCAATTGGGGTTTTGGCTCGAAATTGATCGTGATCTTGTATTCGGCTTCGAGCCGGGCGAGCTCGCGACGCTTCTGGTTGAGTGTGTAGATCGCGACGTCGGGTGCCACATGGATGGTCAGCCCTTCGGCACGCTGTTTCTGTGCCTCTTCCTCCAGACCGCGCAGGACGCGCAGTGACGTCGATTCTACCGAGCGTACGATGCCCTGGCCGCCGCAATGCGGGCAGGGCACGGTCGAGCCGGCGATGACGCCGGCGCGCAGTCGCTGGCGCGACATTTCCAGCAGGCCGAATTGGCTGATCTTGCCGATCTGGATTCGCGCGCGGTCTTTGGCCACGGCGTCGCGCAGGCGCTTTTCGACATCGCGGTCGTTGCGGCCGTCTTCCATGTCGATGAAATCGATGACAATCAGTCCGGCCAAGTCGCGCAATCTAAGTTGACGGCCGATCTCCTCGGCGGCTTCGAGATTGGTCTTGCGCGCCGTCTCTTCGATGGAGTGTTCGCGCGTCGCTCGGCCCGAGTTCACATCGATCGAGACTAGCGCTTCCGTCTGATTGATCACGATGTAGCCGCCCGAACGCAGCGTCACCGTCGGCGAGAACATGGCGTCGAGCTGGGCTTCGATATGATGGCGCTGAAACAGCGGAACCGGTTCGCCGTAGAGTTTGACGTTGCGAACATGCGTCGGCATCAGCATGCCCACGAAGTCGCGCGCGTTCTGGTATCCGGCCTCGCCTTCCACGGCGATCTCGGCGACATCTTTGTTGTAGAGATCGCGGATCGCGCGCTTGATGAGGTCGCCTTCCTCATAGACCTTGGCCGGTGCATTCGAATTCAGCGTGGTCTCGCGGATCGTATCCCACATGCGCAGGAGGTATTCATAGTCGCGCTTGATCTCCAGCTTGGTGCGGCTTTCGCCCGCGGTACGGATGATGAGACCCATCCCCTCCGGAAGTTCGAGCGCCTGCGCCGCTGACTTCAAGCGCTTGCGGTCGTTGGCATTGGTGATCTTGCGCGAGATCCCGCCGCCGCGCGGCGTATTCGGCATCAAGACGCAGTAACGGCCGGCAAGAGAAAGGTAGGTTGTCAGCGCGGCGCCCTTGTTGCCGCGTTCCTCTTTGACCACCTGCACCAAAATGATTTGTCGGCGCTTGATGACTTCCTGAATTTTGTAATGCCGCCGGCGCAGGAAGCGCTGTGACGGGCGTTGCGCGTGAAGCATCTGCGCTTCCGCTTCTGCAGGCTGCTCCGAAGCGGTCTGCAAGTCGGGAATTTGATCCGTGATCTCGGGTTCAGGAGTGTCGAGATGCACATCACCGTCTTCCGGGATGTGTGACGCCGCGGCCGCTGCCGTTTGCTCGTCGGCGACACCGGCGCTCGATTCCGCCTGCGCAACGGCGTCGATTTCATCGTCTCCGTCTGAGTGGTGGACGTGCTCGTGAAGATGGTCTGATTCCCGGTCCGCCGGATCGCCATGATCGTCATGGCCATCAGACTCTTCGGGATCGAGCGCGGCGCCGCGGTGCTCGAACACCTCCGTGCGTTCGTCGCTCTCAGCTTCGAGCGGACTTTCGGGCTCTGGACCGTCTTCGGTCGGTAGAGCGTCCGATTCCTGGACTGAGGATTCGTCCGACGACTCGCTCGTGTCCCTTTCGGCAAGTTCGTCGCCTTCCTCGTCCTCGCCTATCTCAGGCTTCGGCTCGGAGGTGATTTCGAACGACTCGATCTCATCTTCCTGGCGCCGCCGCGCCTCGGCTTCCTGCTCCGCGATCAGCGCCTGACGATCGGCGACGGGAATTTGATAGTAGTCGGGGTGGATTTCCGAGAAGGCGAGAAAGCCCTGGCGGTTGCCGCCATACTCGACGAAGGCTGCCTGGAGCGAAGGCTCAACCCTCGTAACCTTGGCGAGATAGATATTGCCTTTGAGTGGCCGCCTGCTCGCGGCCTCAAAATCAAATTCCTCTACCTTTTGACCGTCGAGGACGACGACGCGCGTCTCCTCCGGGTGACTGGCATCGATAAGCATGCGCTTGGGCATTGAAATCTCCGTGCGGGTCGCGCTCGCGCTTCGCGCGTCGTAGCGCTGACAAGCTGCAGAAGCCGACCCGATCTGTTGTGGAAGCGCGCCGCCATACCGCCGGCCGAAAGGCTGGTGCGGGTTCGAAAAATGGAACTGGCGCGAAATCGATCATGCAAAACGTAATCTTTTTGGCCGGTCGGACCGGCCGCGAGCGCTGCTGCAATGGAGGGATGCCGGCGCCTGGGCACTGAGGCCGTCTGGCGCGAACTCCGGACCACTGCACCTCACGGTCCGATCACCCCTGTGACCGGCCGGCGCAGCAGGTTTCACTTGTAGGAGGCCGGTCCTTCCCGGGCAAGCGAAAGGTCCGAATTTCGCGATTTCGCGGCGAATAGGAGCCACAAGCCCCTGGATTTTCGCAAAATCCTCCAAATCTGGGTCGCTGTACGTTCTTGGCCGGGGGGCATCACAATCTTAGATGCCAGTGCGGATAAACTTACCGTGATCTTCGAATATGGGTTGTGCTTCAAGCCATTGGGCCATCGTAAATTTATTACCTTGGTGACATAGTCCATGAATCGCCGCCGGCGGGGGCAAAGTGCGGATTCGGTAGGCGGCGCCTTGTTCTTTAGGGGGTCTAATGACAAGCACATCGAGCCTGACAATTTGGCGCAATGCGATCTTGGCAAGCGCCGCACTTCTGGTGGCCGCACCGTTCAGCGCCATCGCCGACGATACCACCGAAACGGTCGTTGTTACCGGCACGCGCATCCCCAGACCGGAATTCGACCTGCCGAACCCGACGATGACGGTCGGTTCGGAGCAAATCGAGCACAGCGGCACGGTCGACCTTGGCGACTACCTGAAGCGCATACCGGCGCTTGTCGGCTCGCTGGGAAATTTCCAGACGAATGGCTACGGCACGCCGGCCTCGAATGACGGCTCGTCGCTGGGTGGCCTCAATCTCCTAGATTTGCGCAACCTCGGCTACGTACGAACGTTGGTGCTCATCGACGGCCACCGCACGGTCGGCGAGTCGACAGGCAGCTCCGCGGTCGACATCAACTCCATCCCGCTCACTCTGATCGATCGTGTCGAAGTGGCGACCGGCGGCGCGTCGGCCATTTATGGCGCCGACGGCGTTTCGGGCGTGGTGAACTTCATCCTGAAACACAATCTCGAAGGCATTCACACCCGCGTCCAGGCGGGAACCTCTGAAGACGGTGGCGGCAGCAATTTCCTCACTGCGATCTCGGTCGGTCACAACTTCGACAACGACAAGGGCAATGTCACCGCCACGTTCGAGGGGACCTATTCCGATCATCTGTTCTTCACCCAGCGACGCTTCACGCGGGTGGGCGGAATTCAGTTCTTCGTTTCGAACCCGGATAATCTCGACGGCTCGAATCCCAACTTGCCGGCAAACATTCCGACGGCTGATGCCCAGTTCGAGTTCTCCGCACCCACCGGCGCCATCAATTCGGACATCACCAATTCTTTCGATCCGAATTTCTTGGGCAACGGCCAGCCCTACATCCTGGGCACCGACATCGGCAATGCGTCGCGCATCGGTTCGTCCGGAATGCCTTACGCGAACGATTTGCAGGGCGACTTCCAGCCGCTGAATCGGCGGCAGATCGCGCAAGTCGATGCCAACTACGAGTTTTCTCGCTACCTCAATGTCTCAGCCGAATTCCGCTATGCGCATGTCGACACAAAATCGGCATCGACCGCGCCGTTCGACGATTTCACCGTCATTCTTCCCGACAACGCGTTCCTGCCGGGCAATGTCGCGGATGCCATCCGCGCCGGAAACGCGGGTTTCGGCGTTCTTTCCGAGGACTATTTGTCGATCCGCAACAAGGAACGGGTCGATCGAAATACCTACCGATTTGTGTTCGAAGGGAAGGGAGATCTACCCAGTCCCGACTTTCTCGATCTCTTCAAGTGGGACTTGAGCTACGTCTATGGCCAGACCGACATCGACGACGTCAATGTCGGCAACCGCATAACCGATCGCTTCTTTGCCGCACTCGATTCGGTCATCGATCCGGCGACCGGCAAGCCGACCTGCCGATCTAATCTCAATCCGGCCGCTGTACCACCCGACCTCTCCATGGTCGATGCGCTCTTCGGCTTTCCCATCTTCGGGCCGGTCTTCGGTGACCTGACCACGGTCGGACCAGCCGACTTTCCGCAAACCTTCACACCGGGTCCGAATTCCGGCTGTGTGCCGTTCAATCCGTTCGGACCGAACGCCGCGTCGAAAGCGGCCATCGCCTTCGCTACCGCCGATACGCATACCTTCGGCGTCCTGATGCAGCATGTGATCACGGGCTACGTCAGCGCCGATGTCCCGGTGTTCAAGAATTGGGGCTTCGCGGGCCCGCTCAGCCTCGTCGCAGGCGGCGAATACCGCAAGGAGATGAGTGCTTCCAATCCCGATGCGCTCACGCAGTCGAACGACGCGTGGATTTCGGGTCTCGCAGGCGTGCGCGGAGAGTTCGACGTCTATGAGTTCTTCGGCGAAGCGTCCCTGCCGATCCTGCAAGACATGGACTTTGCCAAGGAACTGTCGATCGATGGCGCCGTACGCACATCGCACTACTCGACCGCCGGCGACAGCACGAGCTGGAAGTATGGCGGCATCTACTCGCCGATCGACGGGCTCAAGTTCCGTGCCACGGATGCGGTCGCGGTGCGTGCGCCCAATATCGGCGAACTCTTCGCACCGAACCAACAGCTCTTTGCCTTCGTGACCGATCCTTGCGATGCAACTCAAATCGGCCTCGGCACGCAGTTTCGCTTGGCGAACTGCGTTGCGATCGAAAACGCGCTCCTTGGACCGGGCGTCTTTGTTCCCGGAACGACGGTTTTGACGACGGGCGTGACGACGCCGACGCTGGTGGGCGGAAATACAGCGCTCCAGCCGGAAACCGCTCGCACGCTGACCTATGGCATCGTCGTTCAGCCGCCGGGCATGGGGCTGTCCGTCAGTCTCGACTGGTATGACGTGAAGATCACCAACGCCATCCAGGCGCTTTCTGGTCAGACCATCGCCAACGAGTGCGTCGACCTTTCCACGATCGACAATCCGTTCTGCGCGCAAGTCACGCGCACGCCAACCGGCGGCTTCCCCGGTTCGATCTCGCAGATTCGCGCTCAGGAGATCAACGTCGCGTCGTTCCAGACCAGCGGGGTCGACCTCACGCTCGACTATTCGGCGGACACGGTCGACTGGTTTGGCGAGCCGGATGGGACGGTCAGTTTCCACTTGATCGGAAACTGGCTCAATCGCTTGTCGTTTGTGTCGCTGCCGGACGAAGCGCCCGTGCAAGGCGCGGGCACGATAGGCGGCGGCTTCGACGGGACTCCGGCGCCGAAATGGCAGACCAATCTCGACATCGTCTGGCGTAACAACGGGTGGACCGTCGACTACAACATCGACTGGTATTCGCACGTGCTGCGCACGTCGATTCAAACCGTCGAGGATCAGCCGAACGTCTTTGCCAAAAAGTTCCTCTTCATTCCGGACCGTTTCGTGCAAGGGGTGCAAGTCGGCTACGATTTCTCGACTGGTTGGAATGCTTATGTCGGCGTCGACAATCTGTTCTACCAGAAGCCGGCGATTGGCGAGTCGGCTTATCCGGTGGATCCGATCGGCCGCTTCTTCTATGTCGGCGTCAAATCCAATCTCGACTTCAGCGACATCGGGCTCTGAGACGCGTCAGAGTTTGGAATCGGAGCAACAGAAAATGGCGGGCAGGGGCCCGCCATTTTTTTTGCGCGGATGTCCGCTAGCCATGCTAACGAGCGGTCGACCGATTTGGGCAAAGTCCGGCCATGGCCGACAATTACGCGCCCTCCGCGCGAAGGATTTTGGGCACGGCACTTGCGCTCGCGGCGCTTGGACTGTCCGTCGCCGCGCTGGCACAAGGCCCGGCCCGGCCGCAGTCCGTCGACGACATCGTCACGAACGTTCTGAAGGGGGACGCCGTTTCGAGACCCGGAGCGCGCGCGGTCGAGCCCATCATCATGGGCGTACGCATCGGAGAGCATCAGGATCGTACGCGCTTCGTGGTCGAGGTGTCCGACCCCGTCGCAATGCGGACCTTCACGCTGTCCAACCCCAACCGCGTGGTGATCGACATGCCGCTTGTGCAGTGGCATCTGGAGACGGCACCTCGCCCAGCCGGCAATGGCATCGTGCGCAGCTATCGTTACGGGCTTTTCCGCTCGGGCAATTCGCGTTTCGTCATCGACCTCAATTCCCCGGTCAGCGTGAGCAACGCACTCGTCGTCCCGCCTGGCGGGGGCTACGGCTACCGCGTCGTCATTGACCTGTTCCCGACCAGCCAGGAAAAGTTCGACGCAACGGCCGGCTGGCCGCCGGATTTGCGCGCCCGGGAGGCGGCCGCCGCCTTGCTCGCCTCGCTGCCGCCCGCTCAGTCACAATTGCCCCCAAGCGGAGAGAAGCACGTCGTCGTCATCGATGCCGGTCATGGCGGAATCGACTCCGGAACGAATGGAGTCAATGGCTTGCAGGAGAAAGATGTCGTGCTGGATGAAGCGCAGCGGCTCGGCCGTGCACTCGCCGCGAGGCCCGGCTATGTCGTGCATCTCACGCGCGAAAGCGATGTCTACATCCCATTGAAAGAGAGGGTCAGCATTGCGCGGAACTGGCGCGCAGATCTCTTCATCTCGTTGCATGCCGATTCCAATCCCGACCCCGACGTGACCGGGCTATCGATCTATACGCTCTCTGAACGGGGTTCGGACGCGGAGGCCGCTGCCTTGGCGCGAAAGGAGAATCAGTCGGACGTCATTGCGGGTGTCGATTTGGGCGGCGGGAACTCGACGGTGGCGCCAATCCTGATCGACCTGGCCCAGCGCGACACCATGAACAGATCTTCACGATTCGCCGAGAGCGCCGTTTCGATGCTTGGGCGCGCGACCGGCATCTTGCCAAAGCAGCCGCATCGTTCGGCAGCATTCGTGGTCCTGAAGGCGCCGGATGTCCCTTCCGTGCTCGTCGAACTCGGATATCTGTCCAATGCCGGCGATGCCAACGAAATGAACAGTGCGCGCTGGCGCGACCGCGTGGCGCAGGCAATGGCTGGGGCCATCGACCACTACTTTACCCCCGCCGCTGTCGCCGATCCTTAACGTTCTTCACCATGACGGAACTCCTTCCCATCGCCACAATCGAGCGATAGAAGATCGGCTCAACAGGGATCCGAACACGGCGATGTGGCGCCAAACATTCTTCTACGCAATCCTGGCAGTCGGCGTGCTGCTCGTGGCGGCCGTGCTGGGCGGATTCTTCTACATCTATTCGGTGACGCGCGACCTGCCGAGCGTAGAGGCTCTGCGCGATTATCAGCCGCCCGTGACGACACGCGTCTATGCCGGCGACGGCACGCTGCTCGGCGAGTATGCGCGCGAACGGCGCATTTTCGTGCCGATCGCCTTCGTGCCCAAGTTGGTCACCGAAGCCTTCACTTCGGCCGAGGACAAGAATTTCTACAGCCACCCGGGCATCGACCCGTCGGGCATCATGCGTGCCGCGATCAAGGACATTTTCAACGTCTTTCAGCACAAGCGCCTCGAAGGCGCTTCGACTATCACCCAGCAGGTCGCCAAGAACTTTCTGCTCAACAGCGAGGTGAAGTTCTCGCGCAAGATCCGCGAGGCCATCCTGGCGATCCGCATCGATGCGACATACTCCAAGTCCAAGATCCTCGAGCTCTATCTGAACGAAATCTACCTCGGTGAGAATTCCTACGGCGTGGCTGCAGCGGCTCTGAACTATTTCGGCAAATCGCTCGACGAGCTCGATATCGCGGAAGTGGCCTTTCTGGCCGCGCTGCCCAAGGCGCCTTCGGCGTATGATCCCGTGCGCTACCACGAGACTGCGCTCGAGCGCCGCAACTGGGTGATCGGCCAGATGCACGAGAACGGCTACATCTCCTCCGAAGAGGAGCGCGCCGCTCTCGCCGAACCGCTCATCACCCAGACCCGGGCAATCGGCTCGCAGACCGAGGACGCGGACTATTTCGTCGAGGAAGTCCGCCGACAGCTCTATGCGCGCTATGGCGAACAGCCGCTTTATGACGGCGGCCTTCAGGTGCGCTCGACACTCGATACGGCGCTGCAGAACCATGCGGTGAACGCACTGCGTTCAGGTCTGGTGCGCTACGACCGCCGCCACGGCTGGCGCGGTCCCATCAGCCATATCGATGTGTCGGGCAATTGGAAGGACACGCTGGCGGCGGTTGAAAACCAGAGCGGCATCGATTCCTGGCGCGTCGCTGTCGTGCTGGCATTCGACGGGACGGCCACGGCGATCGGTCTTGGCGACGGCACGCGCGCGACGATCCCCTTCGCCGAGTTGGCATGGGCGCGAAAAGAGCTCAGAAACGCGAGCGTTGGCGCTGCCCCCGCAAAGCCACAGGACGTGCTCAAAATCGGCGACGTGATCTATGTCGAAAGCGTCGACAACAAGAACGACTATGGCTTGCGCCAGGTGCCCGAAGTAAATGGCGGCATCGTGGCGATGGATCCTCACACCGGCCGCGTGCTCGCCTTGTCAGGCGGCTTCAGCTACGCGTCGAGCCAATTTGATCGCGCCTTCCAGGCCATGCGTCAGCCGGGCTCATCGTTCAAGCCGTATGTCTATGCCGCGGCGCTGGACAATGGCTACACGCCGGTGAGCAAAGTGCTCGATGCACCCTTCGAGATGGTCGACGGCACCGGAAAGATCTGGCGGCCGAAGAATTTCGAGAAGCACTATCTCGGGCTGACCACGCTTCGGCGCGGCATCGAGCTGTCGCGCAACCTCATGACCATCCGCCTGGCGCAGGCCGTGGGCATGGACAAAGTCGTGCAGTATCCCGAGCGCTTCGGGGTTTACGATCACCTGGCGCCGTTCCTTTCGAATTCGATCGGCTCGGGCGAGACAACCTTGCTGAAGCAGGTGACTGGATATTCCGTGTTCGTCAACGGCGGAAAGAAAATCATCCCGTCCCTGATCGACCGCATCCAGGATCGCAATGGCAAGACCATCTGGCGTCATGATGCGCGTAGTTGCGACGGTTGCGATCAATCGTCCTGGCAACACCAACCGGAGCCTTTGCTCGCGGACACGCGGGAACAGGTGCTCGATCCGCAGACCTCCTATCAGATCGTTTCACTGCTGGAAGGAGTCGTACTGCGCGGAACCGGACGTTCGGTCCTTGCCGTTGGAAAGCCGCTCGCAGGCAAGACAGGTACCTCCAACGATGCCAAGGACGTCTGGTTTGTCGGCTTCTCGCCGGATCTGGTTTGCGGCGTCTATGTCGGGTTCGACAATCCGCGCACACTCGGCAGCCTGGAGCAAGGCGCCACCGTCGCCGCTCCCATCTTCCGCGACTTCATGAAAGGCGCGTTGGCGGGCCAGCCTGGCCTTCCGTTCCGCGTCGCGCCCGGCGTGGAAATCGTCAACGTCGATTATCACAGCGGCGCACTGTCGAGCGGGCCAGGCTCGATTCCCGAGGTCTTCAAGCCCAACACCGCGCCCGGGGAACCGGACGCCCCTGGCGCGAACGTCGGGGAGGGCGAGAGCGCGTTCACCGACCCCACGACGCCGGCTGCGCCGGCCGGGACAACCGCCGAACCCAGCACCGGCGGCCTCTACTGAACACGCCAACTTTACGAACCATGCATCGCTGCCTATATCAGCGAGCGGAGAAATCACCATGCGTCCCGAAGTTCAACGATCCATCGACGAGATCAAGCAGGCGCTCAGTCTGCTGAGGAGGCATCTTTGACTGGGACAAATCCACACGACGCCTCGACGAGTTGAACGCCAAGGCCGAGGACCCTTCGCTCTGGAACAACCCGCAGGACGCGCAAAGGCTGATGCGCGAGCGCCAGAAACTGGAGACGTCGCTCGCCGCCGTGCGGGAGCTCGAGAACGGACTTGGCGACGCAATCGGCCTGTTGGAAATGGCCGAGAGCGACAACGACACGGCCATGATTGCCGACGCAGAGCGTTCCATCGCCGATCTGCACAAGCGCGCCGAGGCGCAGCGCCTGCAATCGATGCTCTCCGGTGAGGCCGACGCGAACGACAGCTATCTCGAAATACACGCCGGCGCCGGCGGAACGGAGAGCCAGGACTGGGCGGAGATGTTGCTGCGCATGTACACGCGTTGGGCCGAGAAGCACGGCTACAAGGTCGAATTTCTTGAAGAAAGCGAAGGCGAGGGCGCCGGCATCAAATCGGCGACGCTGCATATCAGGGGCGAGAACGCCTATGGCTGGCTGAAATCCGAAGCCGGCGTGCATCGGCTGGTTCGCATCTCGCCTTTTGACTCGAATGCTCGGCGGCACACGAGTTTTTCCAGCGTGACGGTTTATCCCGTCATCGATCAGTCGATCGCGATCGACATTCCCGAAAAAGATGTCCGCATCGATGTGTATCGCGCCTCCGGCGCCGGCGGACAGCATGTCAACAAAACCGAGAGTGCGGTGCGCATCACGCACATCCCGACGGGCATCGTCGTCGCTTGCCAGACGGAACGCTCGCAACACCAGAACCGCGCAAATTGTTGGGATATGCTGCGCGCGCGCCTCTATGAAATCGAGTTGAAGAAGAAACAGGATGAGACAGGCGCCTTCATCGGCGAAAAATCGGAGATCGGTTGGGGTCACCAAATCCGCTCTTATGTCCTGCAACCCTATCAGTTGGTGAAAGACCTTAGGACCGGAGTCGAAAGCCGCGTACCGCAGGACGTGTTGGACGGAGATCTCGATCCCTTCATGGCCGCCGCATTGGCACAGGCCGTCGGCGGAAAACCCAAGGAAGAAATCCAGGACCTGGAGTAGGGCGCGCCTTCAGCTCGCGGCGAGCGGCCGGTTCGTCTCGGCGCCGCCAGGGCGCGCACCCAGGGTTGACGTCGGCGCTGCCGGTTGCGAAGCCGCGGTCGGCGTCGCGATCGCGGCGGCGGGTTTCCTTGTGCTCGCTTCGTCGGCGAGAGGGTTTTCGGCGTGCCGGCAATTGCCTTCGAAGAAGGCGCCGGATTCCACCGCGAAGGCCTCGTGCAAGATGTTTCCTTCGACATGGCTCGTCGCGCAAAGCAGGACCTTGCGCGCGCGAATGCTTCCTTGCACGCGGCCGCGTACCGTTACCTCCTCGGCGCAGAGCTCGCCGTGGATGAAGGCCTTTTCGCCGACGACAAGTCCGGTGCTGCGTACGTCGCCTTCCACACGGCCATCCACCTGGATGTCGCCTGTCGAGATGAGCGTGCCATTTATCACCAGATCGGCGCTGATGACGGAGGGGGTCGACGGGCGCGGCGCGCGATTGGTCGCAGCCGCGGCCGTGGCGGCGGGGGCCGGCGCGGCGGGTGCCGTTTCCTTTTTGCTAGAAAACATGTCTGCCAGCCTCGATGAAGGTGCTCGGGTTTCGCACGACATCATCGTACCAGACTTCATAATGCACATGCGGCCCGGTACTGCGCCCGGTCGATCCGAGTTTTCCGATCGGAGCGCCCGCAGGAACGTTTGCGCCGACCTGCACGAGAATTGTCGAGAGATGACCGTAGCGCGTGTGGATCCCAAAACCGTGGTCGATTTCGACCATGTTGCCATAGCCGCCGCGCTGACCGGCATAAATCACCCGTCCAGGCGCGGTCGACTCGATCAACGAGCCCCAAGGCCCGGCAAAGTCGACTCCGGAATGAAAGGAGTATTGGCCCGTGAAAGGATCGATGCGTGCGCCGAATCCGCTCGTCCGCTCGAATTGGGATCCTGAGACCGGCATCGCGAGCGGAAGATGATGCATCGCCGACAAGAGCGTATCCATCTGTTCCAGGACCGCGGATGCACGCAGGAAGGCTGTACTGAATGACTTGTCCGCAATGCCTTCCACGCGCACATTCTGCAAGGGAATGTCCGGACCGCCCATGCCATGGGCGCTTTCGAAGCGCCTGGTGTAGTTGTTGGGATTGATGCCCGCGCGGCGAATGACGGTCTGCAATTCGCCGACGCCTTGTGCGACCTCGCCTTGCGTCTGCGTCATCAGCGCGGTTTCAGACGAACCGAGCCTTGCAATTCGCTCCGTCTGCTCGGCAAGGACCCGCAGCGCAGGATGCTGAACATAAGCGGCGGCCGAGAGCTGTGGCGTTGGCGCCGGCGCGCCGAACAAGAGTTCGGTCAATCGACCAACCGTGCCGCCGATGTCGAGCAGGCTCGCCTTGGTCGGTTTGGCCGTGCGCGGCTGGGGCGATACCGGAAGTGGCATGATGGGCAGCTCCGAGACGCCCGAGGGGATCGACACTCTGGGTGTCGAAGGCAGACCGGAGAGCGAAACGCTGCTGTTAATTCCATCGCTCGGCCCGCCCAGATAGACGCCAGGATGCGATGGAGTGTTCGGTTGGGTGCGAACCGTGGCGTGCGCGAGGCCCGCAAGCGTCGCATCAACCTGTTGCTTGTGGCTCAGAAAGTTGACGATCGTGTTCTGCTTCATCTGAAGCTCATCCGCCGTCGCCTTGAAGCGATCCTCGGCAGCCACCAGCGCACCGTTCAATTCGTCATAGGACAGCTGCAAATCGGCCACGCGATTCTCGTAAGCCGACTGCATCTGCTGATAGCGGTGATCCTTGGCCGCGATGATGCGATCCTTGAAGATCACATTGACCGTCGCGAATGCGACCCAGCCCAGGAAGATCAGAGTCAGACCGGCAAGCGCAGCCTGAAGGGTCGGCCCGAACGTAAAGAACTGCACGCGCCCGTCGCTGCGAATATAGATCTGTCGCTCTGGAAACGTGTCGTAGAGCCAGGTCCAAACGCGCTCAACAAGCGTCTCCGCCATTGCGGCTTTTTCCCTGTCTGCGTCTCGCGCACCAACCCCGACCGCGTGCATTTCACTCAATTGACGCCGTCGAAGCAAGTTTTTGCCCCAGAAAAACGAACGCGAGCGCAATCTCGGCCCGAAAGGTTTTCGCTGCGGACCCGAAGTCATTGCAGTTTTTTGGCCGCAGCAAGGACGGCGTCGACATGTCCGGGCACTTTGACCTTATGCCATATCTCGCGGATCACGCCCTTGGCGTCGACAAGAAACGTCGTACGCTCCATTCCCATGTACTTTCGTCCATACATGCTTTTCTGCACCCAGACCCCATAGGCAAGGGCCGTTTCAGTTTCGGGATCCGAAGCGAGCACGATCTTGAGCTTGTACTTCGCCTTGAACTTGTCATGTGAAGCGGCGCTGTCTTTCGAAACACCAATCACCGCGACGCCCAAGGCGTCGAATTTTTTTCGACTTTCGGAAAAGCCGATTGCTTCTTTGGTGCAACCCGATGTGTCGTCCTTCGGATAGAAGTACAACACGAACGGCTGGCCCTTGAGCGCGGCGAGCGATACTTCATTGCCCCCATCGGTCGCAAGTCGAAACTTCGGGGCCTTATCGCCGGGCTTGAGGTCCATGCGGTCTCCGAAATGAGAGATTTCGACATTTACCTAGGGGCGAAGACTAGGCCATAAGCTGATAGCTGATCTGGAGATGAAGGCCAAGGTTCAGCCTCATTCATCCAAGATTTTGGGGGTTAAAGGTGCAAGCTCGTTGGCGCAGGACCCCACACTAGGCCGAGGCAGCGGCTCCCAGGCGAGAGGCGGGTCCCTCGCTGAGGCCTGGAATGCGTCCTTCATCGGGCGCTACGTCAAGTCGCATCACATCAGTCGAACTGCGGTTGTCGCGGCGGCAACAGGTGTTGCAATTTTGTTCTTCGTGCTCGGCGCCGCACTGCGCCTGCTCGTGGGGCCGATTTCGCTCGGACCATTATCCGGACAAATTTCCGACGCGCTCGCCCAGGCGCTACCAGGCATTGCCGTCAAATATGATCAGGCCGCAATCGAGTGGTCGCGCGATCAGGGTCGCGTGAATCTCGTCGTGCTCGGCGCTCGCGTCTTCGACTCCAAGGGTCGCATCATCGCGCAGGCGCCTCAGGCGGATATCGATCTGGCGGCACAGCCCTTTATCCAGGGCAGGCTCGTCGTGACGAAAATCACGCTCGTCGGCGTCCAGCTGACTCTTGTTCGCACGGCGGATGGAACCGTGAGGCTCGGTGTCGAGCGCGATGATACGCAACGCGACATCATCAAACGCATCACGGATGCGATCAACCGAAACAGCAGCGGCGCGACATCGCTGCAGGCCTTTGCGATCCGTGACGCGCGCGTGGCGTTTCTCGACGAGACGACGGGGATGTTCCTCGTCGCGCCCAGGGCCGACGTGAAGATTGCGACATCGGCGGGCAATCTCGTCGCCACGCTGGTCGCCGACGTCGAAGTGTCCGGCAAAGCTGCGCATATCACGGGACAAATGGATCTGCCGCCGGCTGAAGGCCCGGTGACTGGAAGCATTCAGGTGCGCGGTCTCGATGTTGCCGCGCTCGGACGCAACGCGAAGATGTTCCATTTTCTTCGCAGCATTGCGATGATCGCAGACTTCTCCGCAACATATTCGATCCAAGGTTCGCACCTTCTTTCCTCGACATTCGGCGCCGATGCAGCCGGAACGGCGGTCCTGATCGGTGTCAAGCAGCCCGTCATCGTCAAGACGTTGCGGATGACAGGCCGCTACGATCGCGCCACGGCGCGGCTCCTGGTCGAAAATGCCGTCCTCGATTCCAACCAGATGAAGGCGCACGTCAGCGGCGAGAGCGATCTGTTCTACGACGCCAAAGGCGCCATCGATCATCTCGGCGTGTCGCTCAACGCGGACAAGGTTGCTCTGTCGATTCCGGGAACCTTCGCACAACCGGTCGCGATCTCTGCTGCGACTCTGCATGGAGGCTATCTCCCCGCCACGCACGACATTTTGATCGATCACCTGGGTGTCTCTGGTCCCGGGCTGCAACTTGAGACCGCAGGAAAAATCACTCTGGTGGAAGGGAAGACGCCTGCCGCGGAACTCAAGGGCCGATTTGCGCCGCTTCGGGTGCGCGATCTGCTTCGCTACTGGCCGCTCGGTGCCGCCGACGGCGCACGCGAGTGGATCAGCGCCAATATCTTCGAGGGCTCGGTCGGCCCGATCGTCTTCGAGACGCACTTTCCGGCTGGCATGATCGATCAGGACAAGCTGCCCGATGGTGCGCTGCTGATGACGTTTCCGATCGTGAACGCCGAGGCGAACTACGTCACCGGCTTGACCCACCTGACCGCAGTCAGAGGAAACGCCACGCTCACCGGCAACAGCTTCACGGTCGACATTGCCGGCGCACGGATCGGTCCGCTCGGCGTAAGCAAAGGTCACGTGTCGGTTGCTGATCTCAGCGCGCCGGATTCTCCGGCCGAGATTTCCGCTCATGTCGACGGTTCACTCACCGACATCCTCAAGCTCACCGATCTCAAGCCGCTGCATTATGCGACGCGTTTCGGCGTCGATCCCAATCAGACCAAGGGGACAGCCAACGCCGACCTCGATTTCAAATTGCCGCTGAAGCGCGATCTGAGCATCGACAACGTCGCCATTTCGGTCAAAGCGATCACCAGCGGCTTCGGAATCGCCTTGGGCAAGGACCTTCGGCTCGCGGACGGCGCGATGCACTTCGACATCGACAACAACCACCTGCATGCCTACGGCACCGCAGCGCTCGCCACATCGCGCCTAACCCTGGACTGGGTCGAGGATTTCAAGACGCGAAAAGACGTCACCACGCGCATCGCGCTCAAGGGCATGTTGGACGAAGCGGGACGCAACGCTCTTCACTTCCGCGCGAACGACTATCTCAGCGGCGTGGTCGGCGCCAATGGTACGCTGATCGGCCATCGCGGCCAGATTACGTCGGCCGACATGAACCTCGACCTGACGCCTTCGGTTCTTTCGCTCGATCTTGTCGGCATCACGAAACCTGCCGGCTTTCCCGCCTCGGCGCACGGCACCGCGACCTTTGGGCCGCACAGTGTCTTGCAGTCCGCCGATCTGAGGATCACCGGCCCGTCGATTCAGGCCACGCTCTCGGCGACATTCAGTCCCGACGGCACTATGACGTCGCTTAACGCGCCATCCGTCCGGTCCGGATCGGCCAATGATTTCTCCTTCAATCTCGTGCGCAACAGTGCTGGCGTCGACATTTCGGTCAAAGGACATTCGGTTGACGGCTCGCGTCTTGCCCGACGAGGCAGCAGCAACACAGGCGAGAATGGCGCGAACACGAATGCGAATTCCGAAGAACCGTTTCATATCTCCGCCAAGCTTGATCGCCTTGTGCTGCGCAACGCCGTCGCAATCGCGCCGTTCAGCATGGACGTCGCTGGAGTCGGCGATCGGCCCTCGGCTCTCGCCTTGAACGGAACGCTTGGCAAGAACACAACGGTCAGCGGCAGCATCTCGCCCTCCGGCGGCGACAGAAAGCTGAGTTTTGTATCGAACGACGTCGGCGTCTTGGCGCGCGGCCTGTTCGGGTTCAACAGCATCAAGGGCGGTAAGCTCGACCTGCAGGTCATGCTGCACGGCCCTGCCGCCAATCCGGCGAACGAGGATCCGCCGAACGATTTTCAGGGCATGATGAAATTGAAGGATTTTCGTCTGCTCAACCAACCCTTCCTGGCGCGGCTGTTCAGTGCCGGATCGCTCATCGGTTTCAGCAATCTTCTGGCCGGTCAGGGTATCGCGATCGACGAGCTGCGCGTTCCGTTCGTGGCGCGCAATGGCGTGCTCGCGATCAACGATGCGCGCGCCACGGGTCCCGCGATTGGCGTCAGCGCCGAAGGCTATCTCGACCGGCCCAAGAACGAACTTTCGGTCAAGGGTACGCTGGTGCCGCTGTTCGGAATCAACAGCGTGCTTGGCTACATTCCGTTGCTTGGCAACTTGCTCGTCTCCAAGCCGGGCGAGGGCATCATCGGGATGACCTACACGCTGAGTGGCAATGCCGACGAACCTCACATCAGCGTCAATCCGCTCTCGTTGGTGACGCCAGGCATCCTCAGACGGATTTTCGAAGGCCGGATGCCGAACGCGGCGAACGCGCCCTCGAATGCGAAGCCTCCGACGACGCAGGCAACCCCAGCACCGTCGACGCCAGCACCAAAGGGCCAGTAACTCCGAGATCTATTTGGGTTTGACCCAAACCTTCTTTTTCTTGCCGTGCTCGACGAGGAAGGCGCCTGTTTTCGGGTCTGCGCTGTCCCATCGCACGATCTCATTTGGATCGGTCACGACGCGTCCATTGATGGATACGCCTTCCCTGATCTTGTTTCTGGCGTCGGAATTCGACCTTGCGATACCCGAGGCAACGATGAATGCCGTATTGCTTCGGCCCATCGGCTGAGCGGGATCCCGATCAATCGTCTTAATGGGCAGGTCCTCGGAGGCTTTACCCTCTTCGAACGTCTTGCGCGCCGTCTCGCTCGCGGCTTCGGCGGCGCTGCGACCATGCAGGACAGCGGTTGCTTCCGTGGCGAGGATTTTCTTGGCTTCGTTCAGTTCCGCGCCTTCGAGCTTTTCCAGTCGCGCGATTTCCGCCATCGGAAGATCGGTGAAGAGACGCATGAAGCGGCCGACATCTCCGTCCTCGGCGTTGCGCCAGAATTGCCAGTAGTCATAGGCGCTCAGCATATCATGGTTCAGCCACACGGCTCCCGACACGCTCTTGCCCATCTTCGCGCCGGAAGACGTGGTGATGAGCGGCGTCGACAGGCCGAAGAGCTGAACGCTTTCGACGCGCCGCCCAAGGTCGATGCCGGACACGACATTGCCCCACTGGTCGCTCCCGCAGGACTGCAGCCTGCAGCCATAGCGTTTGTAGAGTTCGACGAAATCGTAAGCCTGGCACACCATGTAGTTGAACTCGAGGAAGGAGAGCGGCTGCTCGCGATCGAGCCTGATCTTGACACTTTCCATCGTCAGCATTCGATTGACCGAGAAGTGGCGGCCGATGTCGCGCAGGAAGGCGATGTATTCCAGCTGGTCGAGCCAATCCGCATTGTCGACCATGATGGCATCGCTTGGCCCGTCGCCGAATTTCAAAAGGTGACTGATTCCGGCGACCATGCTCTTCTTGTTGTTCTCGATCTGCTCCGGCGTGAGGATTTTGCGCACCTCGTCGCGTCCAGACGGATCGCCGAGTTTTGTCGTTCCGCCGCCCATCAGAACGATCGGGCGGTGCCCCGCCTGTTGCAGGCGACGCAATGTCATCAACTGCACGAGGTTTCCGATATGCATACTGCTGGCCGTGCAGTCGAAACCGATATAGGCCGTTACGCGCTCCTTTTCGAAAAGGCGATCGAGATCGTCTGGAGCCGAGCAATCGAAATAAGCGCCGCGCTCCACGAAAGTGCGCAGGAACTGGGAGCGGAATGCGGGCGCGGCGGGCATGGTGTAACTTGGTTGCAAAGGGGTCGGGTGTGTAACACGAATGGCCGAAATCCTTAAAGTCATCGGCCTGATGAGCGGCACGTCGCTGGACGGCATCGATGCCGCCCTTGTCGAAACGGACGGTGTCGATCTGGCCGTGCCGGGCACGGCGCTGGGCGTGAGCTATGACGCCGAAACGCGCCAAACGCTGCGCGCCGCGCTGGAGGACGCCCGCACCGTGGCTAAAGGCGCAGCGGTGCCCTATCCGATTCGCAATGCCGAGCGTCGCGTCACCGAGGCGCACGCCGATGCCGTGACCCTGCTCTTGCGCAAGGCGGGATTTTCCCCTCGCGACGTCGCGCTGATCGGCTTTCACGGTCAGACGATTCTGCACCGCCCGGAAGAGCGCCGGACCTGGCAGATCGGCGATGGCGCCTTGCTCGCAAGACTGTCTGGGATCGACGTCGTCAACGATTTTCGCTCAGCGGATGTGCTCGCGGGTGGACAAGGGGCACCTCTCGCGCCGCTCTATCACGCCGCTCTCGTGCACCAGAAGAAGGGAGTGTCTTCGCCGGTCGTGATCGTGAATATCGGCGGCGTGGCGAATGTCACTTATGTCGACGGCGAGGTGATCCTCGCGTTCGACACCGGACCTGGCAATGCGCCGATCGACGACTGGGTGCTGCGCAACACAGGAAATCCGATCGACGAGTCCGGAGCACTGGCAAGAACCGGTACCGTCGACGACCGGATTCTCCAGCGCATGCTCGACGATGACTTCTTTGGCCGCAGGCCGCCGAAATCTCTTGACCGCATGGATTTCGGCTTTGCTGCCGTCGCGGGACTGAGCCCAAAGGACGGCGCAGCTACGCTCACGGCGTTCACCGCTGCCGCCATCGCAAAGTCGCGCGAGCACTTTCCCCGCGGTGCAGCGACTTGGATCGTGTGCGGCGGGGGGCGGCACAACCAGACGCTGATGGATGAGTTGCACAAGCGTCTCGAAGTTCCCGTTCTTCCTGCCGAAGGCGTGGGCTGGAACGGCGATTTCGTCGAGGCGGAGGCGTTTGCCTACCTCGCCGTTCGCTCGCTGAAGGGTCTACCCTTGAGCCTCCCCACAACCACAGGTGTCGCGCGCCCGCTGTCCGGGGGCACGCTGAACCGCGCGAAATAGCGCAGTGCAGAAAAATCAACGCATTGCGAATTCTTTAGGCACCCGTGAAACGGTTTTTAAACCAAACCGCGACGATGATGACGCTGCAGACATAGAGGAGGGTCGGGATGAACGCTCCGTATGCAGATCGTCCTATGACCGACTATGAGCGCGCATTGACCGGCATCGTGCGCGTCTTGCTGAGCACGGTGATCGATATGGGCGTTCCCAAGGGTCAGCTGGTGCACGACCTGAAGACACTCAAGGACAGCGCACAACTCGACGGCCACCACACCGAGGCGGCTCTGATCGAGATGATGATGCGCAATGTGGGACTGCGCTAGCAACAGCGGCGGTCAACGCCCTTCGCGCGGCTTGCTCATCATGTTGTGGACATAGTGTTCCACCGTCTCGACGACTTCACCTTCATGCTTGTCGAAGAAGTGATTGGCGCCTTCGATTTTCTCGTAGGTGATCTTGATGCCCTTCTGCGCGGTCAGCCGGTCGACGAGTTTTTGGACATCGGGCTCGGGAACGACTTGATCCTTGGTGCCGTGCACGATGAGTCCCGAAGCCGGGCAGGGCGCAAGAAACGAAAAATCGTACATGCTCGCCGGCGGCGCAATCGAGACGAAACCCGTGATCTCCGGCCGGCGCATCAAGAGCTGCATCCCGATCCAGGCGCCGAACGATATTCCGCAAACCCAGACGTTTGACGGATTGGGATATAGCGTATTCATCCAGTCGAGCACGGCGGCCGCGTCGGAAAGTTCACCGGCGCCCGAATCGAATGTGCCTTGGCTCCGTCCGACGCCGCGGAAGTTGAAGCGCACGGTCGTGCAGCCCTGGTTGTGGAACATGTGGAACAGGTCATAGACGAGCGGGTTGTTCATCGTTCCGCCGAACTGGGGGTGCGGATGAAGCACAAGCGCCATCGGCGCCCCCGGCGGTTTCTGGCGCTGGTAGCGCACTTCGATCCGACCCGCGGACCCTGGCAGGATGATGTCAGGCATGGGGTGTCCGGCTTTCCCCGCGCGCGGGGCAGGATTGCGGGATTCGTATAGAGTGGAGCTGGGATATTTCCATCGGAAATGATCCACAAAGTTCCAATGATTGCAGGAACTTAATGTATCTCTGGGGGTGCGTCACGCGAATACTTGACCGTGGTAGTAGGAAAACCTATATCCGACATGCCAGAATTCCAAGCGCGCCGGGCTGCAGGGTCTGTTCATACACCGACTAGACCCCCGAAAAGCAAGGCAAAACGCGCCGCGACAAGGAGATAGTGATATGCGCCTCAGCACCAAAGGACGTTATGCGGTCATGGCGATGGCGGATCTCGCCCAGCATGAAGCTGGAAATCGCCCGGTCTCGCTTGCCGACATTGCGCAGCGCCAGGAAATCTCACTGTCCTATCTGGAGCAGCTCTTCGCCAAGCTCAGGCGTGGCGGGCTGGTGAAAAGCGTGCGCGGACCAGGCGGCGGCTATCGTCTGAGCCGCGCGGCGAGCGAACTTCGCATCGCAGATGTCATCCTGGCCGTTGACGAACCGATCGCGGCCACACGTTGCAAACCCGGAAGCGCCAAAGGCTGCACCTCGCAGGGCGCGCGCTGCGTGACACATGACCTGTGGGAGGAACTCGGTCGCCAGATCCAGGTTTTTCTTTCGTCCGTCTCACTGGCCGACGTCGTCGAGAAACGCGTGCTTGGCCGCACCCAGCCTTGCGCCGCGGCCAACAACAGCGAACCGCGCGAAGCGGCCTGAGCGTCCGTTCAACGGCTATGCCATATCTGGATCACAATGCGACGTCGCCACTGCGCGCCGAGTCCCGCGCCGCGATGGAGCGCGCCTTGGCGATCGGCGGCAATCCTTCATCCGTACACGGACAAGGTCGTGCTGCGCGGGCCGAAGTCGAACAGGCGCGTGAGGCTGTCGCCGCATTAGCTGGCGCTCGGGCTCAGGACGTGGTGTTCACGAGCGGCGGAACCGAGGCAAATGCGCTTGCGCTCTGGGGCGCGGCGCAGGGCGCAATGGAAGCGGGGACGCGTATCACCCGGCTGTTCGTTTCGGCGATTGAGCATGACAGCGTGCTCGCCAATGCCGCAGCGCTGGCGGAACGCGCGCCAGGCCTACGACTAGAAACCATTCCCGTCACTTCAGACGGGGTCGTCGATCTCGATGCGCTGCGCGCGCTTCTGCGTGAAGGCAAGGGGCGCGCGCTTGTCGCCGTGATGGCGGCGAACAACGAGACGGGCGTGGTGCAGCCGATCGCGGACGTCGTTGCGCTCCTGAAAGAGCATGAAGGGTACCTTCTCGTGGATGCGGTGCAGGCAATCGGAAAGATTCCTTTTGCCGCTTCGACGGCCGACTATGTTTCGCTGTCCGCGCACAAGCTCGGCGGGCCCCAGGGCGTTGGAGCGTTGGTCGTGAGAGAAGGCGCTCCGCTCGCTGCGACAATGCGTGGCGGCGGACAGGAACGCGGCCATCGCGCCGGTACGGAAAATGTTGCGGGCATCGCCGGATTTGGCGCCGCGGCGAAGGTCGCCACACCTTTGCCGGCCGCGCTGCGCGACCGGTTCGAAGCCGAATTGCGCTCCGCCGTGCCCGACGTGGTGATCTTCGGCGAAAAGACGACGCGGCTTCCGAACACGTCCAATTTTGCGCTGCCCGCTGTCGGCGCTGAAACCGCCGTCATGGCGCTCGATCTTGAGGGCGTGATGGTCAGTTCCGGCTCCGCCTGCTCGTCGGGCAAGGTCAAGCCCTCGCACGTCCTGCACGCGATGAGCGTGCCGGAATCCATCGCGCGCTCGGCCTTGCGCGTCAGCTTCGGCTGGAATTCGACCGATCAGGATGTCGACGCGGCCATTTCCGCCATCTCTCAACTTCAATCGCGTGTCCGCTCACGCGCCGCCGCATGAGCAAGCCCATGTCATCCGCAGCCCGTGACACCAAAAAGCAGGTCGCCGAACTCGGCGAGAAGTACAAGTACGGTTTCGTCACCGACATCGAGATGGAGCGCGCGCCCAAGGGACTTTCCGAGGAGACGGTGCGCTACATCTCTGCCAAGAAGGACGAGCCGGATTGGATGCTGCAGTGGCGCCTTGGCGCGTTCGCGCGCTGGCAACAAATGCGCGAACCGACCTGGGCGCGCGTCCATTACCAGAAGATCGATTACCAAAACGCCTATTACTACGCGGCGCCGAAGAACACGCCCAAGAAACAGAGCCTGGACGAAGTCGATCCCAAGCTGCTTGAGACCTACAACAAGCTTGGCATTCCCCTGCACGAACAAATGGCCCTGGCCGGCGTTGCCGTCGACGCGGTGTTCGACTCCGTTTCGGTTGCGACGACGTTCAAGGCGAAGCTGAACGAGGCCGGTGTGATCTTCTGCCCGATCTCGGAGGCGATCCGCGACTATCCCGAACTCGTGAAAAAATATCTCGGCACGGTCGTTCCGGTGACGGACAATTTCTTCGCGACGCTGAATTCGGCGGTCTTCTCCGACGGCACCTTCGTCTATGTGCCCAAGGGCGTGCGCTGCCCGATGGAGCTTTCGACCTATTTCCGCATCAATGCCAGCGAGACTGGGCAGTTCGAACGGACTCTGATCGTCGCCGATGAGGGCTCGTATGTCAGCTATCTCGAGGGTTGCACCGCGCCCAAGCGCGACGAGAACCAACTGCATGCGGCGGTGGTCGAACTCGTCGCGCTTGAAGGTGCGGAGATCAAATATTCGACGGTGCAGAACTGGTATCCAGGCGACGAGAACGGACTCGGCGGCATCTACAATTTCGTGACCAAGCGCGGCGATTGCCGCGGCGACCGTTCCAAGATTTCCTGGACCCAGGTCGAGACCGGCTCGGCGATCACCTGGAAATATCCGAGCTGTATCCTGCGCGGCGACGACACGGTGGGAGAGTTCTTCTCCATCGCCATCGCCAACAACTTTCAGCAGGCCGACACCGGAACCAAGATGATCCATCTCGGCAAGAACACGCGCAGCCGCATCATTTCCAAGGGCATCAGCGCCGGCCAGGCAAACAACACCTACCGCGGTCTCGTCAGTGTTCACCCGAAGGCAGCGAACGCGCGCAACTACACGCAATGCGACTCGCTTCTGATTGGCGCGAAATGCGGCGCTCACACCGTGCCTTATATCGAGGCGCGCAATCCAAGCGCCAGGATCGAGCACGAGGCGACCACGTCGAAGATCGCCGACGACCAGCTCTTCTATTGCCTGCAGCGCGGCATCGGGCAGGAAGAAGCGGTCGCACTCATCGTCAACGGATTTTGCAAGGAAGTTCTGCAGCAACTGCCGATGGAATTTGCAGTCGAGGCGCAGAAGTTGGTCGGCATTTCTCTGGAAGGCAGTGTGGGTTGATCATGCTCGACATCAAGAACCTTCACGTTGCCGTCGGCGGCAAGGAAATCCTCAAGGGCCTGACGCTCTCGATTGCGGCCGGCGAGGTGCATGCCATCATGGGTCCGAACGGCTCGGGCAAATCGACTCTCGCCTATCTTCTGGCGGGCCGCACTGGCTACGACATCACGCAGGGCTCCGTCACCTATCGCGGCGAAGATCTGAACACGCTGGCACCGGAAGAGCGGGCGGCCAAAGGTCTGTTCCTCGCCATGCAATATCCGGTCGAGATCCCCGGTGTCACGACGCTGACGTTTCTCAAGACCGCGCTCAACGCGCAACATCGCGCCCGTGGCGAGAAGGAGCTCGACGCAATGAGCGTGCTCAAGTTCGTGCGCAAGAAGGCCGAGGCGCTCAAAGTCAGCGAAGACATGTTGAAGCGTGCGCTCAACGTCGGTTTCTCAGGCGGCGAAAAGAAGCGTCTGGAGATTCTCCAGATGGCGCTGTTCGAACCCAAGCTCGCCGTCCTCGACGAAACCGATTCCGGCCTCGACATCGATGCTCTAAAGCTGGTCGCGGAAGGCGTGAATGCGCTGCGCTCGCCGAGCCGGGCCATGCTCGTCATCACGCATTATCAGCGCCTTCTGAACTACGTCGTGCCCGATCGCATTCACGTTCTGGCGCAAGGGAAGATCGTGGCGGAGGGCGGCAAGGAACTGGCGCATGAGCTCGAAGCCAAGGGTTACGAGCATATTGCAGGGAAGGCGGCATGAACGCTCCGGTCCCGAACATTTTCGCCGATGCAGTCGACGCGCGCTCGCTGCCGGATTGGCTCAGCCAACGCCGCGCCGACGCGGTGGCGACGCTGCGTACGCAAGGCGTTCCGCACCGGCGCATCGAAGAGTGGAAATACTCCGACCTGAAAACGGCGCTCGAGCCGGCAAATGACTCGATTGCCGCGACGGCCGCATGGTCGATCGAGAATGTGCCGACCGGCGTGACGCTGTTCGATCTCGCAGACCTTTCGGCGGCACCGGAGTGGGTGCGGGCGCACTTCGGAAAGGCGGCGGCTGCGGAAACCGTGCCCGCGGCCTCGCTCGCCTTGGCAGAGGGAGGTTTTGCGCTTCACGTGGCACGCAATGCGGTTGTCACCGAAGCGGTGCGGGTCGGTCTATCTGCAAACGGTCATGTTCGTGCATTGGTCGTTCTGGAGGACGGCGCCGGACTGACACTGATCGAACAACAGTCGGCGGCCGGCGCCTTCCGGAATACGGGCGTCGAGATCGTTGTCGGCGCGAACGCCAGATTGACTCATGTCCGGCTGGCACAGGCCGCGCCCAACAATGTTCAGATCGAGGACGTCGCCGTTCGCGTGGCACGCGGCGGCCTTTATCGTGCACACCTCTTCACCGGCGGCGCGGAACTGTCGCGTCTCACACTGCGCATGACCCTCAAGGAGTTGGGAGCGAACGCCGAACTCTCCGGTGTGAGCGTGCTCGGCGGGTCATTGCACGCCGACGTGACGACGCATGTCTATCATGCAGCGGGTGAAACCCAATCCACGCAACTTTTCAAGCACGTCGCGGGCGGCAAGAGCCGTGCGGTTTACCAGGGCAAAATCACGGTCGCCAAGGGCGCCGACAAATCGGACAGCCGCCAAACTGCGAAGGCACTTCTGCTCGGCGAGCGCGCGGAAGCCGACCTGAAGCCTGAGCTTGAAATCTTCGCCGATGACGTTAAATGCGCGCATGGCGCGGCGGTCGGCGATTTGGACGCGGATTCCCTGTTCTATCTCCGAGCACGCGGAATTCCGGAGCAGGAAGCGCGCAACATGCTGCTGCGCGCGTTTCTGCGAGAAGCGGTCGATGACGTCGCGGACGAAGCCATCCGCGCCACTCTCTGGCAGTCGGTCGAAGACGCATTGCCGCGAGCCATGGTGAGCGCGCTATGACCGCTCAATCCAGCATTCAGCCGGCCTTCGATCCCGTCGCGGCGCGCGATGATTTCGAGATTCTGGCGAAGAAAGTCTACGCCAAGCCGCTCGTCTATCTCGACAACGCCGCCTCCGCGCAGAAGCCGCGTCAGGTGCTCGACACCATGCGCAACTTCGCCGCCAGCGAATACGCCAATGTGCACAGAGGCGTGCACTATCTCTCGGCTGCGGCGACCGAGCGCTACGAAGCGGCGCGCGAGACGGTGCGCAAATTCCTGAACGCCGCGGCGCACGAAGAGATTGTCTTTACGAAGGGCGGCACCGAGGCGATCAACCTCGTGGCTTATTCCTATCTGATGCCGCGCATTGCGGCCGGCGACGAGATCGTGCTGACGGTGATGGAGCATCATTCGAACATCGTGCCGTGGCACTTTCTGCGCGAACGCAACGGCGCAGTCCTGCGCTGGGTCGACGTGCGCGATGACGGCTCGCTCGATCCTGAGGCGCTGGACGCCGCCATCGGCCCCAAAACGAAATTGGTCGCGCTGACGCATATTTCCAACGTTCTGGGCACAGTGACGCCGCTGAAGGACATTGTGGCGCGCGCCCACGCCAAGGGTGTGCCGGTGCTGGTGGATGGTTGCCAGGGCGCGGTGCATGAGGTCGTGGACGTCCACGACCTCGATGTCGATTTTTACGCCTTGACCGGTCACAAGCTCTACGGCCCGACCGGGATCGGTGTTCTCTATGGCAAGGCGGCGCATTTCAAGACCATGCGCCCGTTCAACGGCGGCGGCGAGATGATCCAGGAAGTCACGCGCGATCTGGTGACCTACGCCGATCCGCCGGCGCGTTTCGAGGCCGGCACGCCGCCCATCATCGAAAGCGTCGGGCTGGAGGCGGCACTCGACTATCTCGCTTCCTTCGATCGCGCCGCCGTCAAGGCGCATGAGCATGACCTGCTGATGTATGCGCGCGAAGCCGTGCGGCAATTCAACTGGCTGCGCGTCATCGGCGATGCGCCGGGCAAGGCCTCGATCCTCTCGTTCGAGGCTGAGGGGATGCATGCGCACGATCTCGCCACCATATTGGACAGAGAAGGCGTTGCGGTGCGCGCCGGCCATCACTGTGCACAACCGTTGATGGAGCGCTTTGGCGTCATGTCGACGACGCGCGCTTCGTTCGCTCTCTACAACACGCGCGCCGAAGTGGATGTGATGATCGAGGCGCTCGCCAAGGCACGAAAGATTTTGGGTTAGGTCATGGACGATTCACTGCGCGAACTGTATCAGGAAGTGATCCTCGATCACTCGCGCCATCCGCGCCGCTTCGGAAAACTGGAGCGTGCAACCAACACCGCGCAGGGTTACAATCCCTTGTGCGGCGACCGGGTCACGATTTATCTGATCGTCGGACAAGACGACCGCATCGCGGACATCAAGTTCGAGGGCAGGGGATGCGCGATCAGTCAGGCCTCGGCGTCCTTGATGGCGGACATGATCGTCGGTCGCACGGTGGCCGAAGCCGAAAAACTGATGGGCGGATTTCTCAACCTGGTGAAGGGAGAAGAAGTCCGCGATTTGAACGGCGAAGACCGGGAGAAATTGGACGTCATGGCCGGGGTCAGCGCGTTTCCCATGCGTGTGAAGTGCGCGACACTTGCCTGGCACACGATGAAGTCAGCATTGGAGGGCGGTGGAGCCGCCAAGACGGAATGAACGCCGAACCAGTCAGGGCCGAAATCAACGCCATGGGTTCCGCGCTAAGTGCCGAGGAACTCGAGGATTTCACGCGCAAATTGGTCAGCGCGCTCAAGACCGTTTACGACCCGGAAATCCCGGTAGACATCTATGAACTCGGTCTTATCTATAAGGTGGATGTCGCGGACAACAAGGATGTCACAGTCGATATGACTCTGACGGCGCCCGGTTGCCCGGTCGCCGGCGAAATGCCGGGAATGGTGAAGGGTGCGCTGGAAGGCGTCGAAGGCATCGGCGAAGTGACCGTCAATATGACGTTCGATCCGCCCTGGACACCGGAGCGCATGAGCGAAGAAGCGAAACTCGAACTGAACATGTACTGATGCAGACCACGACGAACACAGCAAAGCCGCGCCGCGAGCGCCCCAAGCCGATCAAGCTGACGGACGCGGCAGCCCAGCGCATTCGCGACATCATGGCCGAGGCGGACGGGAAGTATCAGGGCGTGCGCGTCGGCGTGACCAATGGCGGCTGCGCGGGTATGGCCTACACGATGGACTATGCCGAAGAGGTGAAGCCGCTCGACGAAGTGGTCGAGGACAAGGGCGTCAAGATCTACATCGAGCCCAAGGCGATTCTCTTTCTTATTGGCACGGAAATGGACTTCGTCACCGAAAAACTCGGCGCGCGGTTCGTGTTCAACAATCCGAACCAGACGGCAGCCTGCGGCTGCGGCGAAAGCGTGTCCATCGCGCCGGCGAAAGACGCGCACTGATCCAGCGGAGCGTTTTCGTGGCTCTGAGCGCCGCTTATCGCGATTATCTGGCGGAGCTTCTGGGACCAGTCGGCAAGTTTTCGACCAAGCGTGTTTTCGGCCTCGACGGCATCATGGCCGACGGGGTCCTGCTCGGATTTGTGATCGACGAGCGTATTCACTTTCGCGCCGATGAAGTGACCGTGGCCCATTACCGCGATGGCGGGGGAAAGCCGTTCACCTTCACGAAGGCGAACGGCGAACTCATCGTCACCTCTTATTATTCTCTACCCGAGCGCCTTTACGACGAGCCGGAGGAACTTGTGCGCTGGGCGCGGCGCGCGCGTGCGGCGGCGCTCAAGTCGCCCAGCGCGCTGGCGCGCGCAACCAAACGCGCGAGACAAGCGCTCAAGACGACAAAGAAGTCGACGCTGCGCTAGACCACGGTTACCACAGTCTGACCCGCTGGTCCGGCGGCAGGTACATCTTGTCGCCCGGCTTCACGTCGAACGCTTCATACCAGGCATCGATGTTGCGGGTTGAGCCGTCGACCCGGAAATGCGGCGGACTGTGCGGATTCGACAAGACCTGCTGGCGCATCTGATTGTCGCGATATTTCGCGCGCCAGATCTGTGCGAAGGCGAGGAAGAAGCGCTGGTCTCCTGTCAGGCCATCGAGCACCGGCGCTTTCTTGCCGCCGAGCGAGGCATGATAAGCCTTGAGCGCGATGGAGATGCCCGACAAGTCGCCGATATTCTCGCCCATCGTGAGCTTGCCGTTGACGTGCAGCCCAGGCACGCCTTCATAGGAGTCGAATTGCGCCCCGAGCATCTCGGTGCGCGCATCGAAGGCCTTGCGGTCGTCCGGCCTCCACCAGCTTTCCAGCGTGCCGGCGCCGGTATACTTGCTGCCCTGATCGTCGAATCCGTGGCTGATTTCGTGGCCGATCACCGCGCCGATGCCGCCATAGTTCACCGCATCGTCGGCGTTGGGATCGAAGAAGGGCGGCTGCAAGATCGCTGCCGGGAAGAAGATCGAGTTGAAGAGCTGGGTATAGTACGCGTTGATCGTCGAAGGCGTCATGCCCCACTCATTGCGGTCGACGGGCTTGTCGATGCGCGCGAGATTGTAGTTCCACTCGAACTGATTAGAACGTTCGATGTTGCCGATCAGATCATCTCGCTTGATCACGAGGCCGGAATAGTCCCGCCACGCGTCGGGGTAGCCGATATGCGGCGTGAAGGCGTGTAGCTTGTCGAGAGCCTTCTGCCGCGTGACCGGCGACATCCAGGTGATGGTGCGAATGTCGACGTCATAGGCTTTAAGCAGATTGGCGACCAGTTGCTCGGCCTTGGCCCTCGTTGCGGGCGGAAAATACTTGGCGACATAGAGCTTGCCAAAGGGATGGGGCAGTGTCGCATCGAGCAGCCGCACCGCACGCGTCGCGCGCGGCAGCTGTTCGGCCTGTCCACCAAGGGTGTTGCCGTAGAATGCGAAGTTGGCGTCGTCGATCGCCTTGGGCAGATATGGCGCCATGTTGTGCACATAGTGTAGTCGCAAATAGTCACGCCAGACTTCGACCGGGGTCTTGGCAAAGAGGCTCGCCAAGGGCGGAAAGGCGGTGTTTTCGCGCACGATGATCTTGCGCGTGGCGTCGATCCCCTGAGCCCTGAAGAAAGCTTCCCAAGCGAAGCCCGGCGCAAACGTCACCAATTCCTTGACCGTCATGGGATTGTAGGTCTTGTCGGCGTTGCGCTTGTCCGCGACCGGCCAATGCGCGCGCGCGATTTCGGTTTCCAGGGCGAAGACGGCGGCAGCACGCGCTTCGGCGTTCGTCTCACCAAGCAGCGTCAGCATGCCGGCAAGATATTTCTTGTAAGCGTCGCGCGTGGCGGCGAGTGCGGGATCGTCGCGTAAATAGTAGTCGCGATCGGGCAGGCCGAGACCGGACTGTGCCGCCATGACGACATAGGCATTCGAGTTCTTGGCATCCGGAATGATGCCGCTCGCGATGATGCTGCCGCCGGGAAAGGCGGGATCGCCCATCAATATCGCGACGTCTTCCGTCGTTTTGATCGCGGCGATGCGCGCCAGATCGGACTTTATCGGCTTGAGGCCGCGCGTCTCGATCTGCTTCGTATCGGTGAATGCATCGTAGAGGTCGCGAAGTTGCTTTTCTTCGGGGTTGAGGGTCGCGCGATCGCGCGCTTCGAGTTCGTCGACCAATTCCTTCATGCGATTTTCGCTCAGGATCTGCAGATTCTGGAACGACCCTATGCTGGTGCGGTCGGCAGGAATTTCGGCGCGACTCACCCATGCGCCATTGGCGTAGAGGAAGAAATCGTCTCCCGGCTTGACGCTCTTATCCATGCCGGAGAGGTCGATGCCCCAGGCGCCGAATGCAGGTTTGCCTGCCGGCGCGGCAAGCGCGATGGACAGCGAGGCAAAAAGTGTCACTGCGCCGAGACAAAGGGTCTTCATCATGTCGGATCCCGCTGTGCTGCTGTTACCAGACCGGAACGCGTTTCTCCGGTGGAAGATAGAATTTGTCGCCGGGCTTGACGTTGAAAGCGGCGTACCACGCGTCCGTATTGCGCACGACGCCATTGACGCGGAATTCGGACGTGCTGTGCGGATTGGAAAGCACCTGCGCGCGCACGGCGCCGTCGCGATGTCGTTCGCGCCAGCTCTGCGCATAGGCGATGTAGAACCGCTGGTCGCCGGTCAGTCCGTTCAGCACGGGTGCCGGTTTGCCGCCAAGGGAAATATGATAGGCCTTCAGCGCGATCACCAGGCCGGCGATGTCCGCGATGTTTTCGCCAAGCGTCAGCCGGCCATTGAGGTGCAAACCCGGCAGCGGTTGATACTGGTCGTACTGCGCCGCGATGGCGTTGCCGCGTTCCTTGAAGTTCTTCAGATCGTCCGGCGTGAACCAGTTCTGCAGATTACCGCGCGGATTGTACTTGGAACCCTGATCATCGAAGGCGTGGCTGATCTCGTGTCCGATCGTGGCGCCGATCTCGCCGTAGTTCACCGCATCGTCGGCGTTGGAATCGAAATAAGGCGGTTGCAGAATGCCGGCCGGAAAGACGATCTCGTTGAAATTGAAATTGTCATAGGCGTTGTTGGTCGATGGCGTCATGCCCCATTCGGCGCGATCGACGGGACCATCGATGCGGCGAAGTTGCCGATTCCACTCGAAAACATTGGCGTTCTTGACGCTGCCGACCAGATTGGCGCGATCGACGGATAGCGCGGAGTAGTCGCGGAACTTGTCGGGATAGCCGATCTTCAACGCCATGGCGTGAAGCTTTTCGAGCGCCTTTGCCCGCGTGGGCGGCGTCATCCAGGCCAGCATTCGGATATCGGCGTCATAGGCTTTGAGAAGGTTGCGGACAAGCGCCAGCGCCTTCGCCTTCGCCTCGGGCGGAAAATACTTGGCAACGTAGAGCTTGCCCAGCGCTTCGCCCATCGCCCCATCCAGAAATTGGATGCCGCGGATGGTCCTGTCGAGCTGCGCCGTCTTGCCGTTCAGCGCCTTGCCGTAGAAGGCGAAATCGGTGTCGTCCACCTTTTTGGGCAAAAACGCCGACCAGGTGTGCAGATAACGCACAGTCAGATAGTCCCGCCACACATCGATCGGCGTCTCGGCGAACACTTTTGCGAGGTTCGAGAAGGCGGACTTCTCCGCGACGATGACCTTGCGCTCGCCGCTGGGCGAGGTCGGCGAAACGCCGGCTGCGGCGAACATCGCGCTCCAATCGTAGCCGGGAGCGAGCTCTTTCAGCTGTGCGAACGCCATCGGATTGTAGATCTTGTCGGCATCGCGCCGATCCGCAACCGGCCAACTGACCTTCGCCATGGCCAGTTCGAGCGCATAGACCTTTTCAGCGCGCGCCGCGGCATCCTTGACACCGGCGATGGCGAGCATCTGCTCGACATACTTCTTATATGCTTCGCGCGTGGTGACGATGTCCTTGTCGCTCTTCAGATAATAGTCGCGATCGGGCATGCCGAGGCCTGACTGACCCAGATTGACGGAGTAGAGATCCGAATTCTTGTCATCGACTCCGAAGGAGAGCGAGAAGGGCCCGTCGAGGCCAAGCGAGGGATCGCCGATCGCATGCGCGACGTCGCTCAAGGATTTAAGGCCGGCAATCTTGGCAAGGTCCTTCTCCACCGGCTTGAGACCGTTCGCTTCGATCTGCTTGGTGTCCATGTACGCAGAGTAGAGGTCGCGCAACTTCCGTCCTTCAGCGCTCAGGTTGGCGTCCGGCGAAGCGGCGAGTTCGGCCACCAGGCCCTTCAGGCGCGCTTCGTTTTCCTTGTCGAGCTCCAGATTCACGCCGGAATAGGTGCGATCCGGGGGGATGACGTCGTGCTTCACCCAATTGCCGTTGGCATAGAGAAAGAAGTCGTCGCCGGGCTTCACCGTTTTGTCGATGTAGGACAGCTCGACTCCCCACGGCTGCACAGCGGCATGGCCTGGAGACGCTGCAAGCACATCCGTTGGAGCCGCGATGAGCAGAACTGTGGCGACAAGCGCGAAATTCGGACGAAGCAATGTGGCCTCCTTGGAATCTGAAATGTGCCCCCGGCGACGCGACGCAGACGCACCGGAACGCCCGCGCAACGTGCCCGGCGAAGTAGGTCAGCAGATGGGGTCGGCTAGCAAATCACGGACGCGCGAGCAACGACAAAGCTAAGGGTGCCGTTCTATTTCCCTTTGAACTTCGCCTGCCGCTTTTGCAGAAAGGCGCTTACACCTTCCATGAAATCTTCTGTCCGGCCGGCGCGCTCCTGGCTGATGCGTTCCAGATCAAGCTGCTCTTCATACGTATTGAGCGGGCTCTGCCAATAGAGACCGCGGGTCACCGTCAAGGAAGACGGACCGTTCGCCAGCTGCTCGGCAAGCTTGAGCGCCTCAGCCATCAGCGCGGTGTCATCGGCGACACGGTTGATCAGTCCCCATTCGAGCGCTTTTTCGGCCGGCAGGCGCTCCGCCAGCAGCGAAAGCTCCTTGGCGCGCGCCAACCCGATCAAACGCGGCAAGAGCCAGGTCGAGCCGCCGTCCGGAACGAGGCCGATGCGCGTGAAGGCCTGCAGGAAATACGCGGAGCGCGCCGCGATCACGAGGTCGCCCATCAGCGCGATGCTCATGCCGACGCCGGCCGCGGCACCGTTCACCGCGGTGACGAACGGAATCGAGAGATCGCGCAGGCGACGCAGGAAGGGATGATAGACGGTCTCGAGGGCATGACCGACACCGGTCTCTTCGCTGCCGCGCTCTGCCAGGTTCGCGCCTGAGCAGAATCCGCGGCCTTCGCCCGTCAAGATCATGGCGCGAAAGCCGCTGTCCTTCTTCTCGATGAAGTTCAACGCCGCTGCCGCGCCTTTGACCAGCTTCGTACCGGCCGCGTTCATGGCTTCGGGATGGTTCAGCGTCAGGACCGCAACGTTGCCATGCGCCGTGACATAGGCTCGATCAAAATCCGTGCGCATCGTGTTCTCCGCCGCTGGTCAGCACCGCAGCATACGCACTTCGCGCTTGTTGAAAAGAGCGGGAAATCTTGACGTATTGCGAACGTTACGCAACGCAAACTGTCCACCATTGAAGGGCGGCAGCGGGACTGATTAACTCGCTGAATTGCCCACAAGGAGCCGCGTCATGAGCGTCGCACAATCCACGCCTGTTTCCGCGTCCGACGCGGCATCAAGAATGCGCGAGGTGTTGGAGCGGCAGCGCCAGGCCCATCTGAAGGACGGACCCCTAAGCGCTGAGATGCGCATCGAATGGCTCGACCGTGCGATCGGCCTCTTGGTCGGGCACAAGGATGCCATCGCAGAGGCATTGCGCGAAGATTTCGGTCACCGCTCCGTGCACGCGACGCTTCTGACCGACGTTTCAGGTTCCATCGCGCCGCTCAAGCATGCGAAGGAAAATCTGCGCAAATGGATGAAGCGAGAGAAGCGCAAGGTCAGTCCGGCAATTCTCGGCCTTCTCGGTGCGAAAGCCTATGTCGAGTATCAGCCCAAGGGCACGATCGGCATTATCTCGCCGTGGAACTTTCCCGTGAATCTCACCTTCACACCGCTTGCCGGCGTGTTCGCCGCGGGCAACCGCGCAATGATCAAGCCGAGCGAATTCACCCCGCGCAGCTCCGAGTTGATGGCACGCATGTTCGCGACCGCCTTTGACGAGACGGAAGTTGCGGTGTTCCCCGGCGGCGCCGAGGTCGGCGCGGCGTTCGCGCGTCTGCCATTCGATCACCTGTTGTTCACGGGTGCGACTTCGATCGCCTATCACGTGATGAAGGCGGCGGCGGAGAATCTCGTGCCGACGACGCTCGAGCTCGGCGGCAAGTCTCCCGTCATCGTCGGCGAGTCTGCCGACATGGCTCTGGCGGCGAAGCGCGTGATGATGGGCAAAACGTTGAACGCCGGTCAGATCTGCCTGGCGCCGGACTATGTCATGGTGCCTCAGGCGAAGGCGGGCGAGTTCGTCGGCGCGGCGGCAGCGAGCATCAGCGCGATGTTCCCGACGCTGAAGGACAATCCTGACTATACCTCGGTCATCAACCAACGTCATTTCGACCGGCTCAATGGCTATCTCGACGATGCGAAGGCGAAGGGCGCCGAGATCGTCGAGCTCAATCCTGCGAAGGAGGATTTCCGTCAGCAGCCATACCACAAGATCCCGCCGACGCTCGTTCTCAATCCGACAGACGACATGGCGATTATGAAAGATGAGATCTTCGGGCCGCTCTTGCCGGTGAAGACCTACACGCACGTCAACGAAGCGATCGGATATGTGAACGCGCATGCGCGTCCCTTGGGCCTCTATTATTTCGGCAAGGACTCGAAAGAGCAGGATGAGGTCCTGGCGCGCACCACCTCGGGTGGCGTGTCGGTGAACGATGTCGTGATGCATGTGTCGATGGAGGACTTGCCGTTCGGCGGCATTGGACCATCGGGCATGGGCGCCTATCACGGCATCGACGGCTTTCGCACCTTCAGCCACGCCAAGGCGGTGTTCCAGCAATCGGGCCGTGATTTGACCGCGATGATGCGCCCGCCTTATGGCGCGGCGATCCAGAAGATG
>DATLOU010000034.1:0-33528 GCA_035536115.1 Rhizomicrobium sp.
TCCGGGCTCGAGGGCACCATCGACTTGATCATCCCGCGCGGCGGCAAGCAGCTGACGAGCCGCGTGATGGCGGAGGCGCGCGTCCCTGTGTTGGCGCATCTCGAAGGCGTGTGTCATGTCTATGTCCATGAAAAAGCGAACCTCGCAACCGCACGAGATATCGTGTTGAACTCAAAGATGCGGCGTACCGGCGTCTGCGGCGCGGCCGAGACACTGCTCCTCGATCGCAACATCGTGTCGTCGCATGGCATTCACATTCTCAAAGATCTGGCCGAAGCCGGTTGTGAGATCCGTGGCGATGACGCCATCCGCGCGACGTTCCCGAAGGCGCTTCGGGCTACCGAAAGCGATTGGTCGACCGAATTTCTCGACGCCATCATCTCGGTAAAGACCGTCGACGATGTCGACGACGCCGTCCGTCACATCGAGCGCTACGGCTCGCATCACACCGAGAGCATCGTTACCAGCGATCAGAAAGTCGCCGAGCATTTTCTCGCCGCGCTCGACTCGGCGATTGTGCTCTGGAACGCGTCCACGCAGTTCGCGGACGGCGCCGAATTCGGCATGGGTGCCGAGATCGGAATCGGCACCGGCAAGCTGCATGCGCGCGGTCCGGTCGGCGTCGAGCAACTGACCACGTTCAAATACGTCGTGCGCGGCACGGGGCAGGTGCGGCCGTGAAGGCGGTGCCGCATCGTCAGCGTGCCAACTGGGTCAGACCGCCGGGGCCGGTCGCGCCTGGCCTGCGGATCGGTCTCCTCGGCGGCTCGTTCAACCCCGCCCACGAAGGTCATCGCCATGTCAGCGAAGTGGCGCTGAAACGTCTCGGCCTCGATTACGTCTGGTGGCTCGTCACGCCGCAGAATCCCCTGAAGCCCGTCGCCGGAATGGCGCCGCTGCATGATCGCGTCCGCGACGCCGAACTGGTCGCCCGTCATCCGCGGATCATCGTCATGGACATCGAGCACGATTTTCATACGCACTACTCGTTCGACACGTTGAAGGCTTTGCAAAAGCGTTTTCCGCAACTCAAATTCATCTGGCTCATGGGCAGCGACAATCTCAACATCTTTCGGCGCTGGCACCGTTGGGCCGAGTTCGCCCAATGTGTTCCCATCGCCGTCATCCAGCGTCCCGGTACCATCCTGGCTGCGCTGCATGCCAAGCCGGTCCAGCGCTTCGGGCTTGCACCCACCACAGCGAAGCTCTGCGCCCGGCGCGCGCCCGCGATCGCCATCATCGGCGGCAAGCGCAACACGCAGAGCTCGACCGCCATTCGGGCCTCCGAGCGTTTCGCCGAGGGCTTGGTCGGCGTCATACCCTCGTGATAGATTGCACCTACGTGCCGCATACCGGCGCGAAGGAGGATGAACACTGACACTGAAGTCCAATGGCGTTCGTAAAGCGCCCCTCAAAGCCAGGTCCGCAAGCAAGCGGGCCAAAACCTCAACCAAAAAATCGGTTCCCAAAAAAGCTGCCGTCAAAAAGACAGCGAGCCTTGATGCCGTCGATCGTGCGCTCCTGGATCGGGTGCGCATCTCGCTCGACGAAGACAAGGCCGAGGACATCGTGGTCATCGACCTCGAAGGCCGCTCTTCGCTCGCCGACGCGCTGGTGATCGCGACCGGTCGGTCCTCGCGCCATGTTGCCGCCATCGCCGAGCATCTCGCGCGCCGCCTGAAGGACGCAGGTTACGGCACGCGTCCGATCAACGGCGCCCAGCAGGGCGACTGGGTTCTGGTCGACGCCGGCGATGTCATCGTCCACGTCTTCCGCTCCGAAGTGCGCGACTATTACGACCTCGAAGGCATGTGGTCGGTCAAGGAACCGCAACGTGGGCGCGCTGCGGGCTGAACTATGCGGCTGCACATCCTCGCGGTCGGCTTCGGCCGCGGCACGCTCGAGAGCCCGCTCAGCGAAGAATTCCTCGGCCGCGCCGCGCAACTCGGCAAGCGCATGGGCTTCCCCGAGGTCGTCTGCGAGGAAATCGCCGTCTCGAAGGAGCGCGACGTCAGAAAACGCATGGCCGACGAAGCCGAGCGGCTCGCCAAGCGCGTGCCCGCCGGCGCGCACATCATTCTTCTCGACGCGAAGGGCAAAGGCATGACGAGCGAGGACTTCGCCGACATGCTGGGCGCGCTGCGCGACGCAGGAACAAAAGACCTCGCATTCGTTATCGGCGGACCGGACGGGCTCGCCCCGTTGCCGGGGAAACGCGCTGGACGCAGCCTTGCCTTCGGTCCGCAAACCTGGCCGCATCTTCTGGTGCGCGCGATGCTGAGTGAACAGATTTATCGCGCGCTCACGATTCTCGCAGGTCATCCCTATCATCGCGGATGACGTCGTCGGTACGCGCAATCGTGGGGATATAGCGGAATTGGTGATTGAACCGTGACGGTTCAAGAGCCGCCTCAATTTTTATGCAGTAATTCTTCGAAAAAATCCGCAGCGGCGAACTTATCCAACAGTTGACGCGTCAAAGTCCGCGCCGAGCGCGGAGAAATTTCGCGCAAGCGTTGGATAACTACGCGGCCAACCTTGGCCCGCGCGATCACATTGCGCCGCAATCCATCAGTTCGTCAGCAATCTTTTTCTGCTCGATGGTCAGAACTGCATAGAGCTTGCTGATTGCGGGAGAGGACGTCTTCATCGCGTCAACTATGGCCTGCATGCCGGCGATCCGCGCATTCATGCGATCCACGGCGGTTCCAGCCTTCATTGCGTTCATCATCGCTGTGCGCGCGCTCTGCATCGCATCGATGCGCCCTGTGAGCGCATCCGCGTAACCATTCCACGCGTCGTTCTGAGCCGCCGTAATCCTGAGGTTGTCCTTCAGGTACGCCAGACGATTCGCAACGACACTTGCCAGATGCGATGTCCGAGTTCCCATCGCCCCTGCGCCCATCGTACCAGGACCAGGCATACTCTCGCCCATCGCGTTCGGGCAGGCTCCACCCATTGGGCTGAACCTGTCGTCAGCCTGAGCGATCGACGGCGACGAAGAAGCCGCTGAAATGGTCACCGTAAGGGCCGTTGCGACCAATAGTTTGTTCATGACGAGGATGAGCCTTCAGGAGCGACTGGCAGCACAAGAGGGTCTTCTAGACTCTGCGCGCCGATTTATTTTGTGGGCGGACCTTCTGGTGGGACGACGGGGACCTTTTCCCACGGCGAAGCACACTCCTTTACATACGGATAATAGGCCTTGGTGTCGGGGCAATAGTTCCAGAATTGATCTGATGTCGGCTCCGGCCCAGGGACGTAACGGGTGTCGTAGGAATACGGATACGGATATGGATACGAGTAGAAGAAGGGATCGCTGAAAAAGAATGCGTCGGAGAAGAAGAACGGATCGGCGAAAAAGAAGAAATCGTCGTCGAAGCCGTGATGATGATGGTGGCCGCCCATGAAGCCCCCTGATTGGAGCCCACGCATCGCGCTGTGGGGAACCGCCGAGGAAGGCATGGCAGGGGACGCCACGGTGGGGCTGGCGCCCATACCGAAATGGCTCCCACCCATCGCGTGATTGTGAAATGCGAATGACGGCCCGGTAGCGCCGACGAGCAGCGCGACAACAAGACTTCCAAGCGCCTTGTTCAGCATTTCATCCATCCCGTTCCTATGCGAGTTGACCACCTCCGTGAATGGGGTGCCAACACACGACCGAATCTCCAAAACGTCGACGATGATGTTTTCACGGTTTGAATGAACCCAACCTGAACGGCTGGTTAATGTACCTAGTTACGCACATGCGTTCTCACGGAAGCCTATGTCCGTGACTGAGAGGATAAAGGCCGGAACGGAGGGGGAGATGCGAGGTATCAGATATCCAGCAGCAGACGCTGCGGATCTTCGAGATTCTCCTTCACGCGCACCAGGAACGTCACGGCGGCGCGGCCGTCGACGAGCCGGTGATCGTAGGAGAGGGCGAGATACATCATCGGCTTGATCACGATCTTGTCGCCTTCCGCAACCGGGCGCGGCTGGATCTTGTGCATGCCGAGGATGCCGGATTGCGGCGTGTTGAGGATCGGCGTCGACATCAAGGAGCCGAACACGCCGCCGTTGGTGATCGTGAACGTCCCACCCATGAGTTCGTCGAGCTTCAGCTTGTTGTCGCGCGCGCGCAGCCCGTAGTCGTGAATCTTGGCTTCGATCTGGGCGAGCGAGAGCTTGTCCGCATCGCGCACGACGGGCACGACGAGGCCGCGGTCCGTCGAAACCGCGACGCCGATGTCGTAGTAGTTCTTGTAGATGACGTCGTCGCCTTCGATTTCGCCGTTGATGTCGGGAAGCTCCTTCAACGCCGCGATGCAGGCCTTGACGAAGAAGCCCATGAAGCCCAGGCGCACGCCGTGTTTCTTCTCGAAACTCTCCTTGTACTCGGCGCGCAAGGCGATGACGTGGCTCATATCGACTTCGTTGAAGGTCGTGAGCTGCGCCGCCGTGTTCTGCGATTCCTTCAGCCGGAGCGCGATCGTGCGGCGCAGGCGGCTCATCTGGACACGTTCCTCGCGGTCGGCGCGCGGGCGCGGCCCGGCGCTCGCTGCAGCGGGTTGCGGACGCACCGCGCGTTCGGCGGCGCGCGCTTCCAAGGCGTCGAGCATGTCGCCCTTGCTGACGCGGCCGTCGCGCCCTGTGCCGGAAACGCGGCCCGGATCAACGCCGCTTTCCTCGGCGATGCGGCGGACTGACGGCATGATCGGCGCGGACGTCGTTGATGCGGCCGGTTTCGCCGCTTCGGTCTTGGCAGCGGGCTTCGCTGGCGCGGGCTTGGCTGCGGCAGCGGACGTTTTCGCCGTCACGGGCGCCGCGGCGGCGCCTTTGGCGCCTTCCGCGATGGCGCCGAGAACCGCGCCGACCTGAACGGTGGCGCCTTCCTCGACCGAGATGGATTCGATCGAGCCGTCGGCCGGCGCCGGCACTTCCACCGTGACCTTGTCGGTCTCCAGTTCGAGCAAAGGCTCGTCACGCTTTACGGCGTCGCCCTGTTTCTTGAACCACTTCGAAACCGTCGCCTCGGTGACGGATTCGCCCATGGCGGGGACTTTGATCTGGATGCTCATCTCTCATCTCCGCCGCAAATCGGGTGCGCCGCCCAGTTATAGCGTCAAAGCTTCGGCGAGGAACGCCTTCAGTTCGGCATTGTGCTGACTCATGAGACCGGCCGCGGTGGAGGCATATTCCGGCCTTCCAACATAACGTGGCGCGCCGCTGCCGCCCAACTGAACAATCGTGTGCTCGATACGGGGTGCGACGAACGTCCAGGCGCCCTGATTCTTCGGCTCTTCCTGACACCAGATGATCTCGGCCTTGGGGAACCGGTTCAGCTCGAGAGCCAGGACGTTTTCCGGAAACGGATAAAGCTGCTCGATGCGCACGATCTGGATGCGGCCCTCGTTGAGCTTGTCGCGCGCCTCCATGAGGTCGAAGTAAACCTTCCCGCTGCACAGAACCACGCGCTTGATCTGATTGTCCTCGACGAGTTGCGTCGTCCAGGCGCCGGGCACCGCTTCGGCTTGATCGCGCAGCACGCGGTGAAAAGAAGCGCCCGGCCCGAAGTCGGCCAGGAACGAGGTACAGCGCTTGTGGCGCAGAAGCGACTTCGGCGTCATCAGGATCAGAGGCTTGCGGAACGGCCGGTGCATCTGGCGCCGGAGCACATGGAAATAGTTCGCCGGCGTCGTGCAGTAGGCGACCTGGATATTGTCCTGTGCGCAAAGTTGGAGATAGCGCTCGAGCCGCGCCGATGAATGTTCGGGACCTTGGCCTTCGTAACCGTGCGGCAAAAGCATGACGAGGCCGCACATGCGAAGCCACTTGGTCTCGCCCGAAGCGATGAATTGATCGATGATGACCTGCGCGCCGTTGGCGAAGTCGCCAAACTGCGCTTCCCAGAGCGTGAGCGCCTTGGGCTCGGCCGAAGAATAGCCGTATTCGAACCCGAGCACCGCTTCTTCCGACAGCAGGGAGTCGATGATCTCAAAGCTCGCCTGACCTTCGCGCACATGCTGCAGCGGGTAGTAGCGGGTCTCGTTTTCCTGATCGACGAGGGCGGCATGACGCTGCGAAAACGTGCCTTCGGTCGAATCCTGGCCCGAGAAGCGGATCGGGATCTCTTCGGTGAGCAACGTGCCGAAGGCAAGTCCCTCCGCCGTCGCCCAGTCGAAGCCTTCGCCGCTCTTGAACATCTCGGCTCTGGCGTCGAGCTGGCGCGCGACGGTCCTGTGGATGTTGAAGCCTTCCGGCACGTGGGTCAGCGCGCGTCCCACTTCGTGGACGAGTTCGAGCGGCACGGCGGTGTCGCCGCGGCGATCGCCTTTGGGCGCCATCGACAGGCCGGACCAGCGTCCGTCGAGCCAGTCCGCGCGGTCGGGACGATGGGTTTTGGATGCCGTCAACTCGGAATCGAGTTTCTCCAGAAAAGCGGCACCCATCTGGTCCGCTTCGGCCTGACTGATCGTGCCTTCTTCGACGAGCTTCTGCGTATAGATCTGGAGCGTCGTCGGGTGATCCTTGATCGCCTTGTACATCAAAGGCTGCGTGAAGGTCGGCTCCAGCGTTTCGTTGTGACCGAACCGGCGGTAGCACACCATGTCGATCACGACATCCTTGTGGAAGAGCTGGCGGTATTCCGTCGCCACGCGGGCGCAGTGCACCACCGCTTCCGGATCGTCGCCATTCACATGGAAGATCGGCGCCTGCACCATCAGCGCGATGTCGGTGCAATAAGGCGAAGAGCGCGAGAAGGCCGGCATCGTGGTGAAGCCGATCTGGTTGTTGATCACGAAATGGATCGTGCCGCCGGCCTTGAAGCCCTTGATGCCGGACATCGCGAAACACTCGGCGACAACGCCTTGGCCGGCAAAGGCTGCATCGCCGTGCAGCAGCAGCGGCATCACGCTCGAGCGCGACTCGCAGTCGCCGAGCTGCTGCTGCTTGGCGCGTGCCTTGCCGAGCACGACCGGATCGGATGCTTCCAGATGAGAAGGATTGGCGGTCAATGAAAGGTGAACCTGGTGATTGTCGAACTCGCGGTCGCTGGAGGCGCCGAGATGATATTTGACGTCGCCCGAACCCTGCACTTCGGTCGGGTTGGCGCTGCCGCCGGAGAATTCGTGAAAGAGCTGGCGATACGGCTTTGCCATCACATTGGCGAGCACGTTCAGCCGCCCGCGATGCGCCATACCGATGACAATTTCCTTTACGCCAAGCTGGCCGCCGCGCTTGATGATCTGCTCCAGCGCCGGGATCATGGCCTCGCCGCCGTCGAGACCGAAACGCTTGGTGCCGAGAAAGCGCAAGCCGGCGAATTTCTCGAACCCTTCGGCTTCGACGAGCTTGTTGAGGATGCCCTTCTTGCCTTCCGGCGTGAAGACGATCTCCTTGTCCGGACCTTCGATGCGGCGCTGCAGCCAATCCTTTTGTTCCGGATCGGTGATGTGCATGAACTCGTAGCCGATGCGCCCGCAATAGGTGCGCTTCAGGATCTCCGTCATGCGCCTGGGTGTCGCGCTGCCAAGTCCCATCACGCCGTCGATGAAGATGGGTCGGTCCATGTCTTCGGCATGAAAACCGTAGAAGGATGGATCCAATTGCGGCAGCGGTTGTTTTGGGGAGAGCTTCAAGGGATCGAGATCCGCTTCGAAATGGCCCAAGACGCGATAGGCGCGAACGAGTTGAATAGCGCGAATGGATTCCTGCGCGGCAAGACGAAGATCGTTCTCGCTCGTCGCGCCCTTGCGAGCCGGCCATTGTCCGGTGAGCGCGCCGACAAGCTCGCCATTCTCGAACTGGGGTTTTTGATCGCGCCGCCAGTCGGGGCCGCGGCCGACTTGTGCCGGCGAGAGCGCGGACTGTCCGAGGCTGGAAAAATAAGCGCGCCAGCTTTCCTCGACCGCGTCGGGATTTTCGAGATACTGCGCGTAAAGCGATTCCACGAACGTCGCGTTGGTGCCGAACAAAAACGACGTTTCTTCGAGCAGGGCGTTGGAGCTGCGGTTGAGGCGATCCGGAGGAGATTGACTTGTCATTTCAATTGTTTAAGGCGGGGCTTGTTGGGTCCCGCCCAGTCCGATTTTCACACGCTGCAAGATGGTGTGGCGTGTAGCGCCGATGCGGTGCCAATTCAACGCTTCCTGAGGTTAAATATGGGTTCAAATAGAGTGGATTGCGACGGGTGACGGCAATTAAACGACTGACCGCACTCGATGCTCTGCGCGGAATCGCGGCGCTCGCGGTGGTGGCGTGGCACTGGCAACATTTTTTTTCGATCTCCGGCGACTGGCAGGCAGGCTGGACGCGCTCCATGCAGCCGTTTTTCTGGCTCTTGAAGCCCCTCTACATCCAGGGCTGGGCGGCGGTCGATCTCTTCTTCGTGCTGTCCGGTTTCGTGTTCTTCTGGCTGTACAGCGAAAGCATCCGCGACGGGCGCGTGCGCCTCGGCGCGTTCGCACTGATGCGGTTTTCGCGTCTCTATCCTCTGCAAGTGCTGACCTTGATCCTGGTGGCGCTTCTCCAGTCCCTCTATTTCGCGCGTGTCGGCCGCTTCTTCATCTACCAAGACAACGATTGGCAGCATTTTATTCTCCATCTCGGGCTGGTGCAGAACTGGTGGCCGAACATGCCGCAAAGCTTCGACGGGCCGAGCTGGTCGGTCTCGATCGAAGTCCTGCTCTACCTGGTCTTTTTCGCAGGCTGCCGGCTGGGCGTGCGTGCCGGTTGGCGGACCTTGCTGCTCGCCATCGCCGCCGCGCCCCTGATGTGGGTCGACGAACATATTTCTCGCGGCATGATCGGGTTCTTCATGGGCGGCGTGGCTTACGCATTGTGGGACCATGCGCGATCACGACCCTCCGCGGTGTTGCTCGCCCGGCTGACCGCAACGCTGTCGCTGATCGGCTGGGCAATCCTGCTCCTGCTTCTCTATCGTCAAAGTCCTTGGCTCGCCGGCGGTGAACTCAATGTCGGATTTCTCTATGCCTTCGATTACCTGCTTTGCCCGCTGACGGTATTGTCGCTCGCACTCTATGAAAGTGTCAGCGCTCGCCGCTTCAAGCGCCTCGCCTTCCTGGGCGACATCAGTTACTCGACCTACATGCTGCATTTTCCATTGCAGCTTCTGGTCGTGTTGCTGGCGCTGCGCTTTGGTCTCGCACCCGCCTTCTTCATGCAGGGTTGGGTGATGCTCGCATTCCTCGCCGTATTGATCGCGCTGGCGGCGCTCACCTATCTCTTTTTCGAGAAGCCGATGCAAGATTTGCTGCGCGGTCGCTCGCGCCGCTACGCAGTGCCGGCCGAATAATCAGCGCTTCGCTGGCAGAATGCGCAGATGTGCCGTGGCGGTCGCGACGAGCGTGCCGTCGGGCGCGCGCAGTTCGCCGCGCGTCGTGGCGCTTCTTTCGTCGCGCGACATCAGCCAGGCCTTCGCTTCCAGGACCGTCAGCGGAGCAGGGCGCAGAAATTCCGTCTCGAGCTTCACGGTTACGGAGGTCAATTCCGGTGGCAACTGCGCCAGAAGCGCCGCCGATAAGGAAGAATCGAGCATCGCGGAGACGAGGCCGCCTTGCATCGAACCGTGTCGGTTGGCGAATTCCGGTTGCGCGCGAAAACTGAGATGCACCGTGCCGTCCGCATCGATCGCAAGAAGCTCGCGGCCGAGCAGCTTTGCGACCGGGGTGATCAGGTCGAGATCGGCTCTGCTCACTTGCCGTTGAGAAGCTCGACAAGCGTGGTGCCGAGCGCGGCTGGATTGGGCGAGACACGTATCCCGGCCGAGCGCATCGCCTCGATCTTCGAGTCCGCGCCGCCCTTGCCGCCGGAAATGATCGCGCCGGCATGACCCATGCGGCGGCCGGGCGGGGCGGTGACGCCGGCGATGAAGCCGACCATCGGCTTCTTGATCTTGTTGTGCTTGATGAAGTCCGCGGCGTCTTCCTCGGCGCTGCCGCCGATTTCGCCGATCATAATGATGCTCTTGGTTTCGGGATCGGCCAGGAACATCTCGAGCACCTCGATATGCTCGGTGCCTTTCACCGGATCGCCGCCAATCCCGACGCACGACGACTGCCCAAGACCGACGGCCGTCGTCTGCGCCACCGCCTCATACGTCAGCGTGCCGGAGCGCGAAACGATTCCGACATTGCCGCGGCGATGGATGTGGCCGGGCATGATGCCGATCTTGCATTCGTCTGGCGTGATGACGCCCGGACAGTTCGGTCCGACGAGTCGCGTCTTCGAACCCTGCAGCGCGCGCTTCACCTTGACCATGTCGAGCACCGGAATGCCTTCGGTGATGCAGACGGCGAGTGGAATCTCCGCGTCGATCGCTTCCAGGATCGCATCGGCGGCGAAGGCGGGCGGAACATAGATCGCGCTTGCGGTGGCGCCGGTCCTGGCGACCGCCTCGCGCACCGTGTCGAATACCGGCAGCCCGAGATGCGTCGTGCCGCCTTTGCCCGGCGAGGTGCCACCGACCATCTTGGTGCCATAGGCAATCGCCGCTTCGGAATGGAAGGTGCCTTGGTTGCCAGTGAAGCCCTGGCAGATGACGCGCGTGTTCTTGTCGACGAGAATGGACATTACTTTTTTTCCCTGACCGCCTGGACGATCTTCTGCGCGGCATCGGCAAGATCATTGGCGGAAAGTATCGGCAGTCCGGATTCGGCCAGGATCTTCTTGCCGAGTTCGACATTCGTGCCTTCGAGGCGCACCACGAGCGGCACCGCAAGGCGCACCTCCTTCGCGGCGGCGATGATGCCGTCCGCGATGATGTCGCATTTCATGATGCCGCCGAAGATGTTGACGAGAATGCCTTTTACATGCGGATCGGAGACGATGATCTTGAAGGCCGCGGTGACCTTTTCCTTGCTGGCGCCGCCGCCGACATCGAGGAAGTTCGCCGGCTCGCTGCCGTAAAGCTTGATGATGTCCATCGTCGCCATGGCGAGGCCCGCGCCATTGACCATGCAGCCGATTTCGCCGTCGAGCTTGATGTAGGAGAGATCGAACTTCGACGCCTCGACCTCCATCGGTTCTTCCTCGTCGAGATCGCGCAGCTCCTGAATATCCTTATGACGGTAAAGCGCGTTGTCGTCGAAATTGATCTTGGCATCGAGGCAGACGACTTTGCCGTCCTTGGTCACGACCAGCGGATTGATCTCCAGAAGACTCATGTCCTTCGCGATGAAGGCCTCGTAAAGGCTTCGAATCACGCCGCCGATCTGCTTGGCCTGCTCGCCCTTGAGCTTGAGCGCCGCGGCGATGTTGTTTCCGACATAGGGCGAATAGCCTGCCGCAGGCTCGATCTGGAAGGTCTGGATCTTTTCCGGCGTCTTATGCGCCACTTCCTCGATGTCCATGCCGCCCTCGGTCGAGGCGATGAAGGCGACGTGGCTGGTGGCACGATCGACGAGAGTGGAAAGATAGAGTTCGCGCTCGATCGCCGAGCCGTCCTCGATGTAGAGACGTTTGACGACGCGGCCTTGCGGTCCCGTCTGATGCGTGATGAGCCTCATGCCGAGCATGCGCCTGGCTTCTTTTTCGACATCCTCGATGGACTTGACGACTTTCACGCCGCCGCCCTTGCCGCGGCCGCCGGCATGGATCTGCGCTTTCACGACCCACACCGGGCCGCCCAAATCTTTTGCCGCCGTGACGGCTTCGGCGACGCTGAAGGCGGGCTTGCCGCGCGGCACGGGAGCACCGAAGCCACGGAGGACGTCCTTGGCTTGATATTCATGGATGTTCATCGAGAACCTGGAACGTTGGGATGGCGGATTGCGCGGCACAATAGCAGCCGACCCTGCGGGTGCAAGCCGTGGAGTTGCGGTGCTATGGCGAGATTTGCCGCAGGGGTTGGACGCTTGCAGCCTCGGCGCCGACGTTCACGCGAGTCTCGCGCGGACGCGTCAGGGCATCGGCAAAGATTACGCCGACGGCGGCGACGCCGAATCCGGCGAGCACGTCGACGACATGATGACCGCCTTGGATCGGCGTCGCGACCAGAACAACGATGTTCAGTGCCAGTGCGAACCAGCGCACATACGAGAGTTGGCGCGCATACCAGACGACGAACATCGCCATCACGGCATGAAACGATGGAAATCCGATCAAGCCCTTCGCGGAGGTCGGCGAGATGTGGCCCGGCCCATGCGCAAGGAGAGAGATCAGGTCCCTCGCATATTGTGCATCCAAAGCCAAAGGCATGTGGCGCGACACATCTGCCGGCAGCGCGTAGACACTGAAGGCGCCGAACGAGGGCGAAATCGTCCAGATGGAAATCGAGATTGCGGCGCCTGCGGTCAGAGCAAGGCAGAACGCATAGATGTTCTCCGGCTTTCCCCGCCAGCCGAGGATCGCCACGAGCAGGGCGACTTGCGGCAAGACGGAGATGTAGGCGAGTTGGAGAAGAGCGTTGACAACCGGATGGCGGGACATCGCGATCATCATGGCTGGCCAATCCACGCCCAAAGCGCGATCGAGCGCGGCCAAAGCAAGATCGACGCGATGGCCGGCGACCGTGAGGAGCAGATAGTTGAGAAGGCTGAAGCTTGCCGACATGCCGAGCAGAAAGCTCGTTCCGATGAGCATCGCGGCCAAGCGTTCTTCCTTGCGCACGCGCTCATAGAAGAGGCCAGCCGCAGCGAGCGCGGCAGCGAGCGCGGCGATGCCGACGAAGCCCAGTGCGTCGATATCGAAATGTCCGGCCCGCACCCAGACCACGTCGACTGTGGCAACCGACGCGACGATGCCGAACAAGATGAACTGGAGCCGTGTCGGCACGCGAAAAACCTGCCTGGACGTACCGGTAGAGGATGCGGAATTTGCGCTTAAGAATTGGTGTTGGCGCCGGCCGCGGCACGGGCGGCCATGACGCAGCCTCCGTTTGGCCAAAACATGCGATGGTCGCGTCGCGCCTGCGGGTGTACCGAAACGAAACAGTTTGACGGCGGCATGATCCCGATCTCGGACGACAATCCAGTCCGCTCAACGTCTTACGTCACTATCACCGTGATCCTGTTGTGCATCCTGGCGTTCGTCTGGGAGTTGTCGCTTGGCGGCAAGGCGGACGGCGCGCTCGCGGTCCTGGGCTTCACGCCGGACACGCTCCTTCACCCCGAGAATGCTCTGTCACCCTGGCTCGGCGTCCCGCCGGCGGCGACCGTTCTCACCTCGATGTTCCTGCACGCCGGCTTTCTGCATATCGCCGGCAACATGCTCTATCTCTGGATCTTCGGGAACAACATCGAAGACGCGATGGGTCATTTCAAGTTCGCGATTTTCTATCTGGTCTCGGGAATTGCGGCCGCGCTGACGATGGTTTTGGTCGATCCTGCATCGCATACGCCGATTGTGGGCGCATCGGGCGCAATTTCGGGCGTGCTCGGTGCGTACATGCTTCTTTTCCCGCGGGCGCGCATCCGTGTCGTCGTGCCGTTGTGGTTTCTGTTCTATCCATTCTGGGTGCGTGCGGTCTGGGTGGTCGGCATCTGGTTCGCCATGCAACTGGTAACGGCGGCTCTGACGCCTCCTTCCGAACCGGGGGTTGCGTGGTGGGCGCATGTCGGGGGCTTTACGGCAGGGCTGTTGCTTACGCCGTTGCTCAAGTCGCGCGACGTGCCCTATTTCGGGCCCGTCGACTTTCGCGGTCCCTGGAGCCGCGGCTGAGCGTCCGAATGGTTAGCGCCCTGCGCTGCGACTGGCACGGCTTTCGCTCTTCCCAGTCCTCATAGGCCCTCGGGCGTTCCGAAACGGGAATGGCCGAGGAAGGGGACGGTCTGGTCATGAAGCACAAGAACAGTCATCTGCTGGTCGGTTATTGGGACCGCCTGCGCAAAGGTCGCGCGGTGCCCGACCAGACCGATATCGATCCGCGCGCCATCAAGCGCATGCTGGCGTCGGTCTTCATTCTGGATGCCGAGAATACCTCGCACCCGATCTATCGCCTGGCGGGAACCGCGCTCTGCGAGCGCTTCGGCTTCGAGCTCAGAGGCACGGGATTTCTCGCCCACTGGGATTCGCAGTCGACGATCGCGCTGGCGACGCTTCTGCGTCAGGCCCTGCGGCGTAGCCAACCGGTCTGCATTTCGTCCATCGGCACCAGTCCGAGCGCCGGCCTGGTCGAATTGGAAACCATTCTTGCGCCGATCAGTTTCAACGGCGGCGAGACGAACCGCTTCCTCGGCATGATCCAGCTGTTGAGCGATCAGACCATGCTCAATGGCCAACCGATTGCCTTCCAGCGGATCGCCGGCTCGCAGTTCATCCGCGAGAGCGACCCGCTCTCGTCCTTCGACGATCTCCCGCCGCCGCCGGCCGGGCTGCGCGATTTTCCGAGCCACCCGCGCGCGCCGCATTTGCGGCTCGTGGTCTCGCAGTCAAAGCCGCACACCGTTCATTTCTCCGACGAACACGCGCGCGAATTTCTTGCCGCCCTCAGTGCGGGCCCGGCGCGGCCACGAAGCGCCTAGAACAAACGTCAGGGTTTGGGCGGCGAGGAGGGCGAAGTTGGCGACTGCGAGGCCGCCGACGGATCCTTGGTGACGGGATTGTCCACCGGATCGTTATGCAGAATGGTGCGATCCAGCTGCTGGCCGTTTTGACGGCCCTTCTGATAGGGAATCTCGTACTTCTCGACCTTGGCGCGATAGGCTTCGAAATCGGCCTCGTCGTGCGCCGTGCGCTTATCGCAGCGATCGGGCGGAAGATGCTGCGTCTCCTGGCACCACAAGTCGAAATTCATGGTCGGAAGATCGTACGAACCGCCGCCACCTTGCGCGCTGCTGCGCGCGACGAATGCAAAAAGCGCGGCGGCCGCGAGAAGAAGCGTTTGTTTCGTTGTCATTGTCGCAACCATACTCCGACTATTGGATCGCGCATAGCGCAGCATTGTCGAGTTTCACAATTGCGACAGACTGTGATGCTTTCGAGAGACTCTGCGTTTGCGACGTTTATTCCGCCGCCTGCGCCCGATCTTCGGCCACTTGCACATGCTCCGGCGGCAACGGCGCGCGACCGAGGATCATGTCGGACGCCTTTTCCGCGATCATGATCGTGGGCGCATTGGTGTTGCCGCTGACAAGCGTCGGCATGATGGAAGCATCAACGACACGCAAGCCCTGGACGCCGCGAACCTTGAGCTCCGCATCGACGACGCTGTCGGAATCGTTGCCCATTTTGGCACTGCCGACCGGGTGATAGATCGTCTCGGCGGTCTTGCGCACCCAGGTGTCGATCTGTTCATCGGTTCGAACGGCGGCGCCTGGCATAAGTTCGGGGCCGCGATAGGGATCGAACGCCGCCTGCGCAAAGATATCGCGCGCCAACTTGGTTCCTTCGCGCAACGCGCGGCGATCTTCCTCGGCCTCGAGATAGTTCGGCTGAATCAGCGGCGCGACCAGCGGATCGGCGGACTTGAGCGAGATATAGCCGCGGCTTTGCGGCCGAAGCTGGCAGACATGCGCCATGAAGCCATGCCGGTCGGACTTCTTGCGGGTGTGATCGTTCATCAGTGCCGCGATGAAGTGGAATTGCAGATCGGGATTTTCGAGATCGGGCCGGCTTTTGAGGAATGCGCCGGACTCGAGGCCCTGGCCGGTGGCAAGGCCCTTCCTGAACAGCATGTAGCTCGCGCCCGTCTTCAGGGCGTTGAGCGGATTCGACTGGCTGTAAAGGGTGATCGGCTGGCTGCTTTCATACTGGATCGAGGCGTCGAGGTGATCCTGCAAGTTCTTGCCCACGCCCTTGAGATCGCAGACGACCGGGATGTCGAACCGCTTGAGAATGGCTGCATCGCCGACGCCGGAGAGAAGGAGTGTCTGCGGGCTGTTCACGGCGCCGCCGCACAAGAGCGCCTCGCGCGTGACGCCGACGCACACAATCTGCTTCTTCTGGATGAACTCGACGGCGGTGACGCGCGTGCCCTCGAAGACGATGCGCGACACATGCGCGTGAGATTCGATCGTCAGATTTTTGCGCGCGAGGATCGGCGTGAGATAGGCCTTCGCCGCGCTCCAGCGTTGGCCCTGATGGATCGTGAGTTGGTAAGGGCCGAACCCTTCCTGGCGATAGCCGTTGAAGTCCTTTGTCTGGCCGAACCCGGCTTCCGCACCAGCCTGAACAAAAGCGCGAAAGAGCGGATTGGTCGAACGGCCGTTGGAGACGCGCAAGGGTCCCTCGCCGCCGTGGAAATCATCGCCCCCATTTTCGTTGTGCTCGGCGCGCTTGAAGTAGGGCAAGACGTCGGCGAACGACCAACCTGTCAGGCCCAATTGGCGCCAGCCGTCATAGTCGCGCGCATGCCCGCGAATATAGATCATGCCGTTGATCGAGGACGATCCGCCCCAGCCGCGCCCGCGCGGCCAATAGAGGCTGCGGCCGTTCATGAACTGCTGGCCTTCGGTTTGATAGTACCAATTGTAGGGGTTGGGCTTTCCGATCAGCGCCGGAATGCCCGCCGGCATGTGGATCATCATCGACTTGTCGCGACCGCCGGCTTCGATCAGCAGCACTTGGATGTTGGGATCGGCGGAGAGGCGATTGGCGAGGACACAGCCCGCGCTTCCCGCGCCGATGATCACATAGTCATAAGACTTCATTCTGAGACTCTTCCCGTGCACCCCGGCCGGATCATAGCCAAAGATGACGGTGGTGTCGCCTTTGACCGCGGCGGCAAGCACGCGCAATTTTGTCCGCTCTCTCCTGAGGCATGCTCGGTTGCGAATTGTCCTTCTGGGACCGGCGGGTGCCGGCAAATCCACTCTCGCGCTACGCCTCGGAAAAAGGCTCGGCGTTCCTGTCATCTGCCTCGACGACATCTGGCAACCGGATTGGGGGCAGAGCGACGTGCCCGCCTTTCGTGCACTGGTCCGCGCGGCGCATGCGGGCGAGGCCTGGATCAGCGATGGAAATTTCGCCGCCGCCACCTTCGATCTCAGGCTGCCACGCGCGACGCTGATCGCGTGGCTCGAGTGTCCGCGTCATCTCAGCGCCTGGCGGGCGTTCGCGCGCGTGCTGGATCCGGACAGCGGTCACCGCATTCGAAATTTGCCGCGCGTGCTGCGATTCATCCGGAATTTTGATCGGATCAACCGCCCGCTCATCGAGAAGCTGCGGCTGGAGCACGGCGGTGAGGTCCCGGTTTGCCACCTTGCCGGCAGTCGCGCGATCGAAAACTTTCTCAACAGTCACGCCGCCATCGGCAATCCGCCGTGACATTCGCGTCGCGGTTTGCTATGAGGCTGCCCCGCGCAAACATCGCGCGTCGCCAGCAGGAGCCTTCCGTGTTGATTTCCTGGATCAGCCGCCGGGTCCGTTAGACCCGCCTGTAAGTCACTCCACGCGGAATTGAACACGCCGCGCGCCCAGCGCGGATTCACGGAAACTTTCCATGTCCTCGAACGCATCGTCCGCAATGGCGGCGAGCTCGGCGTGCGCCTATCGCGCGTTGCACCGGAAACTCGTCGGACCGCCTTGCTGCTCAAGGCCGACTTCATCCAACTCTTCAAATTCAACCTGGGAGAGCTTTCATGACCTGCAAGCGGAACTATCGTGAACGGCCGGCGCACGCGCCTTGTGCTGGCGCAGAACTTCTTTCGCCGCCCCGAAACCGTCAGGCAAATCGTGCGACTGGCCGGGCTCGATCGCAGTGACCTGGTGTACGATCTCGGCGCAGGAAGCGGAATGATCACGCGTGCGCTCGCGGTGACAGGTGCTCGCGTCGTTGCCGTCGAATACGACCCCAATCTTGCGAAAATTCTGCGGGACCGGTTCCAGAACGTGACCAACGTCACAGTCTGCGAATCGAACGCAGTGCATGTCGCGTTCGACACGCCGTTCAAGGTCGTGGCGAATATTCCGTTCAACCAGACCGCGGCATTTTTGCGCAAGCTCTATTTCAACGACTCTTCGCCTTGCGAGGCGCTGATCGTCCTGCAACGCGAAGCGGCGGAAAAGTTCGCCGGCATCGGACGCAATTCGGCAGTGTCGTTGATGTTGCGGCCCTGGTTCGACTTTCGGATCGTGCGCGCGTTCCAGGCGCACGAGTTCGTGCCACGCCCAAATGTCGCCGTCGTCCTGCTGCAAATCGTCCGAAGGCGCGATCGGTTGCTTTCCGAATCCGAGAGGGGCTGTTGGCAAGCCTTCATCCGCTATGCGCTCCGCCGCTCCAAGCCCGATGCAAGGACGACCTTTCGCAATGTCCTGAGCAATCTGCAATGGCGCCGCCTGGCGCGCGATCTTGGTCTTGGCGTCGACGCGCGATTGGATCAATTCAAGCTCGAAGACTGGATTAAGATCTACACTTTCATCCGTCGCAGCGTACCGCCACGCAAGACGAGCCTCGTCTTCGACACGAACGTCGCCGACTAGACTCGGCGCCGCGTGTCCTGCTCGAGGCGCGCCAGCGTGGCATTGAATGACGCGTGGCACTGCTCCGCCGCGCCGCGTTGCGCACTAACGGAACCGTTCAGCATCCAGCAATCGAAGTCGGCTTGCGCGCGCGCTGCATCGGCGGCGAACCTTTCCTTGCCGGCGGCAAGGGCGCTGATCAGACGGTCACGCATGGCGCCGGCGGCACCGTTGGCCGGTTCGGGCTCCACTTCGACGCCTTTGGCGGCAATGAGCGCCTTCGTGGCGTACGCTTCGGCGAGGTCGTTCACTTCGTCGCCCGATCCGAAAATGTCGAACATGCCATCCGAGGCGTTCGTGGTCGGGCCGAACGACCGCGCCAGATAGGCGTAGTTCTTGAAAAGATTCTGCGCGAATGGCGAGCCGGACGGTGTTGCGCCTGCAAGTTGGTCGAGCGAGGACGTGCTGCTCATGCACCCGCAAAGTGTCAGGGCCAGAGCCGCGAGGAGGGCGCCGGCGCCCAGCCGGTTCATGGCGCGATCGGCAGACTTGAACATTCGGGCCCCCTCATTGTGCCAAATTCATACAGTTTCGGCGCACAAGCGCCCGGCAACATATAGCGCGGCGGCTCTGCCAGGTTAAGCGTGTGCTCTGGCCTGCAAAATTCCCGAGCGCACTGCGTACGCGGTAACCGACTGTTGACTTAAACGTCGCAAACTGGGCCAAACCCCGTGTTCGGAGTGCCCGCCCAATGCGCGCCCAGAATTTGGCGTTGGAATCCGAAGACCCGCTCCTGGAGAAGGCGCGCGCCGAGCGGCGACGCTTTCGCCGCGTGCGTGTCGATTTGTCCGGGCGTCTGTTCGTTCCAACCGACAGCCGCGAAGCAGGGTGCAAGATCATCGACATGTCGCCGGGCGGTGCTTCGGTCGAGTGCGAGATCATGCCGGCCTCCGGAACGCAGATCATTCTCTACATCGACCGCCTTGGTCGCTTCGAAGGCGCGGTTTCACGTGCGACCGAGCAGGGCTTCGGCGTGCGCTTCTCGAGCACGCAGCACAAGCGCGAGCGCACTGCCGAGCAGCTGATGCTGCTGGCGAACAATTCGCCGCTCGACGACACCAGCCTGCGCCGCGACGAACGCGTTCCCTCGAAAGCGCAGACCCGCTTCACGCGCAGCGACGGCTCGATCGTCGATTGCGACGTCGTCGACCTTTCGACGAGCGGTATCTCTCTCAAGACGCGCGTGAAGCCAGCGGTGGGCGAGTTCATCCTGATTGGGCATATGGCGGGACGCGTGGTCCGTCATCACAAGGAAGGCATCGGCGTCGAATTCGTGGGTCTCGGGCCTGAACGCCCCACCACCGACGTCATTCACGCCAGCATTCTCTTGCGTTCGTGAGCCAGTTTGCGGCCTCGCGGCGCGAGCACAAGCGCACATAGTTTTTTATCGTCGCCGCCTTCAAGGCAGCATCGATATAGGGCCGTTCCTTGCGCAGAAGCGCCGTACGCAGCGTGCGCCAGCTGAACCGGTCGACGCAGCCGATGGGCATTTCGGTACGCCGTTCGCCGCGCACCATGCGCACCAGTACCCGCCAGGCGCACACAGAGCGGGGAAGGTCCAGATCGATCACGATGTCGGCGGCGATGAGACGCGCCACACGCGCCGGTTCCATCCACCCCTCGATGATCCAGCGCGGCTGCTCGATCCAGCCCGCATGCAGCGCCTTCAAGTCGGGTTCGGGCCGCAATGTCCAGTCCGCCAGCCATTCGAGCTGATCGCCATGGAGCAGCGGCAGGCCGGTATGCGCCGCGAGAGCGCTTGCGAAGGTGCTCTTGCCGGAGCCGCTGATGCCGATAACCGCGACGCGGTCAAAATGCATGCGGAGTTTCCGCGATGCCGAGCGTGGCGCGCATTTTGCGCGTCAGCCCGTTGGCGACGAGGGCGTGCGCGCGCGTCAGATAAGCCTTGAGCTCTTTGTCGGAGAGGCGCCCCAGCCGATCGACGCTCACCCATTGCGCCCGCGCCAGATAGCGCGCCGGCGTAATGCCGCGCGTTTTCGTCAGGACGTGGAAGCTCACCTCGTCCGTCTTGAACCAGATGCCGTGCGGCTTGGACGTCTTCGGACGCATGGCGGCGAACATCTTGCCGCCGACTTTGAAGACGTGCTCGTCGCCCCACTGGATCGAAAGCGTCGCGCCGGTGAGAGAGAGCAGGTGTTTGGTGACGGCGTCATATCCCATGGAGAGAGCGGACCACTCACGCGCCGGGTTCGGGAATATGCAGCGCTTGGCGCGCGCGCCGCCGGTGAGCGTCGGTGATGTTCCCGGCGACCAGACTCAGCGCCAACGCCAGAACGGCCGCATCGTCGGTGAAGCCGATGCCGGCGACGAAGTCGGGAATAACGTCGACGGGCAAGACGAAATAGGCCAACGCCGCCAACAGGACGGCTTTCACCTTGGACGGCGTTCTGGGATCAACCGCGCAGAAATAAGCCGCCGCCGCATCTTCGGCGAACGGAATTCTGCCGGCGACCTTGCGCAGCTTCCTCCAGAAGCCGGCATCGACGATGCGCTCGTTGCGCGCGATGGTCGCAGGCAATTGGATGGCTGCCGGGTTGGGTAACTCGCTTGTCATCGCGTTAGTATAGCGCAACGCAAGGATGGTGGGAGCACATGGATATCGGCAAGCGGATCTTGGGCAATCAACCCTTTCCCACCTTGATGGGCGTCGAAGTTCTGAGTGCCGAGAAGGACGCGGTCCGCGCCAAACTCGTCGTGCGGCCGGATCTCTGCACCGCGGGCAACATCATGCATGGCGGCGCGATCATGGCCTTCGCCGATACGCTCGGCGCCATCGGCACAGTGCTCAACATTCCACGCGAAGCCGGCACGACGACGATCGAGAGCAAGACCAATTTCCTCTCGGCGGCCCGGGAGGGCACCACGGTGCACGCAGAAGCCACGCCGATTCATGTCGGCAAGAAGACGTGCGTCTTTCAGACGAGGATCACGCGCGAGGACGGCAAGCTCGTCGCCATCGTCACGCAAACGCAGATGGTGCTGCTTCCCTAGGGTCGGCTTTGCATGGACGGGTGCGCGGGTCTAAGAGTCCGCTCAGAAAAAAGAAAGGTGTTGGGCCATGGAACTGAACTCTTCGATTGCCGCCGTCATCACGGGTGGCGCATCGGGCTTGGGCGAGGCAACCGCGCGCGCGCTGCGCACGCACGGCGTCAAGGTCGCGCTGCTCGACATGAACAAGGACAAGGGCGAGAAGCTCGCGGCCGAGATCGGCGCAACATTCTGCCAAGCGAACGTCACCGACGAAGAGAGCGTGCTCGCCGCATTCGAGAAGGCGCGCAAGGCCAATGGGCAGGAACGCATTCTCGTCAATTGCGCCGGCACCGGCAATGCGATCAAGACGGCATCGCGTGACAAGAAGACGGGCGAGACGCGCCGCTTTCCGACGGACGCCTTCAACTTCATCATCCAGATCAATCTGGTCGGAACCTATCGCTGCATCGCGATTTCCGCGCAGGGCATGCTGTCGCTCGAGCCACTGGCGGGCGGCGAGCGCGGCGCGATCGTCAACACCGCCTCGGTTGCGGCACAGGACGGACAGATCGGTCAGGCCGCCTACACGGCCTCGAAGGCCGGCATCAATGGCGTGACGCTGGTCGTCGCGCGCGACCTCGCGCAAGAAGGGATCCGCTGCAACACGATCATGCCCGGCCTCTTCAACACGCCGCTCCTCGGTGCCGCGCCCGAAGCGGTGAAGGCTGCGCTCGGCGCACAGGTGCCGTTCCCGCAGCGGCTCGGCAATCCGCCGGAATATGCCTCGCTGGCGCTCGAGATGATCACCAACGGCTATTTCAACGGCGAGTGCGTGCGCCTCGACGGCGCGATCCGCATGGCCCCACGCTAGCCCTGCCAGGGGAGATGAACGATGGCCGAGTTTCCCCGCCACATTGTGACGCCTGACGGCGAGGTGACGCTCGCTTCTGCGCGGGACGAATTTCTCTACAACAATTTCAAGTTCGCCTCCGCGCGCAAGGCGGGAAACGTGATCTACGTTTCGGGCGTAATCGCCGGTCCGGAAAAGGGCGAAGGCCGCGGTGTCGAGGACTTCAAGAACCAGCTGAGGCGCGCCTTCGGCCAGATCGGTGCCACGCTGAAAGCCGCGGGCGCCGACTTTTCCAAAGTCGTCATGCTCAACACCTTCCACATCTGGGCAAGCGACAACTTTCAGGGTGACAAGAACGCGCAACTCGGCGCCTTCATTGCGGTGAAGGACGAGTTCATGCCGCCGCCGCATCCCGCCTGGACTGCCGTCGGCACGACAGGGCTCGCGCTCGATACCGGTGTGGTCGAAATCCAGGCGATCGCGCACGTCTGAGCCCTCGCCGCTGAAGCGCCGGCGCGCTAGCATGGCGGCATGACCGCTGATGTTATCCTTGGCTGGCATGATTTCTTCATGACGATCGCGCAAGTGGGCGCGACGCTTGCCGGACTTCTGTTCGTCGGCCTCACCATCTCTCTGCCGCACGTACTCGGCGTGAGCGGTTATCTGAGCCGCGCCTTCGCCGCGCTCTTCCTGCAGTTCGAGATGCTGGTGATCGGATTGTCCGGCCTGGTGCCGGCGCAACCCGCCTGGATGCTCGGCATCGAACTCATCGTCGCCGGCCTTGCATTCTTCTTCGGTATCGCTGTCTTCGCGTGGAATTTTCCGGAAGATGGGCAATCGGTCCTGGGATCGGGCGGTCCGCGCCTCGTAAGAATGATCTTGAGCACTTGCGGAACGCTTTTTCCCGTGGTCGCCGGGATCGGCGTGATCCTGGACAAGCCGAATGCCCTCTATCTGCTTGTGCCGGCAGCTGTCGGCTGTCTCTATCTCTCGATCGGCAATGCCTGGGTGTTCGCGGTCGAGATTCCGCGTCGCAAGCAGCAGAGCCCGGACTAGTCAGCGCGGCGCGAGTTCGCGGATCTGGCTGTTCGCCAGCGTCAGCTTTGCAATCGAAAGATCGCCGCTGCGCTCCAGCGCGTCGAGGAAAGCTTTGGCACGGGCAAGCGGCTCGGCATGCGCCTGTGCCCAATGAGCGACGGCTGCGGCGCCGTCGCTGCGATCGCCATGCGCCCGCGCCGGATCGAGCTTTGAAAGTGCTTCGGCGGTGAGCGCACGTTGGCCGGCGAAGAGGTCGTCGGAAATGCGCCGGATGGCGAGGCGATCCCAATGCTCCTTGGCCATTATGCGGCCGGCAAGGCCTCGCAACCGCCCGATGCCGACAGCGGCTCCCATCGCAAAATAGGCGCCGGCGACGAGATCGACGGAGAGTCCGCGGGCGCGCGCAACCTGGGCGATTTCCGGCGCGCTTCCCATCAAGGGCAGAACGGCGACATCCTCCGCCACATCGAGCGGGCAACCCGACTTTTGCATGTGCGCGATGCGTTCTTCGGTTTCCTGGGCCTCGAACGGCGAGATCAGCGAGCTGAACGTGCCGCGCAAGCTCTCCACGCCTGCGCGATAGAGCCCAATGGTCGGCGCAAGCGCGGCATTCTGCGGCACGTTGGCCAGGAACCAGAGACCAAGGCGGCGCAGGATCTCGGCGATGGCCTCGTACATCGCATTCTGAGCCTGTGCGTCGATCTTTCCGTCCAACGCGTCGATGCGGCGCTTCAGGGCCTCCAGGCCGAACGCGCCTTCCGCGACGACGAAGGCGCGCGCCACATGGGCGCCGCTTGCACCCGACATCTCCTTCATGCGCGAAACGAAAACGGGACCCGCGAGATTGACCAGCCGATTTGCCAGCGTCGTGGAAATGATCTCGCGCCGCAGCCGATGGTGTTGCACTGCCTCCGGAAAGCGTGCAACCGCGGCAGGCGGAAAATACCCTGACAGCACCGACTCGAAAGCCGCATCGTCGGGCAACTCGCTGGCGACGATATCCTCGTCGAGATCGAGCTTGGCATAGGCCAGAAGCACGGCCAGCTCCGGCCGCGTCAGTCCCTTGTTCTCGTTTTCCAAGTGCTGCAGTTCGTCGTCGCCCGGCAGGAATTCGACGGCGCGGTCGAGACGGCCGCGACGTTCGAGATCGCGCATGAAGCGGCCATGGGCGTCGAGATCTTTTTCGGCGCGCAACTGAGCCACGGACAGCGCCAGCGTCTGGTCGTAATTGTCCTTGAGCACATGTGCCGCGACATCGTCCGTCATGGCATCGAGCAGTTCGTCGCGCGCAGTGGCGCTCAGTATGCCGCGCCGTTGCGGTCCGCCCAGGAGAATCTTCAGGTTGACTTCATGGTCGGAGGTGTCGACCCCGGCCGAATTGTCGATCGCGTCGGTGTTGATGCGTCCGCCCCGGCGCGCATATTCGATGCGCCCCAATTGGGTGGCCCCGAGATTGGCCCCTTCGCCGACTACCTTGGCGCGGATTTCCTCGCCGTTGGCGCGCACCGCGTCGTTGGCACGGTCGCCGACTTCGACGTTGCTCTGTGACGACGCTTTGATGAAGGTGCCGATGCCGCCGAAGAACAAGAGATCAACATTCGCCTTGAGCAGGAGCTTGATCAGCTCGGCGGGCGACAGTTTGTCGACGCTGACGCCGGTCAGCGCCTTGAGTTCAGCGGTCAGGACGATTTCCTTGAGCGAGCGGGCATATACGCCGCCGCCACGCGAGATCAACGTCTTGTCATAGTCCGCCCAGCTCGAACGCGGCAGATCGAACAGACGTTTGCGTTCGGTCCAACTCGCCGCCTGATTGGGATCGGGATCGATGAAGATGTGGCGATGATCGAACGCCGCCAACAGCCGGGTCTGTCTCGACAGGAGCATGCCGTTGCCGAAAACGTCGCCCGACATGTCGCCGACGCCAATTACGGTGAACGCCTCGCTCTGGATGTCGCGGCCGATCTCGCGGAAATGCCGCTTGACGGCTTCCCAGGCACCTTTCGCGGTGATGCCCATTTTCTTGTGGTCATAGCCATGGCTGCCGCCGCTGGCGAAGGCATCGCCGAGCCAGAAGCCGCGACGTTCGGCGATGTCGTTGGCGATGTCCGAAAAAGTCGCTGTGCCTTTGTCCGCCGCGACGACCAGATAAGGATCATCGCCGTCGTGACGGATGACATCCAGCGGAGGCACGACGGAGCCGTCCGGATTGAGATTGTCCGTCACATCCAGGAGCGCGTTTATGAGCGTCTTATACGCCGCTACACCTGCTTCCTGCACCGCTTCGCGCGTGGTGTTGGGTGGAATCTGCTTGGGATAGAAGCCGCCCTTGGCGCCGACGGGGACGATGACGGCGTTTTTGACCTGCTGTGCCTTGACGAGTCCCAGGATCTCGGTGCGGAAGTCTTCCCGCCGGTCCGACCAGCGAATGCCGCCGCGCGCCACTTTGCCGAAGCGCAAATGGACGCCTTCGACCTGCGGCGAATAGACGAAGATCTCCACGTGCGGCCTTGGCGCCGGGAGTTCGTCGAGCTTCTGGGAATCGAGCTTGATCGCGACATAGTGCTTGGGCTCGCCCTTGTCATCGCGCTGGTAGAAATTCGTTCTCAGCACATTGACGATGACGTTGCGCACCCGGCGAAGAATGCGATCGTCATCCAGGCTCTGGACGTCGTTCAGCGCGCTCTTGATCCGCTCTGCGATCGTTGCCGCATCATATTCGGCTTTCGGGTCGTTCAGCGCATGGAACTGTTCGATCAGAAGACGCGCCAGATCGGGATTTCTTGACAGGGCTTGCTCGACATATTCCTGGCTGAAGGAAAATCCCGCCTGCCGCAGGAATTTCGCGACTGTCCTTAGAATCGTCACGTCTCGCCATTTGAGGCCCGCGATCAGGACCAGCCGATTGAAACCGTCGTTTTCCGTCTGGCCATAGACGACGGCGTGGAACGCCTCTTCGAGCGGCTCCTTGATGTCTTCGAGTTCGGCGGCGCCTTCGTCGGCGCGCTCCATCAGGAAGTCGAGCACGGCCGCTTCATGCGACCAGCCGTCGCCGGTCTTCAGCGTGACGTTGAACGAGTCCTCGGCAATGACTTTCAATCCGAGATTCTCGAACACCGGCAACGAGGCCGAAAGCGGCATGACCTCGCCCAAGATGTAGAGTTTCAGCCGAAGGGCGTCGTGCGCATCGGATTTCTTGCGATAGGCCCGGGCCCGCAGCCGCTTCGTTTCGACCGTCGCCGCGAGCGCGGCGATTTCGTCGAGATCATGGACGGCTTCCACCGGAGAAAAGACGCCGCGGTAACCGGGCGAAAAATGCGCCTGACGCTCCTGCAGCAGCTTCAGCCCCTTGGTTTCGCCGTGCACGCGTTCGAGCGCTTCGGCGAAGCCGTCGTCCCAGGTGCGGATCGTGGAACGAATTTCGTCTTCAAGCTGCTTCACGCTGACATGCGGCCGCGATCCCTCGTTGCGGCCGATGATGTAGTGCACGCGGGCCAGCACCGATTCATCGATCGTGGGTGACGCGGACGACATGCGGCCATTGAAGGCGTGCGCAAGGATGTGATGGATGCGCTCGCGCGCATGCGTGTCGTAGCGATCGCGCGGCACATAGACGAGGGCGGAGACAAAGCGGTCGAAACGGTCGAAGCGCAGGAAGACGCGTACCGTGGGCCGCTCGCCCAGCCGCAGAATGCCCTGTGCGGTGGCAAAAAGATCGTCGTCGGAAACCTGAAACAGCTCGTCGCGCGGATAGGTATCGAGAATATGAGAGAGCGCCTTGCCGTCATGGCTGGCGGGCGGCAGGTTGGCACGCGAAAGGACATGGGCGACCTTGCGCCTGAGGAGAGGTATTTCGCTCGGACGGCGGCTGTAGGCGCTCGACGTGAAGAGGCCGACAAAGCGGCGTTCGCCCAAGAGCCTGCCATCCTGGTCGAATCGCTTGATGCCGACATAGTCCATGTGGACGCGACGGTGAACGAGGCTGCGTTCATTCGACTTTGTGATGATCAACGGCGAGGGCTGCGTCAGGAATGCGCGCACCTGCGGGGTGATCGCCGAGCGGTCCGGCCCGCGCCGGATGACGCGCGCATCGCTGTCCGCAAGCACGCCCAGACCGCTCTCCGCCACCGGCTCGAGCGCGCCTTCGCCTTTGGCGTCGAAGCGATAATCGCGCGCGCCGAGGAACGTGAAGTGGTTGTCGCCCAGCCACTCGAGAAAGGCGATGCTTTCCTTGAGTTCCTCGCTTGAGACTTTTGGCGGCTGCGCCTTCAGTTCGTCGGTGGCCTCGCGCGCCCGTGCTGCCATCGCATGCCAATCGCGCACCGCAACGTGAACCTGCGCCAATGTCGCCTTCGCTCCATGGATCAACGCCTGGCGGCCGGCGTCGCTCACCACCGGCTCGAGCACGAGCACAATCACGCTGACGGGCTGGCCGTCACGCTCGATGATGGGATGGAATACGGCGCGCAGCCGTCCTCCCGTTGCGCTCACTTCGGCAATCAGGGAATCGAAGAGAAACGGCATGTCGTCATTGATCGTGACGAGAAGAGTGTCCTTCTCATCATAAGCGGTGTCTTCGTCACGCGGATTGAAAAGCGCGATGTCGCTCTGTCCGTTCTGGTGAACGGCCACGCGCGCCAGCACCAGCCGCGCCATGGCGCTCAGCGCTTGCGGCGTGTAGCGGTTCACATCGTCGGGCGCCGCGTGCGCGTAAAGCGCCTCGAAAAATTTCTTGAAGGCGGAATCGTTCGACAGCTTTGCGGCCGCCTTCAACCGCTCCTGTGCCTCGACTTCGCTTTGATGGGTTAGGCGCGCGGTGTCGTCGGAATGCGCGAATGCAAGCGACATGGGTCGTCCTCATGCGACGAAGGCGAATAGCCTAAGCCGCGGGACATTAACCTCGCATGAGTGCGGGGAAAACCCTTGAAATCGCTTGGCTTAGATGTTCAGCAAATCGAAGGTCGCGGCGTCCGGCGTCAAGCTCATTTCGCGACGATGAAAAAGGATCAGGGCCGCCGCCACGATCGCGCTGGCGATCAAAACGAGCGCGGCGTTCATTGCTCCATCGCTGAACTGACGCAGTACGCAAGCGAATGACGTCAGAGTCGCGACGGGCGCAAGAAAAAACAGCACGGCTCTGCGCTCACGCAACAACAGTCCAATGCCAAGCGCAGGCGCCGCGGCGAAGGCCAGCGCCGATCCGACCGGTGCCGAACCTGGAAGCGTCAAAAATGCTCCCGCGCCCCAGGCACATCCGGAATAAACCAGTACCGACATCAGGTCTTGTGCAAAGTCATGCAGTGCCGCGCGCTCGAAAGGGCGGCGAATTGCGTTCGCATAAGCGCGCGCAATGGCCAAACTTGCGACGGCAACAAGCACGGCCCAGGCGACGCGCGGTGCGACACTTGTGCCGGACGACAAGGCGATCACCAGCGTTGCCGCGAGCGGCAGCGCGATGGCCACGTGCAGCGCACGCCCAAGCAGATTGGCGAGCCGGGCAGTCTCTTCCGCTTCGGCGTGCAAGACGGCGAGCTTCGCGACAGCATCCGCAGGGGCATTGCGCACATCGTTGGCGAAGGCGTCCGGAGTGGCGATGGCGAAGAACGGATTGGCTTGCGCGGCCATGCTGGCCCCCGTTGCTGAGTCGGCGCCATAGGCTCGGCCGAGCTTCTTAACAACCAGTTAATTTCCATTCCCGCCGACGGGGAGACGGCCATTCGCGCGCCCCGTTTGCGCGCTGATCGCGACCGCTGCTAAGGAGCCATGTGAGCAGCGCCGCAGACATCTTGATCCGCGAACTCAACCTTCGCCCGCATCCCGAAGGCGGACTATTTCGCGAAGTCTTCCGCGATGTGCGCGGCACGGACGGCCGCGCCCGTTCGACGGCCATCTATTATCTCCTTCGCGCCGGCGAAATCGCGCATTGGCACCGCATCGATGTCTGCGAAGTCTGGCACTGGTATGCCGGAAGTCCGCTTGCGCTGTCGATCGCACCGGCTCGGGGCACGCCTGTGCAACACATTCTGGGCGCCGACATCGTCACCGGACAACGACCGCAGATCGTCGTGCCCGAGCGTGCCTGGCAGAGTGCGACGACGTTGGGAGACTTCACGCTGGCGGGCTGCACCGTGGCGCCTGGGTTCGATTTCGACGCCTTCGAACTGGCGCCCCAAGGCTTTGCGCCGGGTTGAGGATCAATTCACCGTCCGCACGGCGAGCAATTCACCCAACGCGTTTGCGACGGCACGCGACGAAGCACGTCCCGAGAATCCTTGCGCCGGATTGAACGTGACGCTGAGGATGCGACCGCGCAGCGTCACGAGCGGACGCGCCCCGGCCGAGAGCTGAACGGACCCGATCCTGGCGACAAGCGCCGTGCGCGCCGCAGCGCTTTTGGCGAAACGATCGATGCCGCGCGCGACATTCTGCAAGGCATCGAAGGCGAATGCCCGCATCGCGGGGTTGCCCGCGAGAGCGGGCCAGTCGGCGACAAAGGTCAGGTGCACGCCGCGCGCATATGCCAGGTGAGTGGCTTCGTCACCGGCCGCCTGCTCCATTTCTGCAAGCGAAATCGGGACCACCACCGGCATGACGGCGTCGCCTGTCCGTTCGGCAGGCAAGCCGCTCGGTTGTTGATCGGTATATAGAGTGATCGCGCTCCACCCTGAAACCAGAAGTGCCGTTGCGCCTGAATCATATTTCAAGACACGCCCGCCCAACGAGCCATGATCGGCATTGAGGACGTACGTTTCGGTGTCGCCGGCGAAACGCAAGAGATAATGATCGAGATAGTGCGTGAGAGTAAACTTGAGTTGATCACCCGCGGAGTAGGCACCGGGTCGAACGTCGCCAATGCGCTCTTGCAACATGCGCGCGCCCAACTGATCCTGCGCCTGCGCGGTGCCGATAGAGCTCAACAGCGCGACGAACGCGAACCGGAAAACGCTTTGGCGCATCGGTCCTCTTTGTTGTTTTACGCAAGCCGTTCCGGTCAAGCCGGCTCGTCCCCATGTTAAAAATATTTTGGGAATAGGGCGATTTTGCGACCGGTCTAGAGATCGTCGAAGCGTCCGCCGCGGCCTTTGCCGCCGACAAAGCGTGAGGCCCCGCTGCGCGCTTCGCCGGTCTGGATCGTCGCCGTGCCATGGTTGAACTCATTGGTCATCGCGTGCTGGTGGTCATGGTCCCATTGTTCGTACACGGATAATCGATCGCCCTTCAGGCACATCTGCGGAAACTGCGCGATTTGCGCGGCGAGTTCTTCCGCCGCTCGCCGGCTCTCGCCCCTCGGCACCACGCGGTTGGCCAGGCCGAAGGCGTAGGCTTCCTCGGCACCGACGGCCCGTCCGGTCAATATCATGTCCATGGCGCGCGACTGGCCAATCAGGCGCGGCAGACGCACTGTGCCGCCGTCGATCAGCGGCACGCCCCAGCGGCGGCAGAAGACGCCGAACACCGCGTCCTCCTCGACGACGCGTAGATCGCACCAGCAGGCGAGTTCCAGTCCACCTGCGACCGCATAGCCGGCGACCGCGGCGACCACCGGTTTGGAAAGTCGCATGCGGGTCGGCCCCATGGGCGCATCGACTGCGTGGGCGTCGAAATGATGTCCTGGAACACTGAGCCGGTTGCCGCGCCCTTCGCTCAGACCTCTGAGGTCGGCGCCGGCGCAAAAATTTCCACCTGCGCCCCACAACACCGCGACCTTGGCTTTTTCGTCGGTGTCGAATGCGAGAAACGCTTTGACGAGTGCATCACCAGTCGGACGGTCGACTGCGTTGCGCACATTCGGCCGTTCGAGAATGATGGTCGTGACATCTCTACTACGTTCGACACGTACATATTCCGCGCCCATAGCGGCCTCCCCCAAATTTTTGCGAAGCTTGTCACGGGCAAAGGGCAAGGGCCAACTATGTCGCAAAGTTTTGTGCCGGAATGCTTGGAATCTTCGGAAATCGGTACTAAACCCGCGCGTCCAACCCCGCTTTCAAAGGTCTTCCCGTGACCCGCAGCCTCGATACGTTCAAATCCCGCCGCACGCTCACGGCGGGTGGAAAAACCTATGCCTATTTCAGCCTGATCGCTGCCGAGAAGAACGGCCTCAAAGGCATTTCCCGGCTTCCTTATTCGCTGAAAGTGCTGCTTGAAAATTTGCTGCGCCACGAGGATGGCAAAACCGTCACCGCCGACGACATCCGCGCCGTGGCCGGCTGGCTCGACGACAAGTCATCGGATCGCGAGATTGCGTTTCGTCCGGCGCGTGTGTTGATGCAGGACCTGACCGGGGTTCCCGCGGTCGTCGATCTCGCCGCAATGCGAGATGCGATGAAGAAGCTCGGCGGCAATCCGGAAAAGATCAATCCCCTCGCCGAAGTCGATCTGGTCATCGATCATTCCGTGATGGTCGACAGTTTCGGCGGACGCGACTCGTTCAAGAAGAACGTCGTGATCGAGTATCAGCGCAACATGGAGCGTTACCAATTCCTGCGCTGGGGTCAGCAGGCATTTGCGAATTTCCGCGTCGTGCCGCCCGGCACGGGCATCTGCCATCAGGTCAATCTCGAATATCTCGCCCAGACCGTTTGGACGCGCAAACAAAGCGACTCCGCTGGCAAGAAGGCGGTCGAGTTCGCATTTCCCGACACGCTTGTCGGCACCGACAGCCACACGACCATGGTGAACGGTTTATCCGTGCTGGGTTGGGGCGTCGGCGGCATCGAAGCGGAAGCCGCGATGCTCGGTCAGCCGATTTCCATGCTCATTCCCGAAGTCATCGGATTCAAGCTCACCGGCAAGTTGCGCGAAGGCGTCACGGCGACCGATCTCGTCCTGACCGTCACGCAGATGCTGCGCAAGAAGGGCGTGGTCGGACGGTTCGTGGAATATTACGGCGCGGGCCTCGACGACATGTCGCTCGAAGACCGCGCCACCATCGCCAACATGGCGCCGGAGTATGGCGCCACGTGCGGCTTCTTTCCCATCGACGCGGAAACGCTGCGCTATTTGAAAGAGACGGCACGCAAGCCCGCACGCGTCGCGCTGGTGGAAAAATATGCCAAGGCGCAGGGCCTCTTCCGTACGGCCAAGAGCATGGATCCGGTCTTCACCGACACTCTGTCGCTCGATCTGTCGAGCGTGGAGCCGAGCCTTGCGGGTCCTTCGCGGCCGCAAGACCGCGTGCCGTTGGGACAGGCGGCGCAGGAATTCGCTGTCGCGCTCGTCAACACGTACAAGAAGGAAGCGGATACCGGCACGCGTGCGGAGATTGCAGGCACCGAACACACGCTCGGTCACGGCGACATCGTGATTGCGGCGATTACGTCCTGTACCAACACCTCCAATCCCTCCGTCATGATCGGCGCGGGCCTGATCGCCAAGAAGGCGGTGGAGTCGGGCCTGAAGGTCAGGCCGTGGGTGAAGACCTCGCTCGCTCCTGGAAGCCAGGTCGTGACCGATTATCTGGAGAAGTCCGGCGTCAACAAATATCTCGACAAGCTCGGCTTTCAGCTCGTCGGTTATGGCTGCACGACGTGCATCGGAAATTCGGGGCCTCTGCCGGAAAACGTTGCCGAGGCCGTGACCTCGGGCGATCTCGTGACCGCGGCCGTGCTCTCTGGCAACCGCAACTTCGAAGGCCGCGTCCATCCGCAGGTGCGTGCGAACTATCTGGCATCGCCGATGCTCGTGGTCGCCTACGCGCTCGCCGGTTCGATGAACATCGATCTGACGAAGGAGCCGCTGGGTTACGACAAGAAAAAGCGGCCGGTCTATCTCAAGGATCTGTGGCCGAGCGCGCGCGAAATCTCCGCCGCGATGCGCAAGGGCATCAAGACATCGAGCTTCAAGTCGCGGTACGGCAATGTGTTCGACGGCGACGCCAACTGGCGCAAGGTGCAGGCGCCAAAGGGTCAGACTTACAATTGGCCGATGTCGTCGACCTATGTGAAGAATCCACCCTTCTTCGAAGGTATGACGATCAAGCCGCAGCCCGTGAAGGACATCGCGGGTGCGCGCATCCTGGCGCTGTTCGGCGATTCCATCACCACGGACCACATCTCGCCTGCCGGCAACATCAAGGCGACGTCGCCCGCCGGCGTTTATCTGTCGGAGCGACAAGTACAGCCGCAGGATTTCAATTCCTACGGCGCGCGTCGCGGCAATTTTGAATTGATGGAACGCGGTACCTTCGCCAACATCCGCATCAAGAACGAGATGATGGGCGGCAAGGAAGGCGGCAACACGCT
>DATLOU010000035.1:0-11153 GCA_035536115.1 Rhizomicrobium sp.
GCCGGCATGATGGAATCGGTGGAAGACATTCCGCGCCAGGCGATCCTGACCGGCCTGCCCTGGACGTGGGAAGATTACGGCGACTATCTCAACGCGCTCGACAAGCTCGAACCGGGCATCAACGTCGCCGGTCTCGTCGGACACAGTGCCGTGCGCTACTACGTGATGGGCGAGCGCTCCTTCGCCGATCAGGCGAGCGGCGACGAGAAGAAGATGATGGCCGAGATCGTCGGCAAGGCCCTGGATGCCGGCGCAATCGGATTCTCGACCAATCGCTTTGCGCCACACAAGGCGCCCGATGGCCGTTCGATCCCCGGCACCTTCGCCGATGCCTCCGAACTCGTGGAGATCGGCAAGGCGGTTGCACAACGCAATGGCTTGATGCAGGCGGTTGGCGCGACGGGTGATGTCTTGAAGGCGATCACCGATCAGTCCAGGAGCCGCGTCCTCTTCAGCTATGGCGTTGGCGGCGACAAGGGCGCCGGACGGAAGTCAGCCGAGGGTCTTGATAAGCTGTGCGAGGGCCGCGACTTGACCGCCATCAGCCAGGTGAAGGGCACGGGCTTCATGTTCGGACTGCAGTGCAGCCTGCCGTTTCGCGGCGAGAGCTGGGACAAGATCCGCGGACTCGATCTCGCAGCTCGCCTCGCGGCTATCCGCGATCCCGAATTCGCAGCCAAGCTTGTTGCAGAAGGCGAGACGCGCTTTCCGTTCGAGCACACCTATTATATCGGCGATGGCGAGACGCCGAACCTCACGGCACCGCGCAATCAGAGCGTGAAGGACGAATTGGCGAAGACGGGCGAACGCTTCGTCGAATACTTCCTCAGGCTGTCGCGCGAGACCGACGGGCGCGCGCTCTTCAACTATCGCCTCTTCTGCCCGGACATGGACGAACTCGGCGATTTGTTCGCGGGCTCGCGCAATGTGTTGCCGAGCCTCGGCGATGCGGGCGCGCATGTCTCGCAGATCATCGACGCGGACTGGGCGACGTTCACGCTCAAGTACTGGGTCAAGGAGCGTGCAGTCTATTCGCTCGCCGAAGGCATCCGCCGCATGACGAGCGACGGGGCACGGGTGATGGGCCTGAAGGACCGTGGCGTCCTGGCGCCCGGCAAGCGTGCAGACGTGAACGTCATCGACCTGGATCGATTGACTCAGCTGCAGCCGAAAATCGTCCACAACTTTCCGGGCGGCGCGCCGCACTTCACCCAACGCGCGCGGGGCTACAAGGCGACGCTGGTCAACGGCCAGATCAATGTCCTCGACGACCAGCATACGGGCGCACGTGCTGGCATGGTGCTCAGGCACGGGCATTGAGGGACCAGCACAACAAACGATCAAACCGCTCGTTTCTTGTGCAGGCATCGCCGAAGGTCGAGTCCGATTTCCGCGCAAAGGGCTGAATTTCCTTGGTGAAATCCGGCGCGCAAACCGGCACGAGTCCTGCTAAATCGTGAATTGCGGCGTGCGTTCAAACCGCCGAGGAGACATGGATGAAGAAGATCGAGGCGATCATAAAGCCGTTCAAGCTGGATGAGGTGAAAGAGGCCCTGCAGGAAGTCGGCGTCCAGGGCATTACGGTCACAGAAGCCAAGGGCTTCGGGCGGCAAAAGGGCCATACCGAGCTTTACCGCGGCGCGGAATATGTCGTCGACTTCCTGCCCAAGGTGAAAATCGAGATCGTGGTCGAGGACAGCCGGCTGGAAGCCTCGGTCGATGCCATCCAGAAGGCTGCGCGCACGGGACGCATCGGCGACGGCAAGATATTCGTCCTGAATGTCGAGGAAGTCATCCGCATCCGCACAGGCGAGACCGGTGCCGATGCCATCTAAATATCCCGCGTTGGGCGGTTCAACTGCGTGAAAGGGAAGAGCGAAGACAATGGCACATAGTCCGCAAAGCATCCTGGCGATGATCAAGGCCAAGGAGGTCAAATTCGTCGACCTCAGGTTCACCGATCCGCGCGGCAAGTGGCAACACGTGACGTTCGACCTCTCCATGGTCGACGAGGAATTCCTCACCCACGGCACGATGTTCGACGGCTCGTCGATCGCCGGCTGGAAGGCGATCAACGAATCCGACATGACCCTCGTTCCCGATCTCGAATCTGCGGTGATCGATCCCTTCTTCGCGGCTACTACGCTGCTTCTCGTCTGCGACGTCGTCGAGCCGACCACCGGCCAGCGCTATGGCCGCTGTCCGCGCTCCATCGCCAAGGCGGCGGAGAAATACGTCAACTCGTCGGGAGTCGGCGACTCGACCTATTTCGGGCCGGAAGCCGAGTTCTTCATCTTCGATGATGTGCGCTTCGACGTCGGAATGAACAAGGGCTTCTACGCCATCGACTCGATGGAGGGCGCCTACAACACCGGCACGGAATACGAGCAAGGCAATCTCGGCCACCGGCCCGCGGTCAAAGGCGGCTACTTCCCCGTGCCGCCCGTCGACTCCGCGCAGGACATCAGAAGCGAAATGCTCGCGATCATGGGCGACATGGGCATCCAGCCGGAAAAACACCACCACGAAGTCGCCACCGCGCAGCACGAACTTGGCTTCAAGTTCAACACGCTGACCAAGTGCGGCGACAACATGCAGATCTACAAATACGTCATCCATCAAGTTGCGGCTGCTTATGGCAAGACGGCGACGTTCATGCCGAAGCCGGTCTATGGCGACAATGGCTCAGGCATGCATGTGCATCAGTCGATCTGGAAAGGCGGCAAGCCGCTCTTCGCCGGTTCGGGCTATGCCGATCTGTCGGACACCTGCCTCTATTACATCGGCGGCATCATCAAGCATGCGAAGGCGCTGAACGCGCTCACCAACCCATTGACCAATTCCTACAAGCGGCTGATCCCCGGCTTCGAGGCGCCGGTTCTGCTCGCCTACTCGTCGCGCAACCGCTCGGCGTCCTGCCGCATTCCGTTCTCCGCTTCGCCCAAGGGCAAGCGCGTCGAAGTGCGCTTCCCCGATCCGGGCGCGAACCCCTATCTCGCCTATGCCGGCATGCTGATGGCGGGCTTGGACGGCATCGAGAACAAGATCCATCCCGGCGATCCGATGGACAAGGACCTCTATGCGCTTCCACCGGAAGAGCTGAAGGAAGTGCCGACCGTGTGCGGGTCGTTGCGCGATGCGCTGTCCTATCTCGACCGCGACCGCGCCTTTCTCAAGAAGGGCGGCGTGTTCAGCGACGACTTCATCGACAGCTACATCGAACTCAAGATGGGCGAAGTGTATGCCTTCGAGCACACGCCGCACCCGATCGAATTCAAGATGTACTATTCGGTCTGATCGGATTTTCGAGAACACCAGCAAGGGCGCGATCGAAAGGTCGCGCCCTTCGCTTTTGCGGGCTCATGCCGCGACAGATTCCGCGACTTTCGCCTCGGGCGCAGTCACTGGAAGCACGACATAGGCACAGCAACCCTTGCCGGGTTCGCTTTCCAGCCAGGCGCGTCCGCCATGCAATTCGGCGAGCCCGCGCACAAGGGCAAGCCCAAGTCCGGTTCCACCTGCCTGGCGGTCGTAGCGATTGTCGACCTGGCTGAACGGCGTGAAGATCTTGTCGAGCTTCTCGCGTGGAATTCCCGGCCCGTTGTCCTGCACCGAGATCTGGAAACCGCCGCTTCGCGCCGCTTCCGCGCGCACCACGATGCGCCCACCTTCCGGCGTGAATTTCACCGCGTTGGAGCACAGGTTGATCAGGATCTGCTTCAATGCGCGTTCATCGGCATAGAGTGGCGGACAGCCAGGATCGATCTCGATCGCCAGCGTTTGCTGACGTTCGCGTGCCTTGGCCCCGATCAGCTTCAGCGCGATGTCGAATGTGCGATGCGCGTCGAGCGGGTGCGGGGCGATCTCCATCTTGCCGGCCTCGATCTTGGCGACGTCGAGAAGATCGTTGATCAGGCTCAGCAGGTGCGAGCCCGAGGAATGAATGTCCCCGGCATAGTCTTTGTACCGTCTGGAGCCCACCGGGCCGAAACATTCTTCGGCGATGATTTCCGAAAATCCGAGAATGGCATTCAACGGCGTGCGCAGTTCGTGACTCATGTTGGCGAGAAACGCGGTCTTGGAGGCATTGGCCGTCTCCGCTTCGAAGCGCTTGCGCAAGGCCTCGTCGCGCGTCTCCTCGAGCTCGCGCGCCAGGTCCTCGACCTGGAATCTGAGGCGCGCATCTTCGTCGACGCGACGGGCCAGTCGCCGGCCATCATAGAAGACCTGCGTCGCGCAAGCCGGAATGAACAGCGCGATGCCATAGTCGATCAGCGTGTCGCCGAAGGCGAAACGCAATGCCGCGACGGCCGAGAGCGGCGCCAGGCTTGCGATGAAGGTATCCATGTGGCTGGCGCGGCTGACCACCAGTCCGGCCAGCATGGCAATCGTCGCGCCGGCAAGGAAGACGTGGTTGATCTGGCTCGCCGGATCCCACAAGAGCCAGGGAACGAGGCCCCAGATGGCGCTGATGCAGAGCTGCAGGGCCGTCATCCGGCTGAACCAGGGCCGCACGGCTTCGTAGTCGACCTTTCCCTTGGTCGAGGTCTCGTAGAACGTCACCACGTTCGAGGCGAGGAACATCGTGATCGCCACGACGCAAGGAAGAAGAATGGCCTCGGCCAGCGGGCGGCGTCCGAGATAGCCGAACGAATCCGAGCTGATCCAGGCCAGCGCCAGCGCCCAGAGAGGCGAGGTATAGCGCGTCGAGAGAACGGCCGCGACAATGAGGTCGAGCTGAGCGCTGAGGACGCGAACGTCAGCACTCCGCCTCACTCTCAACTCGTGTCCGAAGCCCAACGATCGCCCTCGCCATAAGCCGCGAAATTTGTCTGGAGCGTAAGGAGCGTGTCTTAAGATATTCTGAGACGCGGACTGCGGTTAGCGGCATTCTGCGCGCCTTTGCGCATCGGTTGCCGACGAATGCCAAAACAGTTTCACGGGAATAAGTTTTCGTTAACGTAGAAAATCGGCGCGAATCGCGTTCATTCGCCCGCAAGGAACCGATGGCCAAGGCACCCGATCTTTTCGACACGGCGCAACCCTCCTCCAAGGGCTATACGGCCAAGGACATCGAGGTCCTCGAGGGCCTCGAGCCGGTCCGCCGCCGTCCGGGCATGTATATCGGGGGGACCGATGCGCGGGCGCTGCACCATCTTGCGGCCGAGATCATGGACAATGCGATGGACGAAGCGGTCGCCGGCCATGCCACGCGCATCGAAATCGAGTACGCGCAAGGCGACGTGCTGACGATTCGCGACAATGGCCGCGGCATTCCCGTCGACCCGCATCCCAAGTTCAAGAGCAAATCTGCGCTCGAAGTCATCATGACGACCCTGCATGCCGGCGGAAAATTCGGCGGCAAGGTCTATGACACGTCCGGCGGATTGCACGGCGTCGGCGCCTCGGTGGTGAACGCGTTGTCGGAATGGATGGAAGTCGATGTCGCGCGGGACAAACACGCGCACAAGATGCGGTTCGAACGCGGCCACGCCGCCGGGAAGCTGAAGGACCTGGGCGCCGTCAATCGCCGCGGCACAATCGTCTCCTTCAAGCCCGATACGCAGATCTTCGGCAAGGACACGCACTTTTCGCCGGCGCAGCTCTATCGCATGGCGAAGGCGAAGGCCTATCTGTTCCGCGGCGTGGAAATCCGCTGGAAGTGCGATCCGTCGCTCATCAAGGATGAAACGCCCGCCGAGGACACACTCAAGTTTCCGGACGGCTTGCTCGATTTCCTGCGTTCCGAGACGGCGGGCAACGCGACCGTCACGCCGCGCGAGTTCTTCGGCCGCACCGAGAACCGTGACGGCAAGGGGGCGGTCGAGTGGGCCGTCCTTTGGACGCCGCAAATCGATCCCTTCGTACACTCCTTTTGCAACACGATCCCGACGCCGGATGGCGGCACGCACGAACAAGGTCTGCGCAACGCGTTGTCCAGGGCGCTACGCAGCCATGGCGAACGCACCAACAACAAGAAGACCGCGCTCGTCGCGACAGAGGATGTCATGGCGGCATGCTGCGCGGTGTTGTCGGTGTTCATCCGCGAGCCCGAATTTCAGGGCCAGACCAAGGACAAGCTGTCCTCGCCTGACGCGCAACGCCTGGTCGAGACGGTGGTGCGCGATCACTTCGACCACTGGCTGGCGGAGAGCCCGCAGGACGCCGACCGGCTGCTTGATTTCGTCATCCAGCAGGCCGAGGAGCGACTGAAGCGGCGCCAGGAAAAGGAAACCGCGCGCAAATCGGCGACGCGCAAGCTTCGTCTTCCCGGCAAGCTCGCCGATTGCACGCGCGATGCGTCCGAGGGAACCGAAATCTTCCTGGTCGAAGGCGACTCCGCCGGCGGCTCGGCGAAACAGGCGCGCGACCGTGCCACCCAGGCGATCCTCCCGCTGCGGGGGAAGATATTGAACGTGGCAAGCGCGACATTGGAGAAGCTGCAGCAGAACCAGGAACTCAGCGATCTGGTGCAGGCACTCGGCTGCGGGACCGGCGCGAAGTATCGCGACGACGACTTGCGCTACGATCGCGTCATCGTCATGACGGACGCCGATGTCGACGGCGCACACATCGCCTCGCTGCTCCTGACGTTCTTCTATCGCGAGATGCCCCAGCTCATCGCACGCGGCCATCTCTATCTTGCGATGCCGCCGCTCTACCGTCTGACTCAGGGCTCGAAGACCGAATATGCCCGCGACGATGCGCATCGCGACCAGTTGTTGAAGACGGTCTTCAAGGGCAATGCGAAAGTCGAGGTCGGGCGTTTCAAGGGCCTGGGCGAAATGATGCCGGCGCAGCTCAAGGAAACCACGATGAAGCCCGGCAGCCGCACGCTCGTGCGCGTCGAAATCGCGGACAGCGACAAGAAGCGGACCGAGGAGCTGGTCGAACAGTTGATGGGCAAGAAGCCCGAATTGCGCTTCCAGTATATCCAGGAAAACGCCGAGTTCGCGACCAACGTCGACGTTTAGGGCAGCTTTAGCTTTCCGAACACGATCGTGGTGTCTCCGGACTGTGACGCGACGGTCGTGCCGGGTCGCACATTCTCGAGCGGCTGGCCGTCGGGCGGAATGCCGTAGTCGATTTCACCGACCCACACATCGACCGGACGTGTGTTGGCGAAATGCAGCGTGACGCTTTTGTCGCGGCAATCGCGCGTCACGCAGCCGAAGATCGTTCCCAGAGGATTTTCCGCATTGGGCACGGGAACAAAGCGCTTGCCTTCGAATTCGATCCGGTCGAGTCCCGAGTTTTTGGGAACGACAAGCAGCATCTCATTGGTTCGCTCCGAGCCCTGCAGCGTCATGGTGACGAGCCGCCCCGTGGCGTCCGCGATGTTTTCAAACGCTGCAACCGGCTGCGCGAAGCGGTTCGCGCCCGCCGGCGCGACATAGGCAGGCTGAGTCGACAACGGTGACGCCTTGATGGGCTTGTCGGAGAACGGCATCACGTGACGGAACGCCTCCGGCAAGGGCGCCTGGGTATCGATGGCCCACAGAGACTTGTTGCTGACATGATCGTCCAGGAAATCGACGTTCAGACGCTGCGGCGCGAGCGGGCTGAACGCCGGCTGAAGCCCCGCCATCCAGGCGCAGAACAAGGCCGCGATGCCGAGAAGCGACGTGGTCCAAATCCAGGCGCGCCTGCCCAAAGGCGCAACCGCGAGGAATGGCAGGAACGCCATGGTGCCGAATGCGGCCGGGACCGTGAACAACGGATGGGCGAAAAGTCCCTGCACGCTTTCCAGCCCGGAGGCGAGCGACAGCCAGATCACCAGCGCGGGGAGTGCGGCGAGAAAAATCGCGACCTCGCCAGAGCGGCCATCCCACGCGTCGGAGAGACGCGACTGGATCAGCATGATGAGCGAACCGATCAGCGCAGGAAAAAGAAAATAGGGACTGAGGCCAGGTAGGAACGCGGCGGTCAGGATGGCCAATGCCGACATCCAATACCAAACTGCGAGTGCCGAGCGCCGTACCGTTGAAAGCCGCGACACGAGAACGCCGACGCTTGTCACGCCCAGCGCGAGCGCCAAGCGCAGCCAGAGGGGATAGGCATAAGACGGGTTGGGCTGCCCGGAAACAAGTTCGGCCACCTTGTGCAGGACAAAGCCCGCCACGGCCGCGCCGACGACCATGGCCAGCGGCATCGCCAGCGCGCGCAACCAGCGCCAAAATCCGTTTTCTTCGGCGCGCGAAAAGTAGGTCGCGGCAACGAGCAGCAGGAACGACACCATCGAGAGCGGCAACGCCCAACTCGCGGGCATGCGCGGGAGGAAATAGCCCAGGAGCGAGATGTAGATGTCGTCGCCGCCCTTGAGACTTTCAAAATCGGTCTTCATTAGACCGCTCGTGAGGCCCAGCATGTTGTCGCCATGGTTCTGCAGCGACGACAAACTCAGATTGTCGCGCCGATCGAGCGGCGTGTGGTAATCGGCGACGTTTCCGTTGAAGGCGAAATTGTAGCCGATGAATCCGGCATTGAGGAACAATGTGAGATCGGTGTCGTTCGGCAAGTATTTGTAGATCACAGACGTCAAGGAGCTCGTCGCGTATGTGGGCACGCTCCCCGCGTAGAGATCGATGAGCCGGCCGTTGCCCGGGCTTGTTTGGAACATCAGGCTCGGACCCTGGTTGCCGCGCGCCTCGACATTGACGACGGCTCCGACCTTTGCCTTCAATGACGGATTGTCCAGAAACGCAGCCGCACCGAGCAAGCCTGCTTCTTCACCGTCGGTGATGACGGCGATCACTGGATGCAGACTCGTCGCGCCGCGCGCCTTCAGCGCGCGCACCGTTTCCAGAATCGTGGCGACGCCCGATTGATCGTCGGCGCCGCCGGGACCGGCCGGAACGGAATCGTAATGGGCGAGCAGGATGATCGCCTTGCCGGTTCCAGGTATCACGTCGGCGACGATGTCCTCGGTCGTACCGCAGAAGAACACGCCGAACCTTGCCTGACGGTCGAAGCAGCCGGGTGCGCGATAGACATTCGTCTGCACGCCCAGCGCCGCGAACTCCATACGCACGCGGTCGCGCACGGCCTGGTTGGCTGGCGTGGAAACCGGATGTGGAACCTCGGGTCCGAGAAGCCGACCAAGCGTTGCGTCGGCGCGCGCAGCGGAGAATTCGCTGGCGGCGGCATCCAGACCCAGCGGAACCGGAAGCCCATTGAAGGTGTTCGCGATCAGCCAGACCGCAAGAGCGATCAGCACGAGACTGACCACCCGCGCGACGGCATCCGCGTTTCGCGACTCCATGGGGACCCCCTCCCTATGCTCCGCCAAGCGTCGCGCCCTCGCGCACGCTTGTCGAGCCGTGCCGTTCGGGACAAACAGATCCGGGACGCAGTGTGCCAATTCGGTCGCTTCGCCTTCGGACGTCGCATCGGGGCTGCGCGTCAAGGCGCCGCCACGGGTTGACAAAGCGCCACGCAACCCTATGTTGCAGCGCATATAGGAGTCGGCAGCCGATCCGGGCCAGCCGCTGGGCGTTCGCAATACGCCCCACCTTAGGAGCGTGCGACGAACAGCGTGACGACGGCCGGTACGAACACCGGCAGCGAAGAAGCCCTTGATTTTCCTTCTTCATCGACAATTGACGACCCGCCGCCGCAAGCTGCCGGGTTTGATGACCTCGGGCTTTCGCCTGAAGTTCTGAAAGCGGTGGCCGAGAGCGGCTATTCCACCCCGACCCCGATTCAGGCCCAGGGCATTCCCCCCGTGCTGAAGCGCCGCGACGTGGTGGGCATCGCCCAGACCGGCACCGGTAAAACGGCGTCCTTCACCCTGCCGATGATCGAGATGCTGGCGCGCGGTCGGGCCAAGGCGCGCATGCCGCGCTCTCTCATTCTCGAACCGACGCGTGAGCTCGCAGCCCAGGTGGCCGAGAGCTTCGAGCGCTACGGCAAATACAACAAGCTTTCGATGGCGCTTCTGATCGGCGGTGTGTCGTTCGACGACCAGGACAAGAAGCTCGATCGCGGCGTCGACGTTCTCATCGCCACCCCCGGCCGGCTGCTCGATCATTTCGAGCGCGGCAAGCTGATGCTGAGCCAGGTCAACATCCTCGTCATCGACGAAGCCGACCGCATGCTCGACATGGGGTTCATTCCCGATGTCGAACGCATCTGCAAGCTCATCCCATTCACGCGCCAGACGCTCTTCTATTCGGCGACGATGCCGCCGGAGATCCAGCGGCTGACCGAACAGTTCCTGCACAATCCGGTGCGTGTCGAAGTGAGCCGCCCGGCCACGGCCGCCACCACCATCGCGCAGCAGATCGTCGATGTTCCAGCCAACGACTGGGCCAAACGCGAAGCGCTTCGCCGTCTCATCCGCGAAGCCGAGCCCAACCTCAACAACGCCATCGTGTTCTGCAACCGCAAGCGCGACGTGGATGTCGTGGCGAAGTCGCTTCTCAAGCACGGTTTCAATGCCGCGCCCCTGCACGGCGATCTCGATCAGTCGCTGCGCACCAAGACGCTCGAGAGCTTTCGCTCTGGCGAGTTGAAAATTCTCGTGGCAAGCGACGTGGCGGCGCGCGGTCTCGATATCCAGGCCGTCAGCCACATCTTCAACTTCGATGTTCCGTTCCATCCCGACGACTATGTGCATCGCATCGGGCGCACCGGTCGCGCCGGACGGACCGGGCATGCCTTCATGCTGGCGACGCCGCGTGACGAACGCCAGGTGGACGCCATCGAGCATCTCATCAAGACGACCATTCCGCGCCAGACGATGGCAAATCTCGAAATCCGCGAAGACCGCAAGCCGCGCCGCGACAACGAGCGCTCGCGCGGCGCGCGTGCACGCCAGCGCAAGGACAAGTTCCGCCCCGACAAATTCCACGACCATGTCGCGTCCATGGAGCCCGCTGCTCCGGTCGTGGTCGCTCCTGTTGCGGCCGTTCCGGAGAAGACGGCAGAACCGGCGCCGGTTCGGCGAGAGCAAAAACACGAACCGCGACGCGACAAACATCGCCAGCCTCAGAAGAAACGCGACCCGGAACACAGGGCCAGTTTCGACCGCAAGAACGACGCCACGCCCGTGAAGCCGGAAAAGCATCAGCTGCCGGCGTTTCTCTTCCGCCCGGTGCGGCTCGCCAAGAAGGCCGACGTCGAAAGTTGAGCGGGTCTCAGCACCTCGACAC
>DATLOU010000036.1:0-29846 GCA_035536115.1 Rhizomicrobium sp.
GCTGCGATCTCCCGTCCCACTGAGAATATTATCAGACGTTCGGATCCTCGACGTCGTGTGCATGACCCAACGCCTGTTTCAATTCCAAACTCAGCGCCGCGGGGTTAAGGACGACCTTTTCGGCGTAGACGTCCTTCACAGCTGAAATCGGAACGACGAAATCGCCGGCATTTTCGACATATATAACAATTTCCGGCTTCCCGCCGAGGTAGACTTGTCGTACTGCGCCGACCGCCTTGTCCCCGTCTTGGATGAAGACATCAAACCCTTTCTGAATCCGTTGCATCGTCCTGGCTACCCCTCTCATCTGCTCGCAAAGAGACGATACTTGATTGGGTAGAATCATTCCCAAACAATTCTGTCCGACCTTAGCATCGAATTGTCGACGCCGAGCGCATAGGGGCTCACCAAACTGTTCGGTCTGTGGTCCGTACCACGCTTCGGACAAGGCGACCCTGGCATTCGAGGGACAATCAACGAGTGGCACGAACTGACGACAAATGTTTTAATTGTCGTCGCTTTTGTTCACTCTGCCGCAGCGCTTGTCCACCAATACGTTTGGCGGGATCGTGTTCTCGACCGCATGAAGTCCTAGTCGGGTTTCACACGCGCAACATGCGATGTCGCATCGTGTGCGAGCGCCGGAGCCGTAATCGCGAAAGCTGGCGGAGCTGCAACAACGAATCTCCGGTGACAGCAAAATATCTCACCAAGTGTCCCTTGAAATTGATTTTGCTCAAGCAAGATCGCTGGGCGCGGCTCATAATTAAGGGAAGATAAGAGGGCCGTGCGGCGCTGGCGCGCGTTTTCTGGGCCCGCAAGGACGGGAGATGACACCTGGCCGATAGCCCGAACCGAAGCCGACGAAACGTGGAGGCGAACCCAGCCGCCGCCACTGACGGATATGGCACGTGGCGGGCCGGCTACGGGGTTATCCAGCATTCGGCTGAGACACAGGCGCGCGTTGCGGGGCTGATCGAAAGGTTGATCGGAACCGGCGGCGATTCACACAAACGGTCGATATTGATCGAACAGTTTATCGCAGCCGATAGATTGGCGAGTGCAGTTATGTGGCTGGTCGTCCATATGACCTACGCAGAGAGCGTCGATTTTTCGGGCCATCCTCTGAAAGCCAACGATTTCAAGTTAGTCCCCGAAGGTCATACCGGGGGTTCGCTCAACATGGCAGTGGCATACGTGGGATACCTGCTTGCAAATGCGATAAGCGGAAAGACGCGTGCCTGGGTCATGGGACAAGGACACTGCGTTGCCGCGATCGAGGCGACAAATGTTCTCACTCGCAACTTATTGCCGGAACAGGCACGACGTTATGCCTGCTCGAATGACGGCCTGACACGGCTGGTGCGCGACTTTTATTCGTATGCCATCACCCCGGACGGCAGACCAGCGGTTCCAATCGGCAGCCATGTGAACGCGCAGACTGGTGGAGGAATCCTTGAGGGCGGTTATCTCGGTTTTGCGGAAACCGAATATGTCCACATGCCGCTCAAAGGCGAGAGCCTTGTCGCGTTTCTGAGCGACGGCGCCTTCGAGGAACAACGCGGCGGTGACTGGTCCCCGCGCTGGTGGCGCGCATCCGACAGTGGGCTCGTGACGCCGATCATGATCCTAAACGGCCGCCGCATCGAGGAACGATCCGAGATCGAGCAGGAAGGTGGCGCCTACTGGCTGCACGAGCACCTGAAAACGAGCGGCTTTGATCCTCTCGAAATCGATGGTCGCGATCCCGCGGCCTTTGCGTGGGCAATCCTGGAGATGGAGGAGCGCCTATCTGCAGCGGCCCGCCGCATTGAACGTGGCGAAGCAAGCTATCCGGCGCCCTTGCCGTATGCGATTGCGAAAACCACAAAGGGTTACGGCTTTCCAGGCGCCGGAACGAACCGGGCGCACAACCTGCCGCTCATGGGAAATCCGCGCACTAGTGAGGAAGCGCTCGCGGAATTCAACGATGGGGCAAAGCGGCTGTTTGTCCCTTTGGATGAGTTAAATCGGGCGATCGAAGTGCTCGCGACGCACAAGAGCCAGAAACGGCCATTGGAACGCGATCACGCGCTCGCGCGACGTGACATCGAGGTGCCTGCACTGCCCGAACCAGAGTGGCTCGCGACGCAGGGCGAATCTTCGCCGATGGATGCGATCGATGCCTATTTCATGCGGATCGTCGACGCCAATCCACAGCTACGTCCGCGCGTGGGCAATCCCGACGAGCTCAAAAGTAACCACATGGGCCGCACGCTCGCCGCACTCAAGCATCGGGTGAATCGTCCTGAAGCGGAGTGCGACGAAGCCGTCGATGGCGCGGTGATCACGGCCCTCAATGAAGAGGCAGTGATCGGCGCAGCGCTTGGCAACAAGGGCGGCATCAATCTTGCCGTCAGTTATGAGGCCTTTGCCGTCAAGATGCTGGGCGCACTTCGCCAGGAGATCATCTTCGCGCGTCACCAGAGGGAAACGGGACGCGCGCCCAAGTGGCTCGGGATTCCGTTGATCGTTAGTTCGCACACCTGGGAAAACGGCAAGAATGAGCAGTCGCATCAGGATCCAACCATCGGCGAAGCGCTGCTCGGCGAGATGTCCGATGTTTCGCGGGTGCTTTTTCCGGTCGATGGGAATTCCGCAATGGAATCACTGCGCAGCATCTACGCGATGCATGGTGTCATCGGTTGCCTCGTTACGCCAAAACGCGCAGTCCGAAACGTCCTTTCGCCTACACAGGCGCAGGAGAGCCTATTACGCGGAGCGGTCACGCTTGCTGCGCCAGCGAGTGCCACAATCCAGCTCGTCGCTATCGGCGCTTATCAGCTCATCGAGGTATTGCGTGCGCAAACACGGCTTTCGCAGCACGGCATTACGAGCAAGATCACGGCCGTCATTGAACCGGGGCGGCTCCGCGAACCTCGTGACGAGCTTGAAGCCCGTTATGTGCTTTCCGATCAGGAGATTGAGGCGCTGTTTCCACCGAGCTTGCCGCGCCTCCTGATGACGCATACTCGTCCCGAGGCGATGACGGGTGTCCTGCGCAGGCTTGACGGCGGCCGCTCGCGATTCTGTGCGTTGGGCTATCGCAATCGTGGTGGCACCCTCGACGTGAATGGGATGCTGTTCGCCAATCGGTGCACATGGGCTCATCTCGTGCAGGAATCAGTGGCGCTTCTCGGCCGCCAACGTAGGGATGTTCTGAGCGGCCCGGAGCAGGCCGCACTTGACGGCCGAGGCGATCCGAGAATTCTCTTTCAATAAGCGTGTTGTGGCGCACGGGGGCGCCCGGGTCATGCCAACAGTATATTTTCGGTTCTAGTGTTAACCCTCTTCGACTGACGTCAGGAGAGGTTGATCGAGCGGAGTCTTAGCGCATTGCCAATAACACTCACCGATGACAGAGCCATGGCAGCCGCTGCGATGACCGGCGAAAGCAAAATGCCGAATGTCGGATACAACACGCCAGCGGCGACTGGCACTCCGACCGCGTTGTAGATGAAGGCAAAGAACAGATTCTGGCGGATATTGCGCATGGTACCGCGTGAAAGAGTTCGTGCCCGCACGATTCCCATGAGGTCCCCCTTGAGCAGTGTGACGCCGGCGCTTTCCATCGCCACGTCTGTGCCGGAGCCCATCGCAATTCCGACATCGGCCGCGGCGAGCGCCGGCGCGTCGTTCACGCCGTCGCCCGCCATCGCCACGATCCTGCCCTGACTCTTGAACTTCGCGACCACGGCGCTCTTCTGATCGGGAAGGATCTCCGCCTCGGCTTCCTGAATGCCGAGTTGTTTGGCGACGGCGGTCGCGGTAGTGCGGTTGTCGCCGGTCAGCATGACAACGCGGACGCCGTCGCGGGACAGAGCCGCGAGCGCGGCCGGCGTCGTTTGCTTGATGGCGTCCGCGATGGCGAATACACCCGCGAGCGTCTTATCGATCGAGACAAAAATTGCGGTTGCACCTTGGCGGCGGAGCTCATCAGCCCGGCTCGCAAGTGCCGACACGTCGATCTGCTGCTCGCCGAAGAATGCTGCATTGCCAAGCATGACCCTTTTGCCATCGACGGTGCCTATGGCGCCTTTGCCCGACGGCGAGTCGAAGCCATCAACCCTTGGGATCATGATTTTCCGAGCCTCAGCCGCGGCAACGATCGCTACCGCCAGTGGATGCTCGCTGGCGCGTTCGACGCCCGCCGCCAGACGCAGAAGATCGCGCTCGTACCAGCCATCATGCGCCACGATGGAAATCACCGAGGGCTTTCCCTCGGTAAGCGTGCCCGTCTTGTCGACCACGAGTGTGTCCACGCGCTCCATGTGTTCAAGCGCTTCGGCGTTCCTGACAAGAACGCCCGCCTGCGCGCCGCGGCCAACTCCGACCATGATGGACATCGGCGTCGCGAGACCGAGCGCACAGGGGCAGGCAATAATCAGAACCGTTACCGCCGCGACCAGTGCATAAGCAAAGCGCGGTTCGGGTCCCCAGATCATCCAGGCCACGAACGCCAGCACCGCCACCGCAACCACGGCCGGTACGAACCACGACGACACGCGGTCAGCGAGACGCTGAATCGGCGCGCGGCTGCGTTGAGCCTCGGCCACCATGTGGACAATGCGCGCAAGCATCGAATCGCGGCCGACCTTCTCCGCGGCGATCACGAGCGTACCGGATCGGTTGATCGTGCCGCCGATTACCTTTGCGCCCACCTCCTTGGTCACAGGCATGGACTCGCCTGTCACCATCGACTCGTCGACTGAAGAGCGGCCTTGCGTCACCACGCCATCGACCGCGACCTTTTCGCCGGGACGCACGCGCACTTGATCGCCGACGACGATCTGTTCCAGAGGCACTTCTTCCTCGCCGCCGTCGGATCTCAAGCGGCGCGCAGTCTTGGGTGCCAGATCGAGGAGTGCTCGAATGGCGCCGGATGTGTTCTCGCGCGCCTTGAGTTCAAGCACTTGGCCCAGCAACACCAGGACAGTGATGATAGCCGCGGCTTCGTAGTATACGGCGACCGTGCCGTGAGCCGAGCGAAATTCCGCTGGGAAGACGCTAGGCAAAGCAGACGCGACCAAACTGTAGGTCCAGGCAACGCCAGTGCCGAGCGCGATCAGTGTGAACATGTTGAGGTTGCGCGAGACGAGCGACCCCCAGGCACGCTCGAAGAACGGCCAACCCGCCCATAGCACAACCGGTGTCGCGAGCGCGAACTGAATCCACACTGAAACTTGTGGCGCGATCAAACGGTCGATCCTGAGAAGCTCACTGAACATGCCGAGTGCGACGACCGGCACAGAGAGAGCAAGACCAATCCAAAAGCGCCGCGTCATATCCGCGAGTTCGGGATTGGATCCCACCTCTCCGGCGGCAATCAGGGGCTCGAGCGCCATGCCGCAGATCGGGCAGGAGCCCGGGCCGATCTGCCGGATCTGCGGATGCATCGGACAAGTGTAGATGGTCCCCGCCGTTGTCGCGGACGGTACTGGGGCTGGCTTGGGTTTGAGATACGTCGCCGGCGCCGCCATGAACTTCGCTCGGCAGCCGGCGGAGCAGAAATAGTAAGTCTTCCCGTCCAGCTCGTGGCGGTGTGGCGTTTTATTTGAATCGACCGTCATCCCACATACCCGGTCCTTGACCACAGGTACTTGATGGACGCTCGCGGTCGGGTTTCTCATGGATGCTGTCACCTTCTCGGCCTCCGACGGATTGTCGGGCCCAGTTCAAAGGTTTGTGCCGGTGCGACATATTTGGGTATGCGGCAATACCTTTTTTGATCGGGCTCAATGATCCACCCTGTCCTAGCGCCATGCTGGGAAGGTTTTCAAGGATAGTCCGACATGGCCAAACAGTTCGGTCAAATTATCAAAGACGTCGATGCGTATGCCGTCGAATTGAGAGGTTTGATCCCAGACGTCTTCAAAGCGTTCGGCGAAATCAGCCGCGCCGCGCAAAGGCCTGGAGCGCTCGATCGCAAAACCAAGGAACTCATCGCTTTGGCGATTGCGGTCGGCGGACGCTGTGATGCCTGTATCGCGTATCATGCACGGGGCGCCGGTAAGGCAGGAGCGAGCCGACAAGAGATCGCCGAAGCATTGGCAGTGGCGATACAGATGGGCGGTGGGCCGGCCGTCAATTCTGCGACGGACGCGTTGTGCGCCTTTGACGAATTTATCCCGATGGAGAGTCATGCGATTGCCTCCTGAGATCGCGTTCACCACCAGGAAAGGTGCCCTGCCCTTACAGAGAAGAGACGACTATGCACCGCTCAAATCAAAAGGAGGAGCCATGACTTTCAATAGAATCCTGATCGCTGTGGATGACGAACCGGTTGCGGCGCATGCCGTCGAGATCGGTATCGCTTTGGCGCATTCTTTGCACGCGAATGCGGCGCTCATTCATGTGATGGAACGACCGGTACCCGTTGGCGCGGACATTGGCGTCCCGCCCGCAGAACTGGGTTCCCACACACGATCGGAAGGCCGCAGATTGCTCAGCGGCGTACGACACCGCTTATCGTTAAGACCTGTAGTCCAAGAATTTCTTGAGAGCGGTAACCCGTCCGCCGAAATTGTCAAAGCGGCAAAGACCTGGCCTGCCGACCTAATCGTGGTCGGAAGTCACGGTCGAGGTGGCATGGAACGCATATTTATGGGAAGCGTTGCGGAGTTGGTGATGCGCCACGCACCGTGTCCGGTCCTAGTTGTCAGAGCTCCAGTATAAAGGCCGTCGCAAAGACGTCGGCTTGGAAAATCCGACGCACTCGGTGCCCGCTAACAAAAAGCAGATGGGGAACTCATCCACCACACATTCAGTATGAGAAGAGTACGGGCACAGGGGGATGACGCAAGATGCTGCGCGTTGCGCCTCCGAGGACGAACTCCACTAAGCGCGAGTGTCCGAATGCACCCATGACAAGCATATCGGCGTGATTGCCAATAACATAGTCTTCAATTGCCTTGCCTGCTGCGCGACCATCGGCATCCACTCGCTCCAGCGTTGTATCGATTCCGTGAATTCTCAGGTGTTGCTCTAACCCCTCGCTCAACCTTTCCGCCGCAATCGACTTCTCATTGACGATCGTGAACACGCGAACTGACTTTGCTTTGGATAGAATCGGAATTGAATCCGCCAGGGCTCTAGCGGCCGAACGGCTGAAGTCCCAGGCAACAGCAATTGTGTCGAGGGCGGCCGACTTCGGTTTCTGACTTGCCAGAGTGGGCAACAGAATGGTCGGGCGACCTGATCCAAAGATCACGCCTTCTGTATAGAGTTCGTCCAAGCCGATCGGATCGGGTGGCGCGAGAAAGGTCACATCATGCAAGCGTGCACGTTCATTGATCGCGTCGGGTAAAGGAAATACGGGCGCTGGTTCCAGAATTTTTTCTTGAAATACATCTCTCCTCCTTGCGGAACTTTCGAAGTACTGAAGCAAGCGGCTGGACTCGCTCTTACTTCTTTGAACGGCTTCGTCTATCAATGAGGGGACGTTGATCAGCCGCTCGCCAAACGAATGCATCGGACCGATGCGGTTGCGATTCAACTCAAATACGATGGCCGAGAGGCGTGCGCCCAACATTTTCGAGAAATCGATAGCTTGATCGACAATGTAGGTTGGCGTGGCATCCGGGAAACTGGATAGGACCAACAGGGCGTCTCTTATTTCGCTCATGACATGGCTCCCTAACAAAGATCATGAAAAAGCGAAGGTATCAGTTGCAGGAAATCATGACATAGTCGTTCTGCAGGATGGTGCGGTAGCGACGCGCGTCTGCACCTGCGGCCATGCTGCGTTCATCGACAAGATGATAGCCCCTTGGGCAAAGGCGGCGCGCCAGGTGGGCGCAGTCGCGTTTCGTGACAGCAAGGCCGTTGCAGTTCATGACATAGGCGGGCTTGCCCTCCGGCCCACGGATCTGCGTGAACGACACGGCGCAGGAAGCGGACAGCAGTGACGCAGCACCCAGCGCGATGAGTATCCGCGTCCGCTGTCCGTACCGATATGCGATAGTCATCAATCGTTGGCGAGATAGGAGACCAGCGCTTCGATCTGGCTGTCGGTCATGTCCTTGCTTTCGACATGCATCACGTCGCTTTCGCGCAAGGACGAGCGGAACGCCTCGAGCTGCTTCTTCAAATAGTCTGCGTGCTGGCCGGCGAGCCGCGGGAAAACGCCGTTCCCTTCCGCATGCTCGCCGTGACAGGACTGGCACGGCGGCATGTTCTGAGCGGGAGCACCGTTGGCGAAGAGCGCGGCGCCCTGCGCGGCAAGTGCGCCGCCTTTTTGCGGAATGGTCGGTGCCTGGCTTGCATAGTATTGGGCGAGCGCGGCGATGGTCTTGTCGTCCAATTGCGAAGCCATGCCCCACATATAGGCTCTGGCGTGCGGATCGGAGCGGCTGTGGCTGCGGAAATTGTTGAGCTGGGCAGCGATGTAGTCGGCCTGCTGCCCATTCAGGCGCGGAAACGTCGACGATACGCTATTGCCGAGGGCGCCGTGGCAACTCTGGCACGTCGAGGTGGCGATACCTTCGGCTGAAGCAGCCGGGCTATTGTCGGCGGCCGTGGCGCAGGGAGCGCCGAAGATGGCGGTGGCGAACACAGTGACGAAAAGCTTTTTCACGGCTTATCCCCTCCGCTCCTAGAACGCGACCCATAGATATCCGAACAGAAGATCGTTGTCCGACGCATTGCGCCCGAGGCCGTCATAGTTCGACGTTGCGCCGTCAAACTTGATATAGGCGGTGTATTGCAGCCCCAATTTGACGTTCAGCCAAGGCAGGTAGTCGATCTCGAACAAGCCCCACGTGCTGTTCGGGCTGCCGTTGATCGTGCCGAAATAGATCGGATCGTTCGAACCATTGACGCCGAAGAAGCCGAATGTGGCGCCGAGCTTGCGATGCCAGAAATAGCTGGCGACCACATTGTAGCTGTCGAGATTGTCGCTTGGGTTGGTAGACAGGTCCTCGGCAAAGCTGGCCGACAAGTCCTGGTGTTCGTGTATCCAGGCCGCCGTCAGCGAGATTTGCGTCTCGTCATCCGTGTATTGATATTGGGTGTCGAAGCTCGCGTCGAGGAAGCGATCTGTCGGTGCATGCTGAAGCGAGCCGTTGATGGCGCCGCCGGCGGGCGTCGTCGGATTCTGCAACTCCGCATACATGCCGAACGTGCCGACCTCCAGCGAGTGATTGCCGAAGTCCCACTCATAGGCGAGACGCCAATAGGGCGCGACGCCAGAGATGACGTTGTTGTTCTGGTCGCCATCGAACGCGACGGACGCGCCCTGTAGCGCCGAACGGTAGACGCCCGCTTCGGCGTAAAATGCTTGATCGACGAACGTGTAGGCCGAAAGTCCCGCCACGCCGCCACTCAGCGCTCCCTGGATCTGCGCTCCTGCAACCGGTGACTGCAGGGCCGGAGATGCGATGAACGGCTGGCCCCAGGCGGGGACGGTGTTCCACAAATCCTGCACCGTCGGATTGTTGTTGAGACTGACGCCATAGATCACGGAATGGCCGTCGATCTTGGTCACATCGGCGAAGCGGATGTCGGTGTTGTCGATACCGAAGCTGCCGCTCTGATCGTCATAAGTAATCTGGATGAAGGCGCCGATATTGTCGGAAATACGCCCGGCATAGAACAGGCTCGCCTGTTGCGGAAAATCCGTCGACGCCTTGCTAGAATTTTCGTCGTTCGCCTTGGCTTCCAGGCTCTGCGACGCCATCACCATCGCTGATACGGGCGGTAGGTCGCTCAACGACAAGGTGCTATGCGCCAGCTTGTCGATGTCCTGAACCTTGAGTGTGTTGAACAGCGTGTAGCCGCTTGCCTTGAACGTCCGGCCAAAGGCCGTGAGAGCCGGAAAAACGGTGTGACAGGCCTCGCAAGCCAATCCCGTCTGCCGCGCATAGCTAGGAACAGCGTTAGCAGACTTGGGAATTGTCAGCGCGAACAACGCGAATGCCAAAATAGCTGCACGAAATGCAAATCCACGCGTCCAATGGTCACTCATACCGGCCCCCCGACGTTGCTCAACAACGAAGCGTCGTCAATCTCCCCCTGAATCAGGCCTTCTTCACCCAGAACCGGCACCACCCGGCGGGATCGATCGGGCCTGCTACGAGCTTGCATGCCGAAGGCGGCTGAAAGAGCGAGCAACCATCGCAGCGCTTTCCGTCCTTCGGCGTCGGCTGATATCCGGCCGCCTTCTGCGTCATGTTCCCGGCATCGGCGCGTTGCGGAGTGAGCGTCTCGGCAGCGAGGATTGCCGCGCCGCCCATAGCGGCTCCAGCGCCCCGCAACAATCCGCGTCGCGAAATGGCCACGTCTTGGCCGCTCGGAAGTTTGTCCTCCGACTCACGTCTATCTACAGGCATTGCTGATTCCCTGCTCCAGCGCTTTCAAGCCTACAATGTCTCTCGCGCGCGCGCAAAGTGCATTGATTGATGTCAATCCGGCCCATCTTTGTCGCCCTTGCCCAGCTGCGAACGCGACAAAGTTGATTTCGCTCAAGTTCGCAATCTAGAGAAAAGTCATCATTCATTGGAATAGGTGAAAGGGCCGGCCCATGACTCTCGCATTCCCAACTGGACAGCCGCCAAGACCCGAGCATTTTGATGTGCTGATCGTCGGCGCAGGGATCTCCGGCATCGGTGGGGCATACCATCTGACGAAGCAATGCAAAGGCCACAGTTTCGTCGTGTTGGAAGGACTGGAGAGTTTCGGCGGCACCTGGCTCATGCACCGGTATCCGGGCATCCGTTCCGACAGCGATCTCTACACCTTCGGTTATCGGTTCAAGCCCTGGATCGGCCCGCCCGTCGCATCGGCGGACGAGATCCTGAAATATCTTGGCGACGTGATCGACGAAAACGACTTGGCACCCCACATCCGCTATCGCCACAAAATCCATTCGGCGACCTGGTCGAGCAAAGACGCGCGCTGGACAGTCGAGGGTACGCGTGGCGAAGACGACACGCCCTTTCGCATCACCGCCAATTTCCTCTGGATGTGCCAGGGATACTACCGGCATTCTGAAGGGTATACGCCGCCCTGGAAGGACATGAATCTCTTCAAGGGCGAGATCGTTCACCCGCAGACCTGGCCGACTGACCTCGACTACAAGAACAAGAAGATCATCGTTGTCGGATCTGGCGCCACCACGGCGACTGTCGTGCCGGCGATCGCAAGCGATTGCTCACATGTCACAGTTTTGCAGCGCTCGCCGACCTACTTCATCCCGGCACGCAATGAGAACGTGTTGGTCAATCAATTGCGCCGTCTCGGCATCAAGGAAGAGTGGATTCACGAGATCGCAAGGCGACAAATCCTGCACGATCAGGAGGAATTCACGCAACGCGCGCTCAAGGAACCGGAAACGGTGAAGCAAGAGTTGCTTGCCGGCGTGCGCGCCTATCTTGGTCCAGACTTCGACATCGCCACGCATTTCACGCCGACCTATCGGCCGTGGCGCCAGCGCATAGCTTTTGTGCCTGACGGCGATTTGTTCAAAGGAATCGCGAGTGGCAAGGCCGATGTCGTCACGGGCGAGATCGATCGCTTCACGGAGAAGGGCATTCTCCTGCAATCGGGTGAGGAGCTGGAAGCCGATATCATCGTTACCGCAACGGGGTTCAATCTCAGTGTGCTGGGCGACATCGTCTTCATGATCGATGGCAAGCCGCTCGATTTCTCAAAGACCGTCACCTACCGCGGCATGATGTTCACTGGCATTCCCAACATGGTGTGGATCTTCGGCTACTTTCGCGCCAGCTGGACGCTGCGCGTGGATTTGGTCGCTGATTTCGTGTGTCGTCTCCTCAATCACATGAAAACGAAAGGCGCTACGAAGGTCGAAGTCGCGCTGCGGCGGGAAGACAAGGACATGTCGCTGCTGTCATGGATCGATACGGAGAATTTCAATCCGGGTTATCTCTTGCGGAGCCTCCACTTGCTGCCCAGGCGCGGTACCAAGTCCGAATGGCAACACAGCCAGGACTATTGGCGGGAAAAGGATGAGATTCCGGCCATCGACCTCGACGATGCAGCATTCGTTTATGACCGTGGCGTCGCAGCACCGGCATACCAGTCGGATGTAATGATCGACTAACGAGCTGACGCTTAAAGATGTGGAGGCGTCTGACATGACCATCACCGGCGGAGAGTTGTTGGCGAGATGCCTCGCGCGCGAAGGCGTGAAATTCGTGTTCGGCCTCCCGTCGCCCGAGGTTGATCCGTTCTTGGCTGCACTCGAAGGCAACGGCATGCGTTTCGTGCCCATCCGGCACGAAGCCGCCGCCGCCTTCATGGCGGAAGGTTTGTACAAGTCGACGGGTCAGGTCGCGGCCACCGTCACCAACCCGGGACCCGGTACCGCGAATCTGCTTCCCGGCGCGATCAACGCGCGGCACGAAGGCGTGCCACTCGTGGCGATTACGGCGCAGCATCGCCTCGACGTCGTCTACCCCTCCCCGCCGAGCACCTTCCAGGGTCAGGATCAGCTCGATGTCTTTCGGCCCGCCGTGAAATGGGGCGCGCCGATCTTCTCCTGGCAGCGCATTCCCGAAGTGACGCGCATGGCGTTTCGTGAGATGTGGTGCGGTCGTCCCGGTCCGGTGCAACTCGAGGTTCCGATGCCCGTGATGTACGCGGAAGGCGACGAGTCTTTGGCTACAGTTCTTGAGCCCCTCGCCTATCGTTCCAGGGGGCCGCAAGCGAGCGCAGCTCAGATCGTGGAAGCGGCGAAGCTTTTGCGCGAAGCGAGACGGCCGCTCCTCGTGATCGGTTCTGGCGTAGACCGCGCCAACGCAGGTGAAGCGGTACTCGCGCTTGCTGCCAAACTGGGCTGCGCGGTGATTACCAGCATGGCGGGCCGGTCCGCAGTTCCGCAAGATCACGCACATCATCTTTATGGCTACGGCGCCGGCGCGGACGAAGCGCGTTGCGAAGCCGATGTCATCTTGGCGCTGGGGACCCGGCTTGGAAATCTCGATACGCCCTTCGACAAATACTGGGGCGACAGCAGCGCGCAAAAGCTGATTCAAGTCGACCTGGATCCGCGAAGTCTCGGCGTGTCCCGCCCCCTCGCGCTCGGCATTGTTTCGGAGCTTGGTTTTTTTGTGCGCGGACTGCTCGCCGAGCTCGCAGCCTATCCCACCCGGGTGAACGCCGCCGACGACCTAGCACGTTATCGCGAGAAGGAACGTTCCTGGCGTGAACGAAGCTTTTCGACTCTAAGTTCGTACAACGGACCAGGCCTGCATCCTGGCGTCGTGATGGAAGCGATTGGTCGCGCATTCGGACGCGAGGCGATATATGTCGCCGATGGCGGCTTCACGAGCCTCTGGGCGCACTTCATGCTGCCGCCGACCCGCGCCCGTTCTTATCTCAACATTCTAGAACTCGGAATGCTCGGCGTTGGCATTCCGGCGTCAATCGGGGCGAAACTGGGTAATCCCGAACGAGAAGTCGTCTGTGTCTCAGGAGACGGCGCCGCAGGTTTTCACTGCATGGAGCTGCAGTCGGCTGCCCGCGAAGGAGCGAACGTCACGGTCGTGGTTTTCTCCGAAGGCTCTTGGACGATGGAGGTTCCGAACGAACAGATGCGCTACGGGCGAACCTTCGGCACCGAAATGGGTCCGATCCGATGGGACAAGATTGCCGAAGGCGTCGGCTGTTCGGGACTTTTTGTGGAGACGATGGCCGACCTCGAACCTGCATTGAACGAAGCGAGATCGGCCACGCGCGCGCGGCCAGCGCTGATCTGCGTGCGCACCGACAGGACGGCCAATATGTCCATACCCCCGTCGGTCGGTCAGCGCTTCGGCGAAGTCTACAACGGTCCCGTCGCCTGACGCTTTGGAATTATCTCAATTTCCGAAGTCCCACCCTTCGCCTTCGGCGTAGCGCGACAGGACGTTTCGCGCGATCAGGATGCGATGGACTTCATCGGGTCCATCGGCGATGCGCAGCGTTCTGGCGCCCAGGTACATGCCGGCCAGCGGGGTATCGCCCGATACGCCCGCCGCGCCCCAAACCTGGATCGCGCGGTCGACAACGCGCTGATAGGCCGCCGGTACGAATATCTTGATCGCCGAGATATCGGTCCGAGGATCACCACCGCCTTCCATCATCTCCGCGCAACGGATAGTCATCAGGCGCGCTGCCTGAATGTCGATGTAGGAGTCGGCGATAAAGCCCTGAATAAACTGCTTGCTCGCAAGCACGCCGCCATGGACTTCCCGCATCGCGGCACGTTCGACCATCAGGTCAAAGGCGCGCCACATCTGTCCAATCGAATTCATGCAGTGGAACACGCGACCCGCGCCAAGGCGGTCTTGCGCCGCCTTGTGCCCCGAACCAGCTTCGCCGAGCGCATTGGCCTCAGGGACCCTCACATTGTCATAGACGATCTCGCAGTGATCGCTCGGCTGGCCCCATACTTCGACCCCGCGAACGATGCGAACGCCGGGCGTCTTTGTGGGAACGATGATCTGGGTCATGCGTCCGGTGTCACGACCGGCACCTTCGGTGCGGCACATGACGATGAGAAAGTCGGCGCGAAAGCCATTCGACGTGAACCACTTGTGCCCGTTGATCACCCATTCGCCCTTCTCTAGCCTTGCCGTCGTCTTGATCGCGCGCGGATCGGAACCGGGTGCGTCCGGTTCCGTCATCGAGAAGCCCGACTCCATCTTTCCTTCGGTGAGCGGCACCAGCCATTTTTTCTTCTGATCTTCGGTACCGTACTTCAGCAGGATCGTTTGATTGCCGGAATTCGGCGCGACAACACCGAAAAGGGCGGCCCCGCCAGGTGTGTAGGCGAGGACTTCGTTCATATAGGCATGCTCCAGAAAGCTGAGCCCCGCGCCCCCATATGCAGGCGGCAGATGCGGCGCCCATAGACCGGCTTTTCTCACCTTGTCCTTGATGGACTCGGCGGCGGCTCTTCCCGCAGCTCGTTCCTCGGTTGACGCATCTCGGCGCCAGCGGGCTGCAAGCACCCGCTCCTGCGGAAGTATCTCTTTGTTGACGATCTTGGCGGTAAGTTCACGGATCTCATTGATCCGCTGATCCACAGTCGGGATCGGGTTCACGTTCATCGGCATGCAGCTACCCCATGGCCAAGAAAGGCATTGAGCAAGGTTAGGGGGTTCTGAGCGTCACATCCTTGAGGCAAGTCAATGTTGCGCGAGGTGACGTGATGGCTAGTCATTAGACGGACTTGCGCACACCGATTCCGTGGGCGTCGCGAAAACGCTTTCCAAATTCGAGCAGTACGACAAGTCCGAGTCCGGCGGCTGCGCACACGGCCAAGTCGTCGAAGTGCAGCGGGCCAAAGTGAAATAGTCTCTGTGCTGGACGCCAATAGAGCGAGATTGAAAGTACCAGAACTACAATCGACAACAGAGCCCATAGTGCGCGATTGGGACGCAACAACATGTCAGCAAGCGACGAATGAAACGAGCGGTTGACAAGAATTAGTCCCAAATTCATCAAGACCAGTACCGTGAATACAAGAGCCCGTAGATCATCTTCCGGCATGCGCACTAGCGATCCCACAACAAACGTCGTCGCGACCAAGGCAAGCGCCACAAGGCCTTGCGCGACCGCCCAGAGAGCCGTTGAAATCGGGAGAACAACTGCGTCGGGCTTGCGCGGGGAGCGGCGCATGACGTCCTTTTCCTCGGCTTCGGATTCGAAAACTATGGAGCAAGCGGGATCTATAACCATCTCCAGAAACGCGATCTGTACCGGCATCAGCATCAGAGGAAGCCCAAGCGTGAATGGCAAGAGTGCCAACCCCGCAATGGGAACGTGAACGGCAACAATGTATTGAATTGCCTTACGGAGATTGTCGTAGATGCGCCGCCCTAACCTGATCGTCGTTGCAATAGAGGCGAAATCGTCGTCGAGCAGAACAAGCGATGCAGCCTCTCGGGCGACATCCGTGCCTCGGCCGCCCATTGCGATTCCGATGTGCGCGGCTTTCATGGCCGGAGCGTCGTTCACACCGTCGCCGGTCATCGCTACAATCTCGCCGTCCCTTTTCAGGGCTTCTACTATGCGCAATTTTTGAGCGGGGCGGATTCGCGCGAATACAGACGTTGACTTTATTCTTTCAGCGAGATCGACGTCCGAGAGCAGCTCCAAATCGTCTCCAGTTATGATATCGCCGCTTTCAACACCAGCTTGTACGGCGATCGCGCGCGCCGTCGCCGGATAATCGCCAGTGATCATGATGACTCGAATACCAGCAGAGCGGCACTCTCTCACAGCCTCGGGTACAGTGCTACGAAGCGGATCAGCAAACCCGATTAGCCCGAGAAAGTTGAATGCGATCTCGCGCACGGGCGGAACAGAACCGTCGTCCCGTGCCGCAAAAGTAGCTTCAGCGACTGCAAGTAGGCGCAAACCTTCTGCAGCCAGTTCGTTCACTCTTACCAATAGGTCAGCCTTTGTCGCTTCCGGTAGGCGACACAATTCGGCGATGGTTTCAGGCGCGCCTTTTGTATTGGCGGTCAGGGATACGCCAGCGTTCTCGCGCCAGACGTTCGTTGTCGCGAAAAAGTCGGGACGAATTGCTTCCGACCGCAGCAAGACGCGTGACTCCATGCCACTGTCGCGAGGTGCAACTTCCTGAATTGCACGGTCCATGGCGTCGGTCGGGATCTGGGCACTTGCGGCCCACGAAGCGCGAAGTACTTTCTCGACACTCGGCGGCATTGAATGGAATTCTTCTTGACGCCTTGTTTCGCCGCCAGCCTCAATTAATACGACGCGCATGCGGTTTTCCGTCAGCGTACCTGTCTTGTCAGTACACAGAACAGTCGCTGAACCGAGTGCCTCGATAGCAGCTGAACGGCGCGTCAACACACGGGCGCGTGAGATTCGCCACGCGCCCACCGTCATGAACACAGTCAGAACGAGCGGGATTTCCTCAGGCATGACGGACATCCCGATGGCGATGCCGCCAAGTGCTGCCTTCAACCACGAGCCGCGCAATAGAGCAGATAGGACGACGACGAGAGCGGCGACGGAGATTCCTAGAAAAGCGAAATCGCGAACCAGCCAATTAAGCTCTCGCTGTAGCTTGGGCTGCTCCACCCTGATCGTCCGGAGCGCAATGCCGATCTTTCCCATCTCCGAACGAGGTCCCGTCTCTCGAACGAGGGCTATTGCACTACCTTGCTCGACAAGAGAGCCCGCAAAGACGAAAGGCAAATCGTCTCCGCCCGGAGCGGCAGGCAATTCATCCAATCCTCCCGCACGCTTACTCACCGATTGCGACTCCCCAGTGAGCAGCGACTCATTGACAGAAAGGTTGCGCGACTGAAGAACCAGTGCGTCGGCCGGAACGCGATCACCTTCTGACAGAACGACGACGTCGCCGGGTACAACTTCGCTTCCGGGAATTCGAGCGAGTTTGCCGTCACGCCGAACAAGAGCGCGTGGGCTTGCCAAATTACGCAACGCGTCGAGTACGCGCTCGCTTCGTGCTTCTTGAAGAATGCTGATGGACACGGAAAGTGTCGCAAACAGCGTCAGCACCGCAGCGTCTAACGCTTCTCCGAGTAATGCGTATATCACGCCGCCGCCAAGCAACAGTGCGAACATTGGCTGCCGCACAATCTCAACCACGATACGTGAAACGCTGCGCCGTTCGGTGTTTGGCAGCGTATTGTGACCAAACAGCCCTAGCCGACGTTTTGCGTCTTCCGAACTCAAACCTTCGAGTTGATCTGTGTCGTTCATTTGTTCAGTCTGAAAGTTTCAGATGATTGTTCCCTTAATTGAGCGGGCCGAAGCCTCGGAAAGCTTTGACGGAAGTCAAGAGGATTGGCGAAATTCTAGGCGAGGAGGAGTTCAGCCTTTGAGATGCCGCCGGCACTGCTGTACAAATGTATCTTTGAACATGACCGCGCGATTTGATATGGCATCCAGTATGCGCGCGATGGTCCTGGAACGGGCACGTGACCCCTTGCGTCAACGAACGGACATTGTCGTTCGCGAGCCAGCTCCACACGAAGTCCTCGTCCGTGTTCACGCGTGCGGCGTCTGTCGAACGGACCTCCACATCGTCGACGGCGAACTTTCAGGAGCGAAACGCGATCTGGTGCCCGGTCACGAAATCGTCGGCGCGGTTTCAGCAGTGGGAAAGGATGTCTCTCGACTCGCTGTTGGGGATCGTGTCGGCGTTCCTTGGCTGGGCTGGACTTGTGGCAATTGCAAGTATTGTTTGAGCGGCCGCGAGAACCTCTGCGACCGCGCTCGTTTCACCGGCTACGACCTTGATGGCGGCTACGCCGAGTTCACGCTCGCTGATGAGCGATATTGCTTCAAGTTGCCCGCCGCGTACAGCGACGCCGAAGCGGCACCCCTGCTCTGTGCCGGCTTGATTGGCTTTCGTGCCCTATCCATGGCTGGTTCGGGCAAACGTCTGGGCCTTTATGGGTTCGGCGCAGCTGCACATATTGCCATTCAGATCGCGCGTTACCGTGGCCAGGAAGTATTTGCCTTCACCCAAAGGAACGACAAAGAGGGTCAGGACTTCGCGCGTTCTCTCGGTGCTGCATGGGCGGGCGGTTCGGACGAGATGCCCCCTGAGCAACTCGATGGCGCAATCCTGTTTGCTCCGGTCGGCGCGCTCGTGCCAGCGGCGCTCGCTGCCACAGCCAAGGGCGGGACCGTTGTTTGTGCGGGCATCCACATGAGCGATATACCGGCCTTTCCCTATCGGCTGCTCTGGGGCGAACGATCCTTGTGCTCGGTGGCAAACCTGACACGACGAGATGGCGACGACTTCTTGGACATTGCGCAAAAGGCCAACGTTCGCACGACAGTTGAGCGGTTCCCGTTGGCCGATGCCAACTTGGCGCTCAACCGTCTGCGGCATGGCCTCATCGAAGGCGCGGCAGTGCTTGTGCCATAGTAGTAGGGCAGTTAACGCTGCGGCGTCATTCGGTCTCGGATCTGGAAAAAGTTGCGAGCGAACGCGATGACTTCGCCGTCCGTCGGGTTATCAAGTGTCTCAACAGACATAATCCGAGGCGCGAGAGCGGGTACATGATCGCGGATGAAATGCGCCAGTTCTGTTTTTGCCTGGCCGTGTCCGACAATTAGGATCTCGTGAATGGGTTTCAAAGCGTCGGCGATCGCTGCAAAAAAGTGAGTGTCTGTCGGTGCATGCCCAGAACCGACCGTCCCAGCCTTGTGGTGAACATTGCCGCGCCTGCCAGCCGGTCGAATTCGTCGATGTTCAACACCGGTCGTTCCCAACTCGAAAATTCGGGCTTCCGAGTGATCGATCCAGACTACAGCGTGAAAGTGATGGGTCATACTCATATGACTTGCCCTCAATGATGACCGCCCGAGTCGACCGTATCCTTTGTCACTTCGGCCAAACGGATCGTTGCTCTCTTCAGGCAGGGATCGACCGGTGAAGGCGCAATTGCGCAACCGGCTTCGTCACATAACGACAGCATAGCGGAATTCTCGGCCAATATGTCGCCCCAAAGTTCGCCGATGCCACGCTTCCGCGCAAAGCCGATGAGCCGTTGCATCAGAAGACGCCCCAACCCATGTCCCTTCATGTCGCTGCGCACCAACAAGGCAAATTCGGCGCGAAGATTGTCGGGATCGGCCGCAATGCGTGCGACGCCGACGACGTCGTTTTCAGAATTGACGAGCACAAAAGCCATCTCACGGTCGTAGTCGATCTGCGTGAGACGTGCGAGGAGAGATAACGGCAGCGACTTCACTGAAGTAAAAAATCTCATGTGAATGTCGTCGGGCTTCAGGTGCCTGAAAAGGACTTCAAAGGCCGGCGCATCCTCGGGCCGCACGGGTCGGAGCAGAAATGTTCCAAGGCCTGGCACGGTTTCCGTCCGAGTGAGTTCGTCGGGATATGGGCGGATCGCGAGTTGGCATCGCGGTTGGTCCGTGCAGCCGACAATTCGGACGCGAACATCGAGAGCAATTACGCCCTCTTCGTCCGCCAGCAATGGATTGATGTCGAGTTCAGCGATTTGCGGAAAATCGCAAATCAGTTGCGACAGGTGGACCAGCGAGAGCGCTATTGCATCGAGCGCGGCGGGTGGGTGATCACGATATCCCTTGAGTTGGCGGGAAATCTTTGTGCGCCCAATCATCTCTCGCGCCAGCTTGATATTGAGGGGTGGCAGACCAAGAGCTTTGTCGTCGATGACCTCAACTGCAGTTCCGCCCTGTCCAAACAAGAGGAACGGTCCAAAGGTGCGATCAACCGCCATGCCGACAATGAGTTCGACGGCGTGCGGTCGTTGCACCATTTGCTGGACCAGAAATCCGTCAAGACGAGCGTCAGGAGCGAGCTTGGCAATTCGCTCCTGCATTGCGCTCGCTGCTGCACGAACTTCGCCTGTCACGTTGAGCAAGACGCCGCCGGCTTCCGATTTGTGCGTGATGTCGGGCGACAAGATCTTGATAGCCACCGGTTGCCCAATTTTGGCCGCGGCCTTCGCCGCCTCGGCCGGCGTCGCAGTTTTGATCGACGTTGCGACAGGTATCCGGTAACACTCAAGCAACGCCTGCGCGGCCGATGCCTCTAGCCATCCCGCTGAAGCTCCTGCCAGGATGGTTTTGGCCGTGTCGCGATCAGGCGGCGGACCGGACGGGATGGAAGGTGGAACTTCCATAAGTGTTTCTTGGCCGCGCCGATAGCGCACGAGGTGCATAAAACCGCGAGTCGCCTTCTCGGGCGTATCGTAAGTAGGCAGTCTTGCGACGTCGAACAAATTGCGAGCGGCCTCCGCAGAACGCGAACCGAGCCAGTTGGTCAGGATAGGCAGGCTGGTTTCATGCGCAACGTCGACCACCGCCTGAGCCGCTTCGACACCGGACGCGACCGCAGTGGGACAGTTGAGCACGAGGATCGCATCCTGTTCGCCACTGTCCCGCAAGACCTTCAAGGCGTCGGCGTACCGCTTGGCGTCAGCGTCGCCGATGATGTCAACGGGATTGCCGCCTGACCATGTCGACGGCAGGACCGCGTTCAGATCGGCGATCGTCTTCGCAGAAAGGACCGCAAGTTTCCCGCCTTGCGAAATCAATGAGTCGGTAGCCAGGACACCCACTCCGCCCCCATTCGTAACGATTGTCAAACGATCGCCATTAACGTTGGGTCGAACGTTGAGTGTTTCGACCGCGTCGAACACCTCGTCGAGATCGTAGGCACGCAGGATGCCTGCCCGCTCGAACGCTGCATCATATACTGCATCCATGCCGGCCAGTGCGCCGGTGTGAGAAGACGCCGCCTGAGCTGCGGCCGGCTGCCTGCCGGCCTTGATTGCTATAACGGGCTTCAATCGAGCGGCAGCACGAGCGGCGGACATGAATTTCCGCGCATTCGTGATCGCTTCTATGTAGAGCAGGATAGCCGACGTGGCGTCATCGACGGCGAGATAGTCGAGCATGTCGCCGAAATCCACGTCCGACATATCGCCTAGTGAAACGAGATGGGAAAATCCGATACCTCGACTGTTTGCCCAATCGAGCACCGTTGTCACCATGGCGCCTGACTGCGCAACAAAGGCGACGCCGCCCCGCCGCGGCATGGCCTGCGCGAACGAAGCATTGATTTGGTGAGGCGTGGACAGCACACCGAGACAATTGGGACCCACGATGCGCATGAGATGCGGCTTTGCGGCAGCGAGCATCGCCTGTTCCAGAGCCAAGCCGTTCACAGCTCCCCTCTCGCGGAACCCTGCCGTGATAACGATTGCAGCCTTGGTCCCGCGCGTGCCGAGCTCAGCGACAATTCCGGGAACCTTCTCCGGTGGCGTACAAATGACGGCCAAATCCGGACTTATTGGGAGGGACGACACATTGGGGTATGCCAGAGCACCGGCGACGGCGGCATGCCTGGGATTGACCGGAAGGATTGGTCCTTCAAACCCGGCCATTCGGAGATTTTCGGCTGTCACGGCGCCTATGGAATGCGCGCGCGTACTTGCGCCGATCAAGGCGATGGACTTCGGCCGAAAGATTGAATCGAGATTGCGGACGCTCACCTGCTCCTCCGAAGTGCCTGTGTGCGGTGAGCCTTACGCGACGTTGGCCGCGACGGGTTGTACGAGGACGATCTTGAACGGCCGCTGCACACCATCGTGTTCCGTGATCGAGACATACCCGTCCTTCACCAACCGATGTGTCTGGAGCTTGAAAAACGGCTCATCGTCAGCTTGATCGTGCCTGCGATAGTCGAAATACCAGCCATGCTCACCGTGTCGCCTTAGATATCCCAACTCCTCGGGATCGGCTCCCCAAAATCGCCTCACACGACACTTGTCTTTGACCTTCAGCCAGCCGGAGGCGTCAATGTGTCCATCTCGCGTCAAGGGCACGATGAACTCGTAGCCATGCCCCGAACTTCCTTCGGGAAATCCTTCCACTCGTCCCAATTCCAGTCGAATGCGCGTCAGCGTCATTTTTGAGACCCTTCATCGAGTTAAAATCAAACTAGCAAGCCAGCAGGGGCAAGCACTTGATCTGGCTCAATTGCGTGATCAGATCTGCGATGCATTTTGGACCAAATCGACCGGTATCAATCCACCGGACGCCAATAACGTCGCATCCCTTTACGGCGAAGGAGCATGGGAAAAACAAGAGATGATCAGTCCGACACCGTAGCCTTCTTGTCCAATCCGAAGAGCTACGGCGTTGATGCTCCCGTGAAGGTCCATCAGACGCATGGATCATTCGTCTTCTTGGCTGGTGAACACGCCTACAAATTGAAACGAGCCGTCAAGTTTCCCTATATGGACTATTCGACTCCGGATCGCCGCCGTGAAATGTGCGAACACGAGCTCGTTGTGAACAAGCGCATGGCGCCAGCCCTTTATGAATCCGTTCGTTCCGTCGTGAAGGACAGGGCTGGATGGCACCTCGGATCGCCGGACGATGACAACGCCGTCGACTGGGTCGTTGTTATGCGACGGTTCGATCAAGCCGACTTGTTCGAAGAACGGCGCAAAGCCGGCAGGCTCGACAATTCCCACATGTTCGACTTGGCTGCGGTGATTGCAGAGTTCCACCGCGGTGCACCCACTAGCCATTCCTTCGGTGGCGCTGCCGGTATTCGAGGCGTCGTGGACGAAAATGTCGACATCCTGCAAAGCATCGCCCTGGAACTGTCGCCAGAGTCGCAAATCTCAACCTACGCGGCGCTATCAGACAGCTGCCTACGCAATTTGCGCTCCATTCTCGGTCTTCGGCGGCAAACGGGATTTGTTCGCCGGTGCCACGGCGATCTGCACCTCAACAACATTTGCATGTTTGGCGGAAAGCCAACTCTATTCGACGCGATCGAATTCGCGGACTCGTTCTCTTATATCGACGTGATGTACGATCTGGCTTTCACGTTGATGGACCTTGATTTCCATGGCATGCGAGGTCATGCGAATGCATTGCTAAATCGCTACCTGGAGTGCACTGGCGACTACGCAGGTCTGGCGACCTTACCTTTGTTTCTCGCTTCTCGCGCGGCGATACGAGCCCACGTCGCCATTGCGTCGCAAGGGGCCACTTCAAACCTCGCCGCCGCAAGGTTGCTCGAATCGGCGATTGCTTATCTGAGACCGGATGAGCCTCAGCTCATCGTCGTTGGCGGTCTGTCAGGGACGGGGAAGTCGGTGCTCGCGCGATCGATGGCACAGGCTGTCGGACGATGTCCTGGCGCCGTTGTTCTGCGAAGTGACGTGATTCGAAAGGCGATGTTTGACGTCCCTCAGCACCAACCCCTTGACGAAGGCGCGTACAGTCGGAGTGCTTCGGCCGAGGTGTACGACAGACTCATCGGCATCGCGGCTACTACCCTGCGTTCGGGTCACTCGGTAATTGCAGATGCTGTTTTCGGGCACTACTCGGAACGAAGACGCATCGAAACTCTGGCACTGGACGCCGGCGTCAAATTGCATGCAATTTGGTTGACGGCCCCTCGGAACGTACTCGAAGAACGTATTGCCCACCGGCGCGGTGACGTATCCGATGCCACTGTCAAAGTACTCGCGGAACAGCTCGCGACTGTGTCAGTCCCCGATCACTGGAGGAAGATCTCAGCGGTTGGCGCGATATCAACGGTTCTGGCGGAGGCTGAAAAGTCGATTGCCTCGGCCAGCGAGCTGGCGATATGAGCAGTACTATGCGCCGGACTGGCCAGTAGTAGGCACTTTAATTCCAAATCTTAGAAATCGCGACTCGATGTCTGGCTCGATTAGCTTGGCTGCCGCGAGATCCTTTGGCGCCGTCAAATCATGCAGGCGCAGTTTCGCGATTGCCCGGCCGAACAACGAGGACGCGAGCTTTGGTTGGCGTCGCAGCGCTTCGCTGAAGCTCGCGACTGCCGGGCGGAATCGATTCATACGCAGAAGGACAAATCCTCTGCTATCAAAAGCATTCGCCCGCACGGGGTCGAGTTGAATAGCCGTGTTACAGTCGCTCAGCGCTGCGCCAAGATTGCGACCTGAGAGCATCCTCGTCCAACAGCGTGAGTTCCAGGCCCGAGCAAGTCCCGGCCGCAATGCGATGACTGTCGTAAAGTCCGCGATCGCGAGCGCATAGCGCATTCGTTCTTGATAGAAGTGCCCGCGCAACTCCACATTGATTGGGTCGGCCGGAGCAAGGCTGACGGCGCGATCGTAATCGGCAATTGCCAGTCGATCGATATGTTGGACCGCATAGGCATGGGCGCGGAACCGATAAGCTTCGGGGTCATGGGACGAAAGCTCGATCGCTCTGCTGAAATCGGAGATCGCCCTTGGGTTCTCGCCGAGTGATAGGTGCACGTTGCCGCGAAGATTTAGGGCCGTGATGTTTTTCGGATCAAGTTCAAGAGCCAGATCGCAATACTTGATTGCCTTCGCCGGCTTGGTTTTGGAGAGCAGGTCAAGACATAACAGCGAGTCACGGACCACCGCAGCGTCGCGCTCAGCCGCGGACAATCTGACGATTTCGTTTACCGGACGGCGAATATCCTTTGGATTGCGATACCCAAGTCCGTGCGCGCTCCAGAGCAAAACGACGGTAATTGCAATTAAGAAGAGAGCCGTGAGAGCAAGCCAATGCTTCAGCTGAATGACCTGTCGACTCATTTTTCGCGTCTGAGTTCGAAAGAAGCGACGACCGGATCGCGCGGTGCGCGCGATTCGAAGCCTTGTCGTCTCAGGCGCTCGGCGATGTTTAGGTATGTCTGCCGCAGGTTCAACAATTCCCTGCGAACGAGCTCGTCGTCTGCCAAGTTGGCCAGCTTGACGCACTCATTTGCACGGTCCTTGTAACCTATCACGCTATAGGGCATCGAACTTCCCCAAGACATCATTCCCTAGCGGTAGTCATTCTCCAGGCTGGGCAGCAATCTTCAATGCGGCCATGTTGCGAACCAAAATGGTGTGACGGTCCGGGATATCGATTGTGCCGGAGCCTTTGAGCTTCGTGAGCATGCGACAGACCGTTTCAATGGTGAGACCCAGATAGTCGGCGATATCCTGGCGGGTCATGGGGATTTCGATTTTGCTTTTGTCCGTCGCTCGGTTGCGTGCAGCCAGATGAACGAAGAAAGAGGCCACGCGTTCCAGCGCGCTCTGCCGACCCAGAACGACAAGATGATTCTGAGCAGCCCAAAGATCGTGTCGCAGATTGGAAAAAATTTCTTCACGAACGTCGCGGTTCTCGTCGCAGAGCCGGTCAAGTCGTCCGCGCCCGTAGCTAATCACCGTCACGTTATTTAGTGCCTCCGCACTTAGTGCATGTTCGTCGAGCCAGCTGATGCCGAAAAAATCGCCTGGCAGCGCGAACTCCGCAATCTGTCGACGACCGTCCGACATCATCTTGGACAGACGTACCGCGCCTGCGAGGACTTTGTAACTCTTGTCGGCGGGATCGCCCTCCGCGAAGATTGTATGGTTGCGGCCGAAGTGCGCGATCGCGCCGAGTGACGCAAGGGCCGAACGCGGCAGCATTGCTTGGCCGGCGGCGGTTGCGGCGAACGCCTGTGAGGTATTACTTGGCATGATATGGCTGGGCATCAATCGCTCCCCGCATTTGCGTAGCTGGGAGATTGTCAAATGGGGATCAATGCAGAAATTAGGACAATCGCATACGTAGCAGCGACAAATTCGGAGTCTGTCTACGTGGTCGCTACGTACGCAGTCGCTCCTTGCGAGTTTATCCGGCTGAAATGATCGTTAGCGCGACAGCGCGTGGCGGACGAGATCGGCCAGATTTTTCGCATTTAGCTTGTCCATGATGCGTCTGCGATGGACTTCGACCGTCCGGGTCGAGATGCCGAGCTTGTGCCCGACAACTTTGTTTTGATGACCCTCGACGAGAAGACTGAATACTTCTTTTTCCCGGTCGGTAAGTGCCTTCCGTGGTTCTTGCTTGGGATTGTCCGATGTGGTCGAGCGTAAGAATGCAGCTTCCAATGCGCCCAGCACAATCGCTTTCTCGAAAGGCTTTTCGAGAAACTCAATTGCACCATCTTTCATGGCCTGAACCGCCATTGGTACGTCACCATGACCGGTCATGATGATAACGGGCATTTCTGGCATCGTCCGCCTGATTTCTCGTTGCAACTGAAGACCGTTCATCTCCGGCATACGGATGTCGACGAGCGCGCACGAGTCTTTCGCGCTCACTCGTGCGGCCAAGAATGCGCGTGCCGATTCGAAAGCAACCGTTCGATAGGTCCGCTGTACCAGCAAGACAAGAGATTCGCGTACGTCAATGTCATCATCGATGACATAGACCGTTCGGTCACTCGCCATGACCCACGTCCATCGGAATGGTGAAACGGAAGATCGAACCGCGGGCCGGATTGGCCTCCAGCCACAGGCGCCCTCCATGCGCTTCAACGATGCCACGGCAGATACTCAACCCCATTCCCATGCCGTGGACTTTGTCCGATACAAAAGGCTTGAACAGCTTGTCTCTGACTTCCTCAGAAATGCCAGGACCGGAGTCGGCCACGGAAATTTGCAAGAGATCCGGCGCAGCGCGGCCGACTTCAACGACCAACTCGCGAGGGGTCCAATGCTCCATGGCCTCTGCGGCATTCTTGATAAGATTTATGACGACCTGCTGAATCTGAACTCGATCGATCATGACCGCTGGCAAGCCATGCTCGATGACGATCCGCATCCTTATGCCCCGTTCCTCCGCATTGATTTGTCCAAGGCGAATGGCTTCGTCGATGGTGTGCGCAATATCTTCTGGCGACCGGTTGGGTCCGCGCTTTTCAATAAAGCTGCGCAGGCGGCGGATGATATTTCCTGCACGTGTCGCCTGCTCTGCCACCTTGCCGAGAATTGATTTCATTTCGGAATCGCCGCGCTCGTCGGCGATATCGAGGCAGGCATTGGTATAGTTGAGAATTGCGGTCAGAGGCTGGTTGAGTTCATGAGCGAGACCCGCAGCAACTTGGCCCATGTCCGTCAAGCGACTGACGCGCAGCATCTCGCTCTGCAGTTCCTGGATCCTTCGATCGCGAACCAAACGCTCCGAGAGGTCTGTGATGATCCCAAGGAAGGTACGCTCGCCGCGTACAAAACCCTCGCCCACCGACAAATTCATTGGAAATGTCGTACCGTCCTTCCGTCGCCCCTCGACTTCACGACCGATTCCGATGATGTGTTTTTCTCCGGTCGCCACGTAGTGCGACAAGTAGTTGTCATGTTCGTCGTGATACGGCTGTGGCATCAACATCTTCACATTTCGGCCCAGCACTTCGTCGGCCTCATAGCCAAAAAGCCTTTCACATGCTTTGTTGTAGACCCGAACTGTACCTTTTTCATCGATTGCCATGATTCCGTCTACGGCGAAGGCAACCAGAGCGTCGAATAGTGGCTCGTCGTCCCGTCCTTTGGGCCCCTGGGATATTGTGCGCGGCGACACTGAAGAGCCTTTCCGGAAATCACAATATTGTATCGCAGCAGGCCCGTGTCGAGAAAGGGTTACGCTTGACTTGCATCAAATGGCGCTTAGCGGTGGTGTGTGCAAATCTCCTGCATGCCGAAACGAATCGTCGTAATCAACGGACACCCCGACAATCGGCCGGAGCGCTTCTGTTCATCGGTCGTTGCAACGTATGTCGATTCGGCGCTCAAGGCAGGCCATGACGTGCGCCAAATCAATGTCGGCAAGCTCTCCTTTCCATTTCTCGTCCGCTTCGAGGACTTTCAAGTTGCGCCCACCACGGTCGACATACGCAAGGCGCAGGAGGATATCGGCTGGGCAGAGCACCTGGTTTTTATTCATCCGCTTTGGCTCGGCGCTGCACCGGCGGTGCTCAAGGGATTCCTGGAGCAGGTCGCCTGTGGCGGCTTTGGCTTCGACAGCGGCACGGCGGGAAACCCGGCGCGCAAGCTTAAGGGGAAGTCAGCACATATAATCGTCACGATGGCGATGCCGGCCCTCGCCTACCGATTCGTATTCGGCTCTCTCGGCGTTCGCGCCTTCGCCCGCGGGATACTTCGACTGTCCGGCGTCTGGCCTATCCGAAAGACATATTTCGGCGGAGTCGAGCTGTCGGAACGACGGCGCACAAATTTTCTGGCCAAAATCAGTCAGCTGGCCAAGACAGGGACATGATAAGCAGAATTCTTGGTCGGAGTAGCAGGTCCTTGATTTCGCTCAATCCCATTGGAGGCGTCTTGTCCAAGTGTGGCGCCGTTGAGATGGGGGAAATCCGTGCCGCTCGAAGACGTCTTTTTGCTGACACTTGTCATCGTTGCGTTTGGTACCTTCGCCCTGGCCCTGGCATATGGCTCGGCGGTTGCGAGCGGGACCCGGAAATCGCCAAAGGTCGTGAAAGATTCGGCGAAACTATGAGCAAGCCGACTTCGCAGCGGCGTTATTGAGTCAGATCAAAGCGTTCTGATCGCGGGCGATTTCAATGAGGCATGGTTGGCTATCATCTTAAGGCGCGTCGTCTCGGCATCGAGACGCCCAATGAAGCTCACATTTTCATGCACAAGGATTGTCACGTTTGCCGCGCAGAGGGATTTGCGGCGCGCACGAGTATTGTCGTCGCCAACGGACCAAAGTCTGTCATTGCCACCCTCTACCACGTGACAGGCAAACTGGTGGGTCAGAGTGAGGCGGGACTTTCGGAATGGGCATGGAACGAACTCGGTCTAACCGAGGGCAACGAAGTCACGGTGAGTCATGCCCCGCCGCTTGAATCATTGAGTCAGATTCGCGGCAAGGTGCGTGGCCGAAAGCTCGATGCGCTATCGTTAAGACAGATCATCGCCGACATTGCGGGTGGCCGCTACTCGGGAATTCATCTCTCCGCATTTGTTACCGCCTGCGCCGCTCGTGGACTCGACTACGAAGAGATTCATGGACTCACGCGCGCGATGATTGATGCCGGCGAGCACATATCATGGGGTAGTCGAACGGTCGTCGATAAGCACTCTATCGGGGGCCTCCCGGGAAATCGCACCACCCCAATCGTCGTTGCCATCGCTGCCGCCTGTGGTTTGATGATTCCCAAGACATCGTCCCGCGCCATCACATCACCTGCCGGCACCGCTGACACGATGGAGACCATGGCCCCCGTCGAGCTTGACCTAGACACAATGCGGCGCGTTGTCGAGAACGAAGGCGGCTGCATTGCGTGGGGCGCGGCGATGGGACTTAGCCCGACGGATGACATTCTCATCCGCGTCGAGCGGGTACTCGACCTCGATGGCGAAGGCCAACTTGTTGCTTCCATCCTGTCGAAGAAGGTGGCCGCCGGCGCGACTCATCTCGTATTGGACGTACCGGTAGGCCCGACAGCCAAAGTGCGCAGCTACGAATCCGCCCAACTGCTAGCT
>DATLOU010000037.1:0-44145 GCA_035536115.1 Rhizomicrobium sp.
AACTTGTCGCCGAGTGCATCACGCGCCTTCTTGCGCGCCGCGAGGAAGGCGAGCTTGCCCAGCATGTAGCCGCACGCTTGTCCGGGGGTGACGGCATAGCGCTCGATCTCGGTGATCGTCGCCGATTCCTTGTCTCCCAGCGTATCGACGAAGAACTTGATCGCGTCTTCGCGCGTCCACTTCATGGCGTGGATACCGCTGTCGACCACCAGGCGGACGGCGCGGAACATCGCATCGTGCAGGAAGCCGATGCGGCCCAAGGGATCATCCTTGTACATGCCCATCTCGTCGGCCAATTGCTCGGCATAAAGCGCCCAGCCTTCGATGTAGGACGAGAAGTACGAGAGCTTCCGGATCAGCGGCATCTTGGCTTCGCGCTGAATCGACAATTGCAAATGATGCCCGGGAATCGATTCGTGATAGGTCAGCGTCGGCAACAGCCAGCGCGGCTGCTCCGAGGTGTCGCGCAAATTGATCCAGTAGATGCCCGGAATCTTTCCGTCGAGCGATGGTGCGTTGTAATAGCCGCCGGCTTGCGCCGCCTCGAGATATTTGGGAACGCGCTGAATCTTGACGTCGGCTTTCGGCAATGCGCCGAAATAGTCCGGCAGGCGGGCGCGTATGGCGGCGACCTTGAGGTTCAGATCCGCGATCAGTTGCTCTTTGGCCGTGTCGTTGTTGGCATAGATCAGCTTGGGGTCGTCGTACATCGCGCGGAGCCGCTCGCCGACCGTTCCTTTTGTCATGCCCTGCTGGCGCATGATGGCATCGATCTGGGCGCTATGGTCCTTGATGATGTCGAGTCCTGTCTGGTGGATTTCGGCAGGGCTCATGCTCGACGTCGTCCAGGTCAGGACGCTGTCGCGATAATAGGCATCGCCATTCGGCAGTTTCCACACCCCGGCATCATGCGTCGCCTTCTTCTGCATGTCGGTGACGAGCGCAATCTGGCGGTCGAGCGCGGGATAGACTTTCTCATTCAGGATATTCGCCGCTGGCGTCTGATAATCGCCCGCAATGTTCTTTTCCTTGGTGCGCCTGACGACCGACATGGTCATGGTCGCGCTGTCGGCCGGCTGACCGCGCAGTGCATTCATCTGAACGAGTGTCTTCTGAAGCGCGAAGTCCGGCGGCACCACGCCGAGCGCGACGTCGTGGCGGACGACCCCGGCCTCTTCGTCGAGCCGCAGCGCGAACTGCTCCAGACGCGAGAGGTAGGCGTCGGCGTCCGACTTGGTTTCGATCTGGTGCTGGTTGTCGAGGAAGGAGGGAATGCTGCTGTAGAGACCGTTTCGCTGGCATATGACGTAGGGGCTGCCGGCTGCGCCGCCGGCATAAGGATAGCGCCGGTTGTCGGCGTCGGTATTTTTCAAAGTGAAGAGCACGACATCGTAACTGACCTGATCCTCGATGCCGACCGAAGCTCGGTCGAAGGCCTGGAGCCGCTTGAGCTGACTTGCGACAAGCTCATGCGCGCGCGCATTGGCGCCGAGCGACGACTCGTCGATCTCGCTTCTCTGGTGCGCCCGCGCGCCGGTATCGACGCCAAGCGATGTCGCAAAGGTCGGCGACAGGTCGAGATTCTCGTTGACGAAGGTATCGAACAGCGCGTTCAGCGCCTCGGCGCTACCCGCTCCCGCCGCCCGCGCATAAGGGGTCAGTGCCAGCAAGGCAGCCGTGGCGCCGGCGGATTTCAAAAGGCTTCTGCGGTCGAACATGGTCCCCTCCCGGCCATTGGCCTTGGCGATCACAAATCACGCGCAGTCCGTGAAGAAAAGTTCGCAGCGGTTCACGTTTGCGTGCGCTATCCAACGCCGCGGTGCGAAACTTAGCCAGGCGAAACAATGGCCTGCGCGAAAATGCCGAAACTAATCCAACAGCGGGCTAACGCGATTATGATCTCGCGCACTCGGTCTGACGACTCCATTGCCGATGGAGCGCCAGCCGATCCGCTAGTTGTGGGATAAGTCAATTATGCATGCAAAAATTGCGAACAATTCCGTTGCGCGGCGGCGCGGCGCGCCAAAGGGTAACAAGAACGCGTTCAAGCACGGAGGGCGCTCGCGCGAATGGCAAGCCTTTCAATCCTACGCCCGCCTTCTGGTTGCGCAATCCGAATTGGCCATCGACGAGCATCGGCTGCAAAGGCGTCTCCTGGATGCCGCGATACGGCTGGAACGGCTGCGCCCGATGCATGCGGCACGGAAATTCCTGGCCGAGGCGGCGCGCGAACTTGGCGCAGTGGAAATCTTCAGCGGCAATGCCGCGCGGCGGCAAATGTCGCTCAGGCTTTTGTCGCGCCGCCCCAGTAATTGTATCCGGCAAAGCGCGGCGTCCCCGGCAGATACATAGTCTGCATGTCGGTCAGCTTGAAGCCGGCACTTTCGATCAAACTCGGAATGGGACGGTTGACATGGCAGCCGCCGCCGATCTTCTTCCAGACCGGTGTGATGCGGTGCTGCCAGCGCTTGACGCCCTCGTCCGGCGCCTCGCCATGCTCGCAGAATATCATCTGGCCGCTCACTTTCATGACACGACGCATCTCGCCCAAGGCCGCCATCACGTCGGGAATGGTGCACAGCGTATAAGTGACCAGGACCGTGTCGGCCGATTCGGCATCGAGCGGAATTGCCTCGCTCGGGAGATCGATGAATTGCAACGCAATCGGCGAAGCCGCCCGGCGTGCCGCGGAGCGGTTGCGCATTTCGACGGAGGGTTCGAGCGCCCAGATTCGCTCGACTTTATCGGCGTCGTAATAGGGAAGGTTATGCCCGGCACCGAAGCCGATCTCCAGTACGCGTCCCTGCGCGCGCGGCACCACCTTGCGCCGCTGATAGGAAATCGGCTTGGCGCTCATCGCCGCGTTGAGAAGCCGCGGCAGGACGTGCTTGTCGTAGAATCCCATGCTTTACTCCCGTACACGCCATCATGCCCTACAATCTATAGCGGTTCGATATTTTTTCTGATCCAAGCTGTGAGTTCTTCTTCGCTGACTGAACCACCAGCGACAGAGATCAACGCAAGAAATGATTCCAGTGCGACCAGAGCAATCCGCTTGTTTCCGTCGACGAAGGGATGGTTCATCGCGTGGGCAAATGCATAGGCGACTGCCAGCGCTGCAGCATCGGGTTCGCCGTATGCGGCCCGATTCTTGGGTCGCGCCAATGCGGATTCGAACATGCCCATGTCGCGAATGCCCGACGCACCGCCGTGTTCGGCGAGTTGTTCGTCATGGGCAGCGAGTTATAACAAGTGTAAAACTGCGGCAAGCCTATTCCGGGGCGACGGTGACCTTGATGCCGTCGAGCGCCTCGGCGCAGACGATCTGGCAGGAGAGACGCGAGTTGGGTTCGACCGCGAGCGCCATGTCGAGCATGTCGACTTCCGCATCCGACGGCGGCGAAAGCTTCTCGTACCAGCCGTCATTCACATAAACGTGGCACGTCGCACAGGCACAGGCGCCGCCACATTCGGCGGCGACCGGAAGACCTGCATCGCGCAGCATTTCCATCACGCTCCAGCCGTCGCGGCCTTCGATGACATGCTCCGCGCCTTTACGGTCCGTGGCGATGATCTTCATGCGTGCACGCCCAGCTTTTTCTGCAGGCTCGACGACGATGTGGTGTACTGGAAGCGCAGCTTCTCGTTCGGCTTGCAGATGTGGAACGCCGCTTGCGCCATCAGCGCGGCCTCGTGAAATCCCGAGAGGATCAGTTTCAACTTGCCGGGATAGGAGTTGATGTCGCCGATGGCGAAGATTCCCGGCGTCATGCTCTCGAACTTGGCTGTATCGACGGGAATGAGATTCTCGTGAAGATTGAGTCCGAACTCGGCGATCGGCCCGAGTTTGATCGTCAATCCGAAGAAGGGAAGAAAAGCATCCGTTTCGAGCTGCCACTCCTTCTTGTCCGCGCCCGAGAGGGTGACACCGGTCAACTTGCCATGCTCGCCGTGTAGCTGCTTCACGCTGGCGACGTGGAATTTCACTTTTCCTTCGCGCTCGAGTTCTCGCATCTGATTGACACTGTGCTGCGCGGCGCGAAAACCGTCGCGGTGATGAACGAGTGTGAGTGATTTCGCCAAAGGCGCGAGGTTGATCGTCCAGTCGAGTGCACTGTCGCCGCCGCCCGCGATCACGATGTTCTTGCCGCGGAACGCGTCCATCTTGCGCACGGCATAGTGCACGCCAACGCCGTCGCCGCGATCCTCGTAAGCTTCGATGTGCGGCACAGGCGGCCGCTTGGGGACAAAGCTCCCGCCGCCAGCGGCGATCACGATGACGGGCGCGATGAGTTCGGTCCCCGCGTCGGTCTTCAATCGCCAACGGCCGTCGGCCAGCTTTTCCAGACCCGACGCCATCTCGTTGAAGTGATACTGAGCGCCGAACGGCTTGATCTGGTCCAGAAGCTTGTTCGTCAGCTCCTGGCCGGTGACGACGGGAAGACCGGGAATGTCATAGATCGGTTTTTCCGGGTAGAGCTCGGTGCATTGTCCGCCTGGCCGATCCAGAATATCGACAAGGTGCGCTTTCAGGTCGAGAAGACCAAGTTCGAACACGGCAAAAAGGCCGATGGGGCCGGCTCCGACGATGACGACATCGGTTTCGATGGGCGTGCTCATGAGCTATTCCACAGTCTTTTAGTGTATGAAGCCGGAAACTGGCGCTCTTCATATGTAAAAATGGGTCCGCCAACAACCCTTTCAAGGTGAGCGGGCGCAATGTGACGCAGTGCAGCACGAATAACAAAGAAAAATCCGGCCCTGGAGGCGCCGCATGACCTCAGGCGGCGCAGTGCGCCTTCACGAAGGCTTGGACGGCTTCGGTTTCGCCTGCGAGCTTTGCGAGCGCCATCGCCGTGAGAGGCGGATCGGCAATCCCGACCACCTCGCATTGAGCGGCGGCGTCCGCCATGGCGAATGCGCCCACGCCGCGCGCCGCGCCCTTGATCGTGTGGGTGACTTCCTTCCAGGACTGGAGATCACGCGCCTCGAGAATGGCGCGCAATTTGGCGACCAACTCGCTCGTCTGCGTCTCGAACAGACGGAGAATTTCGGCGTTGAGCGCGACGTCGCCGCCCGTATAGCGCGCAAGATGTTGCAGATCGATAACGTCCGCCGGCATGGCACATTCCCGGAAATGGAACGCGACGATGGGCGCAATTTCTCAAGACAATGTTAACGAAGGGCCGTCTCAGAAGGGTGGTGTCCAGCCACCGGGGAACGGTGAGACACCAATGACCCGCGCATGGAGAATGAGCACCGCAAGAAAAAGTGCGAGCGCGACCAGGAAACGCCAGTCGAAATATTCTCGCGCGCGAAACGAATTTCGGCCCGACGCAATGGCCGCGAAGGGCACATTCGAGGTGCGCTGCGCAAACCTGCTCCACGCGTCGCCCAATTTGCGTTGGCGCTTGGCATCGATCGACAGGGTGCCAAGAAGCGACAAAACGAGAAACGTCCCGAAGAGAATGGTGGAGGCATAATCGCCGGTCGCGCAAAAGTGGAAAGCCGACCAGATCGCCACGCCCCACAGAAACGGATGGCGCGTGATGCGCAACACGCCGCGCACAGTCTCTTCCTTTGCCGCGGCGCTTGCTTGCCCAACCGACGTCGGACTCGGCATCAGGAGTCCGGGCACGCCCAGCAGGAAGGCGACGAGCACGACCGGAATGGCAAGATTGTCGATTCCATAACCGAGATCGAAGAGCTGGACGTTGGACGCGCTTGCCATCGCCGCGCGATAGCTCATGGACAGCCAGATGATGCCGCCGACCGACGCCAGCGCAAACAGTCCGAGATAGGCGCGCTCGCCGATCGCGGACACGATCGCGTCGCGCACACGCGTGCCTGCGATCAGAAGGTGCAAGGCCAAAAACGCGAACGCGGCGGCAATCAAAAACGTCACGGCTAGCCTCCTGTTATATGATCGTAAACAAAATTGCCGGATTCTGCGATGCCGGCGATCTCGGAAAGCGCCCTCGCGCTCAGCGCTCTCGATGGGTAAAGTGCGGTCGTCTGGACAAACGCCGAGGGTATGATGGCCATAGTCGGATCTGGTCAGCCAGTCGCGCTCCAATCAGGCGAAACGATCGGGGATTCGGTTGCACGGTCAACCCCACGAACGGAGCCCAGGTTTGGAATTGGCGTGATCGTGTTTGCTGCGGTGTTGTCGGCTTTTTGGGCCGGCGCAGCCGCTGCTTACCTGTGGGGGTATTTCGGACCAAAAGGGCTTTCCGGTCTGGACGTCCAGGAATTGGCGATGTTCACGGCGGCGACCTTCATTCCGCCTCTGCTTTTCATCGCCACGGCCTGGGCTCTGGCGCGTGCGCAGCAGTTGAGCGAAGCCGCCAATGTGCTCGCCGATGCGACGGAGAGACTGTTCTCCGCGGACGAAACCGCCTCCCGAACCGCAGCCAGATTGGGACGCGCGGTGCGCCGCGAACTCGACGCACTGAACGCCGGTCTCGATGCAGCGTTATCGCGACTGCGCGCGCTCGAATCGGTACTCGAAGGTCAGATTGCGGCACTCGACGAGGCCGGCGCACGCACCGAGGTGCGCGGCGAAGCTGTCGCCGCGCGATTGACCGCCGAACGCGAACGCATCGAAACCGTCTCCGGGACTCTTAGCGATTCTGCCGCGCGCACCGCCGAAACCGTCGCCGGTCGCGTCGCCCAATTGAAGGCGCTGATCGAGAGTGCCGAAGGCTCTCTCAAGAGCGCCAGCGCGACCCTCGACACCCAGGCAGCCGGCTTTCGCGCCGCCGCAGGCGCAGCTGCCGACGCGCCGCACGCCGCCGCTGTCGAACTCGATCGCCAGGCCAAGCGCATCGAGGCCGTTTCAGATGCGGCCATGGCGCGCGCGGAATTCGTTCTCGGCCGCCAGGAGCGCCATCGCGGCGCGATGAACGAATTGATGCAGCGCCTGAAGGACGAGAGTGCGGCGTTCGAAGCGGCTCTGGCGAAGGAGCGCTCATCGATCGAACACGCGATACTGACGCTGGGCAGTGAAGCCCAGAAGTTCGAACATGTCTCGGGCGATGCCGAACGGCACCTGGAAGAGATCATGGCCAACGCGGCCGCTCGAGCCTCCCAACTGACCGCGAATTTCATGCGAGAAGCGGAGAAGCTGAAGGAAACGAGCGATGCAGCGACCGCGACGCTCGCCGGCATGATCAGCGCGTTGCACGACGCCAACAGCGGCGCCCAGACGCTGATCGGCGAGACCGCCTCGGAAGCCAAGCTCAATGCGCGTGCGTTGGTCGGAGAAGCGATGGCGGAGTGCGAGCGCCTGCTCAGAACTTCGGGCGAGCTCTCGGCCGAAGCGACGGCCATCCGCACGACACTCGCCAAGACCGTCGAGGACGTGCAGCAGCATCTTTTGACACTGCCGGGCGTTGCACAGCAGGAAGCGCGGCGCGTGCGCGAAATGGTGCGGACCGAGACGGAGGAAATTCTGGATTTGTCGGCGCGTACACTGTCGACCCTTCACGCGCGCAGCGCGCCGCGCGCGCCGGTGCGCAATCAGCAGCAGGAGCCTTCCGAGGCGGAGCAGCCTGAAAGCGAGAGCCTTCTGGGCATGGCCAAGCGGCTGACACAACGGTCGAGAAAGAAGTCGCCCGAGTCCGGCGGCGATGCCAAGGCCTGGGAAATGCGCACGCTCCTCGCCGCGGTCGAGACCAGCGAGACGCGCGAACTGAAACCGGCCAGCGCGGCGGCGCTCGGCGCACTTGAGGTGGCGCTTTCCGATCTCGCCGTCGATTTGAGCGCGATTTCTTCCGATGCCGCGCCTGGCGAAGAAGAGTGGCGGCGTTATCTCGCCGGCGACCGAAGCGTCTTTGCGCGTCGGCTCGCCAACGCGATCGACGACGATACGGTCAATCGTGTCGCGACGCTTTATCGCGAGGATGTCAGGTTCCGCGACGCGGCAAATTCTTATCTCGGAGAATTCGAGGCGCTTCTGGCGCGCGCAAAGGAAGGCGATGGCGGCGGTCTGCTCACCTCGACCATGCTGAGCGCTGATACCGGCAAGATCTATCTGGCGGTCGCGTACGCGCTCGGCCGACTATAGACGGCGCAGCCGCGCAGCGAAGAAGCCGTCCATGCCGCCCTGGTCGGACAGGTGAAACGGCAGCGTGCGCAAATCGCCTTGCGGATCGATCCATTCCGTGTGGCCAAAGAGCTCGCGTTCTGTGACCGGCACGCGGGCGAAATCGCGTCGTCGGCGCAGAAAGGCGGCGACTTGCTCTTCGCCTTCCTCCGGTTCGAGCGAGCACACCGCGAATACGAGCAAGCCGCCCACCGCCACCATGTCGGCGGCTGCATCGAGCAGTTCCTGCGCCGACTGTGCGCAGGAACCCACATCCGACGCATCCTTGTTCCATGGCAAGTCGGGGTGGCGGCGGATGGTTCCGGTTGCGCTGCAAGGCGCATCCAGAAGCACGAAGGGAGCAGGCCCAGGCGGCGTGAAATCACGCAGGTCCGCTTCGATCAGGGTGGCGGAGAGTTTGGTGCGCGCGAGGTTGTCTTGCAGACGCGCGAGGCGTGCGCCGTCGCGCTCGACTGCGACGACGTTGGCGCCGCGCGCCGCGAGTTGCAGGGTTTTGCCGCCAGGCGCGGCGCAGAGATCGATCACCGTCCGCCCCGAAACGTCTCCTAAAAGCTGCGCCGGCAAGCTCGCTGCCGCATCCTGAACCCACCATGCACCTTCAGCGAATCCCAAAAGCTCTTCGATCCGGGATGCCTCGCGAAGGCGCACGACATTCTCGAAAAGGATCTGACCATCGAGTTGCAGAGCGAACGCCTTGTCCTTGAGCGTCAGGTCGATCGGCGGTTGCGCCGCATGCGCTTGCGCAATCGCGCGTGTGCGCTCCTCGCCATAACTCTCGCACCAGCGCGTCCAGAGCCAGTCCGGCGTGTTGAGGCGCGCGGCATCCTGCGCTTTCGCAAGCGCGCGTCCGTCGCTCGCCACGCGGCGCAAGACGGCATTGATCAATGGCTTGAAGTGGCGTGCCTTGTCGTTTGCCGATGCCAGACGATTGGCGGCGTCGACGGTGGCGTGCGGGGCGACGTCCAGAAACAGAAGCTCGCAGATCCCGGCGAAGAGAATTTCGAGAGTCGGTCCCGCCTTGTGCGGCGGCGGCGTCTTGGGAACGAAGTGGCGGGCGATGGCTTCGATCTGGCCCAGCCGGCGCAACGTCTCTGCGGCGATGGTGCGGGCAAAGCCGGCGTCACGGGGCGACAACCCGTCCAAATGATGGAGCGTAAGATCGAACGGGAGCTTGCGCCGCAACACCTCAGACAGAATCGCTTGCGCCGCGGCGCGCGCCGGAATGCCTTCGTTCACGCCCAAGGGCCTGCTTGGACAGGAGGCCGCTCGGCCATGGCGCGCAACCTGGCGATGCGCTCTTCGGTCGAAGGATGGCTCGAAAAGAGTCCTGCAAGTCCTCCGCCGTGCAGAGGATTGACGATGAACATGTGTGCCGTCGCCGGATTGGCGTCGGCTTGCGGATTATCCGTGACGGCCGCGGCGCGATCGATCTTCTGCAACGCCGACGCGAGCCAGAGCGGCCGTCCCGACATTTCTGCACCCATCCGGTCGGCTTCGAACTCGCGCGTGCGACTGACCGCCATCTGCACCAGCATGGCGGCAATCGGCGCCATAACGGCAACCAGGATCAGGCCGATGAAGCCGAGCGGGTTACGCCGTCCGCCGCCAAAGAAGAATGCAAAGTTCGCAAGCATGGCGATTGCACCCGCGATCGTCGCGGTGATTGTCATGGTCAAGGTATCGCGATTGCGCACGTGACTGAGTTCGTGCGCCAGGACTCCAGCAAGCTCTTCGCCGCTCACACGCGCCAAGAGCCCGTTCGTCACGCAGACGGCGGCATGTTGCGGATTTCGGCCGGTTGCGAAGGCGTTCGGCTGGTCGTTCTCGACGATATAGACCTTGGGCATCGGCAGGCCTGCCTGACCGGCAAGCTGGCGCACCGTGTGGACAAGATCGGGCGCCGTCGTCTCATCGACCTGGCGCGCGCCATACATCGACAGCAGAACCCGGTCGGAATTCCAATAGGCGAAGAGATTGGTGGCGGTGGCGAAGAGCAACGCAATCATCATCCCGGCCTCGCCGCCGATCAAAAAACCGACGAAAAGGAAGAGGGCGGAAAGACCCGCCATCAGCAATGCGGTGCGTACTATATTCATGCCCTGGTGATGTAAGCTGACCGCGTGCAGCGTCAAGCGGACGATTTTCCAGATGGGCTCTCCAAAACTCTCGAAAGCCGAGATCGAGGCGCGCGTAAAAGAGGCCGGCGAGCGGGCAAAGGCGGAGGCGGAAGAGCGTCGCCGCAAGGAACAACAGCAAGAAAAAGCGAAGGAAGTCGGCGGCAGAAAGGGGCCTGATCCGACGCGGTACGGCGATTGGGAAAACAAGGGAATCGCCTCGGATTTCTAGGGTGTTTTCGCCTGCTCTTGATCCCGCTGGAGCCAGGGTCCATGTAATGGATTGGAAAGGCTCTAGACTGCACAGACGGAACCATCATGTTCATTCAAACTGAATCCACGCCGAATCCAGCGACGCTCAAATTCCTGCCCGGACGCGAAGTGATGGGCGAGGGCCGCGTTGCCGACTTTCCGTCGAAGGATTCTGCCGGCCGCTCGGCGCTCGCGCTCGCACTCTTCGCGACCCCTGAAGTTTCGCGCGTCTTCTTCGGCGCCGATTTCATTTCCGTGACCAAGCGCGACGGCGACTGGAAGCACATCAAGCCTGCCATTCTTGGCGCGATCATGGAACATTTCACCCATGGCCTGCCGCTGCTCGAAGGCAGCGCCGAAGAGCGGGACGACACCGACTATGGCGACGGGGGAGACCCGGAGATTGTCTCCCAGATCAAGGAGCTCATTGATACCCGGGTGCGCCCGGCCGTCGCCCAGGATGGCGGCGATATCATCTTCAAGGGCTTCGATGGCGCTGCCGGCATCGTCTTCCTTCATTTACAAGGTTCTTGCGCCGGCTGCCCCTCTTCGACCATGACCCTGAAAAATGGCATCGAGAACATGCTCCGCCATTATGTTCCGGAAGTGAACGCGGTCGAAGCCGTATAATCTCCGCCGAATCGATTCAACCAGCGGCGACAATCACGCCGGAGCTTGCACTCATGGAACATCACGCCATCACCGACGAATCCCTCGACACGATTTTTCGCAACGCACGAACTCAGAACAAGTGGATCGACAAACCCGTCAGTCCGGCCATGCTGATGGCGGTCTATGATCTCATGCGCATGGGCCCGACAAGCGCCAATTGCTCGCCTGCCCGCTTCGTCTTCGCAGTCTCGAAAGCAGCGAAGGAAAGACTGGCGGCGCATTGCGCACCGGGAAACGCCCCCAAGGTTCTGGCCGCACCCGCAACGGCGATCATTGGCTACGATCTCGATTTCGCCGAACGGATGCCGAAACTCTTCCCCCATAATCAGGATGCCAAGAATTGGTTCAAGGATCCGGCTCTCGAGCACTCGACAGCATTTCGCAACGGCACGCTGCAGGGCGGTTATTTCATTCTCGCAGCGCGCGCGCTCGGTCTGGATTGCGGCCCGATGTCGGGCTTCAACAACGACGCCGTCGACAAGGAATTCTTCGCCGGCACAAGGATCAAATCGAACTTCATCTGCAGTGTCGGTCATGGCGATCCGGCCGGCGTGTTCCCGCGAAGCCCGCGGCTGTCATTCGACGAGGCCTGCAGGCTTGAGTGAGCCGGTGCGCGCGTGAAGATCCTCGCCGTCGACACAGCGCTCGGCGCCTGTTCGGTCGCGGTTCTGAACAACAACGAGGTGCTGGCGCATTGTTTCAGCGTCATGACGCGTGGCCATGCCGAAGCCTTGGCGCCCATGGTCGAAACCGCCATGCGAGACGCCTCGTTGAATTTTTCGACTCTCGACCGGCTGGCGGTCACCACCGGGCCGGGTACCTTCACCGGCCAACGCGTCGGCCTTGCCTTTATGCGTGCGCTGCGTGTCGCGCTCGATATTCCGCTCGTCGGATTGACGACGCTTTCGGTCATGGCGCGGCAAGCCATGGCGGGGAGCGGGATTGAGACTGGCGTGACGCTGCACGATGCGCGCCGCGACGAAGTCTATATGGAAGTGTGCGGTGCGATTGTGTCGCCGCCACGCCTTCTCTCGTTCGAAGATGCTGTCGCAAGCGTCATCGCGATTTCTGACCCGATCGTGTTGGCCGGCACCGCGGCTGCACGGGCCAAATCGCATCTGCCTCAGGCGGAGCTGTCGAGCGTGCTCCAGCCCGACGCGCTTTGGGTTGCCAGGTTGGGCCTGGTGGCGCCGCTGCCGGATGGTCCGCCGCGGCCGCTTTATTTGCGTCCACCCGACGCCAAGCTTCCGGAGCGCCTGTGAACCTCGCCCTCGTTGCCAAGGAAGGCGATCTCGCAAGGCTCGCACAGCTCCATGCCGAATCTTTCGTTGTCGCGTGGACGGAAGGTTCTTTGCGCGAAATTCTCCAGACGCCGGGAACCTTCGCCTTCGCGGGCAAAGACGGGTTCATCGTCGTGCGCGCTGCTGCGGACGAAGCGGAAATCCTCACCCTTGCGGTTCGCCCGAACTGCCGCCGCCGGGGACTGGGAACCTTATTGGTGCGTTCGGCCGCCGATCATGCGCATCGTCTGGGTTCAAGCCGCCTCTTCCTCGAAGTCGCCGTCAGCAATGCGCCTGCCGCGGCGCTATATGAAGGACTGGGCTTCGGCGAAGTCGGCAGACGCAAGAACTATTACGCCACTGCCCCCGGAAATTTCGAAGATGCTTTGATTTTGCGCAGCAATCTTCCTCTTTCGCCCCTTGGGAAACGGCCCGCCTCTAGCTAAAATCCTCACTATGAGGATTTACCCTCGGAGACCCACGTGACGCGGATCGAAGCGCTCTGCGCTGAGAAGGGCTTGCGCATGACCGAGCAGCGCCGCGTCATTGCGCGGGTGCTGTCCGACGCTGCCGATCATCCCGATGCCGAAGAGCTTTACCGGCGCGCCTCCGCGGTTGATCCTCACATGTCGATCGCTACCGTCTATCGCACCGTGAAGCTGTTCGAGGATGCCGGCATTCTGGAGCGCCATGATTTTCGCGACGGCCGCTCGCGCTACGAAGAAGTGCCGGAGTCGCATCATGATCATCTGATCGATATTCAGTCGGGCAGCGTCATCGAATTTCGCAACGAAGACATCGAGAAATTACAGCGCCGGGTTGCCGAAGAGCTCGGTTTCGAACTCGTCGATCATCGCCTCGAACTCTACGCCGTGCCCAAGGGCAGCAAGAAGCCCCGCTGATGCAGACTCTGCGTGCCTGGGCGATCGTCATCGTCTTTCTAACCGTCACCCTGATCGGGATTCCTTATCAGAGCATGGCGCTGCGCTTCGGCTGGGCGCGGCGCAAGACCTTCCCGCACGCTTACCACCGCTTCATGGCAAGATTGTTCGGCGTACGGATCAAGACGATCGGCAAACCGCTGACGGGCGAAGGTGTTCTCATCGTCGCCAACCACACATCATGGCTCGACATCATCGTCTTTTCTGCCGTGGGACAAGTTTCATTCGTCGCCAAGGCCGAAGTCGCGACCTGGCCGCTCTTCTCGACGCTCGCGAAATTGCAGGAGACCGTTTTCGTCGAACGGACCCGCCGCCATGCCACGGGACAGGCGCGGGATCTCATTCGCGAACGATTGCTGGCAGGCGACACGCTCGTGCTTTTTCCCGAAGGCACGTCCAACGACGGCAATATGGTTTTGAACTTCAAGAGCGCGTTGATGGGCGCGGTCGAGGCCCGCGTTGCGGACGGCAAGGGCGGCGAGCGTGCGGTGCGCGTCCAACCCGTCTCGACCGCCTATGTCAGCCTGCACGGAATGCCGATGGGCCGAGAGAACCGGCCGCTTTATGCCTGGTACGGCGACATGGAGCTGGTGCCGCATCTTTGGGAGGCGCTGAAGACCGGACCGATCGACGTCATCGTCGAATTTCATCCGCCGATGGACGTCGACCAGCTTGGCGGCCGCAAAGCGCTTGCCGCTCGCGCCGAAGCCATCGTTCGCCGCGGCCAGTGGCGCGCGCTCGCGGGCCTTTCCGGGCCCACGGTTGGCGAGGTCCGGCCCGCCAAGGCGCATGCCGAAAACAAGCTCGCGCAGGCTATCGCGTGAGACTGCGTTCGCTTGTCAGCAGGGCGGCTCTCGCCCATAACCGGCCGCCATGAAGAAGCTGTTCGTCAAGACCTATGGTTGTCAGATGAATGTCTACGATTCCGCCCGCATGGCGGAATTGCTGGCGCCGATCGGCTATGGCCCGACCGAGGTTCCAAGCGATGCCGATATGATCATCCTCAACACCTGTCATATTCGCGAAAAGGCAGCAGAAAAAATCTACTCCGAGCTTGGCCGGCTGAAACAGCTGAAGGAGAAGCGCCAGCTGACCATCGCGGTGGCAGGCTGCGTGGCGCAAGCCGAAGGCGCGGAAATCATCGCGCGCGCGCCGCACGTCGACATCGTGGTGGGGCCGCAAACCTATCACCGTCTGCCGGAATTGATCGCGCGCATTGCGCGCTCGGGTGGCCACGCCCTGGAGACGGAATTCCCCGCGCTCGAGAAATTCGATGCACTGCCGATAGATGCAAGCCCCGGCGGCGTCAGCGCGTTTCTGACGGTGCAGGAGGGCTGCGACAAGTTCTGCTCGTTCTGTGTCGTGCCCTACACACGCGGGCCTGAATATTCGCGTCCCGTGACGCAGATCGCGGAGGAGGCGGCGCGTCTGGTGGCACGTGGCGCACGCGAACTCACGCTTCTCGGCCAGAACGTCAACGCTTACCGCGGCGAGGGACCGGACGGGACGGTATGGTCTCTGGCGCGGCTGCTCGAACGGCTCGCCCGCATCGAAGGCCTGTCGCGTCTGCGCTACATGACCAGCCATCCGCGCGACATGAGCGATGATCTCATCGCCGCGCATCGCGAGCTCGCGCCGCTCATGCCGTATCTGCATCTGCCTGTGCAATCCGGCTCGGACGTCATCTTGCGGGCAATGAATCGCGGCCACTCGGCGGACGATTATCGCAGAATGATCGATCGTGCGCGCGCCGCACGTTCCGACATTGCGCTTTCGTCGGATTTCATCGTCGGATATCCGGGCGAGAGCGATGCGGATTTCCAGAAGACTCTTGCGCTGGTGCGCGATATCGGATTCGCACAATCCTATTCCTTCAAATACAGCCGGCGCCCGGGCACGCCGGCCGCTGCGGCCCGCAAACAGGTCCCCGAGGACGTCAAAGAGATGCGGCTGCAAGCCTTGCAGGACGTGCTCGGCGCGCAGCGCGCGGCGTTCGACGCCTCCACAGTCGGCCGGGTGCATGACGTTCTGTTCGAGAAAGCCGGGCGGCGCGCGGGTCAAGCGATCGGCAGGACACCTTATCTGCAACCCGTCCACGTAGAAGATGGAGCGGACTTTATCGGCGAGATTCGTCCCGTGCGGATCGACTCCGTGTTCCCCAACAGTCTCAAAGGGTGCCTGGTTGGAACGCGCGAAAAGGCAATGAGCCATTGAGTCCCGTCCGGTCCAAGCGTGCGACGAAGGAGCAGGTGACTCTGGAATTCCCCGACAACAGGCTGCTCGCGGGCCTCTCCGGATCGCACCAGAAGAACTTTGTCCGCCTCGAGCAAAAGCTCGACGTCCGCATCGCCATGCGCGGCAATCTCGTTGCGGTCGAGGGCAGCCCGGAGATGCGCGAGCGCGCGGCGTCGGTGTTGCGCGCGCTTTATGCGCGGCTCGAGGGCGGCGAAACCTGCAACCTGCCGGAAGTCGACGCGGAGATTCGCTTCGCCGGCGAGCAGGCCGCGGCGCCGGTCGGCGCTTCGTTCGGATCACCCTCGATCCGTACTGCTCCCGGACGTGTAACGTACGCCCGTTCGCCGGCGCAGGCCGCTTATCTCGACCTGATGCGCACGCATCCGCTGGTGTTCGGGATCGGGCCCGCCGGGACGGGGAAGACCTATCTTGCCGCCGCGTTCGGCGCGCATCTGTTGCACGAGCGTCAGGTAGAGCGCCTGATCCTCTCGCGTCCGGCGTTGGAGGCGGGAGAACGACTCGGCTTTTTGCCGGGCGATCTCAAGGAGAAAATCGATCCCTATCTTCGCCCGCTCTATGACGCGCTCTTCGACGTGCTCGGCGAGAAAACCGAAAAGCTGCTGGAACTCGGAACGATCGAGGTCGCGCCGCTCGCCTTCATGCGCGGCCGCACGCTGGCGCGCGCGTTCGTCATCTTAGACGAAGCGCAGAACGTGACGCCCGCGCAGATGAAGATGTTTCTCACGCGGCTCGGCGAAGACTCGCGAATGGTGGTTACGGGCGATCCGTCGCAAAGCGATCTCCCGGGTGGGCGGGCCGATGGCTTGAATGACGGTCTTCGCATTCTCAATGGCGTCGAAGGCGTTGCAGTTGCTCATTTTTCCGAAAAGGACGTGGTGCGCCACGCTCTCGTCACGCGCATCATCGCCGCATATAATCAGTCCGACGCGCAAAAGCTCGAGCCGTGACGTTTCTCATCGACATTCGGATGGCCGATCGGCGTTGGCGCAAGGTGCGCGGCCTTTCGACACGTCTGCGGCGGGCCGCCGCGTTGGCGCTGAAGCGCGGCAAGGCGCCCGATCGCTCGCAGCTCACGATTCTCCTGGCCGATGACACGCGCTTGAAGGAGCTCAACCGGCAGTTTCGCGGCAGGAACAAGGCGACGAATGTTCTTTCTTTTCCGGCAGACCGCTCAAACGGCCACTATCTCGGCGACATTGCGCTTGCGTATCAGGTGACGGCGGATGAGGCGCGGGCCGGCGCTGCGCCCTTCGTCAATCACGCCATGCACCTGACGGTTCACGGTGTCCTGCATCTCTTGGGCTTCGATCATGGAACCTCACACGAGGCGCGCGTGATGGAACCGCTCGAGACGAAAATCCTCGGCGAACTCGGCGTGGCCGATCCCTACGTGATCAGGGCGGCATGATGAGCGACGTGCCGGAAGTCGAACCTACGCCGGAGGAGGACAAACCTTCCCTGCTGCGCCGTCTGTCGCTTTTCGTGCGCGGTGATTCGCCGAGTGCGGCACAGATGCGCGAAAGCCTCGAAGAGGTGATCGAGGAAAGCGACCGCCAAAGCCCGGCCCTCTCGGCCCCGGAACGCAAGATGCTCGCCAATCTGCTCAAATTTGGCGAATTGCGCGTCAGCGACGTCATGGTGCCGCGCGCCGACATCGTTGCGGTCGACGAAGAAACCTCGCTGCCGGATTTCATTGCGCTGTTTCGCGACGTGCAGCACTCCCGTCTTCCGGTTTATCGCGACACGCTCGACGTTCCCACCGGGCTTGTCCACATCAAGGATGTGCTCGCGTATATGCAGATCCAGCCCGACGGCAGCTTCCGCTGGCGCGACGGTCCCATTTCGCAGTTCAAGCGCGAATTGCTGTTCGTTCCGCCCTCGATGCCGTTGGTCGACCTTCTGTTGAAGATGCAGGCGATGCACACGCATCTCGCTCTCGTGATCGACGAGTATGGCGGGACCGATGGCATCGTCTCGATCGAAGACATCGTGGAGGAGATTGTCGGCGACATAGCGGACGAGCACGACGAAGACGCGACGCGCATTCGGAAGTCGGACGACGGCACGATCATCGCCGATGCCCGCACCGACCTCGAAGATTTCCGGAACCAGACCGGAATCGCGCTCTCGCCGGAAGATGCCGATCAGGAGGTCGAGACGCTGGGCGGACTTGTCGTTTCGTTGCTCGGCCGTCTGCCGCAACGCGGCGAGATCGTGGCTCATCCTTCCGGCTATGAGTTCGAAGTGCTGGAAGCCGATCCTCGTCGCGTCAAGCGTCTCAGGCTGCGCGATCCCGCCAGGCGGCCGGGGCTGGCCGAAAGGTCGGCGTGACATCCTACCTTCTTCGCGGCAGCATCTTCCTCGAGAGCTTGACGCGCTGGCGGCGTTTGGCTGGAGCCTTTGTCGCCGGCGCGATTTCGGCACTCGGCTTTCCGCCTATCGACGCCTTCGCGCTGTTCCTCCTGGGCGTCGCCGCTCTCGTCATTCTGCTCGATGGCGCCAATCTCGGCCCGCACCCCCAAAGAAACGCCGCACTCACCGGTTGGGCATTCGGGTTCGGCCAATTCGTCGTCGGTATGCACTGGATCTTCTATCCCTTCCTTGTCGATCCCGTCGAACACGCCTGGCAGATTCCCTTCGTCGCGTTGCTCTTTCCGGGTGGGCTTGCACTTTTCCCGATGTTTGCGGCCCTGCTTTCATCGTTCTGGTGGAAGCCTGGCGCATCCAGGATCTTCGTACTCGCGACGTCGTATGCCGGCACGGAGTGGCTGCGCGGCCATGTCCTGACGGGCCTGCCGTGGAACCTGTCGGCCTACTGCTGGGGATTGTCGCTCGAGATTCTGCAGAGCACCTCGGTTGTGGGTGCCTATGGGCTGAGCTTTCTGACGATCCTGTTCGGCGCGTCGTTCGCGGAGCTTTTTGCGAGGCCGCTGCGCTTACGCCTCCCCGCGACGATGGCGGCGGTATTCATGCTGATCTGGGTCGGTGGAGCGCTCCGCTTGAATCACAACCCCACCACGATGGTCGCCGGCGTCGGCCTGCGCATCGTGCAACCGAACATTCCGCAGGATGAAAAATATCGCCGCGACCTCGTCCAGCGCAATTGGCGGCGTCTTGTCGACTTGAGTTCGAAAAAAACAAGCGCGTCGCCCTCGATCATCGTGTGGCCTGAAGCTGCGCCGCCGATACTCCTGCAATTGTCGCCGCAGGCGCGCGAGGAGATCTCCGAGCTGACCGCAGAACATCGCGTCCTGATGACCGGCAATCAGCGCATGGCATTGGATTCGGCAGGACACCGAGTGTTTTTCAATAGCCTCTATATCTTCGGGCCTCATGGCCGCTTGCTTTCGACCTATGACAAATTCCACCTTGTACCGTTCGGCGAATATCTGCCGTTCGAAGCGCTCCTGCATGAACTTGGTATCACCAAGCTCGTCGGATTCCCCGGGAGCTTTGCTGCTGGCGACGGCCCCCACACATATCCGCTGCCCGCGGCGCCGAGTGTTGGTCCTCTCATTTGCTATGAGATTTTGTTCCCCTCGGCCGTGATCGGCGAGCGAAGGCCCGGCTGGCTCGTCAACGTGACAGATGATTCCTGGTTCGGCCCCTGGGCTGGCCCACGGCAGCATCTTTTTGCCGCACGGGTGCGCGCGATCGAAGAAGGCCTGCCCGTTGTGCGCGCGGCAAACACGGGCATCTCTGCGGTCATCGATCCGCTCGGACGCGTGCTCGTTACTCTTGGACTGGATCGAACAGGCACGATAGACTTCGGCTTACCTCGTGCGCTCGCCATGCCTGGGTACGCACTTTACGGTGACGCCGCCTTCTTGCTGCTATTGGCAACAAGTGCGGGACTTTCTTGGTGGCTTGCGCGCAAGTAGTATTTCACAAGCCGATGCGGGGAACTGGGGCTTCAACCGCCTGACCGGCGTAGCAAGGTCGGGCATAGACGGAGCGTTGTGTAAACCGTGCCTAAGAAACAAGCCAATCCCATTGATGCCCAAGTGGGCAATCGCGTCCGCCTGCGTCGCATGTTGATCGGCATGAGCCAGGAAAGACTTGGTGAATTGCTAGGCCTGACCTTTCAGCAGGTCCAGAAGTACGAAAAAGGTGTCAACCGAATCGGCGCGGGGCGCCTCTTCGAAGTGTCGCGCATCCTGGGCGTGAACATCGACTACTTCTACGAAGGCGTGAACAATCAGCTCGCCGGCGGATTCACCGATAACCCTTCGTCGCCGCCCGTGATGGAATTCGTATCGAGCGGCGAGGGTCTGCAGCTCAGTCTTGCCTTCATGAAGATCAAGGATCCCAAGTTGCGCAAACGGGTGCTCGATCTCGTCAAACAGCTTTCGGAAGACACCGTCGAATAGGATTCAGGCGGGCTTCTTTTTTCTGCCGGCTTTTTCGGCAAGGCCCGACTGTCCTTCGCGCGCGGCGAGTGCGGCGTAGACGTCCTTGGGCAGAACGCCGCACGCGGCCCAGAGCACCAGGAGGTGGTAGAGAACGTCTGCGGACTCTTCCGTCAGTGCGCCCTTGTCTTTTGCCACCGCGGCAAGAACGACCTCCACGGCTTCCTCGCCGAACTTCTTGGCGCATTTCGCCGGGCCGTTCTTCAAGAGCAGCGCCGTATACGATTTCTTGGCGTCGCCGCCCTTGCGCGAGGCGATGCGTTTGAAGAGCCGGTCGATTGGGTGATCCGTCATCAATTGATCCGGTCTTCCAGAATCCGGCGCGCAATGACGTTCGCCTGAATCTCGGCGGCGCCTTCGAAAATGTTGAGAATGCGCGCGTCGCAGAGCACGCGACTGATGGGATATTCCAGCGCAAAGCCGTTGCCGCCATGGATTTGCAGCGCATTGTCGGCGCAGGCCCAGGCGACGCGCGCGCCCAGAAGCTTCGCCATGCCCGCTTCCAGATCGCAGCGCCTGCCCTCGTCTTTCTCGCGCGCGGCGTAGTAGCTCAACTGACGCGTGATCGCGATTTCAACCGCCATCATGGCGAGCTTGTCGCGCACACGCGGGAATTCGACGAGCGGGCGGCCGAATTGTTGGCGTTCGGTGGCGTAGCGGACGCCAAGATCCATGGCGCAGAGCGCGACACCGATGGCGCGCGAAGCCGTCTGAATGCGCGCCGACTCGAATGTCTGCATCAGCTGTTTGAAACCTTGGCCTTCCTCGAGCCCCAGAAGATCCGCCGCCGGCACTTCGAACCCGTCAAAACCGATCTCGAACTCCTTCATTCCGCGATAGCCGAGCACGCCGATTTCGCCGCCGCTCATGCCCTTCGCCGGGAAATTGTCTTTCTCCGTCCCGCGCGGCTTCTCCGCGAGGAACATGGAGAGACCGCGATAGCCGGGACGATCAGGGTTCGTCCGAACCAGCAATGTCATCATGTCGGCGCGCGCCGCATGCGTGATCCAGGTCTTGTTGCCGTAGATCTTGTAGACGTCGCCGTCCTTGACGGCGCGCGTTCTGAGCGCGGCCACATCCGAGCCGCCTGACGGTTCGGTGAAGACTGCGGTCGGAAGTTTCTCGCCGCTCGCAATCAGCGGCAGCCAGCGATCGCGCTGCTCCTTGGTGCCGCCATTCAGAATAAGCTCGGCGGCGATCTCCGACCGCGTCGCCAGCGAACCCACGCCGATATAGCCGCGCGACAATTCCTCCGACACGACGCACATCGCCAGCTTCGACAAACCTGACCCGCCATGGCTTTCGGGAATGGTCAACCCGAAGACGCCAAGATCGCCGAGTTCCTTCACCACTGCGAGCGGTATCAGTTCGTCTTTCAAATGCCACTGATGTGCGAACGGCGTCACCTTCTCTTGCGCAAAACGAAAGAACTGTTCGCGGATCAAGCTCATCGTGTCGTCGAGGCCAGGCTCGCCGACGAACATCGCGCCCTGGTGCTTGACCATGTAGCCGACAATGCCGGCACGCACTTCGGCGCGCGTGCCCATGCGCGCCAATTCGGATACGGCCGGCGACCAGAAGTCGCCGATCTCTTCGTCGGCAAGACCAAGGTCGTAGGGCCTCGCGATTTCGTTCTGGCTCATCGCGATCCCACCTGGCAACTGCGCCAGGTACTCTCCAAAAGACGCGAGCAGGATGAGCTGTTCGATCTCGCCGAATTTTTTTGCCTCCTCGAGGCCGCGCGCCCAGCGCACCATCTGGCGCAGCGCCTCGACATAAGTCGCGAACCAGGCGAGTGCGTGCGTCGCGCGCTGCTCGCGGTCCAACGCCTCGGACGAGATCTTTCCGTCCTGCGTCGCCAGATCAGCAACCGAGGATTTGGCGGCAACAAGCAGCCCCTCGGCGGAAAACAACGCTTCCTCGCAGCGCGTCAGCAGATGGGGGACCGTGATGGAGAGCATGGACTGGCACTTCGGGGATGTCGCTCTCGACCTTAGCGGAACCTGTGTCGCAGTGCACCATTGTGTGTCTGGCCTTGCGCCATTGGGACCTGCGTGATCCTAATTGGCGCGGGATGGAGGCCTTGATGCCCGGCAAACAAGGGCTCGTTTTGCTCCAAATAATGCTGGCTGTCGTTCTGCTGCTGGTGCTGATTTCAATCCCCGGAGTTGGCCGCGAATTTCCGGCACCTCAAGACGATGATGTTGCCGCGCGATTGGCCTTCGCGGCGAAGTGGCTGCTCGTTCCGGCGCTGTGTCTCCTTGCCGGAATCGGTGTACTGGGCAGTCTGCGGTTTTTCTCGGACGACGCGATCGACGGTACGCGAACGCCGGCGAGCCGCACACTTGAGATCAACATTCGCTACAATCTGAACACGCTGGAGCAAACGGTTCTTGCCGCCGTCGCGTGGACAGGACTCGCCTTAGCGTTGCCGCACGATCAGTTGGGACTCATCGGTGTACTTGCCGCCGTCTTCGCGCTTGGCAGAGTCCTTTTCTGGTCGGGCTATCTGATCGCACCCTGGGCGCGTGCCATCGGCTTTGCCCTGACCTTCTATCCGACGGTCGGTGTTCTTCTATGGCTCGCCGGGCATTCCTTGCGCTAGCCGCCGCTCGCTTCGACGACATCTTCGAAGGTACGAAGTCCCGTGCGCTGCGCGTTCACCAGGACCGCCATGTTGCCTGGCAGGTGTTCGTTTTTCCACATCTTGGTGTGGGCTCTTGGAATGTCGGCCCAGGAAAACACTTCGGACATGGCAGGATCGATGCGTCGCTCGACGACCAGCCGGTTGGCCTGACTTGCCTGCAACAAATTGGCGAAGTGCGAGCCTTGAATGCGCTTCTGGCGCATCCAGACATAACGCGCATCGAAGGTGATGTTGTAGCCGGAGGTGCCGGCACAGAACACAACCATGCCCCCGCGTTTCACGACGAGGCACGACACCGGGAAGGTGGATTCGCCGGGATGTTCGAACACCATGTCGACATCGTTGCCCTTGCCGGTGATGTCCCAGATCGCCTTGCCGAACTTGCGCGCTTCCTTGGTCCAGGCGTCGTATTCCGGCGTTCCGACTTTGGGCATCGCGCCCCAGCAATGGAAATTCTTGCGATTGATGACGCCTTTGGCGCCGAGCGACATGACGAAGTCGCGCTTGCTCTCGTCGCTGATGACGCCGATGGCGTTGGCGCCCGAGACGGCGCAAAGCTGAACCGCGAATGAGCCGAGCCCGCCGGACGCGCCCCACACCAGCACATTGTGCCCGGGACGCAGGATGTGCGGACGATGGCCGAAGAACATGCGGTAGGTTGTGGCGAGCGTGAGCGTGTAGCAGGCCGACTCTTCCCAGGTCAGATGACGCGGGCGCTCCATCAATTGGCGGTCCTGCACGCGCGCGAACTGCGCGAAGGAGCCGTCCGGGGTCTCGTAGCCCCAGATGCGTTGACTTGGCGAGAACATGGGATCGCCGCCGTTGCACTCTTCGTCGTCGCCGTCATCCTGATTGCAGTGCACGACGACTTCGTCGCCGACTTTCCAGCGCGTGACTTTCGAGCCTACGGCCCACACGATGCCCGAGGCATCGGAGCCGGCGATGTGAAACGGATTCTTGTGCGCGTCGATGGGAGAAATCGGCGTGCCGAGCGCGGCCCACACACCGTTGTAGTTGACGCCGGCGGCCATCACGAGAATCAGCACGTCATGGGAATCGAGCGGCCAGGTCGGCACGACTTCGAGCTGCATCGATTGTTCCGGCGGACCGTGCCGGTCTTTGCGCACCACCCAGGCATGCATCTTCGACGGCACGTGGCCGAGCGGCGGAATTTCGCCGATGTCATACAAGTCCTTGTAAACTTCGAGCGCTGGCTTGGCCTCGGCTTGCGCCATGTTCACTCCCTCAGGTGGGCGGCGAAGTAGGCCTCCCCTCGTGTTGCATTGCAACAGAAATCGGTCACTTTTGCTGTGCAAATATGACCATTGGCGCAATTATCTTGCGTTATGGTTTACGGTGCCGACCCGACCAACCCGATTTCCGGCCTTTCGCCTTGCCGGCGATTTCCTTCAGCTTGACCGTCTGGCGGATGGACAGCGACGTGCCCGGTGCGCCCTTCTCGGGATCGCCGAACGCCCGGCCGTATTTTTCGACGCGACCTTCGACCGACCCAAGAAACTCTCCCTCCCAATCCGACAATTTGATTCCACTGCGCACAGCCGCACGGCGGGCGCGCTTCAAGGCGTTCAAGGCCGCACGCTTCGCCTGTTCACGCCGATCGGGGAGTTTCTTCTGTTTCACTGCTGCAGCCGCGCGTCGTGACGACGCGGATTCTTGCAACCCTTCTCTTCGCCCACAAGTCTCGACAGAACGTCGGCGATGGTTTGCACTGATAAGCGAGACCAAGGACGCATCCGATGGAAATCAACGGCATCGCGCACATCTTCATCACTGCCGGAGACTTCGATTTGTCTCGCGCCTTCTATAGCAAATTGCTGCCATTCCTGGGACTGAAAGTCGTCGCGGACGCGCCCGGCATCTACTATTGCGTCGGCGGGCGAACCGGTTTCGGCATCGAAGCTCCGCCGCAACGATCGAAGGGCAAGCGTTTCGTCCAAGGCGACGTCGGTCTGCATCACGTCTGTTTTCGTGCCCGTGAACGCGGCGAGGTCGATGAGGCCCATCGCTTTCTCAAAGATATCGGCGCGCACATCGTGCATGCGCCTCAGCAAGACAATTATGCGCCCGGCTATTATTCGGTCTTGTTCGAAGATCCGGATGGAACCCGCCTGGAAATCAATCATGTCCCGGGACGCGGTTTGCTCGAGGAAGGCGCCAAGATCGGCGGCGTCTACAGCGAGGGCTTGCCGTCATAGAATTCGTCAGCGCGACGGATCGGTGAGCGCGGAATAGACGAACGTCTGGGACTCGACGCCAAGTCGCGCGCTGCCGGCTGCGCCTCCACCAAAGCGTTGAATCATGCCGAGAAAGAACAGATCGTTCTTGGGATCGATCCAGAACCATGTCCCGGCTGCGCCGCCCCACCAGATCGAACCTTTGCCCTGCAACGATCCGAGTTTTGCCGGGTCGAGCGATATCGCAAAGTCGAGACCGAAGCCCAACGCGTCCGTGCCGATTGGCGGGCCGTACTCGTCGGGATGGCCGGGCGTCACGGAATCCTCGATGTGATCGGCCTGCATCAATGCCACGGTCGCCGGCGCCAGGATGCGCACGCCGTTCAACTCTCCGCCGTTCAGGATCATCTGGCAGAAGCGAGCATAGTCGTCGATGGTCGAAACCGTTCCGCCGCCGCCTGAGTCCATCGGCGGCTCTTTGGTGAAATCTTGCAGTTGAGGAAAGAGCGCGGGTGTGAGTTCGAGGAGTTTCCCGGTCTGAGGATTTGTGACGTACACCTCCGAAAGCCGCGCCTTCTGTGAAGGCGGTGTGAAGAAGCCGGTGTCCTTCATGCCAAGCGGCTTGAAGATATGGTCGGCCATGAAATCGCCGAGCCGCTGACCCGAGAGTTTCTCGATGATGTAACCCTGAATGTCCACGGCGACGGAGTAGGACCAGCGTGTCCCGGGCTGATAAAGCAGCGGAATCTTGGCGATCTTGTCGACCATGTCCTGCAGACTGCTCGATGCCAGCACTTTGTGGTCGCGAAACGCGTCGTCGATAGGGTTGCCGGTGCGCAGGCCGTAGCCGAAGCCCGCCGTGTGCGTCATCAGCTCGCGCATGGTCGGCACGTGCTTCATGTCTTCGACGGTCGGCTGCCCCTTGGCGTCGGTGCCGTTCATCACCTTGAGAGTGGCGAATTCGGGAATGAATTTCGTGATCGGATCGTCAAATCGCCAAAGTCCCTGTTCGAACAGGATCATCATGGCGACGCCGACCATCGGCTTGGTCTGCGAATACATGCGGAAGATGGTGTCCCGCGTAATCGGTGTTCCCGCGGAGAGACTCTTCAGACCGTGCAGATGGAGGTCGACGATCCTGCCATGGCGCACCAGCATGGTCTCAATTCCGGCAACCTGTCCGCCGTCGACCGCGCGATCCATCGCGGCGTCGAGAAGTTTGATCCTGTCTGCGGAGAAGCCGACGGTTTGCGGTGCTGCAGGCGTAAGTTGCGCGGGAGCCGCATCCGCCTTTGCGCGCGCTTCAGCATGCGTGAACAAGCCAGCCACAAGCATGACCGCGGCTGCAGCCGGAAGAGCCTTTGTCATCAATTTTCCCACTCGCAATGGAACGGACTGCCCCATCAAGATTGGGCGATTCTGACGGTGGCGGCAATTGTTCTTTCAGTGCGCCGCGTGCGGGTCGCGCTCTCCGGCATGAACGGCCGTCGCGATTGCGTCCGTCGCAACAGGACACGTGTAAAACGGCGAGCGGGCGCAGTTGGGATTGTAGGCAAAGTTGAAATCGATGGTCGCGGTCTTGGGCGGAAAGGTGCCGAAGTTTGAAATGTCGACATAGCGTCCCGAGCCGTAGGTTCCCTTCCCCGTCAGATCATCCATGAAAAACGCCGACATATCCGTCAACTTTCGTGGATCGTTGCTGTCGCCGTAAAATGGCAGCGTGAAGCTTTTTCCATTCAAGGTAAAAGTCGCGTCGCCGGCGTGAAAGAATTGTTTGTCGGTGCCGCGCGAGGTTCGGAAGACGCGCGGCGGCAATTTCGGATCTGGCTTGAATGTCGCGGAGACGCGGTACGCCGGGTCATAGGGGAAATAGTCCAGACCGTGAAAGGCGACGGCTTCACGACGGTGCTGATTGTAGACGAGGATGCGAACGCCCATCACGCCGGCGCTCACCTGTGTCGGAAATCCCATGATGTCCACATTCGAGTCGATGGCGACACCTTTGCGCAGCGTGGCGTCGTCGATGGCCTTTCCGGACATCGTCGCGCTCATGCGGCCCGCCGCATAGCGCGCGGTCAGGACGCCATCGCTCCTTCCCGGCACCCAGCGATAAGAATCGGGATTGCCCTTCACACCCGTAAGCGTCGCCGATTGTCCCTCACCCAGATAGGCGGCGTCCTGAATCTTCAGGATCGCGTGCGGGATTTTGGCATAGGCGTCGTTGGCCTCCTTGAGTTCGGACTTCCACTCCTCCTGCGGTGTCTTCGGCGCGACAGCGGCGATGCTGAAAAGACCGAGCAATAAAGCGGTCGCCAAACCTGCTATGCGCATGTCGCCTCCCAGCACTTATTTTGCAGTGCAGCAAAATATCTTATAGGTTGCTGTTCTCTGTCTGAGAATGATCTCGCCCATGTCGCGCGACAAGCCCTGGATCTTTCGCACCTATGCCGGCCATTCGAGCGCGGCGGCGTCGAATGCGCTCTATCGCGCGAACTTGTCCAAGGGCCAAACCGGACTCTCGGTCGCTTTCGATCTGCCGACCCAGACGGGCTATGACAGCGACGATGCGCTCGCCAAGGGCGAAGTGGGCAAGGTCGGCGTTCCCGTCTCGCACATCGGCGACATGCGCGCGCTGTTCGACGGTATTCCGCTCAAGGACATGAACACCTCGATGACGATCAACGCGCCGGCGGCCTGGCTGCTGGCGCTTTATGTCGCCGTCGCCGACGAGCAAGGTGCGCCGCGCGCGAGCCTCACCGGCACGACGCAGAACGATATCATCAAGGAATATCTGGCACGGGGTACGTACATTTTTCCGCCCAAGCCGGCCTTGCGGCTGACCACGGACATGATCGCGTTCACGACGGCGGAACTCCCGAAGTGGAATCCGATCAATTTGTGCTCGTATCACTTGCAGGAAGCCGGCGCAGACGCGGTCGAGGAAGCGGCATTCGCTCTCGCCGCCGCGGTTGCGGTGCTGGACGCTGCGAAGGCGCGCGGCGCGATTCCGGCGGCGGAGTTTCCCAGGGCCGTCGGCCGGATGAGCTTTTTCGTGAATTCCGGCGTCAAATTCATCACGGAAATCTGCAAGCTGCGCGCAATGGGTGCCTTGTGGGATGAGATCGCGCGCGACCGCTATGGCGTAACGGATCCAAAGCTCAGGCTGTTCCGCTATGGCGTCCAGGTGAATTCACTGGGGCTCACCGAGCAACAGCCTGAAAACAATGTCTATCGCGTTCTCTTCGGGATGCTCGGCGTCACGCTTTCCAGGAATGCGCGTGCGCGCGCAGTGCAGCTTCCCGCGTGGAACGAAGCGCTTGGGTTGCCCAGACCTTGGGACCAGCAATGGTCGCTGCGCCTGATGCAGATCGCCGCCTTCGAGACCGATATGTTGGAATATGGCGACATCTTCGACGGCTCGAAGGTGATCGGCGAAAAGGTCGAGCAGTTGAAGTCCCAGATACGAGAGGAGATGGAGCGTATCGAGAGTTTTGGCGGCGCCGCGTCGCAGGAAGCGCTCGAATACATGAAAGAGCGCCTGGTCGCCTCGAATGCCGCACGCGTCGAAGCAATCGAACGCGGCGACGAGATGCGCGTCGGCGTGAACGCTTATCGCGAGACCGAGGTCTCACCCCTGACGGCCGGCAATGGTCATTTCCTGACCGTCGATGAATCGGCAGAGAGCGGCCAGATCGAACGGCTGCGCGCCTGGCGTGCGGTGCGCGACGAAAAAAGAGTCGCAGCGGCGCTCGCAGCACTCGAGCGCGCCGCGCGTCAGGATACGAACCTCATGCCCGTGTCGATCGAATGCGCCAAGGCAGGGGCAACCACAGGCGAATGGGCCCGGACTCTGAGGCGCGTCTTCGGCGAATACCGCGCGCCGACCGGCGTGGCGGCGACCGGCCCGTCGCGCAACGACGAACGGATCGGCGCGCTGCGCGAGAGCGTCGAGACCGCATCGAAGAAACTCGGCCGTCAGCTCACCTTTCTCGTGGCCAAGCCCGGACTTGACGGCCATTCCAACGGCGCCGAACAGATCGCCATCCGTGCCCGCGATGCCGGCATGAACGTCATCTATAACGGCATCCGCTTCTCGCCCGACGACATCGTCGCCGAGGCAAAGGCGAAGAAGCCGCACCTCATCGGCCTTTCGATCCTCTCCGGCAGTCACGTCTCGCTGGCGCGCGATGTCGTGACGAAACTGAAGGCAGCCGGCCTCTCCGACATCAAGGTCGTGGCCGGCGGCATCATCCCGCCCGAAGACGAAGCGACATTGAAGGCAGCCGGAATCGCCGCCGTCTTCAGTCCCAAGGATTATGATCTGAGCCAGATCATGCAGGGACTGGTCGATTTGTCGGTGCGCTAGGACACTTCACAACGGCAAATTCGATCGGACCTGCGCCGGCGTCCAGCCTTGGTCGCGCAACGCTCGTAAGGTGATCGCCTTGTCGCGCTTGGAGAACTTTTTTCCCGAAGCGTCCAAGATGAGCCTGTGATGCGCATAAGAAGGTTCGGAAAGACCGAGCAGCGCCTGCAACAGTCGCTGCACGTGGCTGGCGGCGAATAGGTCTTCGCCCCGGGTCACGAGCGTGACGCCCTGATGCGCATCGTCGACGACTACCGCGAGATGATAGGAGGCAGGAAGATCCTTTCGGGCAAGAATGATGTCGCCGAACAATTCCGGTTGCACGTTGATCGTTCCCGTTTCGCCTTTCGTGCCCTGTCCTTGCTCCAGAAAGGTGAGTGGCCCAACCCATTCCGCTGCCTTCGTCACGTCGAGACGGATTGCATGCGACACGCCGGAGGAAATTCTCGCGTCCCGTTCCGTTTTGGTCAGATTGCGGCACGTGCCCGGATAGATTGGACCATCCGGACCAGATGGTGCTTCTGCCGCGCGCGCGATCTCAGCTGCGATGTCCTTGCGCGTACAAAAGCAAGGATAGGTGAGTCCCAGCGCATCCAGCTTGTGCAAGGCAGTTTGGTAGGCCGCCATGCGTTCAGACTGGCGCAGCACCGGCTCCGCCCAATCGATCCCCAACCAGAGCAAATCCTCGAAGATCGCCTCGACGAACGCCTCGCGGCAGCGCGCCGTATCGAGATCCTCGATGCGCAGAATGAATTGTTGGCCGGCCTCGAATGCTTTGATCGCGGCAAACGCATGACCGAGATGCAAGAGACCGGTTGGACTTGGCGCAAATCGCGTGACAATCATGAAGCGAGTCTACAACAGTCTCGGTGCCCGCTTCCCGTGACGCGGTGAAATCGGTAGAAGCGAGCATGGCATTCGGTCAGCGCGCACTCACCGGTCCCCGCCTGCCGGCGCAGCGCGGACAGGCGACACATCTCGTCGTGCTCTGCCATGGCTATGGCGCCGATGGAAACGACCTGATCGGACTGGCGCCGCATTGGCAACGGCAGTTGCCGACGGTTGCTTTCGTTGCGCCAAACGCGCCGGAACGTTGCGCCGGCTCGCCCACAGGTTATCAGTGGTTTGCCATCTCCCGCCTTGATCCCGGCGAGATGCAGAAGGGCGTCGAGTCTGCGGCGGCGGCACTCAACGACTTTCTCGACGCCGAGCTTGCGCGGCTCGAACTTGCAGCCGATCGCCTGGCGCTGGTCGGGTTCAGCCAAGGGACGATGATGTCGCTGCATGTCGGTCTGAGACGCGCAGTGAAGCCGGCGGCGATCGTCGGCTATTCGGGCATGCTCGCGCGCGGCACGGCAATGGAGCCGCTGCCGGCAGATACGCCTCCCATTCTGCTGGTGCACGGCGACGCCGATCAGATGATCCCGCCGGACGCGATGTTTGCCACGGCCGGAATGCTTGGCCAAGCCGGGGCGTGCGTACAGTGGCACGTCGCACCGGGCGTCGGTCACGGCATCGATCCCGTCGGACTTCAAATGGGCGGCAGCTTTCTCAGCATGGCCTTTCGCCATCAGCTTCGTCGACGCGTTCCTGAGGTTAATTGCCCCTTACCCTAGGGGCGTTACCGATCTGTCACGCCGAATCGACTATTGTCTGGGGCAGCTTGGCAGCGCCCGCGCTTTGCCCTTATGGTGCCGCCGCCTGAGAGGAGTGACGATCAAAGGACCTGTTTCGTGTTAGCCGCCCGGCTTCCAGACAATTGTCCCGCGCTGGTGCTGAATGCCGACTACCGGCCGCTCAGCTATTTCCCGCTGTCGCTGTGGTCGTGGCAGGACGCGATCAAGGCCGTCTTTCTCGAGCGCGTGAACATCCTCGAGGAGTATGATCGCATTGTGCATTCGCCGAGCTTCGAGATGCGCATTCCCTCCGTCGTCTCCCTCAAGACATATGTCCGCCCCGCGCGCAATCCTGCCTTCACGCGGTTCAACCTTTTCCTGCGCGACCGGTTCGAGTGCCAGTATTGCGGCTCGGACGAAGACTTGACCTTCGATCATGTCATCCCGCGTTCGCGCGGCGGACGCACGACGTGGGACAATGTCGTCACCGCCTGCGCGCCTTGCAATCTGCTCAAAGGCGGACGCATGGCGCATCACATCGGCATGCATCCCAAGCATCGTCCGCATCGGCCGACGATCAATGAGCTGCGCAGCAACGGGCGAAAATTTCCGCCCAACTATCTGCACGATTCCTGGGCCGACTATCTCTACTGGGACAGCGAGCTCGAGCCGTAAGGTCCGTTCGATGAGAGGATTGTTCGCCACGACGGTGTTGCTTTGCCTGGTGATATCGGCTGCCGCGGCGGAAGAACACTATCTCTACGATGTGATTACAAAACCGGCGTACAAGCACTCGATTACCGCCATCGTCGCCGGTCAGCCGCTCGAGAGCTGGGTGAAAGCCGTTCTGAGCGGCGAAGAGGGACTCGGCACTCCGGGTAAAGCGGTCTCTGCCGGCGGTGTGAGCTATGAACTCTACGACGTCTGTCAGCCACACAATTGCGGCGGAAATTTCTTCTATGTCCTATTTACGCCCGAAGGTGGCCAAGCCTGGGCCGTGCTCACCAAAGACGATCGAGTCCTGCGTTTCTACGGCAACCCAAACGCCGCCCAACAAAGAATACTGACCGACGCGACGAAAAGGTGAATCAGCGCTTTTCTCGCCACATCGCGACCAGCGGCGGGGCGCCCGGCGGCGAGATGCTGCCGCGCGCCACGAAGCCGGCGCGTTCGTAGAGTTTGGTATTGCGCGGATTGGAATTCTCCAGATAGGCCGGAACACCTTCTTCGTCGGCGCGCTTCACGGTCGCGTCGAGCATCGCTCCGCCAAGGCCAAGCCCCTGGAGCCGCGGCGCGACGGCAATGAAGGCAAGATAGAAGTGCTTCTCGTGCGGATGGTTTTTCTCCATCGCTTCCGCCATGGCCGAACCGCGCCTCAGCCGCGGAAAGCCGCATAGACGAACAAACAGCGGAAAGAGCCTGAGCTGCTCCAGGAAACCTCCGGGACTTGCCGGTGCACCGGGCGGCAGCCAGGCGGCGCACACGCCGCCGTCGCTGCTCATCCACACTTCTCCGAATGGGATGGCACGCGTCTTGAGGAGCCAGAAAAAGAACTGCTCCAGCACGAGTGGGCGCCTGGCGCCTGGCCGAGCGATCCAGTTGAAGACCGGATCGGTGGTGAACGCAGCCGCGAACAGGCGCGACAGCGAAGACGCGTCCGCGTCACTTGCGCGCCTGGGCGCCGCTGCGGCAGCCAGCAGCGCATGCCGGTCAGCGCTCATATTTTTTCCGAGAGCGCAATGGCGAGACGGCAACCAGCCTTGATGCCTTCGCTGAGAAGCCGATATCCTCTCGCCTCCTCGGCACCGTGCGCCATCGCCGTGTCGCGGTGCTGGACCTCTTCAAGCCGGAAAGCCTCGACAGTGTCCTTCAATTCGCGATCGGACTCGCCAAGTCGGGCCACCTGCGCAGCATAGTGCTCGTCGATGACATCCTCGACGGCGGCGGTGCAAGCCATCGCGGCCTTTTCGCCCATCAACGCCGTCGCGGCGCCGAGCGCGAAGCCGGCCACGCGCCACACGGGCTCCAGGGCGGTCGGCCGCACGCGGCGCTTGTTGATGAGCGTGTCGAACGAAGTCAGATGACGTTTCTCCTGTTCCGCCATGTGGCGGATGGCGTCGACTGCAGCGGAATTTGTGGCGCCAAAGACCGCAAGCTGACCTTCATAGATTCGCACGGCACCATATTCGCCAGCATGATCGACGCGAATCATCGCGTCGATGTCGGCTTTCTCTTTGCTGCCGGGAAAGGCGGGGCGAGCTTTGCGACTCATGCTTTGCGCACCAAAAGCGTGGAGCCAAGGACTGCCGTCCCCAGCGAGATGATGGCATTATAGCCCGCCATCGAGATTCCAAAGAGCCGCCACGCCGCGACGTCGCAGCGCGGCACGGGCGCGTTGAGGTCAAGCTTGCCGGTGAAGACATAGCCCGTTGTGCAGGCCGACGGGCCCGGCCACCACTGCCACTCAACACCAGCATGATACACGCCGATCGCGCCGGACGTAGCAATCAGCAGAAGCGTTAAAATCGCGAGCGGCAACGCGGTGGCCGGATTCAAAACTCCGCGACGCAGCAAAAGCCAGCCGCCGATGCCCACGATTGCCGCTGCGATGTGCGGCCAGCGTTGCCAGTGGCACATTTCGCAAGGGGGATAGTTCAGAACATATTGAAAAAAAAGCGCGCCGAGAATCAGAGCCAACGCGACCGCGCCGGCGAAGAATGTGACTTGTTCAGCTTTCATCGTGCAAATATCCGGTTCTCGTCATCGAACGCCTTGAATTCCAGAGCGTTGCCGCTGGGATCGCGAATGAAGAAGGTTGCCTGTTCGCCAGGAAGTCCCGCAAAGCGTGTATCGGGTGCGATCACAAAATCGACTTTGCTTTGTTTTAATCTGTCGACCAGCGTATGCCACTGCGACATAGAGAGAATCACCCCGAAGTGACGGACCGGCACCTGTTCGCCGTCGACCTCATTATGCGCTTTATCGAGGACGCTATCCGCGCTTAGATGCGCGACGATTTGGTGGCCGAAGAAATCGAAATCCACCCATTCGTCGCTTGACCGTCCTTCAGGACAGCCGAGCAGGGTTCCATAGAAGGCGCGCGCTTCGGAAAGATCGCGCACGGGAAATGCCAGATGGAATCGAGGGCGTGAGGTCATGATGGATCTCGCCAGACGTACGAAAGAAACAGGTTACGGAAGCGAAGGGAAGCTCATGCGCAAGTCCCTGGCAAGTCGCCACGGTTCGAAACATGAATTGCTGCGCATCGATGGTCGCGCCGTCGAGGTCACCATGCGTCTCAATCCGCGGGCGCGACGCTTGATCGTCAAAGTGCATCCTTCGACGGGCGAGGTGACGGTCGTTGCCCCGTCGCGCATCTCGCTCACGCGCGCTCTCGATTTTGCGCGCGGCGAAACATCCTGGATCGCGCGCCAGCTTGCGCGCGTGCCCAAGCAGGTGCCTCTCGTCTCAGGGGCGCGCATTCCATTTCGGGGTGTCGAATGCCTGATTGTGCCGGCCGAGAAAGGCCGCGGGCCGGTCTGGCAGGACTCAGATGGTCACCTGCGCGTCAGTGGCCGTGCCGAGCACATGCCGCGCCGATTGATCGATTTTCTGAAGCGCGAAGCACGGACGTCGCTTGAGAGGCGCTCGTTCGAATTCGCGGCACTGCTTGGCACGAGGCCCCGCCGCGTCACTGTGCGCGATACGGCAAGCCGCTGGGGCTCGTGTTCCGCCAACAAATCGATTTCCTATTCCTGGCGCCTGATTTTGGCGCCGGCGTTTGTGCTGGACTATGTCGTGGCGCATGAAACGGCGCATCTGCTCGAGATGAATCACGGACCACGCTTTTGGCGGCTGGTGCGCTCACTGACACCTGAGATATCCACCGCGCAAGCATGGCTGAAAGAGAACGGCGTGATGCTGCATCGCTACGCGGCTCGCGAAACGGCGCCGTGACGCTAGGTGCCGTTGCCGAAAAGCTTGTTGATCAGAGTTTCGAGAGCATCGCTCTTGCGCGTTGGTGCCGGCGGCGGTGTTGGCGCGGTCGAGGCAGGCTCGCTGGCCGCGACCGCGATGTCGCCCGCCAAGGGTTTCACCGGCAACCCAGCTTCGGCAGATTCCATGAAGTTGTGAAAGATGCGCGCCGGCAATCCGCCGCCGGTGGCGCGCTTCATCGGCGAATTGTCGTCGTTTCCGATCCATACGCCGCAAACGAGGTCCGCCGTGAAGCCGACGAACCAGGCGTCGCGATAGTCCTGTGTCGTGCCGGTTTTTCCGGCCGTCGGCCGCTCGGCGAGCCTGGCCGACCTGCCGGTGCCGCTGGTGACCGATTCGACCAATAAGCTTGTCATCTGGGCCAGATTTACCGGTGACACCACGTCGCCTGCGCCGCCGCCCTGGCGGGTGAAGAGCACCTTGCCGGCCCTAGTCCGTATACGGACTATGCCATAGGGAATGACGCCTTCGCCACCGTTGGCGAAGGGCACATAGGCCGCGGTGAGTTCCAACGGTGTCACGGTCGAAGTTCCCAGTGCGAGCGAGGCGACCGCATTGAGCGGCGAGACGATGCCAAGCCGGTGTGCGGTCTTCGCGACCACGTCGGCGCCGATCTCATCGGTCAATTGCGCGGCGATGACGTTCGACGATTTTGCGAAGGCGCGGGTCAGATTGATGTCGCCTTCGAACTTGCCTTCATAGTCGTCCGGTTTCCAGCCATGGATATCGACAGGCCCATCGTGCATCACGTCGTTTGGCGTGTGGCCGTGCTCGAATGCGGCGAGATAGACGAAAGGTTTGAAAGCCGACCCGGGCTGGCGCATCGCGTCGGTGGCGCGGTTGTAGGAACTCTGCTCGTACGATCGCCCACCCACCATCGCGCGCACGGCGCCATCCGGCGTCATGGCGACGAGGGCGCCTTCGTGGGCCCTGAGAGAGCGTCCTTGAGCCGCAAGACCACTCGCGACGGCGCGTTCGGCCTCGCCTTGCGCCGCGAGATCAAGCGTCGTCTCCACGATCAGCGGCTCGCCTGCGTCGTTGGTATAGCCGGAGAGCCGGGAGATCACCCAGTCGGTAAAATAGCCCGATCCCGGTGTTCCTGCGCCGCGCATGATCTTCGGCCGCGTCGCTTGCGCCAGACTGCGCGTGCGATCGTCGATGAAGCCCGCCTCCTCCATCGCACGCAGAACGATGGCGGCGCGTGCCTGCGACGCATCGATGTCGGCAAGCGGGTTGTAGCGCGCCGGCGCCTTTACGCTTCCGGCAAGCATCGCGGCTTCCGGCAAGGTCAGATTTCGTGCCGATTTGCCGAAGAAGCGCTGGGCCGCGGCCTCGATGCCGTACACGCCGGCGCCGAAATAAACGCGGTTGAGGTAAAGCGTGAGGATCTGATCCTTGCTGTAACGCGACTCGAGATAGAGAGCGAGCATCGCCTCCTGAGTCTTGCGCCCAAACGTCCGATTGGAATCGAGAAAGAGATTCTTCGCGAGTTGCTGCGTGAGTGTCGAGCCGCCTTGGCGCACATGTCCGGCGAGAATGTTTTCGAACGCGGCGCGCAAGAGGCCGATCGGATCGAGGCCATAGTGCGAGCGAAACCTGCGGTCTTCGACGGCGATGAATGCGTTGGGAACATAGGGCGGCAACTGCACGACGTCGACGCGCGCGCCTTGCGTCAGTCCACGGCGTGCGATCAGGCGACCGCGATCGTCCAGTACTGTGACGTCGCGCGACGCGCCGGCGACGAGAAGTTTGTTGACGTCCGGCAAATCTGACAGAAAGTGCGACCAGAAGACGGCTCCGAAAATCAGGCCCCAGGCCAGAAGCAGCAGCGCCGCATAGGGCCAGACCCGGCGCCTCTTGCGCCGCGACGGCGGTGCGATGCGGTCTTCGTCCTGCCAGCGCGGATCGTCGCGGGAATTTTGCCTTGGATTTCGAGCCATTGGCCGACCTCGGGGCCGGTTCTAGGCGCCAATTCTTAACGGGCGTTAAACATCTAAGCCGCGGCGTCGCCGTTCAATTGTCGTCGTCATCGTCGGAATGGTGCGGCGGCGTTGGCGCATGCGGTGGGCGCGGGGCTGTCGGCGGTGTGGGTGGTGTCGGCGGCGTCGGTGGCGTCGGCGGGGCCACACCCCCCACCTGGACGTCGGCCATCCCGTCATTGGAGAGCTTTCCGCGATAGGACTTGAGGCGCACATTGCCCGAGCCCATCGCGCTGATGCTGGGATTGACCGCGGTACCGCCGAAATAGAGATCGCCCGCACCCAGAATGTCCACTTTCAACGGATCGGCGACGCCATCGGCGATCTTCACATTGCCGGAACCTGCAATATCGACATGCACCGGGCCGTTCACCCGCGCAGCGGTGAAATCGCCCGAGCCTGCGATGTCGATGTTCACGCCGCCGGCGATCGTTCCAAGCTGCGCGTCGCCGGAACCCGCGATGTCGGCGCGTACATATCCGGCATGTCCCGACGTGATGCGTCCGGAGCCGGCGATTTCCAGTTTCAGCTCGCCGGCCACGTCCGCGATGGCAATTTTGCCCGAACCGCCCAGCGAGACATTGGCCTGGCTCACCTTCCCGATGGTCGCATCCGACGCAACGGATTCCAGGCTGATCGGGCCATAGGTATCTCCGACTGCAGCGTTTCCGATCAGATCGGAGATCTTGATTGGCGTACCCTTTGGCACCGTTACCTTGATCAGCAAATGTCCCTGGTTGTAGTCGTCGTGGATGTGGGAGAAATCGAACCACTTCCGCCAGTCCCAGACCGAATAAGAAACATTGCCCGAGCCATCGATCATGAGGGAATCGCCCTCTTTCTTGACGGTCAGTCCGCCAACCAGCTCCTTGCTGCCGGAGACGTCGACTTTCATCGGTCCGTCTTGAACGGTGACGCGGACGTCGCCGACCACGTCGGTGATTCGAAGGCCTTTGCTGTCGAAGCTCTTGGTCGGCCAGGTGACCCAGCCCGTATCGGCGCCGGCGGCCGGCAAGACCAGGAGGGCCGCAACCGCGGCGCCGACCAGCATGGAACGGGTGGGGTTACGCATATCCAGTGCCCTCCTTAAGGGCGGGTTCTATGTCGAAGTGACAGATAGTCTCTCCCCATTAGGTGACAACGAACACTAATTTCGCGCACCTCCAATGCCGAAACGGAAGGGGAACAAACTAGTGCAGGCCGGTCAGGGCATCAACCTGTAGCCGCCGCTCTCGGTCACCAAGATCCGGGCCTGACCGGGACTGACCTCGATCTTCTGGCGCAGACGATAGATGTGAGTCTCCAGCGTGTGCGTCGTCACTGCCGGATTGTAGCCCCACACCTCATGCAAGAGCGTCTCGCGCGGCACCGTCTCTCCCGAGCGGTAAAGGAATTTGAGAATGTTGGTTTCCTTTTCCGTCAGGCGAATCTTCTTGCTGTTGACGTCGAGCAGGACTTTCGCACTGGGGCGAAACGTATAGGGACCGATACGATAGACCGCGTCTTCGTTCTGTCCGTGGCTGCGCAGATGCGCGTGGATGCGCGCCATCAATACGGCAAAGCGAAACGGCTTCGCGACATAGTCATTGGCGCCCGATTTCAGGCCTTCGATCGTATCCTGATCGGTATCGGCAGCGGTAAGCAGAATGATCGGCGCGGTTACGCCGCTGCCGCGTAACCAGGAGCAGAGCTCGCGGCCGTCGCCATCGGGCAGGCCGACATCAAGGATGATGAATTCGAAGAGACCTTCGCCGGCACGCGTACGCGCTTCCTCGCAATTGGCGGCTTCCGCCACGCTATAGGCGCCGGCACTGGTCAATTGCTCGGCCAGGGATGTGCGCAGCATGGTATCGTCATCGACAAGAAGAACACGCTTGGTACTGGCCATGTCGAAGAGGGGTCCGGATCAAGGGGGCGTCGCGAACTCTACCCGGTTTTTGGACGACGGTGTATGTGGATTGGACATGAGCAAGTCCACCAGTCGCCGGCCAAAGACCGCAAGACAGTCCCGGACTTCGCCGGTCGACCGCGTAATTGTCGGCGTCGACGCGCTGCGGCGCGGTCAAGCGATTGTGATCCGCGACAAACGCCGAGCGGTCACGGTTCAATCTGTCGAAACTGTAACGGATGCTGGTCTGAGGGCGATGCGGCGCGCGTCGAGCGGGGCCGTCTTTCTCGTGCTTACCCATGCGCGCGCCAACACGCTCAAGATCAGGCTCTACACACCCGATGTCGTTGCGCTGAAGGTCGATGCGGGGCTCGACGCGGCGCAACTGCGCGCCATCGCCGACCCCACCGACGATCTCTCCTTTCCGTTGAAAGGCCCCTTCGCGGCGGAAAGAACCGCACTGCCCAGCACTTATGGCGCCGCGATCAAGCTCGCAAAGCTAGCCGGCCTCTTGCCTGCGGTTCTCGTTGGCGCCGAAGATCGGGCGACGTCCGCCGGGCAACTTTCGCGCCAAGACATTCTCGCCTATGACGATGAGATTGTCCGCACACTGAAGATTGTCGCGCGCGCGCATGTGCCGCTTGAAGGCGCCGAGAAGACGGAGCTTGTCTCGTTCCGTCCCGCGGACGGCGGGCCCGAGCATTATGCCATCGTGATCAACGCGCCGCCTACCGCAAAGCCGGCCCTCACGCGTCTGCATTCGGAGTGCTTCACGGGCGATCTTCTCGGTTCGCTCAAGTGTGATTGCGGTGCGCAGCTTCGCGGCGCAATCGAGACGCTCTCGAAAGCCGGCGGCGGCATTCTTCTGTATCTCGCACAGGAAGGCCGCGGCATCGGCCTGATCAACAAATTGCGCGCCTATCGGCTCCAGGACCAGGGCTTTGACACGATCGACGCGAATGCAAGGTTGGGCTTCGAGGCTGACGAAAGGCTCTATGGCATCGCGGCGCGCATGCTTGCTCTGCTCGGCTACAAGTCCGTCCGGTTGTTGACCAACAACCCCGGCAAAGTCGACGGCCTGAAACAGGCTGGCGTCAAGGTCGTCGGCCGCGTCAAACACGCTTTTCCCGACAATGTGCACAATCGGCAGTATTTGCGCACCAAGGCGCAAAGAGCGGGGCACTTGTTTTAGCGCCACTGCGCGAATTGTGCGGACTGCGCTAGTCTTGTTACGCATGGATCTCATCGTTCGGCGAAGGGGTGCAGGCGCTGTCCTGCAGTGCGGCCGCGATCGGTTTCGCGCGGCGGTCGGCGTCAACGGAATTGGTGTCAAACGAGGCGAGGGCGACGGCGTGACACCGGTCGGCACATTTCCGCTCCGGTCGGTCTTTTATCGCGCCGATCGCCTCGCCTGTCCGCCAACGGGATTGCCAGTCGCCAAGATCGAGGCCGATGACGGTTGGTGCGACGCGCCGCTCGATCCTTACTACAATCGGCGGGTCAAGCGGCCTTATGGCGCGAGCACAGAGACGCTGTGGCGTGAGGATGGCCTGTATGACCTATTCGTCGTTCCCGGGTTCAACGACGCGCCTGTCGTTCCCGGTGCCGGCAGTGCCATTTTTCTGCATGTTGCGCGTCCGGACTTTGCGCCGACGGAGGGTTGCATCGCGCTCGCACGGGACGATCTTTTGAAGATCGTCAGCATGCTCGCGCCGGCGGATTCGATCACCATCATGCCTTGAGACGCTCACCGAAGATCGCACTGCCGATCCGCACATGCGTGGCGCCGAAGCGGATCGCGATTTCGAAATCGTCGCTCATCCCCATGCTGAGAAGCGGCAGATCGTGTTCCTCGCCGAGCTTGCGCAACAGGGCAAAGTGTGGCGCAGGGTTTTCGCTCGCGGGCGGAATGCACATCAGCCCTTTCAGCGGCAATCCAAGTGCCCGGGCATGCGCGATGAGTGCGGGGGCCCCGCGTGGCAACACGCCCGACTTCTGCGGCTCTTCGCCGGTGTTGACCTGCACGAAGAGGAACGGCGTTCGCTCCGTGCGATCCATTTCGGCGCGGAGCGCGTCGGCCAGCTTGGGGCGATCAAGGGTCTGGATGGCATCGAACAGAGCCAAGGCGTCGCGAACCTTGTTGGTTTGCAGCGGCCCGACCAGATGCAACTCGATGTCGGGATAATCCGAACGGATGGCGCCCCATTTGGCCTTGGCTTCCTGGACCCGGTTTTCGCCGAATATCCGCTGTCCGGCAATCAGGGCGGGGTAAATCGTTTCCGCTGGATGTGTTTTGGTGATGGCGACCAGCGTCGTCGCGGAGGCCGGCTTAACAGCCGCCTTTCGCGCGGCTTCGATGCGCGCGACAATGTGCGACAAGTTCTCGTTGATTTGTTCAGGTGACATGTGCCGAACAGTTTGGCGCGCAGAAGGCTAGCAAGCGCAGCCGCGCATCTCAACGCGCGCTCGGCGTATTTTGGCCGCGTGCCGTTCCTGGCGCTGATGATCGACGATGACCGTGTGGCTGATCCGCTTCAGGCCGTGCGAATTCTGCCGCGCGGCGCGCTTGTGGTGGTGCGCTCGCGCGAGGACGAACGTCGTTGCCGCTTGGCGCATGCGATCGTCGCTGTGGCGCATTCGCGCGGCCTCATCGTGCTGATCGCCAACGATGCGCCGTTGGTTTCGCGTTCTGGGGCAGACGGCTTGCATCTGTCGGAAGCGAATGCGCATCTCGCGGTGCACTGGCGGGCTTTGCGCCCGCGCTGGTTTCTCTCAGTCGCAGCGCATGGCTTGCATCACGCCAGTACCAGGCCGTTTCTCGATGCTGTGTTCCTGTCACCTGTCTTTCCTACGCACTCGCATGGCGAAACGTCGGCGCACAAACCGGTGCGCGCCAATCGAATGGCCCGCGCGCTCCGCATCCCGGTCTATGCGCTGGGCGGCGTGACGGCACAAAACGCTTCGCTGCTGCACGGCTTCGCAGGCGTCGCCGCAATCGGCGCGCTGTTGCCTTAAATATTTAACACGGCGTGCAGGAAGACGGCGTCCATGCTGATTATGGGTGCGCCATTGTAGAAAACGCCGGCGTTGCGGCTGTAGTTCAGTTTTTGCCAGCCGGCGCTCAGTTGCAGATTGGTGTTCAGCGCATAGGCGGCATCGACCAACAAGGCATGCGTGCCCAGCGTCGGTGCAGCCAGAAGGCCATCGCTGCGGCCATTGCCGAACTCGAACCCCGCGCTCCAGGAGCCATAACTGATCGTCGTGCTGAGATGCAGGCTCTTTGTATTGCTGCCGGCATTGTCGATGTTGAACGCGTAGGTGTTGGCTTCGCGATAGGCGCCGCCGAACGACCATTTCATATCGTCGTTGATGCTCCAGTCGAGCTCGCTGCCCACGCCCCAATCGGTCAGGCCTTTGTGGCCCACCGTTTTGGCGGCGTCATGGCCGAAGATGAAGCCACCATAGAGGCCGAACGTCAGTTGACCGAACGTGTTGCTGTAGTTGATCGCGGCTTCCCACAGATCGGTTTGCCGATCAGCGACATGGGGACCGGAATTGAGAAACGGCAGGACGTCTTTTCCTTGCGAGGGAGTAAAGGAACCTGCGATTTGCACGCCGAAGAGGCGCGGACTGAAATAGGAAACCTTGGCGAAGTTCAGCGACGATTCGACGGCGCTATTCAGTCCGAAGACATTCGTGAATGCCCGTCCAGTTGTCGGATCGCGAAAGAACGTGGCGTTCGAGTTGTCGATCGTGACTTCGGGATTTACCGTCGGCCCGGTGATGGACAGTGCATAGGCCGCACCGTCGGACATTCCGACATCAACACGCCCCAGTCCCGTCTGCACCGAACCATAAACCTTCTGGACAAGGTCGCTGCCATAGTTATCGCCCGAAAGCTGATCGTGATAGATCTCGAACGTCCCCTTGAGGGCCAGCGACAGACCGCTGTCATAGTCGCGCTGAAGTCGCGCGTTGAGCGACGCCGCGCCCGTGACACCTGATCGGTCCAGACCGGGCGCTGCCGGTTGGTCGGCCCAGTACGCGCTGCCGTAAGCTTGGCCTCCGACGGAGTAGTTGAGGTCTCCAAGGCTCCCGCTCAACGGCGAAATGTTCCAATCGTCCCAGGAGGCGGCTCGGACCGGAAATGACACCAGCAGAAGGACACCCGCTGCACCAGCCAGCGCGCAAAATTTCATCGACATGTGATCCCAACGTCTTGGGTGAAGCTGCGAGGCCGGCGTGCGGGTCCGTCGTCGCTGCGGGTGTGGATGTCCCACGCTTCGCCGCGGTTTGCAAAGACCTCGAACGGTGAGCGACAGACATTGCGGCAGCCTTCGACATTGCACGCTTTCGGAGGGCCACGTATAAGCCCGCGTCAGGGGGGACGCGCGAGAGACGCCGTCCAGGCGTCCTAAGAACGAAAGCGGCCCAATGCGGATTCTGATTGTTCTGGCGCTGGCCTTGACGTTGGCCGGCTGCGACTCCGACAACGCGATGCCCGACACGACTGCCGGTTCGACCGCGATCTCCGCGGGCGGCGGCCGGACTCTGGGCGTGAATTCCTATCTCTGGCATGCCACGCTCGACACACTGTCGTTCATACCGCTTGCCTCGGCCGATCCGTTCGGAGGCGTCGTGATCACCGAGTGGTATTCGGCGCCCGAGGCCCCGACGGAACGGATGAAGGTCACGGTCTATATCCTCGATCGCAATCTTCGCGCCGATGGTTTGAAGGTTGCCGTCTTCCGCCAGACCAAATCCGCGGACGGCTGGGCCGACGCCCAGGTCGCCCCCGACACGGCGATCAAGCTCGAAGATGCCATACTGACGCGCGCCCGCGAGCTTCGACTTGCCAGCGGAGGCAGCTAGAAGGTGCAAATCGCTGTAGCCTGATCCGTGCCGGAGGCCTCAGCGCCCGAAGATCCGGCACCGGAAGGATCAAGCGACGATGGCGCGTTACAACGCCAAGGAAGCGGAACAAAAATGGCAGCAGGCCTGGAAGGCCGCTGGCGCCTTCGTCACGCCGACCGATTCCTCCAAACCGAAATGTTACGTGCTCGAGATGTTTCCCTATCCTTCGGGACGCATCCATATCGGTCATGTTCGCAACTACACCATGGGCGACGTGATCGCCAGATTCCGTCGTGCGCAGGGCTACAACGTTCTGCATCCGATGGGCTGGGACGCCTTCGGTCTGCCGGCGGAAAACGCCGCGCGCGCGATGAACGTCGATCCGCGCAAATGGACCTACGACAATATCGTCTTGATGAAGGCTCAGCTCGAGCTGATGGGCCTGTCGCTCGACTGGTCCCGCGAGTTCGCGACCTGCGATCCGGACTATTACAAGCATCAGCAGAAGCTGTTCCTCGATTTCTACAAGGCGGGTTTCGTTCATCGCAGCGAAGCCGACGTCAACTGGGATCC
>DATLOU010000038.1:0-2585 GCA_035536115.1 Rhizomicrobium sp.
ACAGCAAAGGACCGCGCGCAGGCCAAGGCCGGCTCCGGACTGAACGACGATATCGGCGAGCAGAAAAGGCTCGAATTGTATCGCACCCAGGTCGTGATCCGCGAAGCCGAGCAGCGTGCCTACGACCTGTTCCTGCAGAACCTGGTCAAGGGAACAAGCCATCTTTCGCTCGGGCAGGAAGCGGTGGCGGCGGGTTTCGCAGGCGCCATGATCAAAGAAGACCTTTCTTTTTGCACCTATCGCGGTCATGCCCACACCTTGGCACGCGGCGTGAGCGTGGAGAAAGTGCTGGGCGAGTTGATGCAGCGCGACAACGGCCTCATGCGCGGCAAGGGCGGGTCGATGCACCTCACGTCGGCCGAGCACGGCGTGATGGGCTCTTACGCCATCATCGGTGCGCATCTTCCTATCGCCTGCGGTGCGGCGTGGCGCGCGCAATACAAAGGCGCGAAGGACGTCTCGGTCTGCTTCTTTGGCGACGGCACCACAAATATCGGCGCGTTCCACGAGGCGCTCAATTTCGCGGCCGTGTGGAAGCTGCCGGTCATCTTCGTCTGCGAGAACAATCTCTACATGGAATACACGCCGATCGGCGACGTCACAGCCGTGCCACATCCGGCTGCCGACCGCGCATCGGCCTATGGACTCGAGCGCATCGTCATCGATGGCAACGACGCCGATGTCGTCTATCGCACGGCGCAGGCCGCCTTCGACAAGGCGCGTGCCGGTGACGGCCCTTCGCTGGTCGAGTGCCTCACCTATCGTCACAGCGGGCACTCCCGTGCCGACCCGGCAAAGTACCGACCGGATGGGGAGTTGGACCGCTGGAAGCTCCGCGATCCGATCAAGATCTATCGCGAGCGGTTGCTGCAATTTGGCGTCTCCGAGAAGACGATCGGCGATATCGAAACGCAGGTGCGCAAGGTGGTCGACGACGCGACCGAGGCCTGCAAGGCTGCGCCGCCGCCACCGCTCGATATCATTTCTACCGATGTCTATGCCGATGGAGGCTGGGCATGGCGGAACTGACGTATCGCGACGCTGTTATTCGCGGCATCGCGCAAGAGATGCAGCGCGATCCCGACGTCGTGTTTCTCGGCGAAGACGTGGCCAAGGCGGGCGGCGTGTTCAAGGCGACCGTGGGTCTTTACGAGCAGTTCGGTCCGTTGCGCGTGCGCGACACGCCGATTTCCGAACAAGCGATCCTCGGCGCTGCGATGGGCGCTGCAATGACAGGCCTGAAGCCGATCGCGGAAATCATGTTCTCGGATTTCTTTGCAGTCTGTTTTGACTACATCGCCAACGAATTTCCGAAGAGCCGCTACATGTCGAACGGCCAGCTGAAATGCCCATTGGTCGTACGCACCGGCAACGGCGCCGGATCGCGCTTCGGCGCCCAGCACAGCCAGAGCGTCGAGAACTGGTGCATGATGATCCCCGGCCTGAAGGTGGTTGCGCCCTCCAGCCCGCGCGATGTCATCGGCCTGCTGGCGGCATCCGTTCGCGATCCCGATCCGGTGATCTTCCTCGAGCACAAGTCGCTTTATCCCACCAAGGGCGAAGTTCCTGATGGCGAGATTGTCGACAGCCTCGGCACCGCCAAGGTTCTTCGCAGCGGCAAGGATGCCACCATCTGCGCCCTGGCATTGATGGTGCCGCGCGCGCTCGAGGCCGCCGAAAAGCTCAAGACGGAACACGGCATCGATTGCGAGGTTGTCGACGTGCGGTCGCTCGTGCCGCTCGACACGCAGACCATCCTCGGCTCGGTCGCCAAGACGCACCGGCTCTTCACGGTCGAGGAAAATCCGCGGCTCTGCGGCTGGGGCGCCGAAATCGTCTCGATCACGGCCGACGAGGCTTTCTACGATCTGGATGGCCCGCCGGTCCGCATCACAACGCCTCATATTCCTCTGCCGGCAGCCGATATTCTGGAAGACGCCGTACTGCCGACACCGGACCGGATCGCCGAGACGGTGCGACGGTCGCTGAACAGTTAGTCTGGCCGCTCGTCCCGGGGCCAGGCCACACCGGATTCCCGCTTGCGCGAGAATGAGCGGAGCAAGTTGAGAGGTAGTGCTATGTACGAAAATCTCCTGGCCAATGTTCCGACCGACCTCTGGATCGGGGGCAAATGGCGCAAGGCGTCCGATGGTGGCCGTTTCGACGTGATTGATCCGGCGACCGAGCGCAAGATCGCCTCGGTCGCCAGCGCCACGGTCGATGATGCAAAGGCGGCGCTCGACGCGGCCGAAGGCGCATTCGAGGGCTGGGCCGGGCGCAAGCCGCGCGAGCGCGCGGAAATCCTGCGCAAGGCCTACGAGCTGATCATGCGCGACGCCGAGCGCTTCGCGAAGCTGATCACGCTGGAGAACGGAAAGGCGCTGCCGGATTCGCGCGGCGAGGTGGCCTATGCCGCGGAATTCTTCCGCTGGTATGCGGAAGAAGCCGTGCGCAATGTCGGCGAGGTCTCGCGCGCACCAGCGTCAGGTGCGCGGATTTTCGTGCATCACAAGCCTGCGGGCATTGCGGTGCTGGTGACGCCTTGGAATTTTCCCGCGGCGATGGCGACGCGCAAGATCGGCCCG
>DATLOU010000039.1:0-19994 GCA_035536115.1 Rhizomicrobium sp.
CATCGATGACGATCGCTATTTTGCCCGCAGGGTTTAGCGGCGGTCGATCCCGCATGTAGAGTTTGCGGCGGCGCTCGATTTCCTGGAGTTCACGGCGACAAATCTGGTCAAACTGATTGGCGCGCGTGCCTGTCAAACGCAGCACCTCGTCATTCCTCACGATGATCGGCGCGCCGCCATCTACGACTGCCCCCATTGCGAGTTCGGGCTGCCCGGGCGCTCCAATCTTTCGGACAAGAATAAGATCCAAAGGCGCGTTGAGAGCATGTGCAACTTCTGCGGCGACCTGGGCGCCGCCGCGCGGAAGCGCGTACACATGAACCGGTCGTCCCTTATATTGCATGAGCGCTCGGGCAAGCGCCTTTCCGGCTTCGGTGCGATCGGCAAAGTGCATCTCTAACCCCTATCGCCCGTCCGTTTGACTCAGATATGTCGCGAACCAGCGTCTTGCATGCGCAATAACCTGCTCGAGCGTGCCGTGTTCCGCGAAGAGGTGGGTAGCGCCCGGTATGATGACCAATTCCTTGGTCCCGCTGAGCTGAGCATATGCCTGTTCGTTGAGTTCGATAACGCTATGATCTTCGCCGCCGACAATGAGAAGCGTAGGCGCCCGCACCGCCAACAAGACGCCATCGGCAAGATCCGGCCGGCCCCCGCGCGAAACGACTGCGCCGATCTCTTCAAGGCGTGCCGCTGCGACGAGTGCTGCGGCGGCACCTGTACTTGCCCCGAAGAGTCCAATCGGAAGACCGCGCACGGCGGGATTGCGCTGCGACCACCGGACGGCCTGAACCAACCTGTCGGCCAACAACGGAATCTCAAAAACCTTCCTTCGGTTGTTGGCATTTTCTTCTTGCGGCTGCAGCAGGTCGAAAAGCAGTGTTGCGATGCCGCTCCGATTCAACGATTCAGAAACCATAACGTTGCGCGGGCTCAGCCTGCTTGAGCCGCTGCCATGCGCGAAGATGACTAACGAGAACGCATGAGGCGGTACGCGCAGAACGCCAGGAAGATTGTGAGGCGGAATGCGCACGTCGTAGGTTTTGACATGCCCCGCATCGCCAACGGTTCGCGCTTGCGTCACTGCCGCCTCCTATCAATGGTCAGTCTCGCGTAGCGCTGGCTAGTGATCTTGATATGGATCAGAAATTCGCAGCTGTGTTGCCGACTAATGTTCGGGCGATGAGACAGCGGGGAATGCAATGCCCTACCAAACGAATCTTGAGCTTCCTCAGTCGGTGCAAGATCACCTTCCTTCTCGCGCACAATCGATTTACCGAGAGGCGTTCAATCATTCCTTTTCCGCGCATGTCGGCGAGGCTGATCGCGAAGCGCGATCCCATCGAATCGCTTGGGCGGCCGTCAAGCGTTCTTACGCGAAGGACGGTAACGTATGGGTTGAGCGGCGACTTTACGCCTAGGAAACGTCGATAAAGCTGAGAATTGCGCCGCCTCGCCGGGCAAAATACTTGCAACGGGATGATCTCGGAAATGCATGTTCGACGATTCCTCCATGCCTCACTGATAGCAATTTCTGCGATGTCAGCAACACCAGGTCTTTGCCGGCCTGCGCCAGTTCCAGCCCCCCGCGTTCGCGACGTTCATTGAATCAGCTCTGAGCCAACAATCGCCGGATGTCGCGTCAAGGCGATTTTATGCGCTCAGACAAAACCGTCCCGCCTGGTACGGCACAGATGGACTGAACGCTGAGGGACGAATTGCGCTCGATGCCATCGAGTCAGCGCCCTCGGATGGTCTGGATCCTGCGCGCTACAAGTTGGCGGTTGAACCTTCGCCCGGGACTGGACTTGACGCGCCGCAGATCGCGCACCGTGACGTTCTGTTGACCAGTCGGTTGCTCCTCTACATATCGGACTTGCATCGCGGCCGCGAAGAATTCAGGCATTTGGACTCCGATGTCGATCTTCCCATTGTCCATTCCGACGATGTCACGGGCTTGGTGAAAGCACTCACGGATAGAGAATTGGCCGAGTACCTTCGAGCACAGGCTCCGCAGAGCCGCGAATATGACGGGCTCAGGTCGGCGCTCATCTACTATCGGTCGACAAGCGAAAAAAGGTGGCTGGACCGAGTTTCCAGCAGGACTTTCTCTCGACGCGAATTCTGCAAGCGACGAACAGTGCCGCCTTCTCCAAGCTCGACTGGTCTTCGAGGACAAGTTGCCAGTGAATGCTGACCCGCCATCAAGACCCGATATCGACGCAGCGTGCCGGATAAAACAGAAACGGCGGCCCGAAAGCCGCCGCTCCTGACCTCTGTATGAACAACTTCGGCTATGCCGCTTTGATCGTGATTTTCTTTTCTTGCAGTTTGGCCTCCTGGGTCTTCGGAAGGGTCACCGTAAGAATCCCTTTGGAGTAGGTTGCGACGACCTTATTCATATCGACGCCATCGGGCAGTCCGAAATAGCGTTCGAAGGAACCGTAGCTCCGTTCCGACATGACATAGCCGGTTTCTTTTTCTTCCTTTTCCTCCTTCTTTTCTCCCTTAATCAGAAGTCCACCGTTGACCAGTTTGACCTCGATGTCCTTCTCATCGACGCCCGGCAGTTCGGCCTTGATTTCAAACCCGCCATTCTTCTCGACAATGTCTACGGTCGGACTGACGACCGAGGCGGTGGGCGTGTAGTCGAAGAGCGAATGCCGGAACGGCGTGAAGAAGCCGCTCTCGAAGTCGGCGAACATGCGGTCGATCTCATTCCGAAGCGTACGCATCGGAAACCACGGACGGGTCGAGCCGGGCTGTGTTTCTGCTTTGATTGGAAGTTTGGTGACTGTTTCAACCATAACGACCTCCTATAGGTCAGAGTTAAGCGCTGCGATTCAGACCATCGCAGCGAAGTAAGGTTAGGAAGCGGCACCCCCCTTTTTTTGATCTCGGTCAACAATCGGACGAGTGCGACAACGAAGGTGGTACGAATCGGCGTTCGCTAGCAGCGATTGATATCGATCAATCCAAACAATGGGATTCGAGTCGAGACTCAAAAAAAGGTGCGACAATGCTCAAATCCATCCTCGTTCCAGGACTTAACGCGGTCGCCACGTCAAAGGCGCTTGAGCTAGCGCTGAGTGTGGCGCGGCTCTTCGACGGCCGCATCGAATATCTCCACATCCATCCCGGCGCGCGCGAGCTGGCCCGTTACAGCACCTCGCTCGACGTCGAGCAGGGTGTGTTTTCAAGCCAGATCTGGGACTCGCTCGTTGCGGCGGACAAATCGTGTCTAGCGCGCTCGCGCAAGGTCTTCGACGCGTTCTGCAAGAGAGAAGATCTGGGACAAGATACGCGCGTGACGGCTGATTGGCGCGAGGTCGAGGGAAATAGCCGCGAACAAACGATCGAAGAAGCCTACTACAACGATCTCGTCGTGTTCGCGCGGCCCCCGAAGCCTGAGGACTTGGCGGCAGTCGGCGTTGGCGACGTCCTTGTCGAGTGTGGCCGACCCCTGCTGTTGGCTCCATCGACCGCTTGCCCGCATCCAATTTCGAATGTCGTTATCGCCTGGAAGGGCACCGCAACTTCGACGCGGGCCGTGTCGGCAGCGATGCCGCTGCTCGCCAGGGCGGAGCAAATCCATGTCGTGCAAGTTAATGAGGGTTTGGAAGAAGAACGTCATGGGCCAGCTCCAACGGAGCGGCTCGCCCACTATCTGCACCGTCAGGGAATTGGGTCGCGAGTCAACGAACTAGAATCCGGTGATCGCGATCCATGCGAAGTTTTGTTGGACGCGGCTGCGGGAAAACTGCAGGCGGGCCTGCTTGTCATGGGGGCCTACGGTCACAGCCGAGCCCGAGAATTCATTTTTGGGGGATTCACCCGGAAAGTATTGCACAAGGCCCCACTGCCGGTGCTGCTCTGCCATTGAGTGCAAATTCGCCAAGATTGATTCAGGGGGTCGCATTGGTTACGAAACTCCAATAGCGCAGGACGGGGCGGCTTGCGGTTTCTGTTTTCTCGGTCCAAATCGGCTCCAGGACCTTGTGGACCAGAGCAACGTCTACGGCCTGGACGGACACATCGCCGATAACCGGCATGGCATAGGTCTCAAGGGTGGCCGACCACTGAGCCGCGTGCTTGGCGTTCTTCCATCCCGCCTTCCGGGACTCGATGTAGGACTTGGCGCAATCGCGGAACGTTACCGACCTGGCCGCCTCGATGCGTTCCTGCGTCCGTATGGGCTCCCGCAAGGCGATGGGGTCATTCCCCAGTGCCTTTTGCCGACGGGCCTCTGTGGCCAGAGTGCGGGCGTCGGCGAGAGAAATTTCGGGGTACGAGCCCAAACCCCATCTCCCGTGACTTGAAGGGGAACCCTCATGATTGGCCGGATCGCATTGACTTCTCTTCTGTTTTCCTTCGGCGTTGCGCTCACGGCCATGGCCGCCGATGTTCCGAGCGACGCGGCGGCCTTCACCGCTTACATCCAGATCAAGCTGCAACTTTACTCGCCGTCGCCGATCAATTTGGTCGGCCCATTGAGCCTGTCCGTCGGTGCGTCAGGTTCTGCCGTCGATCTTCCATCGCTGAAGTCCGTGCACGATCTCTGCGCGACGTCACCGTCGAAGTGCGATGGCGCCGTCAACGACTATGTGCAGAACGTGACGCGCGAATTTCTGCAAAATCCAACGCGGCCGTCGGCGTGGACGGGCCAGACGCAGCTCGTCGTGTGCAATCGCACGACGCGCGTGGTGCAGCTCGCAAGCATCTATGTCCCTGTCTCCGACACCCTTTGGCGAAGCACCGGTTGGATGCCGCTCGACCCAGGCACGTGCAGAGGAATTCTGCAGACGACACGACCAGTATTCTACGCCCGGGTGGAGGATGCCGTACGAGACGCCATGCACGATCCGCACAGGACAGGAGGCATGACGTCAGGAGACGTTGCGATCGCCAATGCCGGAGGCGACATGATGCTCTGCGTTCCCCATGTCGGAGATTGGGACGATCGCGGCGATACGCTCGACAACCTCTGCAGGTCCAATCGAGAACCCGCCAAGTTCCGAACGTTTCACGAGAACGGCAAGCCCATGCAAATCTGGAATCTCGAATCCTGAGGCGCTCAACCCTTGTGGCGCCTGCCGCCAATGATGGGCGCCAAGCGTCAGGCGACATCCGGCGTGGTCGACGCGTAGTGCCTGCCTTACACTGGCACCGCGGTTCACTCCCGGGGAGGGCTGCGTGCGTCACGGTTGGATTTCGGCGGAGGATGTTCGTCGCCTGACGCCGATGGCGGATTTGATCGCCGCAATCGAGCAGGCGTTCGTGTCGCCGCCACTTTCACCGCGCCGCTCGGTGCACACCATTTCAGACGGTCATGGCACAAACGGCCACCTTCTTCTGATGCCGGCCTGGCGCGAGGGCGGACGCATTGGCATCAAGATCCTCACTGTGCTGCCTTGGCTGGGCGTGCTGGGCAAGCCCGCCATCCAGGCAAGCTATGTCGTCAGCGATGCAGCGAGTGGTGAACTGCTCGCCATCATGGATGGCGCCGCGATCACGGCCCGTCGTACGGCGGCGACGTCGGCGCTCGCGTCAAAGTACCTGTCGCGGCAGGGTAGCAGGACTTTGCTCGTGGTCGGCGCCGGCGCGCTGGCGCACCCTCTGATCGAGGCCCATGGTGCGGTCCGCATTCTGGATCGCGTTCTGGTCTGGGCCCGCCGCCCTGAACGCGCCCAAACCATTGTCGACGCTGCGAAAGTTGCAGGCATCAAGGCCGCTGTCGCGCCAGCTCTCGAGACGGCGGTGCGCGAGGCCGACATCGTCTCCTGTGCGACTGCGTCTCATGAGCCGCTCATTCGGCGCGAATGGCTGTCGCCTGGCACGCATCTCGATCTGATCGGCGCCTACACGCCGCAGATGTGCGAAGTCGATGCAGCGAGCGTTGCTGCAGCGGCGGTGTTCGTGGATGACCAGGAGGCCGCGCGCCACGAAGCGGGCGACCTGCTCAAGGCAGAAGCCGCGGGCGCCTTCCGCCTCGACAGCATCGTCGCAACATTGCGGGAGCTGGTCACGAAACAATCACAGGGTCGCAGCGACGATCACGCCATAACTCTGTTCAAATCCGTCGGCTTGGCATTGGAGGACTTGGCCGCCGCGGAATTGATCCTGAAACGCTTAGACGACGACTCTAAGGTTACGTGACGCCGTCTCCGATTCGTCCGTACGCGAATCGTTCTGCGACGATGTTCAAAAAATTTTGTGCGCTGAACACGCAGCCAATTCATAACGAGCGTTATGTGGTGCGCGGCGAGTCGTTCGGCTGCGTGAAACTCCAGCCATTCGGCGAATTCAAGGCGGATTTGATTTTGTCCCACATTTGTCACAACCGAATCCACGTGTGGTAGTTAGCGTCCTGACAAGCGTTTGATTGGGGGAATGGCGCGGCCATTCCGGTTGAAAAACCTGCTGAATTTCGCGGTCGGGCAAGGAGCTGGTTGATTCGGCTTTGTCTGCACCGGCACAGAAAGCTGTGCTCGTGCCCGTAGTGATTCGGCCAAAGGCGTGAAGCGGACGCCTAGCGCTCAGCGAACGCGCTATGAGCCTGAACGTTGGAACATGAGCCGGGTCGCACCATGACAACGAATTTTGCGATTTTTCGTCGGGAGAAGTCCGGAGGTTATTCGCCGCGCGGGCCAGTCGCGCCGGTGATGTCGCTGGAGCAGGCCCGCCGCGAGATTGCCCGGTTGCGGGCAAAGTATCCCTATCAGGACTTCGTCATTCTGGGCGAAGTTGGCGAGCCTCAACGCGAACGTCCCGCGGCTCATCTTCATGCGCGCGATTCGTGATGGCGACCCTCCAACGAGCGACCAGGGGCTGCGCTCGCCGACCGGGTCGAATTTTCCGTCAGACAGCCTTCCGCCACTCCACGCACATCGAGGAAACATGATTCAAGTCAACTCACAAAGACCGTTCGTCGAGATTAATGGCGTTCAGCATGTCATGGGGCGAAAGCTCGCCTGCTTTGCCGAAATGCTGTTGCAGGCCAATGGCCATGCCGTGCCCTTCGAGCGGATCATGGCGAGGTTGAATACGACGAAGGGAACGGTCCAGGTTTACGCGCATGGGCTGCGCCGGATCTTCGAACCGCATGGCCTGATGCTCGTGAGCGAGTTCGGCCTGGGCTATCGGCTGGAGCGGTTGAAGTCGCCCGAACCGGCGCTGAGGAAGCCCGTTCCTTTCACGGTGGTGAACGGCGGGCGGCACTGAGCCCCCTTTTTTGGCGGGTTTCCTACGAAAAGCGGCTTGAAAAACCGCCGTGCTAGCGTAGTTTCCGGCCCTTCTCAGGGAGAAAGGCATCGGGTCGGGCGGAATGCGCGGATTTAAGGAAAAAAGTTTCAACGACAGATTGGAAGCGGCGGCAAAGGCCAAGCAAGCGCAGCTCGAACGGGTGCGCGAAAAATCTCCGCAGAACGATCCGGACTTTGCGCGCCGCCAGGCTGAGCGAAAGCGGCAGGCCGAAGAGCGCGAAGCCCGGCTCGTCGCGCGCGCCGCGGAGAAGGCCGCAGCGGCACAGCGCGAGGCCGAGCGGCGGGCCGCCGAGGAAGCGGCGCGCCTGGAGGCCGAGAAGTTGGCAGAGGAAGCGCGGCAGAAGGCGCGTCGCGAAGAAGCCGATCGCCTTGTCGCCTTGGCCGCTGCGCAAAAGGCGGCGCGTGACGCCCGCTATGCGGCGCGCAAGCAACGCAAGAAATAAGGCAGCCTAGGGCTCAGCTTCGACCGGGAGTCCCGCGCAACGCTCCGGATGACGCTGCGGATTGCAAGCGGCGACGAAGCCCGCCGGCATGCGCGCCTGATACGGACCGAAACGCGTATCGGGTTGCATATAGTCCGTCGAGACGTACTGCGCGCCGGAGGCGAGAGCCTTGTCGCGCCGCGCCGTGTCGTTGGTCCTGGCTTCGACCGTGTCGGCGTCGGCGCGTGTGCGCACCAGATAACCCAGTTCAACATCGTGCGTGATGTGGGCGCTGTCCGTCAGCGCCTCGTTGAGCGTGAGGTACGCCGCAGCCGGCGAGTCCTCCGGAGCGTTCACGAACATGACGCGGCCCTCGAGCGATTTGCGCCCGCCCTGGTACGTCCTGATCTTGTCGCCTTCTTCGTCGAGAGCGAACAGGAACTTTCCGCGCGTGGCGCCCAGTGTCGGCCAGCCGCGCTGCAGCACGGCTTCTCTGAGTGTCGGAAAGCTGCCCTGCACATCGTCGGGCGTGACGATTTGTTCGCGGGGGAAGACAGAGAGGATCTCCGCATCCAATGCATCGAACGCGGCGGTATCGAATTTCAGAGGCGTGACCGAGCCGGGAAACGGGATCTCGTCGTCCTTTGCATTCATCGTGACCAGGATGGGTATGTGGTCCGGATGGGCCGCGGACCACGTCTTCAACTCCTGAAGGCACGCGACGAGCGTGGCGCACACCGAACGATAGTCGATGTCCTGGACATGGAGGACCTTGAAGCCGGGTTCGGCCATCGTGTCGGCGAATTTTGCAGGCAGGGTGATACCGGTCATCGCTGCACCCGCGGGGTGGGCGTAGAGACCGCCTTTGGGATCGTAGACGACGTCGATCTCGATCGCGCGCGCGCCGTCATTCAGTTGATCGGTGAGCGGGATGTGCGAATAGTCGAGGCTGTCCGCCGCCTTGCGTGCGCCCATGCGGATGAGCGCCATGATCTTGTCGGGGATCGCCTCCTTGTAGCTGTTGTGCGTGCCGACGGTTACGATGTCGTTGAGATGAAGATTTTGGTCCATCCAGGCGCGGGCACAATCCGCTCCGGCGCTTGCAGCGTCGGGAGCCGCCAAATTGCAGTCGGACGCCAAAGCCGGCGCGGTCGCCAGCAGGAAGAGAATTCCGCACGCCAGGTACGACCGCATCATTCTCTCCGCTTTCGATTCCGGCAGTCTACGCGTTGATACTATACGCGCGGGCACAGGTGCGTCAGCCGCTGTCGAGAGACGCCTTACGGTGTCCACTGACGACTTCGTGAGCGATCAAATCGCCGGCGCCGGTGCCGGCGCGCGCAGCGTGGCGTCGACGATCTTCTGTTGCACGCTCGCCAGTGCCTGGTTGAAGGCCGCAATGACGCTTGCGACATTGTTCTGGCTCGCCTGAATTTCGCTGCGCGCATCCGTGGACATGACGATCGTCCTGGTGCGCGACGCAATGAGTTTGGCGACGATGCGCACGACGGCGGCAGGCGGCGTGTCCGGCGCGGCATAGCGCGCCTGGAAGTCGCGGATGTCGGTGACGAGCAGATAGTCGGACTTAAGCCCTTCGGTGTCGCGTCCGACGGATTGCAGGCGCCCGCTGGCCTCGAATGCCTCGATCAAGCTGCCTTGCACCACGAAGGGAAGTCGATCCTGCCAGCCCGCATCGGCGTAATAGTCCATCTGGCCGCTCGCCTGCACCAGCGCAATGCGCGTCGAGTCCAGGCTCTCGGACGCTTCCGGAAGCTCGACCGTGAGTTGCCACCGGACCGGTGCGCCGCCGCTGGCCGCGCCATAGTCCGGCCTCAGGACGTAGAGCGGCGACGCGGAGGGCGGGCCGATGATGTTGCTGCATGCGCCCAAAGTCAGCGCGGATACGCCGGCGGCCAACACGGTGCGTCTGTCCAGGGAGAATGTTCGGTTTTTCATTTGGGGGTGTATCCTTTGCGCCTGTCGCCAAAGATAATTCTGGTCGGCTCCCGATTCAGTTCGTCGGATAATCGGGTCAGGCTGCCGACAAGCCGGCGCGATTCGGCGACGAGCGCAGAGAGCTGCGCAACGCCGTCGCCCGTCACGACGCGATCCGCATCGGTCGAGAGCTGATCGAGTTTCTTCAACGTCATGTCGGCTTGCGCCAGGGTCGGATGCAAGTCGCGCGCTGCAATGGCGATGTTGTGCGAGGCGTCGGCGAAGTTGTGCAGCGTTTTATCGATGTCGTCGGAGCGGCGCGCAAACGTGGTCGTCACCGTGTCGACATTGGCTAGGATGTCGGCAATCGCCTTGCGGTTCTTGTCGTCAAGCAGGAGATTGACCCGGTCCGCCGTGATATTCAGCTTGTCGGCAAGCATGTCGAGTTTTCGTTCCAGCTTCTCGAAGGTGCCGGGAATCGATTTGATCTCTGGATTGTGTTCGATGTCGCGGCTGCTGGCATGCGGTAGGACCGGATTGCTCATGGTTCCGCCGATCAATTCGACGTAGGCGCCACCGGTCAGTCCCTGGCTCGCGATCGCCGCCGTGGCGTCGCTGTGAATGTCGTAGTTCCGGTCGACCTTGATCGTCGCCAGCACGGTCTTGGAATCGTTGGGGTCGATGATGAGGTCATCGACGCGGCCGGCTTCCAGGCCGTTGTAGCGAACGATCGTGCCCTTCCCGAGGCCCGTGACGGAGCCGTGGAACTTAACCGTGTAGTAGGAATAGGCGATGTTCTCGGTGCCTGCGAGCCAAAGCACCGTGACGACCATGCCGAACATGCAGGCAAGCACGAACGCACCGACGGCGATGTAGTTTGCCTTGGTTTCCATTGTGCTTTACCCCCTTAAGCCGCCGCCCGCCCGCGCGGACCGGAAAAATATTGCTGAATCCACGGATGCGGATCGCGCCGCAATTCATCGATCGTTCCGACCTTGATCTTCTTGTCGACCAGAACGGCGATCCGGTCGGTGGTGGCGCGCAACGTGTCGAGATCGTGGGTGACCATGAACACGGTCAGATTCAGGCTCTTCTGCAGGTCCTTGACCAGAACGTCGAACATGTTGGCCGAAATCGGATCGAGGCCGGCGGTAGGCTCGTCCAGGAAAACGATATCCGGATCAAGCGCCAATGCGCGTGCGAGGCCGGCGCGTTTTTTCATTCCGCCCGACAATTCGGACGGATGTTTTGACGCAGAATCTTCGGGAAGCCCGACCATCGAAAGTTTCATGGACGCGATTTCGTTCATCAACTCCTGCGGCATGTGGAGATATTCGCGCAATGGGACCTGGATGTTTTCCGCAATGGTCTGCGAACTGAAGAGCGCGCCTTCCTGGAACAGAACGCCCCAGCGCATTTCGATCTGGCGCATTTCCGCGTCGCTCAGCTCGGAGGTGTCGCGGCCGAAAACTTCGATCGTCCCGGATTGGATTTTGTTCAGTCCGACGATGGAGCGCAGAAGGACGGACTTTCCCGTGCCCGAGCCGCCGACCACGCCCAGAATCTCGCCGCGATAGACGTCGAGATCGAGGTGATCGTGCAACAGCTGGTCGCCGAAGCCGTTCACCAGCTTGCGCACCTTGATGACGACACTCTTGTCCGGCTTGTCCGCGTTCCTGGTGTTATCTCGCCCCACGCTCATGGTCAGATCCCTATCACCGAGAAGATGATGGAGAATGCGGCGTCGAGAACGATGACCAGAAAGACGGATTCGACGACGGAGCGGGTGGTCAAACGGCCGACGCTGGCCGCATTGCGTTCGACCTGCAGCCCCTCATAGCAGCCGACCAGTCCGATGATCAGCGCGAACACCGGAGCCTTGATGATTCCGACCAGGAACGTGTTGAGCGAGATCGCGTCCTGAAGCTGGCGCAGAAACACCGGCAGCGTGATGTGGAGGTCGAAATAGCACATGACCGCGCCCCCGATCATGCCCATGATGTCGGCGTAGAATGTCAGGAACGGCAGCGCGATCATCAGGCCCAGGATGCGCGGCAGGACGAGCGTATCGACGGTATTGATGCCGATCGTCTGCATCGCGTCCAATTCCTCGTTGACGCGCATGGTGCCGATCTGGGCGGTGAACGCCGAACCCGAACGCCCCGCGATGATGATCGCGGTGATCAAGCCTGCGATTTCGCGCAGGAGCCCGACGCCCAGCAGATTGATCGTGAAAATCTCCGCGCCGAAGCGCCGGAGTTGATCGGCTCCCTGATAGGCGAGGACGATTCCGATCAGGAACGCCAACAGCCCCACGATGGGTAGCGCGTTGATCCCGGTTTCTTCGACTTGATGAACGAGTGCCGCGACACGCAGATTGCCGCGCGGATGATAAACGGCCTCCAGGGCCTCCAGCGTCACGCGTCCGACATAGCTCAGAATTCCCGCGCCCTGAAAGACGCCGTGGACTGTACCTTTGCCGACCCGTTCGACGAAGGCTTCGAGTGTGTGGCGGTTGTGGATGACGACCGGCGGCGCGGTGTGTTCATGCTCCACCGTGTGGAGGAGGGAATCGTACATGCTGGGCAGGAGAATGGGTCCGACACGCTTTCCCAGGCTTTCCCACTCGCGTTTGGTGCGCACCAGAAGCCACGTGCCCGCGCTGTCGATCCGCTCCAGAGCGCTGCCGTCGATGTCGGCCTGGGCAACGTCCCCCAATTCGACGGCCCGCAGCTCCTCGTCGAGCGCAGCGACTTCCTTGGTCGTCCACGCGCCTTCGGCGACGAGACGAAGCGACTGCGGCTTGCGCTCCATGCGGAAGCGGGCGCGCGCGTGAGAAGCCGTGGCGTCGTGTGCGGTGCTCATCCCGGGAAAACCTTAGCGGGGGCGCGTGCTTCGCGCCATGCTCGTGACGACAAAAGACGCGCCGGAGGGGACGATCCTGCACCGTTTTCGGCAACTGTTCGGCCCTGTGGGCAGTGGTCGGGTGCCGCAGTCTGCGACTTAGACGAGGGCGCGCCCGGTCAGGCGCTCAAGGATTCTGAGCGGAGAACGTTCGGGAAAATGGAGCGCTTCTAGCGGCAGGTGGAAAGTCTGTTCCAGGCAGAATTGTCCGGAAAGGGCGGCATGCATGGTCTGATCGGTGAAGCACAGCCATGTCGTACCGGCCGGAAAGGCAAACTCGCGTTGCGGACAATTTTTCTGATACTGGCCGTCTAGCTTGGCCCCGTCATGGAGGCCGAGCATGAGATAGTCGTAATCCGAGCGGCGGCCCCTGGTCACATGGAGCGCCTCGAACAGCCAGGGCTCAAACGGCAGGGGCTTGCGCGCGTGCGTCGCGTAGCGCCTGGCGACATCCTCGAACGGTTCTCCAACATGCCAGACACGCGCGCCGCCCATCGGGTGGATGTTCGAAAATAGGCGCAGGATGCGTCTGCCGCGCTGGGGCCGCGACGGGAACGCATCGACATGCAACCGCTTGTCGTCGTTGCGCGGCGAATAGCTGCGCCCGGCAATTTCGACGGGGCGATAGGACGTCCGTGCCTGCTCGATGCCGGCGACGAAGCCGGGAAAGAGACCAAGGACGAGCTCGTGTGACTGCGAAGCAAAGCGGGCCATCATGGTGGAGAGGCGTGCGCTTTCCTCAGGTGAAGCCGTGTCACCCTGAATACGCCCATCGGGATCGCGGCTGATGTTCTTGGCCCGGCCGTTCGACAAAGTTTCCGTCAGAAGACCGGCTTCATCGGCCGCCAACAAGAACGGCAATTTGGGAAAGTACAGAACCTTTCCGCTCTCCAGCGCATCCTGGGCCGAACTTCGAACGGCGTCCTCATAGGGACCCGCCCAACGTTCCAGGTCGAATTCCACGATGGGTTGCATGACCGTCTTTTAGCAAACGCGATCCGGCTACTCCAGCGAACCGGTGATGGAGGCGCGCTGCGATAGTTCGATCCAGTTGCCGTCGGGATCGCGCACCATGGAGATGCGCGCGGTTGTGCCCAACGTCACAGGCTTCAACGCTTCTCGTCCGCCCTGCGCAAGAACGCGGGCGTGGTCCTCGTCGATCTTGAAGACTTGAAACGTGATGTAGCGCCAGCCCCTTCCTTCCATCGTGGCGTCGGAGGGAGCCTGTGATGACTCTTCGAGCAGCAGCAAGGTTTCGCCTGCACGGAACGATGCACCGATAGGCACACTCTCTTCGGTCAGACCCAAGGCCTCGCTATAGAAGCGGCGATGGGACGTCAGGGCGCGGACCCGCACGCGAATGCCGATTTGCCTCACGCCGAAACTGCCGGGGGGAACGAGCGTGACCTGGTTGCCATCCGGGTCCCGCAAGTTTTGCGCCGCTATCAGGCCCGGACGCGCGACCAGCAATTCCGCATAGCCCGATGGCGGCGTCTCGGGCAGAGCCTCCGCGTAGTGATTGATCTTGACGACGGAGCCGAGCGCATCGTGGCGGTGTTGCTGCATGCCCTTGCGGATAGGCAAGACATGGTCGAACGCAAGACCAACCTCGTTCTGCCAGAACGTCAGCATGGGCTCGAGATTGTTCGTGTTGAGACCAATATCCACGCGCGGCTTTGCCAGTCTCATCGCGACATTTCCTTTTCGTCGGTCTGACGCTCGAAGAACGCGTCCGCATCGTCGACTTCGACCAGCCTGCCGCGCCGGATCTCGATGAAGCGTGTTGCTGCGGTGCGCGTGAAGTAGCGGTCGTGGCTGACGAAGACGCACGAGACTTCGGACTCTTCGAGCTGCTGTTCAAGATCTTCCTGACCCTCGATGTCGAGATGATTGGTGGGTTCGTCGAGGAGGTAGAAGTTGGGAGCAAGAAGCTTCATGCGCAGGAAAACCAGCCGCGACTGTTCGCCATAACTGAGCTCTCGGATCGGACCTTGCATGCGTTCATAGGGAAAGCCGGCTTTGGCCAGCACCGCCACCGCTTGCGCATTGTTGATCGTCTTCACTGTCCCCACATAGTCGAGCAGCGATTTGTTCAGCGGTAAATCCGCCATACGCTGATCAAAGAAAACCGGACGCGTCGCGGGGTTGAAGCGCACGGGCGCACGTCCGTCGTAATGCTCCTGCAGCGGATCGAAAGCCGAGGCCAGAAGGCCCAGTAGCGTCGACTTGCCGCTGCCATTGGGCCCCAACAGCGCCACGCGATCCCCCGTCGCGATCACCAACCGGTCAATTGTGATCAGCGTGCGCGAGGCGTCAGGCGTCTTCACCGTCAGATTGTGCAGGCGAAGCGCGACCTTGGCATCGATGGCATCGTCGTTCAGCTCGAGTTTTCGGTTGCGCGGCGCGTAAACCTCCGAACGCTCCTGTTCGATGCGCTCGATGCGCTTCTCGGTTGCGTGTTGACGTTTGTGGAACTTCGAGTTCAGCACGCCCCAGGCCTTGTACCGGGCGGCAACCTTCTCGAGGCGAACAATCTCGCGGTCTTCCAGGGCGCGGCGCGCGGCGCCGGCGACGTCGCGGCGCAACAGCTCCTCGCGCGCGAGGGCAAACGGCGCCTTGAACAGGTGGGCGCCGTCGCGACGCAGGAAGATGGTGCGGCTCGTCGTGCGATCGAGGAACTCGCGGTCATGGCTGACGATGAGCATCGGCAAGCGGATGTCGTGCTCGAGCCAGCGCTCGAGCTTGTTGATATTCTCGATGTCCAGATGGTTGGTCGGCTCGTCCAGAACCACGATGTCCGGCTCGCCGAGTTTCGCCGCAGCGATGAGAACCAAACGTTGCCAGCCCCCGGAAAGTTCGCCGAATTTTCGCCCTACGAGTTCGAGTGGAATGCGCAGATCTTCGATCAGGACATCGATCTTCCAGGCATCGTGGCTTCCTTGCGCGGGAAGGGCGCGCTCCAGCATTGCGCGCACCGGCACGGAATGAAGTTCGACAGGCAGCTCCTGCGGCACATATCCGATCCGTGTGCCGCGCGAACGCACCACGCTTCCGGACGCAAGCTCCAGCTCTCCCGTCAGGCATTTTAGCAAGGTCGATTTGCCTGCACCATTCTCGCCGACCAGAGCGGTGCGCGCGTCGTCCAGCAGAAACGACACGTTCTCGAAGATCGGCGTGACGCCATAGTGAAAGCTGCCCCGGTCGATGCCGAGCACAGCCTGCCGCGCGGCCATGTTGCGAATTCTGCTTGGTCCCTGGCGAGTTTTGCACACGGCGCACGTCCCGCCAAATCGCCGCCTTGACGGATTTGGACAAGCAGTCAAGCTCCACGGCGAAGTAATCGGGAGGAAGGGTATGGATCGCCTCAAGGGAAAGGCTGCAATCGTCACGGGCGCTGCAAGCGGCATCGGCCGGGCTTCGGCGAAACTGTTCGCGGCGGAGGGTGCGAAGGTCGTCTGCTTCGATCGCGTCGCCGAAGTCGAAGAGACCGCGAACGCGATCAAGTCGGCTGGCGGGACCGCGATCGCGCTGAAAGCGGACGCGGCTTCGGAAGCCGATGTCGCGAAGGCGGTCGACACGGCGGTGACGGACTTCGGCAAGCTCGATGCCTTCTACGCCAACGCGGGCGTGAGCGGCGGCGGCAAGCCGTTCTTCGAATTGGATGCCAATGACTGGCGCCAGGTTCTCGAGGTCAATCTCATCGGCGTCTTCCTGGCCATCAAGCACGCCGCACGCGTGATGGTTCCGAACAAGAAGGGTTCGATCGTCTGCACCGCCTCGGTCGCAGGCATCCGCTCGGGCGCGGGCGGCGGGCCGTATAGTGCGAGCAAGGCGGGCGTCATCAATCTGACGACCACCGCCGCCAATTACCTGAGCGGCACCAACGTGCGCGTCAACGCCATCTGTCCCGGCATCATCGAAACCGGGATGACCAAGCCAATCTTCGATTATGCCAAGGAGCGCGGAACTGCCGGCAAGATCGGTCAGCTCAATCCGCTCAAGCGTTTCGGGGTCCCCAATGAGATCGCCTATATGGCGTTGTTCCTGGCCTCGGATGAAGCGTCCTACGTCAACGGGCAACACATCGCAGTCGATGGCGGTCTGACGAGTTCCATGCCGGTGACGGGCCGGATCGGACGCTAGATCCGCTGCGCCAGCACCAGCCAATCCCAAGGCTGGCGCTTGCCAGCGTTGCGCGGCTTACGCAGACCTTCCTTCTGCCAGGGATAAGCGACGCGCAGGACCTTCTTGGTGCGAAAGCCGTGTACGGCAAGGAGCTCATGGAGTTCGTCGCGCGCGAAGTGCTTTTGCCTGCTGCCGCCGCGCTCGACGAGACCGCCCGGTGCCTCCGCGATGGCTTGCGCCCGCGGCGTGCCGTAGGCGATGCGTTCCACCATCCGATCGGATTCGATCGAGGGAACAACGATCAGGGCATGGCCCTTGCGCTTGGTGACCTGCGCAATTCCGTTCCACATCTGTGCGCGCACCCGCGCCTGCGGCATGGTCACAACATTCATGCACACGGTCAGATCCGCGCACGCGCCGATGCGCTTCGCAGCGGGCGGGATGTTCGACGTCAACCAGGTGATGCCGGCACGTTTGACCAGGCGCTTTTTGGCTCTGGCGATGATGCGCGGGGCGTGCTCGACCGCAAACGTCGTGCGGAAGAGGGTGCCGTAGCGTTCGATGAATGTGCCGATGCCGCAGCCAAGGTCGACAAGCACGGACTTGCCGGGCGAGGGACGCAAACCCAGAACCAGCCGCGCGATCTCTCTGCCGTTGGTTTCGCGCGTGATATCGCAGACTTCCCGCTCGAAATCGTCGGCAAGACTGTCCCATTCCTTCCGACTCACCATGTGCTAATGAAAGGTGATTCCCCTGTGCGCGCAAAGGAGGATCGAAGGCATGTGCGGGAAATTCACGCAAATGATGAGTTGGGGCGAACTAGTCACGCTGGCCGATCTCGTCGGCGCGCCCGCAAGCCCCAGCGAAGCGGTGACGCCGATGCGCTTCGCGACCGTCATCCGCCTCGATGCGCAAGGGCGACGCGAGGCGGCGAGAATGCGTTGGGGCTTCGTGCCGGCGAGTGCCCGCGATCCTTCGGAGGGCACGCGGTTCATCCATGTGCGCGCTGAAACCATCGAGCAGAAGCCGACGTTCCGGGACGCCTTCTTCAAGCGCCGCGGTCTTGTCGTGGTCAACACGTTCAATGAAGGCAAGGAGATCACGCCGAAAAAGACCGAACAATATGTCGTCACGCTCAAAGGCCGGGCTGCGACCGCGATCGCGGTGATCTGGGAACGGTGGACGGAGCACAACAGAGGCACGCTCGAGACCTTCGCGATGGTAACGGTGCCGCCGAACGGCTTGATCGCAACGATCACCGACCGCATGCCGGCACTTATCACGGACGAAAACTGGGGAAAGTGGCTTGGCGAAGAGGCGGCCGGCGTCGACGAATTGAAAGCGATGCTGCAGCCATCCGATCTCGCCATGGACATGGCGAAAGCCGTCAAACCCGCGCCGCCGCCCAAGCCCTCGGCACAACCCGATTTATTCTAGGCCGTTCACCGAGCCCGTGAAGCGGGCTAAAGAGCAGGTGCATGCCCTATCTTCTGCACTTTTCGGAAGACCCGCACATCAAGGTCTTTCACCCTCACGTCCCGGCCACGTCGCCGGACAATTCGCCGATGGTATGGGCTGTCGACGAAGAGCATGCGCCGGGGTTCTGGTTTCCTCGCGACGCACCGCGCGCCTGCTGTTGGAGCACGGGCGAACCCGTGGGTGATATCGCGCGTTCCCTGCTGGGCATGGGCGCGTATCGGCGCATGCACGCGATCGAGGCCGCCTGGCTGGAGCGCATGCGCGCCTGCCGGCTTTACGTGTATCGCTTCGACAGCACGCCCTTCAGCATTCACAACAACGACGCCGGCTATTTTTCGACGCACGAGTCGATCCGGCCGCTGTCGGTCGAGCCGGTCGGCGATCTGCTCGCGCTTCATGCCGAAGCCGCAATCGAATTGCGCATGGTGCCGAACCTGTGGCCGATCATCGATGCGATCGTCGCATCGGGCCTTCAGTTCTCGATCATCCGGAAGATGAACGCGCGATCGCGCGATGCCGGCATCAGACTAGGGTGAAGAAGGGCACCGGAGCGCCGCCCTCACTCGGCTTCCACACGAGCTTCGCAGGCGCGTCAATTGCGATCTTCTTCAAGTCGCAGTCCACGAGATTGGTGAGCAGGCGCGGCCCCTCCGCCAGCGTGACGTAGGCGATCGTGTAGGGATCTGTGGGCGTGCGGTACATGATCGAATAGGAATAGACGTTCGCGTTGCCGCTCGCCTCGCGCCACTCCACGCGTTCGGAAAAACAGAACGGGCAGAAGCTGCGCGGATAATAGTGCGGTTCGCTGCAGGCGAGGCAAAAGCCATAGAGCAGCTTGCCGGCTTCGGCTGCCTTCCAGAAACGCTCGGTTTCGACATTGACCGCCGGCGCGTGGATCTTGCGCATGGAGCCGGAGCGTCCGGGTGCTTTGTCCGACATGGTTTATTCCCGTTCCATGATAAGCGTCGCCGAACCGTGGCGGGTTCCGAGTGAGCCGCCTGTGCCATGCGCGATCGCGAGGTCGCAATTGCCGACCTGAACTTTTGGGTGGGCCTCGCCGCGCAACTGCCGTACTGCTTCGATGACTTTGGTGATTCCGCCACGGTTGGACGGATGGTTGTTGCACAAGCCGCCGCCGTCTGTGTTGAAGGGGAGCTTGCCGACACCCGAGATCAGGTTCCCGTCCGAAACGAATTTTCCGCCCTGGCCCTTCGCGCAGAAGCCCAGATCTTCGATCTGCATCAACACCGTGATGGTGAAGCTGTCATAAATCGACGCGTATTTGATGTCGGACGGCTTCACTCCGGCTTCCGCAAACGCCTTGGGTCCGCTCCAGGCGGCGCCCGAATAGGTGAGATCGACCTTGCCGCCATAGGTGCCCTTCGGCGCTTCTCCGGATCCGATGATCTTTACCTTCGGGCGGTTCAGTTTCTTGGCAACGTCCGGACTGGTCACGATCAGTGCCCCGCCGCCGTCGGTGATGACGCAGCAGTCCAGTCGGCGCAATGGCGTCGCGATCATCGGCGACGCGAGAACGTCTTCGACCGTGACGACCTCTTTCAGAAAGGCGTGTTCGTTGTACTGGGCGTGGTGCGAGGCGGCGACCTTGATCCAGGCGAGCTGCTCGGCGGTGGTGCCGAACTCGTACATGTGGCGCATGGCACACATCGCGTACATGTTCACGACCGTCGGCCCGTAGGGGAACTCGAACGGCTCGTCCGGCGTCGGCGTGCCGCCCCTGGAGCGCGGCACGGTGCCGGTCGCCATGCCGTCGGCGCGCGGCCGGCCGGCCAGCGTGATCAGCGCCACCTTGCACTTGCCCGCCGCGATCGCCTCGGCGGCATGGCCGACGTGCAGGACGTAGGAC
>DATLOU010000040.1:0-3910 GCA_035536115.1 Rhizomicrobium sp.
ACGAGCACGCGGCCTTATTCCGACCCGCGCATTGCGATCAATCTGTCGGTCTGGGAGAGCGTCGAGTCACTCGAGCGCTTCGTCTATCAGACCATCCACAAGCGCTTCTACGGCCGGCGCGCCGAATGGTTCGAGCACTTCGAGGGTCCATATTTCGTGATGTGGTGGGTGCCTGCCGGACATCGCCCGGACGTCGAGGAGGCAGTCGCCCGCCTCGCGCATCTCAAGCGGAACGGGCCGAGCGATCACGCCTTCGACTGGCAGGCGACCGCTGTGCAACTTTGGAAAGCGGCGCGCTGTGCGCCGAGCGAGTCGGCAGCATGACGGCAAACGCACGCCATCTCGCCCAGTTCAATATCGCGCGGATCCGCTATCCGCTTAACGATCCGCGCATGCGCGAGTTCGTTGAGAATGTCGAACGCGTGAACGGGCTTGCTGACAAGATCGAGGGCTTCGTCTGGCGGCTTAAGGACGAAAGCGGCCACGCGATGAACATGCGGGTCTACGACGACCCGACCATCCTGCCGAATTTGACGGTTTGGGAAAATGTCGAGGCACTGGAACGCTTTGTCTGGCAGACACTGCACCGGCGTTTCTTTTCCCGGCGCGAAGAGTGGTTCGCGCCGGTCAAGACCACGCTGGTCTTGTGGCGGATTCCCGCCGGACATCGGCCCGACATGGCTGAAGGCGTTGCGCGGCTCGATCATCTGATCGCGCATGGCCCGAGCGACCATGCGTTCGGGTGGCAGCAGCTTTCCGGTGCAAAATTGTGGAAGTCGGCGCATTCCGAGGCGAAGAGAGAACACGCGGCATGACCAAGATCATTGTCGACGGAAAGGAGATCGACGTCCCGCCGGAGTACACGCTGCTCCAGGCCTGCGAGGCTGCGGGTGCGGAGATTCCGCGCTTCTGCTTCCATGAACGTCTGTCGATCGCTGGCAATTGCCGCATGTGTCTCATTGAGGTTGTCGGCATCCCGAAGCCGCAGGCGTCGTGCGCCATGGGCGTCAAGGATCTGCCACCGAACAAGGACGGATCGCCGAAAATCCTCAACACCAAAACGCCGATGGTGAAAAAGGCGCGCGAAGGCGTGATGGAGTTCCTGCTGATCAACCATCCGCTCGATTGTCCGATCTGTGATCAGGGCGGGGAATGCGATCTGCAGGACCAGGCGATGGCGTATGGCGTCGACGCCAGCCGTTATCAGGAGAACAAGCGCGCGGTCGAGGACAAATATATCGGGCCGCTGGTCAAGACCATCATGACGCGCTGCATCCATTGCACGCGCTGCATTCGTTTTTCGACCGAGGTCGCCGGTGTACCGGAACTGGGCGCCATCGGCCGCGGCGAGGATATGGAGATCACGACCTATCTCGAGCACGCGATGACCTCGGAGCTGCAGAGTAACGTCGTTGATCTCTGTCCCGTCGGTGCCTTGACGTCGAAGCCTTACGCTTTCACCGCGCGACCGTGGGAACTCGGCAAGACGCAGTCTATCGACGTAATGGATGCGGTCGGCTCGGCCATTCGCATCGACACGCGCGGACGCGAGGTGATGCGAATTTTGCCGCGCACAAACGAGGACGTGAACGAGGAGTGGATCTCCGACAAGACCCGCCATGTCGTCGACGGGTTGCGCACGCAGCGTCTCGACCAGCCTTATGTGCGCGTGAACGGACGCCTGCAGCCGGCATCCTGGGCGGAAGCCTTCTCGAATATCGTTCGCAAGGTAAAGGCGAGCACCGGCAAGCGCATCGGTGCGATCGTCGGCGATCTCGCAGGCGCGGAAGAGATGTTCGCGCTCAAGGAGCTGATGGGCCGTCTCGGCAGTCCCAATATCGATGCGCGTGAGGACGGTGCGGTGATCGATCCGAAATTGGGCCGCGCGTCATATTTGTTCAATGCAACCATTGCCGGCATCGAGCAGGCAGACGCGCTGCTGATCGTCGGGTCAAATCCGCGCCGGGAGGCGGCTGTGCTCAATGCGCGCATCCGCAAGCGCTGGCGGGCCGGCAATTTCCCGATCGGTCTTGTCGGCGAAAGGGCCGATCTTACCTACAATTATGAGTACCTTGGTGCCGGCGCTGAGAGCCTTGCCGGCCTTGCTGACAGCAAGTTCGCGGACGCGCTGAAAGCAGCCGAACGTCCTCTCATTCTCGTGGGCGCAGGCGCCCTTGCGCGCAAAGACGGCGCGGCCATTGCCTCGCTTACCGCAAAGGTGGCGGCTGAGTTTGGCGCGATAAAAGAGGGCTGGAACGGGTTTTCCGTGCTGCACAGCGTGGCGTCGCGCGTGGCGGCGCTGGACCTCGGTGTGGTGCCGGACGCCGGCGGTTTTGATGTCGCGCATATGGCGGCCGGCGGACTTGATGTCCTGTTTCTGCTTGGCGCAGACGAGATCGAGGTGCAGGCGGGTCCGTTTGTCGTCTACATCGGTACGCATGGCGACCGCGGCGCGCATCGCGCCGACGTGATTTTGCCCGGCGCCGCTTACCCCGAAAAATCAGTGATTTATGTCAATACCGAAGGTCGCGTGCAGATGGCCAATCGCGCCGCATTTCCACCCGGAGACGCGCGAGAGGACTGGGCGATCCTGCGCGCTCTTTCCGATCAACTCGGCTCCAAATTGCCCTACGATTCACTCGGCGCGTTGCGGCAGGCGATGTTCGCTGCGCATCCTCATTTCGCGCGCATCGGGCAGATCGCGGCGGGCGACGCCGGCGATATCAAGAAGCTCGCCAAGCTCGGCGGTTCTCCGGACAAGACGGCACTGACGTCGTCGGTGGCTGATTTTTACTTCACCAATCCGATCGCGCGTGCTTCTGCAATCATGGCCGAATGCTCCGCGCTGGCGCACGCGGCCGCAAAGACGGCGGCGGAGTAGGCGATGGATTTCTTTTGGGCATATATCTGGCCGCTGGTCGTCATCGTCGCGCAGTCGGTGATGCTATTGGTCATCCTGCTCGTCGCGATCGCCTATGTTCTGCTGGCCGACCGCAAGATCTGGGCAGCGGTACAAATCAGGCGCGGGCCCAACGTGGTCGGTCCATGGGGACTGTTCCAATCATTTGCCGACCTGCTGAAATTCGTCGTGAAAGAGCCGGTGATACCGGCTGGCGCCAATAAGGGCGTATTCCTGCTTGCGCCGCTTGTTACATGTGTTCTGGCGCTGGCAGCCTGGGCGGTGATCCCGGTCAATCCGAACTGGGTCATCGCCAACATCAACGTAGGCGTTCTTTATATCTTCGCGATCTCTTCGCTCATGGTCTACGGCGTGATCATGGCCGGCTGGGCATCCAACTCGAAATATCCGTTTCTGGCCGCGTTGCGCTCGGCCGCGCAGATGGTGTCGTACGAAGTCTCGATCGGCTTCGTGATCATCACGGTACTGCTGTGCGCGGGCTCGCTGAACCTGTCGGCGATCGTGAAGGCGCAGGACGGCCCTTACGGCCTGTTCAGCTGGTATTGGTTGCCGCTGTTTCCGATGTTCGTTGTGTTCTTTATCTCGGCGCTGGCGGAGACGAACCGCCCGCCATTTGATCTTGTTGAAGCCGAATCCGAACTGGTCGCGGGCTTCATGGTCGAGTACGGCTCGACGCCGTACATGATGTTCATGCTCGGCGAATACGTGGCGATTGCGACAATGTGCGCCATGGCGACAATTCTCTTCCTGGGCGGCTGGCTGTCGCCGGTCCCGTACGCTCCCTTCACATGGGTGCCGGGCGTCATCTGGTTCACGCTCAAGGCACTGTTCATGTTCTTTTTGTTCGCGATGGCCAAGGCCATCGTTCCACGCTATCGCTACGATCAACTCATGCGGCTCGGGTGGAAGGTGTTTCTGCCGTTGTCACTGGCAATGGTGGCGATCGTCGCAGCCGTCATTCAATACGGCGCGCTGGCGACAGGCGCGGTG
>DATLOU010000041.1:0-21709 GCA_035536115.1 Rhizomicrobium sp.
TGCGCCGTCGAGATCGTGATCCCCCGCTCGCGCTCCTCCGGCGCCTTGTCGATCTGGTCGTATGCCGTGAACGTCGCCCCGCCCGTCTTCGCCAGAACCTTGGTGATCGCCGCCGTCAGCGACGTCTTGCCATGGTCAACATGCACAATCGTCCCAATGTTGCAGTGCGGCTTCGTCCGCTCAAATTTGGCCTTCGCCATCGTCTTTATCCTTCGTGCTTCACGTCCGCTTTCGCGGTATTCGAATTCTTCCGTCGCCGGTCACCCTCCAGTGCTCAACTTCGATCGACGGTGCCGAAGTTTGGAGCGGGTGAAGGGAATCGAACCCTCGTCATCAGCTTGGAAGGCTGTTGCTCTACCATTGAGCTACACCCGCGCTTGGGAAGCCAAACTAACTTGCGGCTTCAGGGTCGATTCAGTGTCTCGTTTCGTCTCTTTCCTTTTGCGTTGCGATTTCCATCTCCAAGTCCAGCTGGTGGAGGGGGTTGGATTCGAACCAACGTAGGCGTAGCCAACGGATTTACAGTCCGTCCCCTTTAGCCACTCGGGCACCCCTCCGGTCCAATTTCTATAACTGGAACAAATTGTTACGCGCCAGTCACCGGTCGGTACAGCAGCACGTTCGATCCGGTCGGAACGAGCGTGAAAATACGCCTTTCGGAGGGTTGGCTGCGGACCGGGGGTTATTGGTCAATTGTAGAAGGGTGTCAATAGATTATTACCGCGCAAAAGGCCGAAAACTGGCCCCGCGACCAAGACTTGCGGCACGAGGCTAACCTCTGCCCTCCACAAGGCGCAAGGGGCGCGCCAGTGTGAAGACCGAGCGAGACTATAGTGCCTGGGAAATGCCTACGAAATAGGCACGTCTCGGTCCGAATTGCGGTGCGCCCACCCCGACGCCGGTTCCATCGCGAATTTGGTACTTTTCATCGAGGGCGTTGATCAGGTCGACGCGCAAAGTCAGAGGCTTTCCTGCAAAGCCGAGGTCGATAGGCCGGCTGATGCCGAGATTGACCTGCGCATAGCCGGGCAAATGGTCCCCATTGGGCGTCGTGCCGTCGCGGCGCAGACCCGAGCCATAGAGGAGATCCATGCTGAAGCGGAATTGCTGCCAAGAGTAAGACGCACCCGCCGAAATCGAAACGAGTTGCTGGTGATCGAGTGGAATGTAGTGCGCCGCGATGAATGCCAACTCGTCGGGAGAAAATTGGAACTGGCTGCTCACGATGTCCCGGCCGACGGCGCGCTCATAGGCTGCGTTGACATATGCACTGAAGGGACCTCCCGGATCATAGTTGGCCGTGAACTCGGCCCCATACTGTCGTCCGCTTTTGTAATTGAAGGGTGTGAGAATAATCGGCGCGCCGAATTGACCCTCGTCGATCAGATTGCGCGAGGCCTTGTAGAAACTGTCGAGGCCGATGGTCAGACCTTCGAGAATGCTCTGCTGGACGCCGACATCATAGTAGTCGGCGCGTTCGGCTTTGGGTGTTGCATCGGCGTGATCGGCTGCCGCGGTCGTGTTGTCGAACAACGCGATATCGGTTGTGGCAACAAGCTCGAATGGCGGCGGTGAAAAGTAGCGCGAATAGCCGCCGTGCACGATCGTCGTATCGCTCGGCGTCCACACGAAATTGACCCGTGGGCTGAGTTGGCCTTCCGCATCGAATGCCTGAAACTGGTCCCAGCGCACCCCGTAGTTGATGGTGAAGGAGGGGAGAGCTTTCCATTCATCCTGGACATAGAGGCTGTAGCTCCAGGCACGCTTCGTGCCGTTGTCCATGATCGTTAGAGGCGTGTCGGGCAAAGTTTGATTTCTTGCAGCGTCAACCGCCAGCACTTGCGATGATGTGCGGCTTGTCAAATCGTCGGCTTGATAGATTAGGCCGGCACGAAATGTATGGTCGCTTGAGGCATGCCACGCACTTTCAGCCTGCAATCCGTAAGCCTCGTCACGTTTGTAAGCGGTCTGAGCGATACCGTTGTAGAGCAGATCGCCAAGCGGATCCGGCGTGAAAAAAAGGCTCGAAAAGCGGCCGAACGCCGACACCTGAACGTCGAAAGACCCCAACGTACGCAGATAACTCACGATGCCGTAGTGCGTGATCTCTCGCTGGACTTCGTTCAGATTCGCGCTGGAAAAAAGAAATTGGCCGTTCGCGGTCAGGATGCCGTCGGGACCGAGGCCGGTAATCCCGTCGAGACCCGTCGGCTGAAGGTCGCGCTGGTTCGGGAGCTGGAATATGCCGTTGGACGTTCCGAGGATGGCTGTAACCGAGCTTTGTTCGTCGATGATGTCTTGTGCAAAAGCAAAGCCGTGCCATTGCTTTGTCCGGTCGTGCAACGGATCAGAAGTGCCGTCCGGCGACTCTATGCCCAGTGTGTTGGTGAGATAGTCGCCGGTGACGAAGTAATTGAACGAACCTGACGAGCCGCCATAGTCGACACTCGGGTTGAGTTCGCTGTGGCTTCCGCCATAGATCGAGACATCACCGCCGGTCTGAAATACTCCCGATTTGGTTTGGACATCGATGATGCCGGCGGTGCGCAATCCATATTCCGCGGGTAGCGCCCCGGTGATCAGCTTCAATGACCCGACAAAGCGCGGGTCGAGGGTCTGACCAAACACCGAGATGCCTTCAGGAATGATGATGCCATTGAGACGATATTGCAGGCCGTTGTGCTCGCCGCGTATGTGCACCTGACCAAAGGAATCTTGTGCGACTCCGGGTGCCTGCAGCACGACCTGGTTCAGAAGGTTGTTTTCTCCACCTGGCTGCGCCTGGATATTTGCGTCCGTGACCGTGTAGGTCGAAGCCCCGACCTGAGATTGAATACCAATTCGCGCCTCGTTGAGCCTCTCGGCTGTGACTGTCACAGTCTCGACACCGTCAGCCTTGGCCTGCGTAAACATGAACGCGATCGCCACCGCCGCGGCGTTCGCGAATAGAATTAAGCGGGACATAGAGTCTTTCTCGGCATTGCCGCACCCATGTCTCTTTCAGACACGGGAGAGCGAAAAACGGATGCGATCTGCGCGCAGCAAGCTGCGTCGCGTCACGCTCTAAGGTTCGTTGATTCAGCCGAGAGGCGGTGCGCGGCCACGCCACATGTGCGTGATCGCGTGAATGAGCGGCGCGTATTGAACCGCGCGTTCAATGACAGTAGGCGGAAGCGTCGGCAGAAGCAGGACCGAGGCCACTGGAGTGACGAACTGACCCGCATGGATAAGTTCCTGGCACAACGGGCAATTGGCAGGGTCTTCATTTGCCGGATAGCGATCCCTGCGTTCGAGCGGTGCTCCGATAGAGGCCTTGCCGAGAACCAATTGGCCATGAACGCGCGGGATCTGGCCTTCATTTGCCAGATGAATGTGCGTTTGGGTGAGGTAAGTCTGGACTGCAAATGCCAGCAGTGTGACAAGCATCAAAAGGCGCGTGGCGGCAAAACGCGGCCGCTTGCGTACGCTGACCCTGGTATTGACTCGTCTCATCGCGCGCACAACACACCAATGCACCGGAATTGCAAAGCCAAAATCGCGTGAACGGCAGATTACGGCATATTCACGCCTTGCTGCCGGCGTTGTTTTCACTATAAGCGCGCGCATGAAACGCCCGGACAGAATGTCTAAACGTCGAGACGAACCCCGGTTTGATCGGGGCAAGAGATCCTTCCACAAACGTCACGACACAAAGCCTGAAAGCGGGCTTTGGCTGTACGGTCTGCACGCGTCGCGCAGCGCCCTTTCAAATCCAAAGCGTTTCGTTCGCCGTGCGCTGCTGACTGAGCGAGCAGCCGAAGAAATCGGTCCCAAACTCCTGGCGCGTCTGAAACACGAGATCACCGACATGCACGGCGTCTCGCGCAACCTTCCGGACGGTGCGGTCCATCAAGGGATCGCAATCCTGTGCGAGCCACTGCCACGCCTCGCGTTGGAGACGGTGTTGGAACTGCCATCAAAGGGCCGTCGCATCATTCTCGTTCTTGACCAGATCACCGATCCGCATAACGCCGGCGCGATCTTGCGCACGGCAGCAGCGTTCGGAGTGAGTGCGATCGTGGTCCAGGACAGACACTCGCCGCCCGAATCGGGCGTCCTGGCGAAGGCGGCGTCCGGTGCGCTCGACTTGGTCCCCATCGTGCACGTCGTGAATGTCGCACGAACGCTCGAGGAGCTTGGCCGGCGCGAATTCTGGCGCGTTGCTCTGACGGCAGACGCCGACGGTCCCCTGAAAGACGTTGCACATGACGGCGACACTGTTCTCGTCCTTGGCTCGGAAGGCGCCGGCATCCGCAAGCTCGTTCGCGAACACTGCGATGTGAGTGCGTATCTGCCTATCGAACCGGCCATTGACAGCCTGAATGTCTCCAACGCAGCCGCAGTCGCGCTTTACGAGCTGCGACGTCACTAGAAAGAACGACGCGCGACGCATGCGCAGCGCTAGGTACGGGCGACGCTCATCATCTCCTTGTGCAGGGTTCGGCTGGCTTGCCAGTAACAGAATCCACCTGCCAAACCCGTGATGAGGGTCGACAGCAGCGCCCACCGCAATGAATCGGAACCGAGGCGCGGATGAAGCAGGTCGCTCAGAATTCCGACTGTCTGTGGTCCAAGTCCCAATCCGATCATGTTGAGGACGAACAAGAGTATCGCCGCAGCGGTGGCTCGCATTCGCAGAGGTACAAGACCCTGAGTCGCAGCATAAGCGGGCCCGAGGTAGGCCGCGCCAAGCAAAGACGGAATACAGAGCGCCACGATTGTCCATGCCAGGCTCGGAGAGAGATAAAATACCGGTGCGAACGGCGCGCCGATGAGCGTCGCGAACACGGGTACCAGCATCGTGCGTCCCAGATCCACTCTGCCCACGCGGTCCGCGATGACACCGGAAAACGCTGTTCCAATGAAACCAAAGACGCCAGTGGTCACGGCAAGCAGGAAGCCAATCTGCGCCGGCGACATTCCGTGCGAGCGAGCTAGAAACGAAGGCACAAAGGCAATTGCCGCATAGCCGCCGAAAGAACTCAGCGACGTACCCAGCGCGATGAAGCGAAAGGATCGCCGAGACCACAAGAATTTGGCAGTCGTCAACAGACCGGGCGCATCGGTCTCGTCCGCCAATCCGTCGCTGTGTCCCCGTTTCGGCTCTTCCACCGTCAGCAGAAAAAGCACGACGAGAACAAGCCCGGGCAATCCGGACACGAGGAACGCGGCGCGCCAGCCATAATTCTGAGCGATCCAACCGCCCCCGAAGAAGGCAAGCAGGAGTCCAATGTTCAGTCCGGCCGAATAGATCGATAGTGCCGTGGCTCTTTGTTTCGGCGGATAGAGATCGGCGATAATCGAGTTGATCGAAGGACCCGTGCCAGCCTCGCCGATACCGGTGCCGAAACGTGCAAGCAGCAGATGCATGAAACTGGTCGCGAAGTTGCAAACCACCGTCATAAGGCTGAACAGCGCCATCGAACCGGCGATGATGTTGCGCCGGTTGACGCGATCGGCAACGAACGCGAGCGGAATACCGAGCGTCGCATAAATCACAGCGAAGGCGGGGCCGGCCAGCAGACCCAGCGCCGAATCGGACACGCCGAACTCGGCCTTTATCAAAGGCAAAAGGATCGCGAGAATCTGGCGATCAAGGTAGTTGACGACATAGACTAGCGTGACCATGAACAGAATGTAGTGGCGATGCCGGTTTGACATTCCGCCAATCACGCCTTCGCTCACTCTGTCCTCACAATCCTGGTCGGTTCGTCATTTGTCAGAGACCTTCATACAGCGACTTCGGAAAGCGGCGCCCTAGTGCCAGCACTATCGGCAAGATCAGCCTTGAGCGTTCGGGTCGCCATCCAAAAGCACCAAGCTGCAATGAACCAAGTCGTAACTGTCGAAAGCAACGCCCAGCGAATGGACTGGGCGCCCAGCGACGGCCGCAACAGATCGCTCTCCAGCCCGATAAGATAGGGACCCGTGCCGAAGCCGATAATGTTCAGCACGAAAAGGAGTATTGCTGCCGCCTGCGTGCGCATGCGAAGCGGTACCAGACTCTGCACCATCGCATAGGAGGGCGCGAGATAAGCCGCTCCGATCAGAGTTGGCGGAATGGCGCATGCCAGAGTCAGTGCGAGATTCTGCGCTAGAAAGTAGAAAGGGAAGAACGGCAGCGCGCACAAAATTGCGATGACGACGATATTCAGGTTCCAGCGAACGTCGCGCTTGCCGAGCCAATCCGCCACGATGCCGGAGAAGAAGGTTCCGCTACCGCCGACGATGCCAAACAGGCAAGCAACGATCCAGCCGGTTTGTTGTGGGTTCAGGTGATGCAGGTTGATCAAGAAGCCCGAGATGAACGTCGTTACCGCATAGCCTCCAAACGAACTGAGAGCCGTTCCGAGCGCGATGAAGCGGATGGAGCGCTGCCGCCACATGTAACGGACAGACTCCCTGAGCGAAGGTGCACGGCCGGTATCCGTGAGTTGTTCCACATGACCGCGCGTTGGCTCTGGGACCGTGAAGATGAAGAGGAGCGCAACAACTAGACCGGGAACACCGGCAGCAAGGAAAGCGTTGCGCCAACCGAAATGCTGCTCGATCCAACCGCCGCCTGCGAAGGCAATCAATAAGCCGATATTGAGTCCCGCCGCATAGAAGGAGAGCGCTCCTGCCCGCTCTTTTGGCGCATAGAGATCCGAGATCACCGAATTGACCGATGGCGAAGTCCCGGCCTCGCCGATACCCGTGCCGATCCGCGCCGCAACGAGTTGGCCGAACGACGCGGCATACCCGGACAATGTCGTCATCAGGCTGAAGAGCATCATGGAGTAGGCAATGACGTTGCGCCGGTTGGCGCGATCTGCAAGCCACGCCAAAGGGACGCCGAGCGTTGCGTAGAGAATGGCAAAGACTGTTCCTGACAAAAAGCCGAGATCGGCGTCCGTCAGCCGAAATTCCGCCTTTATGGCTGGCAAGAGAATGTTGAGAATGTTCCGATCAAGGTAGTTGATGACATATACGAGCGTAAGCATCACGAGGATGTAGCGGCGCGACCGACCAGCGATCGTCGCGCTAGGCTGCGCGGCGGTGCTTTCACGCGTCAAATCGCTTCTCCCCGCGAGGCTATGTTTTTCGACCCTAGCAGATGCGATACGCCGCGCCAGTGGGTCGCTACGCACGCGACGCGAGTCAACGTCGTTCCCGATTCAGTTCTGACCGTAGCGTTCGCGCTTTCGACCCTTCACCGCGAGATCGACGGTGAGAAGCCTACGCTGTCCACCAACCCGCATCTGTTCACGCCCAAGCAGGTACATCATGGCCTGATAATCGCCGAGCGAGTCTTCGAGCGCGTTGGTAAAACCCTGTGCGTCCTGCGCCTTGTTCATCTGGATCTTCGCAAAGCGCAGCGCATCGGGACTGTTCTCGGCAACGCGGTGCGCGTAGCTGTAGGTCTCCTTCTCAAGCTCGGACGGCGCAACGACACGGTTGACGAAACCGAAGTCGCAAGCTTCCTGTGCCGAGATGAAGCGACTCTCGAAGCATAGTTCCTTAGCCCGGCGGATTCCGATGTCCCATGGGATCGACATGTACTCGACGAACCCTGCCAAAAACTCGGCACTCGATGCCGCGAAAACGACATCGCAGTTCGCCGCCAGCATCCAGCCGGCGTAAATACAGTAGCCTTCGACCATAGCGACTGTAGGCTTGGGAAAATTGCGCCAGCGCAAGTGCAGATCGAGATTGTATTTCTTGAACTGATCGTAGGCTTCGATCGTTCCTGGCGCAGCCCCAAGCGCCTCGCGATATTCGAGCGCCTCAGGCGTTCCAAGATCATGCCCCGATGAAAATGTGCCGCCTGCGCCGCGAATGACGACGACGCGAACTGATGTGTCGTTTCCGGCCGTCGCGAACGCCGCGTCGATTTCGTCCAACATCCGGTAGCTCAGCGCATTGCGGTATTTGGGCCGGTTCAGCGTGATCGTCGCGACGGCGCCATCGGTCGCGTACAGAATATCCTGGAAGTCCATGCGAGCCTCCGGCAAAGTCCGGCCGGCACGATGCCGTCAAATGGCGGGTCCGTCCACGCCGGTGCTTGCGCCTGCAAGCCTTTCCCATAAAGTCCCGCTCCGAGAGGGGTTTCATGGCCGAGATCTTCATTTCCTATTCCCGCGAAGACCGCGATTGGGTCGAGAGGCTTGCCTCCCAACTGCAGTCCGAAGGTTTCAGTGTCTGGTGGGATTGGGATCTTCTGGTCGGCAAGCGTTACCGAGAGACCATCGACAGCGAGCTACAGACCTGCAAAGCCGCCGTGGTCGTCTGGTCGCAACACTCCATTCAATCGGACTTCGTGAGGGACGAAGCCGAAGAAGCTCAGCAACGCAATATCTTGGTCCCCGTTCTTAAGGAAATGGTTCGGCCTCCCGCCGGCTTTCGCCAGATCCAAACGGCCGACCTCAGCACTTGGACCGGAGATGGGTCGCATGCCGAGTTTCGCCGCGTGATGCGCGGCATTGGTTACATGGTTGGCAGACCCGCGACAGACGATTCGAGCGGCACCGCCACAGCCGACACACATGCCCCGCAACCGGCCGGCAGGGTCTCTCCCACAGCTTCTGCAGGCAACGTCAACTTCGCGAAGACTGCATCAACACCAACTCAAGCGAGGCCGACGAACGCGTCCGCTTTATTATCTCGTCTGCCGCCGGCATCTCACCGCATTTGGCGTTACGCGGCATTCGCAATCGTCGCGCTCATCGGGATCCTTTTGATCGTCTCCTATTTTCCGTCGACCAGTTCCAAGCCGGCCGCTCCGGCGCCGGCCGTTGCGAGCGCGCCGGCGCCAGTCAATGCTGCAACCCCTGTCGAGGGAGCCGACATCGGACAGACCGGTCCTCACAATGCGAGTACGCCGCCCGCAGGCAACGCGACCGGCGACAGCGGCGACGTTGGTCAAGGCAACGCGCATTAATCTGCCGAGTCGGTCGTAGAACCAAACTTGCCTGATTTTGCGAAGCCGCGCGGAACCAGGCGCCCAGCTTGCGCGCGTGCGCCCCGCCAATCCTTGAGTTCGGATGGTGTCCAGTTGCGGTTGTTCGCATCGCGCAGCCCGTCGGCCCAGGAAAACGACGTCACATCCAGTAGCCCGCCATCTTTGTAGCGCTGGAGATAGACGCCCTGCCCGCGCGCGAGTTCGGGAACTTCGTCGAGTCCGAAGATGACGAGCTTTCGATTCTCGCCAACGACCGCAATGCTGTCGCCTTCGACCGTCTTGCAGGCGGCGACTTCTCCCGGCGCTTTCACATTCATCACACGCTTCCCCGAGCGCGTCATGGCCACCGCATCATCCTCGTTGGTCACGAACCCATGGCCAGTGGTTGCCGCCAGCAACAGTTTGCGACCCGATTTGTGCGCGAACATGGCGACGAGATCGGACTCCGGCGGAAGGTCGATGAACGCTCGGATGGCTTCTCCATTGCCGCGTCCGCCCGGAAGCTTCGCGCAATCGAGCGTGAAAACCCGACCGTCTGTGGCCAGCATCATCAGCTTGTCGGTGGTCTGCGCATGAATCCAGAAGCGCTCGCGGTCGCCCTCACGATACTTGACCGCTTCGCTCGGCTCCTGGTGTCCCTTGAAAGCGCGCAGCCATCCCTTTTCCGAGCAGACGATTGTGATCGGCTCGCGTTCGACCGTGGACTCCAAGGTTGCGACCTCTTCGGCCAAGGCCTCGATCTTGTCGATGTGGCGGGCTTCGATGATCTTCGTGCGACGACGACCAAGCTCCGTTTTTCCTCCGAACCGCGCGTCGACGGCTTTGACCTCCTCGATCAGTTTCTCGGATTTCAGTTTGTCCGAGGTCAGCAATTTCTTGAGCTCTTTCTGCTCCTTTGCCAGCGCGTCCCGCTCCGCGCGAATTTCGATTTCCTCGAGCCTGCGAAGTGATCGCAGGCGCATGTTCAAGATGGCTTCGGCCTGCGTATCGCTCAGGCTGAACGTCTTCATCAACTTGGGCTTGGGTTCATCTTCCGTGCGGATGATCTTGATGACCTTGTCGAGGTTCAAGTAGACCGCAAGATAGCCGTCGAGAACTTCGAGCCGCGCTGCGATCTTTTCCAGCCGGTGCGCCGTGCGCCGCTCAAGCACCTCGCGGCGATGATCGACGAAGGCCTGCAGGGCCTCGCGCAGGCTCATCACCTTCGGCACGAGCCCGCCGTCAAGCACGTTCAAGTTAAGAGCAAACTTGGTTTCGAGGTCGGTCTGGCGGAACAATTGCTCCATCAGAATCTCGGCTTCCACGGTCCGGCTCTTCGGCGTGAGGACGATGCGGACATCTTCAGCGCTCTCGTCATGGACATCGTCGAGCAGGGGCAGTTTCTTTTGCTCGAGCAATTCGGCGATCCGCTCGATCAGCTTGGCCTTTTGGACTTGATAGGGCACTTCGTCGACGACGATCTGATAGGTGCCGCGCGCGCCTTCCTCCTTCGTCCAGTGCGCGCGCACCCGAAATCCGCCACGACCGGTCTTGTACGCCTCGGCAATGGTTTCGGAACTGTCGATCAGCACACCGCCGGTCGGAAAGTCCGGACCTCTCACGAACTTGAGCAAGGTGCGATCCTGCACCTTGGGATTGTCGATGAGCGCGACCAGAGCCTGGCAGAGTTCGCCCAGATTGTGCGGCGGAATGGACGTCGCCATTCCCACTGCGATCCCCGATGAGCCGTTGGCGAGGAGGTTGGGAAACGCAGCCGGAAGAACGATCGGCTCCTCTTCTTCCCCGTCATAGGTGGTGCGAAAATCGACCGCGTTCTCGTCAAGGCCCTCGAGCAGTTGTTGCGCGACCTCGGTCAGCCGACTTTCCGTGTAGCGCATCGCGGCCGGATTATCGCCGTCGACATTGCCGAAATTGCCCTGCCCGTCGACGAGCGGATAGCGCACTGCAAAGTCCTGCGCGAGACGCACGAGCGCGTCATAAACCGATTGGTCGCCGTGCGGATGGTACTTGCCGATGACGTCGCCGACGACCCGTGCCGACTTTTTGAACCCCGCATTCGGATTGAGGCCCAGGAGCCGCATCGCCCACAAGACACGGCGATGCACAGGCTTCAACCCGTCGCGCGCATCGGGCAAGGCGCGCATCGTGATCGTCGAAAGCGCATAGGCGAGATAGCGCTCGCCGAGCGCCTTGCTCAACTGTTCGGGGCGAATGTCGTCTTTGATGTCGGCCACAACGCTTCCTTATTACGATTCGCGTGACGCCAGACCATCCAGTTGCAGCCGGGTCGAAGGCATTTCTCGGTCGTGCGGTCGTAGCACGCGTTCCAGCAGGAAATGCCCGGTCAGACGCAAGCCCGCCGCAACTTCTAGATTGTTGGGCGCAGCGTTCTGGGTCCCAAGAAGGAAGCCTGGAAGCACGAACAACCGGTCCTTGTAGGGTTCGCCGGCCGCGCGCGAAACCGCTCGGCCCGTGCGCGGTGAAACGTAAACGAGATTGTCGACTGCGCCGGTCGAGGCACAACGCGACAGATCGAGACCGAAGCCCAGCGCCTCCAGCAGACCCGCTTCAAAGCGAACGTATAACGCGCCCCAGTGGGCAAAATCCTCGTCCCGCATGGCGTCCAGCAGGATGTTTCCGGCGTCGAATAGTTGCTGGTGCGCTTCGCGTTCCGGCATGGCGGCGCTGACGACGGCGCAAAAAGCGTTCAAGCCCGCGAGAGCCTCGCGGCTCTCGAGCATTTCGCCCGCTCGCGCCGTCACAAGCTCGACCGTAAAGCTCCCAAGATGCTCGTTGAGGCGTGCGCGCCAAATCACGCGCAGCGTATTGCCGGGGAGCAGAGACGGCCGCGAGCGACGGGATGCGCCGCCACGAACCAACCCGAGATGGCGACCGTGATGGTGCGTCAGAACTTCCAGAATCGCGCTGGTCTCGCCGTGTGGGCGAGCGGACAGCACGATGGCATCGTCTGACCATTCCATCCCTTAACGCGCCACGAGATCAAGGGCAGGCATTCACGCCTCCGGAAAATTCAGACCCATGGCGCGAAAGCGATCGCGCTGCTCGGACCAGTCTTCTTGCACTTTGACAAACAGAAACAGGTGAACGCGCCGCTGAAACAGCTCCTCGAGTTCCTTGCGTGACATTTCGCCGATCAACTTGATCATCGCACCGCCCTTTCCCAGCACGATCGCCTTCTGACCTTCGCGCTGAACGTAGATCGTCTGGTCAATCTTAACCGACCCGTCTTTGCGCTCTTCCCATTTCTCGCTCTCGACTGCGCAGGCATACGGCAATTCATCGTGCAGACGCAGATAGATCTTCTCCCGTGTGATCTCCGCCGCCAGCAGGCGCGAAGGGATATCGGCCGCCTGCTCTTCGGGATAAAGCCATGGGCCTTCCGGCATGCGCGAGGCGACCCAGGTCTTCACGTCGCCAATACCGTCGCCTTTGAGCGCCGAGATCAAGAAAACGTTTTCGAAATCGCCTTCACCGCTCAACTGTTGGACAAGCGGCAGGAGATCAGTGCGCTTCATGCCGTCGATCTTGTTGAGCGCGAGCACCGCTTTGCGCTTGTCCGCTCTGAGCGCTTCGATGATCGCATGCGTATCGCTTGCCGCGAGGCCCTTTGGGTTTGTCGCAAGTTCCTCAGCGTCGGCGAGGAGGACGATGCAGTCGGCCTCACCGGCGCCGGCCCAGGCAGCATCGACCATCGCGCGGTCGAGCCGCCGCCGCGGCTTGAAAATACCTGGCGTATCGATGAAGACGATTTGTGTGTCACCTACGAGCGCAACGCCGCGCACCGACATGCGTGTTGTTTGTACTTTGGGACTGACGATCGCCACCTTCGAGCCGACCAGAGCGTTGACCAGAGTCGACTTTCCCGCGTTTGGCGCTCCGATGATCGCGGCAAAACCACAGCGCCGTGTCATCGCGCCAGGCCCAGGCTCTTCAGCATATTCCGCGCAGCATCCTGCTCGGCTTCGCGCTTCGAGCCACCTTCGCCGGTGTGTGCCGCATATCCGCTCACGGATACCTCGACGAGAAAGCGGGGCGCGTGGTCTGGCCCCTCGCGCCTGATGAGCGAATAGGCGGGGGCCGACGAATTGCCCCGGCGGGCCTGGGCCCACTCCTGCAGCATCGTCTTGGCGTCGCGCATATCGCGATCGAGGGCGCCGAATGCGTCGTTCCAATAGCACTCCACAAACCGCCGCGCCGCCTCCAAGCCGCCGTCGAGATATAGCGCCGCAATGACGGCTTCGCAGGCGCCCGCCAAGATGGCGGCCTTCCGTCTCCCGCCGCTGCTCGATTCCGAATTGGCCAGAATCAGTTGATCCGCGAGCCCCGCCGCTTCTGCCGCCTTTGCGCAAGTTTCCTGACGCACCAGCGCGTTGAACTTCAGCGCAAGGGCGCCCTCGGCATCGCCAGGATAGAGCGCGTGCAGCTTCTCAGCCGCGATCAGGCCCAAGACGCGATCGCCCAGAAATTCCAACCGCTCGTTTGACACGACCGCATTCGCGCTCGAGTGCGTGAGCGCGCGACGAAGAAGCTCGCGATCGGCGAAAACGTGTCCCAGGCGCGTTTCGAGGTCAGTCGATGACGGTGAACATGCGCCGCGTGCGGATGGCGCCGGGCCATGTCCAGGGTTCGTACCAGATTGCTGTCTCATCGATGGAGAAGAAGCGCAGTTCCGCCTTGCCAACAAGGTCTTCGGCTGGAACGTAGCCCACTGCCGCGCGGCTGTCGTCAGAATTGTCGCGGTTGTCGCCCATCATGAAATAGGTGCCGGGCGGTACAATGAAGACCGGGGTGTTGTCCGCTTCGCTGTCGAAGCGGTCCAGCGTGAGATAGGATTTCCCGTTTGGAAGCGTCTCGCGATACTGGCGGACGTGGTGGGTTCCGCCGAAACCGTCCGGTTCGACATAATCCGCAACACGGACCCGGGGCACCGGCTTGTCGTTCAGATAGAGCACTCCGTTGACCATCTGGACGTGGTCGCCGGGTAGTCCGATCAAACGCTTGATGAAGTCCTGCATATAGAGTGGCGAGTTCTGGTTGGGCATTTTGAAGACGATCACGTCGCCGCGCGTGGGCTCGGAAGCAAACACCCTGCCGGAGAACGGTGCCAAGCTGAATGGAAAGGAGTGGCGGCTGTAGCCGTAGGCATACTTCTCGACGAAGAGATAGTCGCCGACGAGCAGCGTGGCTTCCATCGACGCGGAAGGAATGTTGAAGGGCTGGAAGAGAAACGTCCGGATGACGAAGGCGATCAACAGCGCGTACGCAACGGTCTTGAAAGTTTCCAACCAGGATTCGCCGCGCTTCTCCTTGGAAACCGGAACCGTCGCATTGTCGTTCGTTTCGCTCATCTTCGGATCATCTGGCATTTCATACTCTATAGATGGGGCAGATACAGGAACGTCAAGGTTCCGATGGCAAAATGATTAAGTTCGACCTGGAACGGCCGAAATAACGACAATCGCCTGCGCCAACGGGAAATCGTCGGTGATGGTCAAATCGATCTGGGCGCAGTGGCCCGCCGGCGTGATCTCCTCCAGACGTTTCAAGGCGCCGCCGGTCAGTTTCATGCTCGGTTTGCCTCCGGGCAGATTGACGACTCCCATATCCCTCCAGAACACGCCACGACGCAGTCCGGTTCCCAGAGCCTTCGAGCATGCCTCCTTGGCGGCAAAGCGCTTGGCATACGACGCGGCACGCTGCGCGCGCTTATCTGATTTTTCGCGCTCCACGGATGTGAAGATGCGGCCGAGAAAGCGCTCGCCAAAGCGCTCGATGCTCTTATCCACACGGCGAATATCGATGAGATCGGAGCCAATGCCGATGATCATGCCACGTCGTCCATAGGCAAGTCCGTGCTTTGGGCGCGCCGAAGCATCATTTCGCGGCAATGCGTTGTGGAACGCGCGCCTCGTCCATCAGCGCACGCATGCGTTTGATCGAATTTTCGAGACCCACGAAGATCGCTTCGCCGACAAGAAAATGGCCAATGTTGAGCTCTCTGATCTCTGGTATGGCCGCGATCGGCTTCACATTGTCGAACGTCAGGCCATGCCCCGCATGAACTTCGAGCCCGATCGATGCGGCATAGGCTGCACCGTCACTCAGTTTGTGCAGGAGACGTTCGCGCTCCGCGCCGACGGCCTCGCAATACGCTCCGGTGTGCAATTCCACGACTGGCGCGCCCAGTGCCTTCGCAGCGTCGAGTTGCACTTTCTCTGGTTCGACGAACATGGACACACGTATGCGAGCGCCGCCGAGTTGACGGACGAGCGGGGCAAGGCGGTTGTGCTGGCCGGCAACGTCGATGCCCCCTTCGGTGGTACGTTCTTCGCGCTTTTCCGGAACGATGCAGGCCGCATGCGGTCTGAATTTGAGCGCAATCGCAAGCATTTCATTCGTCGCCGCCATCTCGAGATTGAGCGGAATACGAAGTTCGCGCGACAATTGGGCGATATCGGCGTCCGAGATGTGCCGCCGGTCTTCGCGCAAATGAGCCGTGATGCCATCCGCGCCCGCAACCTCGGCCAGTCTTGCGGCACGCACCGGATCGGGATAGGCGCTACCGCGCGCCTCGCGCACGGTCGCCACGTGATCGATGTTTACACCCAATCGTAGATCGTTTTTCGCGTTCATTGCTTTCAATTCAAGTCGTGCGACAGGATCAGCTTCAACACCAGATTATCCGAAGCCTGCGTCAAACCGAAGCCGATGCCGGTTTCGACACTCACTGGCTCGGCATCGTAGTCGGCGACAAGGAAGAGTTGGTGGGATTGCGCTTCCGCCGAAAAGAATCTGCGGAGCGGCCCGAAATCATCATATTCCTCAAGCGCTACGCCCCATTTTTCGTCGACGTGGTAGGCAAATCGCGTAGCGGGCGCGAAATCGAGCCGCGACAATCCTTCATAGGAGTTATCCAGAATCGGATTGAAGATGAAGTCGAACCGGCCGAACCGCCAACCGATGATGGGACGGATCTCCGAGGTGAACCGCTTGGCGTCCCAACTTGTGGAATTGTAGCTGAACTCGAAATTCACCCCATAGAAGAAATCCCTGCTCTCGGCATCGGGCACGACGAAGAGAGCGCGAAGCTTGGTGCCCGCGAATTTGAGATTGCCCGAGCTGGAGATCGAATAGAGTGGCGCATAAAGCCCCGCCTCGAACCAATCGGTCACCCCATACGCCCACTCCGTCACGCCGTTCCAGGCATGGTCGGGAACGATTCCACCGGCGAAGTCAGGTGTCTTGCGGCCCGACGGCGTGTAGTTGTTGTGCCAGGTCAAATTGAAAATGCCCGGTTTGGCGATGCTGGCGTCATAGACCTGGATCTCATCGGTCTGTCCCAATGCCACACCGGGCAGCATCCCTAACAGCGCAGCGAACGCGCGAGGCCAGCCCGTCACTGAAGACCCCGGCTGCCGGGCTTCACGGCCGGCATGTTGCGCAGATGCGGCGGCAACTTGTCCGCTTGCCACGCGGGAACCTTGATCGTCGCCAGCGCGATGAGCTTCACGCCGACCTTCGCCTTGCCGCCCGAGCGATCGATCAGGCACGCCGCAGCGACAGGCTTTCCGCCAGCCGCTCTGATCGCCTCAATGCATTCGCGCGACGACACGCCGGTCGAGATAATGTCTTCCACCATCAACACAGGCTGGTTCTTGTCGAGGTGGAAATTCCGACGCAATTGAAACCGACCTTCCACCCGCTCGACATACATCGCCGGCAAGCCCAACTGACGGCCCATTTCGTAGCCTGGAACGATTCCGCCCACCGCAGGCGAAACGATCGCGGTGAATTCCTGTTTGATTTCGGCACGGACCTTCGCGGCAAGCGCCCTGCACAATTTCGCCGTGCGCTTGGCGTCCTGAAATACCAGCGCCTTCTGCAGGAACATGTCGGCGTGCAGCCCCGAAGAGAGAATGAAGTGGCCCTCGAGCAAGGCGCCAGCCTTCCTGAATTCGTTCAATACTTGTTCGTTGGTCATTGGCCGTCTCTATCAATCATCAACGAGTATGGAAGGAGGACGTACGCCGTCCTCAGGCCGAACTCGTCGACGCGTCACGCACGCGGTCGACCGATTCGACCGCCGCGTTCACGCGTAGCGCGCCCAGAATATTCTGCAAGTGGGCCAGATCGCGCACTTCGATATCGACGTTGAATTCGAAGTAAAGCGGGTTTCGGCTCGTCACCTTCAGGTTGAAGATGTTGCCGCCGTTGTTGGCGATCACGTTCATCACCGAGGCCAACGAGCCCGGTGCATTCTTGACCCGAACGAGCACGCGGGCGATCGACGGGCCACCCTCCGCGGCATGGGTCCCCCATGTCACGTCCAGCCAATCCGCCATGCCGGATTGTGCCTTTTCAAGTTCGGCGCAGTCGATCGTGTGGATGATCGCGCCTTCCCCGGAAGACATGATGCCGACGATGCGATCACCCGGTAGCGGGTGGCAGCATTGGCCGAGGCGATAGGAGATCCCCTCCGTCAAGCCGCGGATGGAAATCGGTTTCTTGGTCTTTGGCTCGGCAAACGCCGACCGCTTGCGCTGTTCGGGATCGCGCTTCAGTTCGGGAAAGACCGCTTCGAGGACTTCATGGCCGCGGAGCGCGCCGCGTCCCACTTCGGCAAATACGTCCTCCGCTTTGGCGAGGTGCAGCTTTTTGGCCACTTCACCGACCGCCTTGTCGGTCAGTTCGACCCCTTCGTCGGCGAACACCTTCTTGAGAATGTTGCGGCCGAACTTCACATGTTCGCCGCGTTGTGCATGTCTGAGGAAACGCCGAATTTCCGCGCGCGCACGGCCGGTGACGACGAACTGTTCCCAGAGAGGCGACGGCGCCTGTTCCTTGGTCCGGATGATCTCGACCTGATCGCCGTTGCGCAGCGGCGTATGCAGCGGCACATGCGCGCCGTTCACCTTGGCACCCACCGTCGAGTTTCCGATATCGGTATGAAGCATGTAGGCAAAATCGATCGGCGTGGCTCCGCGCGGCAACGAGATCAGATCTCCCTTCGGCGTGAAGCAGAACACCTGGTCCTGATACATGTTGAGGCGAGAGTTCTCGAGGAACTCCTCGGCGCTGTCCTCGCGTTCCAGAAGATCGACCATCTCGCGCAACCAGCCATAGGCGCGATCCTCGCCCTCGCCTTCCGAGCCTTCATGCTCGCGATAACGCCAATGCGCCGCAACGCCGCGCTCCGCCACATCGTGCATCTGTTGGGTGCGGATTTGCACTTCCACGCGCTGCTTCTCCGGGCCGATCACGGTGGTGTGGATGGAGCGGTAGCCATTGGTCTTTGGCGTCGAAATGAAATCCTTGAAACGCGAGGGCACCATTTGCCAATTCTGGTGCAAGACGCCCAGTGTTCGGTAACAATCGTCTTCATTTTTCACGATGACGCGGAATCCGAAGATATCCGACAGTGCCTCGAAGTTGAGTTGCTTGTCCTTCAGCTTGCGCCAGATCGAGAAGGCGCGCTTGGCACGGCCATAGACCCAGGCTTCGATGCCATGCTCGGCGAGCTTCCGCTTGATCTGGTCCGCGATGCGTCCGATCCGTTCCCCTGATGCCGCATCGAGGCGGGCGAGCCGGGTAACGATGGAATTCCGTGCATCGGTGTTGAGTTCGGCGAAGGCGAGATCCTCGAGTTCCTCGCGCATATTCTGCATGCCGATGCGGCCGGCGAGCGGCGCGTAGATGTCCTGCGTCTCCTGCGCGATGCGATGACGCTTTTCCACACTCTCGATGAAGTGCAACGTGCGCATATTGTGCAACCGGTCCGCGAGCTTCACGAGAAGCACGCGGATGTCGTTGGTGATAGCGAGCATCAGCTTGCGGAAATTCTCCGCCTGCTTGGTGCGTTCGGAAAACAATTCCAATTGCGACAGCTTCGTCACGCCGTCGACGAGACCCGCAATCTCGTCGCCGAACGTGGCCTTGATGTCGTCGAACGTCGCCAGCGTGTCTTCGATCGTGTCGTGCAGCAGAGCCGTGACGATGGTCGCGACATCGAGCTTGAGGTCGGTCAGGATCGCGGCGACTTCCAACGGATGGGCGAAGTAGGGATCGCCCGAGGCGCGGAACTGCTTGCCGTGCGCCTTCATGGCATACACATAGGCCTTGTTCAGGAGTGCCTCATCGGCATCCGGATCATAGGCTTTGACGCGGTCGACCAGCTCGGTCTGCCGCATCAGCCGCCGGCGCGCCGGTCCTTTTGCCGACGGCGCGGCCGCAACCGCAGGCTCAGCCTGTGCAACTTTGCTTTCGGGCGACACCGGAGCACTCATTCCCATAGTATATAGGCGAAATGGGATTTGTTCCCATTCCGTCTCGGCCGCCTCGGCGCGGCGGCGATTCAGCAAATTGATTCAAATGGCGCGCCGGAGCGCCCGACTGGTGGCCAGGTCAGGCCCGCCGCCGCGAACTACTCTTCGTAGTCCGCTTCCGGCTCAGGCTGCGGTTCGGCGCGACGTTGGGCTTCCGTCGTCAAGGCACGCAGCAACTCTTCCTCCGTCACCTGGCGGAATGCGCTGTCCTCGCGAGCATCGTCGGAGTCGGGGCGCGCCTCCTCCGGCTCGTCCACTTCGGCGTGCTTCTGAAGGCTCTTGATGTACTCTTCCTTCGCTTCGTCCGGCTTGATCTCCTTGGCGGCGATCTCGCGCAGCGCAACGACGGGGTTTTTGTCGCGATCGCGTTCAACCAGAGGATCGGCCCCGCCCGAGAGCTGACGGGCGCGGAACCCGGCCACCAGCACGAGGTCGAAGCGGTTCGGAATCTTGTCGACGCAGTCTTCGACGGTGACGCGAGCCATGGAAGTCCTTATCTTTCAAACCCTTGGACGGATGTGACCACGCAAATCGGCGTGTTCCGTCCGGAAGGCGGGGGACGTTATACGAGTGATGGCGCCCGTACAAGCTTGGGCGATTCGGCCCGACACTCTACTTCTGGCCTGTAACCTCGAGCTGCGCCGCCTTGTGCTGCTCGAGCAGCGGGCGCGTTCTGATCCACATGTGCCATGCCCCGGCCAGGCTGCGCGCGGCAACGAAGAGGAGCAGCGCATCAGTAAAGCCCACGATGGATGTCGCGTGATGCATCGCAAAGGCAGGCGTACTCGCATCACCGTCCAACCCGCCTTTCATCACGTAATCAACAGCGAAGCGGGCAACAAAAGCGCCGGCAGTCATCATTGTACCGAATACCGTGGGCTTGCTCATGATGGTTCCGGTTTTGGAATCCAACGTGAGTTCGACGTGCTGCGCTGAGAACCAGCCGACAGCTGCGCCTGCTCCCAAGCCGGCCACATACATGGCGAGTGTCAACAATCCAGGCGCAGTAGAGCCGCCGAGTGTGACCAGTGCGAGCAGCGAGATCAGGATCGGAAAGCGCCACAAAGTTCCAACCTTCACGCGCCGTGGCTTTGACCCGCGTCGCACGATGATCAAAAGCGCGAGAGCCGGCGGAAGAAAAGAGCCAAGACTGCTCATGCGTTGTCGTGTCCCCAGTGGCGTGTCCGACCCGTCTCTATCATCGCCGTACCGAGCTACGAGTGTCTAGCCGCGCGATTACGCGCTCTTCATCTGGAAGCGCGGCAAGCAATTCGGAAACCGACTGGCCCGTCAAAGGATGACGCCAATCCGGCGCGATCTCGGCAAGCGGAACAAGCACGAACGCCCGCTCCTTCAGGCGGGGATGTGGAACTTCGGGCGGCCCCCGTTCGATCCGCGAATTGTAATCGATCAGGTCGATGTCGAGCGTTCGCGGCGCGTTCTTTTTTTCCCGTTTGCGCCCGAAACTTTCCTCCATCCGATGCAGCAGCGCCAAAAGTTCCCGCGGCGAAAGTTCCGTCTCAACTTGCGCCACCGCGTTGACGTACGGTGGATCGGAGGCATCAGGCCACGCTTTTGTGACGTAATACGATGAAACTTTGGCCATGCGTATGCCTTGGTCAGAAAGTTCATGCAGAGCGGCGTTCAGCGTATCGCGCGGCACTCCGGCACGAGACGGCAGATTTGCGCCGAGCGCGATCACGATCATATGCGAAAACTTCTCTTGAAGATCAGGTGCGAAGGATTAGAAGAAAAACTGGCGTGCGGGGAACGTATTCCGCTTCTGCCGCTTTTGTCATAGGAGTTCATGATGCTTTTTTATCCGCAGGAAAAACTGGCGTTGTTCATCGATGGCGCCAACCTCTATGGCGCGGCAAAGGGCCTGCAATTCGACATCGACTATAAGCGCCTGCTCGAACTCTTCGCGCGCAAGGGCATCTTGGTACGCGCGTTCTACTATACCGCCGTTGCCGAAGATCAGGAATTCTCGCCATTGCGCCCGCTGGTGGATTGGCTCGACTACAATGGTTTTTCGGTCGTCACCAAGCCGCTCAAGGAATTCACCGACACGCAGGGCCGCCGCCGCGTCAAGGGCAACATGGACATTGAACTGGCCATCGACGTGATGGAGATGACTGAACAGGTGGATCACATCGTGATCTTCTCTGGCGACGGTGACTTTCGCCGCCTGGTGGAAGCCGCCCAGCGCAGGGGCCGCCGTGTCAGCGTCGTCTCTACGATCCGCACTCAGCCGCCCATGGTGGCAGACGAGCTGCGCCGCCAGGCCGACAACTTCATCGAGCTGGAAGAGCTAAAACCCCAGATCGCACGTGAAGGCGGTCCGCGGTCGGCGGCAACCTCGCCGCACTATGCGCAGAGCGCCTGA